>NZ_JBFAEA010000014.1:110101-197928 GCF_040641675.1 Streptomyces sp. NPDC020742
CGGGGCCAACGACGGTGTGTGGTGGTGGAGGTGGGGGGAGGGGGAGGGCGGGGCGGGGGAAGCCCCCAAGCTCAGCGCCGGCTGGCCCCACGGAGCGCCATGCTGACCGCTGCCTCCGTGATGTCGTCCGGCTCTTCCGCGGCACCCAGTTCGATGCGGCGGACCGCGGCATCGACGACGCCCTGAAGGAGCATGGCCGCGAGGCGGGGCTGTTCGTGGCCGAGGGCGGTGAGAGCCTCGACGATCATGGCGATGAGGCCGCCGTGCGCAGCGCGGATCTTCTCACGCGCGCCGGCGTCCAGTTCGCCGGCCGAGATGGCCACGACCGCCCGGTGGCGCCGGTCGCCGACCAGTGCCAGCTGCCGCCGCACATACGCCTCGACCTTCTCCTCGGGCGTGTCGACGCGCTTCATCGCCGCCTCGACCTCGGCCGCCCATACGGGGAAGTCGACCGCACACAGCTCTTCGACGACGGCCGCCCGGGAGCGGAAGTACTCGTACACGGAGGAGCGCGCGAGTCCGGTGCGCTCGGCGAGGGCGGGGAAGGTCAGGGCTTCCGTTCCGCCTTCGGACAGCAGGGTGCGGGCGGCGTCCAACAGGGCGCCGCGCTGCATGGTCCGGTGCTCGGCCACAGAGGCCGCTCGAATCCTGGGCACGCCACCACTCTACGGATGCCGCCCGACCAATGGCACTCCACCCGCGACACACCGCGGCCGGCCGGACGTGGCTTGGACGGACCTCGCCTGGGCGGACCTGGCCCGAACGGACGGTGTCAGCGTCCGACGTCGGCGAGCTTCGCCCGGAGCTGGAGTACGGACTTGGTGTGGATCTGGCTGACCCTGCTCTCCGTGACGCCCAGGACATTCCCGATCTCGGCGAGCGTGAGGCCCTCGTAGTAGTAGAGGGTGACGACGGTCTTCTCACGGTCGGGGAGGGTGTTGATGGCGCGCGCGAGGAGCCGTCTCAGTTCGCGGTCCTCGGCGATTTCGACGGGGTTCTCGGCGGCCGTGTCCTCCAGGGTGTCCATCAGGCTCAGGCGTTCGCCGCCCTCACCGCCGACGTGCAGCAGCTCTTCCAGGGCGACCACGTTCGCCAGGGACAGCTGGCTGAAGACCCCGTGGAGTTCCTCCAGCGCGATGCCCATCTCGTCGGCGACCTCTGCCTCGGAGGGGGTGCGGCGCAGTTGGGCTTCGAGGGTGGCATAAGCCCGTTCAACGGCGCGGGCCTTCTGCCGTACGGAGCGTGGGATCCAGTCGAGCGCCCGCAGTTCGTCGATCATCGCGCCGCGGATGCGGGTGATGGCATAGGTCTCGAACTTGATGGAGCGTTCGGGATCGAACTTCTCGATGGCATCGATCAGTCCGAACACTCCGGAGGAGACGAAGTCGGCCTGTTCGACGTTGGGGGGCAGTCCGACACTGACGCGGCCGGCGACGTACTTGACCAAGGGTGAGTAGTGCAGGATCAGCTGCTCCCGCAGCCGGCCGTCGCCGGACGCCTTGTAGGAGCGCCACAGCTCGTCGAGGGAGCTGGGTGGGGCGGGGCGCACGCTGCCGCGTGCGGCGGGTGGCACCGCCGCACGGTCAGACCCGGAGGTGTGCTGGGGCATTCGTCGCCTTGAGCCGTTCTGCCGAGACACGGGTGGATGGATGCATGAGGGTTGAAGTGCCTGTGAGCGTAGCGTGACCGGAGTGTTGCGGTGCGCGAGGAGCGCAGGTTCGGTGGTGCGCAGATACGTTCCGCTGCCCGCACCTCAGGGTTACCTCGTACGGCGTGTCGACACCCGGATGCGGTGTCGGGTGCAAGCATTCGGGGGTCCGTGTGGACGGACACGGTGGCGCGGGAGGCGTGGGCCCGCGCGCCCGTTGTGCCGAATTGCCGCCTCCCGACGGGCCGGGCCCGTACCCCGAAGCGTGGCAAATCTGGATTCTGCGGTCATTCCCCTCACCCTTTCACCCGTTCGCCCCAGGTCAAGCACCGCCTCGCCGGGAACGGTCGGTCCCCTCGGCGCGTCGCACCAACTCCCAGCGGTCGCCGTACCTTTGAACGAATCCCAAAGCCTGTAGCTCCAGCAGCTTGGTGTGGGTGAGTTCGTGGGGTGTGCCGGCTTCCCGTGCCAGGTGCGTGGCGCCTGCCGCACCGCGGGCGGGCAGCGCCTCCAGAACTCGGGCTGCGACGGGGTCCAGGAGGTCGCGTACGAGGGCCGGTCCGCGCCGTTCGGGGGCAAGGTCGCCGATGCTGCCGACGAGTTCGATGACCTCGTCAGCATCGGTGACCACGGTGGCCTCGCCGCGCAGGAGTTGATGGACTCCGGCTGAGAGGGCGCTGGTGACGGGGCCCGGCATACCCATGGTGAAGCGTCCGAGGGCGAGGGCGCGACGGGCGGTGACCAGGGAACCGCTGCGGAGTTCGGCCTCCACGACGACGGTGCCCCGGGTGAGCGCGGCGATCACCCGGTTGCGTTGGATGAAGCGGCTGCGGGTGGGGTGGTCTCCGGGTGGTAATTCGGCGACCACCAGGCCTTGTTCGGCGATCCGGCCGATCAGCTCGGTGTGGCCGCGTGGGTAGGCGTGGTCGATGCCGGAGGCGAGGACCGCGATGGTGGCGCCGTCCGCGGCCAGCGTGCCGCGGTGGGCGGCGCCGTCGATGCCGTAGGCGGCTCCGGAGGCGACGGTCCAGCCGCGGTCGGCGAGGCCGGCTCCCAGGGTGGCGGCGAGGTGGGCTCCGTATTCGGTGCAGGCGCGGGCGCCGACGACGGCGACGGAGCGCAGCGCCCAGAGCCGGAGGTTGGCTCGGCCACGCACCCAGAGGCCGATGGGGCGAGCGTCACCGAGGTCGTCGAGCTGGCCGGGCCACTCGTCGTCCCCGGGACAGAGGAAGCGGCCACCGAGGGAGGCGACGGTGGCGAGGTCTTCGGCGGGGCGGGCCCGGGCCGCGCGCAGCCGCAGGCCGGCGATCTTGGCAGGGCGGGCGCCGGCCGGCGGGTCGGCATCTTCGTCGGCGAGGGCGTGCCACAGGGCCACCGGGCCCATCTCGCGCAGCCAACGCCCGGCGGTTTCGTCGCCTGGTTCGACGATCCGGGTGAGTGCGGCGCGTGCCGTGCGCTGTGGTTCGTGGCGCCGGGCGGCCGACTGGGTACTCGGTGACTGTGCCGGTGGTCGGCCGGTGGCAAAGCCCCATGTGTCGATGTCGTTCATGGCTCACCCCCGTGCACCAGGCGGCCGCGCGGCGGCGGTCTCCTGGCCGTCTGCGTCGTTGGAGGTGCTTCCGCCGCCGGCCGCGACGGTGAGCGAGCCGCGGCGGACACCGGTGCGGAGTTCCAGGGCCCAGTTGACGTCCTCGGCGGTGGGGCGGTCGTGGCCGGCCAGGTCGGCGGCGGTCCAGGCGACGCGCAGGACGCGGTCGAGGCCGCGGGCGGTGAGCAGGCCGCATTCAAGATCGCGTTCGGCTTGGGCCAGTGCGCCGGGGTGGACCTGCCAGCGGGTTCTGAGTTCATGGCCGGGAATTTCGCTGTTGGTGCGCCATGGGGTACCGGCGAGGCGGGCCGTTGCGCGTTCACGGGCGGCTCGTACGCGTGCGGCGACGGTCGCGGTGGTTTCGGCTCCTTGGCCGAGCGCGACCAGCTCGGAGCGGGCGACCGGTTCGACGGCGATTCGCAGGTCCACGCGGTCCATCAGCGGTCCGGAGAGGCGGGCGCGGTAGCGGCGGATGGCGGACGGACGGCATTCACAGCCTCCGGCGGTGGTGCCGTGCCGTCCGCAGGGGCACGGATTGGCCGCGAGGGCGAGCAGGAACCGGGCCGGCATGCGCAGCATGGCGGCGGCCCGGGCGACGACTACCTGGCCGGATTCCAGCGGCTGCCGTAGAGCGTCCAGGACTCTGGGGCTGCATTCGGCGGCCTCGTCCATGAAGAGCACGCCGTGGTGGGCGAGGGATACGGCTCCGGGGCGGGGCAGTCCGCTGCCGCCACCCACGAGGGAGGCCATGGTCGCGGAGTGGTGCGGGGCGCAGTAGGGCGGGCGCTGGACCAGTGGTTGTCCCGGCGGGAGGGTGCCGGCCACCGAGTGGACGGCGGTGACTTCCAGGGACTCCTTCTGGGACAGGGGAGGCAGTAGCCCGGGGAGGCGTTCGGCGAGCATGGTTTTGCCGGCGCCGGGCGGGCCTTTGAAGAAGACGTGGTGACGTCCTGCCGCGGCCACCTCCAGGGCGCGTCGGGCGCTGTGCTGGCCTGCGACGTCGGCGAGGTCGGGG
Source organism: Streptomyces sp. NPDC020742 (assembly GCF_040641675.1). Classification (NCBI taxonomy): domain Bacteria; kingdom Bacillati; phylum Actinomycetota; class Actinomycetes; order Kitasatosporales; family Streptomycetaceae; genus Streptomyces; species Streptomyces sp. NPDC020742. The sequence continues at coordinate 114,353 of NZ_JBFAEA010000014.1, forward strand.
ACGTGGTCCCCACGGGGCAGGCCCGCGCCGACGCCGGTGCCGGGGACGACCAGTCCGGCCAGCAGTGGGTCGGGGCGGCCCTCCTCCAGCGGCTCCTCCTCTTCGGGGACCGGTTCGTCGGCGAGGACGGCGATCAGCTGCCGCAGACTGCGGACACCGAGGACCGAGATGCCGGGGACGAGGGAGGCCTCGGCGACGGTCCGCTCCGGCACCACGACCTGGCGGTATCCGGCGTCTGCGGCGGCGAGCACGGCGGGCAGCACGCCGCGTACGGGGCGGACGCGGCCGTCCAGGCCCAGTTCGCCGATCATCATCAGGTCGGTGAGCTCGCGGGGGTCGAGGCGCTCGGCGGCGCCAAGGACGGCGCAGGCCACGGCCAGGTCGAATCCGCTGCCGCCCTTGGGGACCGCGGCCGGGCTGAGGCCGACGGTGAGCTTCTTCTGGGGCCACTCGGCTCCGGAGTTCACCACGGCGGCACGGACCCGGTCGCGGGATTCGATGAGGCTCTTGTCGGGGAGGCCGACGAGGGTGAAGGCCGCGACACCGGGTTCCAGATCCGCCTGGACCTCGACGACGACGCCTTCGACGCCGACCAGGGCGACGGAGCAGGTGCGGGCGAATCCCATCAGGCCACCCCGCGTGCATGCTGGACGACGGGGGCGCCGCGGGCGGGGAGCTGGACGCCGATGACGTCGATCCGTACGCCGCCGGGTGGCGGGCCACCGTGCCGTTCCAGCCAGCGTTCGGCGAGCCGGCGCAGCCGGGCGGCCTTCTCGGGGCGTACCGCCGCCATGGGGTGTTCGAACCGGCCTGCGCGGCGGGTCTTGACCTCGCAGATCACCAGGGCGTCGCCGTCCGCCGCAACGATGTCGATCTCGCCTTCGCGGCAGCGCCAGTTGCGGCCCAGAATGCGCATGCCGGCTTCGGTGAGCCTTCTGACGGCCAGGTCCTCGCCGTAGCGGCCGAGGGCTCGGCGTCGGATGTCGACGGCGGTGGCGGGCCGGCGGGCGGATGCCGCACGCGGTCGGCCGGGACGGCGGCCGCGGTGTGGCGTTCGACGCTGTTGCGGTGTCCGGACGCAGGACGATGGGTCGAGTGGGATCTCGGGTGGGGAGTCGGCCTGGGGTTCCGATGGGTGGCTGATCAGTGGTGCGGTCGGTGTAGTGGTTCCGATGCCGGCCCTTGCGGCAGTCCTCGCGCCGGTGCCTGCGGTGATCTTTCCGGCAGCTTCGCCGTTCGGCGCCCCGCCTGTCGGCGCCGCGTGGTCCTCGTCCACGGTGGCCTCGCCGACGACCCGCCCCGCAGCCTCGCGTACGGCCTCACTCGCGATCTTTCCCGAGGTCTCTCCTGAGGTCTGTCCCGAGGTCTCTCCCGCAGCCTGGCCTGCGGCGGCCTTGCGTGTGGCCCGGTCTGCGGCCTTCGCCGCTCCGTACCGACCGCCGGACCCCGCTCCGCGCTCACGGCCGGGCTCCGCGCCGTACTCGCAACTGGTTTTCGCCTCGTAATCGGGGTCGCGCCCTGCGCCGTGCTCGTGGTCGCGGCGTGCGTTGCCCTCGCCGCTGGACTCCGCTGCGTACGCTGCAGGGCTCCGTACGTTGGCCTTGGTCTGCGTGGTGTGCGCGGCCCGGCGGCCGGTGCGTGTGGCGTTCATGCGGTACCACCTCCGGCACCGACTGTGACGCCCCCACGGCGATGCATTGGATCTTGGTGGACAGCGAGCCGATTGTGGATAACTCCGTCATCCGTGCGGGTGAACGAGTCCCTCGGCGTGACACGAGGATCCGACGCCATGCTGCCGTCGGCCCACTCTCAGACCGCACCCGACCTCGTCCGCATTGGCACCCCGCACCCGCCGCACCTCGCCCGCGTCGGCACCCAACCCCACCAGCACCTCACCCGACCCGCGCGCCGACCACATCCCCGGCCGGCGCCACAGAGCCACAGAGCCCCCGGCCAGGCCAGGGCCTCTGCCGGGCCAGTACTTCCGCAGGATCGGTACCTCCGCCGACCCAGCGCCTCCCCCGGATCAGCTCCCCGGGAGATCGAGGTCGCTCTTGTTCAGCTCCTCGATGTTCACGTCCTTGAACGTCAGGACGCGCACCTGCTTCACGAAGCGGGCCGGCCGGTACATGTCCCAGACCCAGGCATCGGCCATCGACACCTCGAAGAAGACCTCGCCCTGAACGGAGTGCACCTGCATCTCGTAGTCATTGGTGAGGTAGAAGCGCCGCTCGGTCTCGATCACGTATTTGAACAGTCCGACGACGTCGCGGTACTCCCGGTAGAGCTTCAGCTCCATCTCGGTCTCGTACTTTTCGAGGTCCTCGGCACTCATGGCAGATCCCCTTCAGCCGTGCGTCCCCCTATTGTGCGTCAGGCCCTCTCGGTCTCCAGGTGCACCGGCGCATTAGGGGGCCCTTCGTCGAGCAGCGTGCGCAGCAGCTCGACGAGTCTGGTCGGGTACACGGTCTCACGGCACACCGACAGTTCCTCCACAGTCCACCACCTGAGCTCCGAGACGCTGCGTCGTTCCAGGTCCGTGTGCCCGCCGGTGTGGGTGGCAGTCCGGTCGGTTCTGGCCAGGTAGTACCACTCGTCCTGCTCCCATTGCCGCCCGTCGAAGGGGAAGGCGCAACGGCGTTTCCACAGAACGGGCCCGAGGACGGCGTCGCTGATCCCGGTCTCCTCGGCGAGCTCACGGAGCGCCGCCTCCTCGCGGGTCTCATCGCCTTCCAGACCGCCGCCCGGTGTGAACCACCAGGTCGTGGCCGGGGACTCCGGTTCGAAACCGTGGAGCAGCAGGATCCGGTCGTCGGGGTCGAGCAGCACCAGCCGCGAGACCCGGCGTACGCCCTCGGGCTCCGGCTTCCCGGCGCCCCGCCGCGTGCGCTCAGCGCCCCGGCCGGGCCGCTGCTCCTCAGGCACGGCTGCGCGCCCTGCGCCGCGCGATCGGCCCGTGGGCCGCGCCGCCCAGGATGAGGACCGCGCCGGCGAGCACGGCGAGGGTGATCGGCTGCAGCGGGCCGGGCCGGGAGGTGCCGCCCGGGAAAGCGGCGAAGGCGGACGGGCGCTGCATCATGCCGGCGCTGCCCAGGGGCCAGGCGCGGGCGTCGACCCGGGCCTGGACGGCGCTGCGCGGTACGGAGCCGTGGTCGCCGTCGGTGAGGTGGACGCGGGAGTCGAGGGAGTCGCTGCGGTGGTCGCCGAGCAGGAAGAGTTGGCCGGTGGGGACCTTGGCCTTGAACCCGATGGGTGAGGCGGGCCCGCTGCCCTGCAGATACGGTTCCTCGACGGGGGTTCCGTTGACGGTGAGCCGGCCCTGCTTGGTGCAGCAGGTGACCTTGTCGCCGCCGACGCCGACGACGCGCTTGACCATGGGGACCGAGCCCCACACGGAGTCCTTGAAGACGACGATGTCGCCCCGGCGCACCTCGGCGCCGCCCACCTTCTCGGCGATGACCCGGGCCCCGGCGGCGATCGTCGGCGACATCGAATCGGTCGGCACGGTATACGGGCGGTAGATCAGCGCTGCCCATATGAAGCCGCCCAGGAACAGCACGCAGCCGAGGGCCACGGCCAGACCGGACAGCACACTGCCCGTCGTCCGTCCGCGGCCCTCGGTCCTGCGTTCCGTACTGCTGCTCATTCCCAGCTCCCACCCCGCGGACCGGGCCCGCGTCGAAGATCCGGGACGGCACCTTACCTGGGGTTACGGCTCCCGGTCAGCCTTCGGCGACGCCAGATCACCAGAGGAACCGCACCGGCCAGTCCGAGAGCGGCCGGAGCCGCCGCCATTGCCTTGTTGATCCCGGGCTGGTCGAAGGTGTCCGGTACGGGCAGGGTCGACCAACGGTTCACCGGCCAGGCGATGGTGAACGCCCGGCCGACGACCTCGTTCTCCGAGACCGTGCCGTTCCCCTTGAGGTTCTGGTGGTAGCGGGAGTCCAGGGAGTCGTCGCGGTGGTCGCCCATCACCCAGATCCGGCCCTCGGGGACGTGAATCGGGCCGAACGCACGGTCACCACAGGGCGTGACACCGGGGAAGATGTACGAGTCTTCCTTGAGCGCCTTGCCATTGACCTTCACCGGGCCGCTGCCGTGGCATTCCACGGTGTCGCCGCCGACCGCGATCACCCGCTTGATCAGGTCCTTCTCCTCTGCCGACGGCATCAGGCCGATGAAGCTGAGGACCTTCTGAACGGGGTTGGGCTCGGGGGTCGGGGTCTCGTTCAGCCAGCCGCCCGGGTCGTGGAAGACCACGACCTCGCCGCGCTGCGGCTTGGAGCCGAACCACGGCGTCAGCTTGTCGACCAGCACCCGGTCCCCGCGCTGCAGGGTGTCCTGCATCGAGTCGGACGGGATGGAGAACGCCTGCACCAGGAAGGTCTTGATCAGCAGTGCCAGGAGCAGCGCGATGCCGACGAGGATCGGCAGCTCCTTCCAGAAGGCGCGCGGCTTCTTGGCCTGCTTCATGCTGCCGTCCGCCTCCTCGCCCGCTGCTGCGTCCAACGTAGCGGACGTTCCGGACGTACCGGGCTTGTCCAGCGGCACCGAGTGCTGCGCTCGCGCCCCGGCATCCTGCTCCGACTGGGTCTGCGACTGATGCACGGAACTCGCCGCAGGCTGCGGGGTCTCACCGCGCCCTGCCGGCTCTTCGGGCTCTCCGGTTCCGGACCGCGCGCCGACCGCCAAGTCCCCCACATCTGCTCCTCACTCCACGGACTCGCCCACCCGTCAACCGGTGCAGGCCCACCACTCCCATAACGAGCGGGAGTTCCGCAGGGGTCGGGAGTACGGTCAAACTGTCGGGTGACACCCTATGCGGCCCGGCCGCCGCTGAGGCCTTGGCGCCCGGCGCGTCGTGGACGGTCGCAAATGTGTCCGGCTCTTCGAGGCGCCGCCAGTGGCTGAAGGGCCAGGCGATCACCACCGCGCGGCCGACGACATTGCTCTCCGAGACCGTGCCACGGTACGGCTCGTCGAGGTGGAAGCGCGAATCGGCGGAGTCCGAGCGGTGGTCGCCCATGACGAAGATCCGCCCGGTGGGGACGTTCACGGTGAACTTCAGCAGCGAGGGCGGGTTGCCCGGATGGATGTACGGCTCGGTCAGGGGAGTGCCGTTGACGGTGACCCGGCCCTGTTTGTCGCAGCACTTGACGGTGTCGCCGCCGACCGCCACCACGCGCTTGATCAGGTCCTGCTCGTCGGCCGACGGCAACAGCCCGATGAAGGTCATGGCGTCCTTGACCGGCTGGAAGGCGCCTCCGTCACCAGTGGGCTGCCGCTGCTCGCCCTTGAGCCAGCCACCGGGGTCCTTGAAGACGACCACGTCTCCGCGCTCGGGCTTGGAGCCGAACCAGGGGGTGAGCTTGTCGACCAGCACCCGGTCGCCGATCTTGATCGTCTGCTCCATGGAGCCGGACGGGATGACGAACGCCTGGACCAGAAAGGTCTTCAGCACCAGGGCGATGGCCAGCGCCACCCCGATGAGGATGGGGATTTCCTTGAGGTAGGAGCGCTGCCTGCGGCGCTTGATGCGCTTGGCCTGGCGCCGCCGCTCGGCCCGTCCGGTCGGCGGCCGGCGGGGTTTGGTCCCCCTGCCGGCGCCGGGTGCGTCGCCTTCGATGTCCCGGGGAGCGTCGGGGGCCCGACCGGAGGTGGCGGCCCCGTAGGAGTCCCTGGGGCCCACGGAGGTGTCGAAGGAGTTCCCGGACGTGCCGTTGGACCCCGCGGACGCGCCGTAGGACCCCGTAGAGGTGCCGTAGGAATCCCCGGAGGCGGTGTCCCGCGTGCCCGCGGTGCTGCGCGTCGGCCGCTCGGCGCCCCGCCGCCCGTGGCGGGGGCGTCCGCGGCTACCCATGGGGGCCCGCCGCGGCCGGTATCCGGTCGAAGGCCGCCGGTGTGTGCAGGGTGCGCCAGCGGCTGACCGGCCAGGTGATCAGGTCGGCCCGGCCGATGACCTTGTCGACGGGGACGGTGCCGCCGCCCGGGTCGCCGAGGTGGTCGCGGGAGTCACTTGATTTGGCACGGTGATCCCCCATGACCCACAGCTTCCCCTCCGGCACCACGACGTCGAAATCCACCGAGGACGGTGCGTCCCCCGGGTGGAGATAGCCCTCGCTCACGGGCTCACCGTTCACTTCGATCCGCCCCCGTCTGTCGCAGCAGGTCACGTGGTCGCCGCCAATACCGATCACGCGCTTGACGTAGTCGGTCTCGGCGGGCGGGGCCAGCCCCAGCGCCGCACCGGCGCCACGCAGCAGTCCCGCGACGGGATTCTCCCCCTGCTCCCTGTGAACGAAAGACCCAGTGCCGTCGAACACCACCACATCGCCCCGGGCCGGCGCGCTGCCGAAACGGTACGCCAGCTTGTTGACCAGCACCCGGTCCCCGATGTGCAGGGTGTTCTCCATCGAGGAGCTGGGGATCAGGAAGGGCTGCGCAACAAAGGCGCTCAGCACCAGGACGAACGCCAGGCAGGCCGCGAGCAGGGCGACCGGCCGGCGGCGCAGACCGGCCGTACGGGCGAGCAAACGCGCGGAGCGCGACCCCTGCTCCGACCCCGTGTGGGGGGTGGGAGAGGAGTCGCGCTCCGTGAGTTGTGCGTCGGTGTCCATCGGGCCCTGAGCCTATCCGGCGGCATCCGGACACCGGACACGAGAGGGGCTTTGCGTTGCCCGGGCGCAAAAAATCGCGCCTGGGGAACGGCTCAGCTGTCGCGCTTCTCCTTGATCTTGGCGGCCTTGCCGCGCAGCTCGCGGAGGTAGTACAGCTTGGCGCGACGGACGTCACCGCGGGTCACGACCTCGATCTTCTCAACGATCGGGGTGTGCACCGGGAAGGTGCGCTCGACGCCGACGGAGAAGCTGACCTTGCGGACCGTGAAGGTCTCGCGCACGCCGGCGCCCTGACGGCGGATGACGACGCCCTTGAACTGCTGCACACGGGAGCGGTTGCCCTCGATGACGCGGACGTGGACGTTGACGGTGTCACCCGGGCGGAAGGCCGGGACGTCGCTGCGCAGCGATGCGGAGTCGACGGTGTCGAGCAGGTGAGACATGTCGTCTGCTTTCTTCGCTGATGCCACAGGTCATCAACGGGATATCGGAAGAGTTGGTTCGGGTGCCGTTCCGTCGGGCGGGCGTCGTTCCCCCTGTGGCAGGGGCGCGCGCCGGACGCAGACAGCAGCGGCCTATTCTTCCACGGCCCCGCTCGTACGCCCAAATCGGCCGTCCTCGCCCTCTGACCAGCCCAGCGCGGCGAGCATCGCGCGGTCGTGCTTGTCGAACGCGGCGGGGTCGGTGCGCTCGATCAGGTCCGGGCGATTGCGGTCGGTCCGGCGCAGGGCCTGGTCGCGACGCCAGCGGGCGATCTTGCCGTGGTGTCCGCTGACCAGCACCTCGGGGATCTCCCGGCCGCGCCACTCGGGGGGCTTGGTGTAGACGGGGCCCTCCAGGAGGTCGGCCATCGCTCCGGGGGCGAAGGAGTCGTCCTGGTGGGAGGCGGCGTTGCCGAGGACGCCGGGCAGCAGCCGGGCCACCGCTTCGACCATGACCAGTACCGGGGCCTCCCCGCCGGCCAGGACATAGTCGCCGATGGAGACCTCGCGGACGTCCAGTCGGTCGCCGTACTCCTCGATGACGCGGCGGTCGATGCCTTCGTAGCGGGCCGGGGTGAACACCAGCCAGGGCTTGGTGGAGAGCTCCACGGCGAGCGTCTGTGTGAAGGGGACCCCGCTGGGGGTGGGGACGACGAGGACCGGCTCGCCCTCACCGGAGGCCAGCACGGTGTCGAGCGCCTCGCCCCACGGCTCGGGCTTCATCACCATGCCGGGGCCGCCGCCGTAGGGGGTGTCGTCGACGGTGTGGTGCTTGTCGTGGGTCCACTCCCGCAGGTCGTGGATCCGCACGTCGAGCTGGCCGCGGGCGCGGGCCTTGCCGACGAGGGAGACGTTCAGCGGTTCGAGGTACTCGGGGAAGATCGTGACGACGTCGAGCCGCATCAGGTGTCCTCGCGGCTGGAGGCGATCTCGGCCTGGTCGGCGTCGAGGAGGCCGGGCGGCGGGTCGATGACGGCGCGCTGCTCCTCCAGGTCGATCTCCGGGACGATCTCGGTGACGAACGGGATCATCACCTCGCCGCCTTCGGGGCGTTCGACGACCAGCAGGTCCTGGTAGGGCAGGTGGGAGATCTCGGAGATCCGGCCGACGACCGTGCCGTCGCGGGTGACGACGTCGAGGTCGATCAGCTGGTGGTCGTAGAACTCCTCGGGGTCCTCGGGGACCTCTTCGGGGTCGACCTCGGCGATCAGCAGGGTGTTGCGCAGCGCCTCGGCGGCCGTGCGGTCGGCGACGCCCTCGAAGCGCAGCAGCAGCCGGCCGCTGTGCACCCGGCCGGCCGCGATGGTCAGCGGCCCGACGGAGGACGGATCGGTGGTGAGGACGGCGCCGGGGCCGAGCCGCAGCTCAGGCTCGTCGGTGCGGACCTCTACGGTGACCTCGCCCTTGATGCCGTGGGCGCGACCGATTCGGGCAACTACCAGTTGCACTGCGCGATTCCTTCTGTGCGGTCCACGGCAACGGGCCGGGGACGGCTCGTAAGCCCTCCCCGGCCCGAGCCGGTGTTCAACTTGTCAGCGGACCTGGTCCACGTCGACGAGGTCGACGCGGATGCCGCGGCCGCCGATGGCGCCGACGACGGTGCGCAGCGCGCGGGCGGTCCGGCCATTACGGCCGATCACCTTGCCGAGGTCGTCGGGGTGAACCCGGACCTCCAGCACGCGCCCGCGGCGCAGGGTGCGCGAGGCTACCTGCACGTCATCGGGGTTGTCGACGATGCCCTTGACGAGGTGCTCGAGGGCTTCCTCGAGCATGCTCAGGCCTCGGTGGGCTCAGAGGCGGACTTGTCAGCCTCGGCCGCAGCCTCGTCCGCCTTCTTGTCGGCCTTCTTCGCCTTGGGGGTGATGGCCTCACCCTTGGGCTCGTCACCGGAAGCCTTGGCAGCGGCCTCGAAGAGGGCGCGCTTGTCGGCCTTCGGCTCGGCGACCTTCATCGGCGCCGGGGCGGGCAGGCCCTTGAACTTCTGCCAGTCGCCGGTGACCTTGAGGATGGCCAGGACGGGCTCGGTCGGCTGCGCGCCGACGCTCAGCCAGTACTGCGCACGCTCCGAGTCGACCTCGATGCGCGAGGGGTTCTGCACCGGGTGGTACAGGCCGATCTCCTCGATGGCCCGGCCGTCACGGCGGGTGCGGGAGTCGGCGACGACGATGCGGTAGTGAGGCGAACGGATCTTGCCCAGACGCTTCAGCTTGATCTTGACTGCCACGGGAGTGGTGTCTCCTGGTCTTGACGTGGTGGGGCACAACGAGATGCCACGTGGGGTTGCGGTACTCGGGTGCCCGATGGACGCGTCAGCCGGAGGAGAGAGGGGTCCTGTGCGGCTGTCGAGTACAGCTGACCATTGTGCCACACGCCCTCCGGTCAGCCGACCGCGGCCACCTCGGGGATCCGGAAGGGCTTGCCGCAGCCGCCGCAGACGATCGGCGCCTGGGCGAGGACGGACGGGACGACGCGGACATTGCGCCCACAGTCGCAGACCGCCTTGACGCGGACGCCCCCTCCGGAGGAGCCGTGCCGGGCGGCCGGCCCCCGGAAGCTGCGGACGCTGTCCGTGGCGGTCGCGGCAGTGTGCGCCTTGAGGGCACGGGAGAGGCGGTCGATGGTGGGGCGGTAGCGCCTTCTGGCTTCGGGGCTGAGCGTGACCAGCGAGAAGCCGCTGCTGGGGTGCGGCTCGTCGGAGTGGTCCAGGCCCAGCTCCTCGGCGATGGTCAGGAACCGGCGGTTGTGGTAGCGGCCAGCCCTGGAGGTGTCGCGGACGCCGCGGGCGGCGGCGATGCCGTGGACTGCCTCGTGGAGCAGCCGTTCGAAGGAGAGCTCGGCGCCACAGGCGGACGAGGACTCTCCGATCAGGGACTCGGGCGCGGCCAGGTCCGGCAGCTCGGGGTGGTGACGTTGGATGTCGGCCCAGGCGAGTGCCAGCTCGGCGGCGAGAACAGGCGGTGTCGTGCTCACGTCGTGACAACGAGCCGGGGTCGCCCAGTGTTCCGATTCCGGGCCATCCCAAATAATTTGCACGTACCAGTCAGTTTCCGGTCATGGGCCGTGCCAGGGGCGGGTGCACCGATCTGCGCAGAAGGCGCCCATGTGCCCACAAGGCGGTACGTATCCCCATGTACGCCGCATGGCGTAGCCGGACGTATGCCGTCTCGACGATCACCGCGGCGATGGTACGGGGGAAGTCCGTGCCCCTCGGAACCGGCCCGTCCCCCACCGTAGGCCCGCCGGACGCGGGCGGCGAAGCCAGGCCGGGGGCGCGCGGAGCGTTTCGGCGGCGCGCGTTGGCGTGGCGGAACGGCGTCGGCCGGGGCACCCTGGAACGGCGCTCCAGGGAGCGGGCCCGGCGCATACGGGGGCGCGCGGGAGACAACCCCGGCGCATCCTCTGGACGCCCGGACGGATGCGCAGTTGTCTGGATCCGGGGGCGCACAAGGCGCGAACACGGGGGCGATCGGTACGGCACAGCTTCGGTTCTCGGCGAATAGGGGCGCTATCGATGTCACCCACGCTCGTGCGGCACCAGCTTCCGAACTCCGGGCCCCTGCGCTGCGACCGGCCGCCCGCGCCCGCCGGGTCGCGGGCCCGCACCCGTGATTGGGCCGAGATCCAGGAGCGGATGCTGGTGCCGCTGTACGAAGCCGCGTACGACCGCCTGGGGATCGGCCCCGGTACCCGGCTGCTGGGACTGGGCTGCGGCTCGGGGCTGGCGCTACTGCTGGCCGCGGCACGCGGGGCGCAGGTCAGCGGGGTGGACGCGGACGAGTCCCGGCTGGAGCTGGCGCGGGAGCGGCTCACGCCGGACGGGATGCCGGAGCACACCCAGGTGGTCAGTGGCGGGCCGGAGGCCGCGGCGTGCGGGAAGGCCGCGTTCAATGTGATCACCGCCTTCCATCCGGTGGGCTGTGTGAGCACCGTCGAGGGGTTGACGACGTCGCTGACCGCGGCGGCCGGGCTGGCGGAGCGTGGCAGCGCGGTGGTGCTGGGCGGCTGGGGCCCGGTGGAGCGGTGTACCACGGCGGGGGTGCTGCGGGTGGCGCAGCGGCTGGCGGATGCGTCGGCGGACTTCCGCGGCTCGCCCGGGTGGCGGCTCAGCGACCGGGACGACCTGGAGGAGCTGGCGGATCGGGCGGGGCTGCGACCGGACGGCTCGGGGCGGGTGTCCTGCCCTTTCGGGTACGCGGACATGGCGAGCGCGGTCCGCGGGCTGCTGTCGACGGGGCTGTTCGACCCGGCGCTGGAGGCCGCCGAGCAGCGCCAGGTGGAGAAGGAGCTGGCCGAGGCGCTGCATCCGTACCAGCGGGCGGACGGGACGGTGTGGATGCCGAATGTGTTCCGCTACCTGATCGCGCGGACGCGGTAGCGGGCCGCGGGAGGACGGGACCGTCCGGGCGGGCGGCCGGACCTGTCCGTGGGCGCCCCGGGGAGAGCGGGCCGAGCGCACGGGCCCCCGGCCGCGTGGTGCGGCCGGGGGCCCGTCAAGGTGGTGGGGCCGGGTGCGGGACCGGTCAGCCCATGAACTTCTTGAATTCCTCGGGGAGTTCGAAGTCCTGCGGGCTCTGACCGGCCTGCGGCAGACCCAACGGGTTGCCGGCCTGGGCGGCCTCGCGGCGGGCGGCCGCGGCCTCTTCCTCGGCCTTGCGCTTCATCGGGTTACCGCTCTTGCGCTTGCCCTTGGCCTGCTTGACCTGCTTCTTCTTACGGGCGCCGCCCCCCATGCCCGGCATCCCCGGCATGCCCGGCATCCCGCCGCCCTGGGCCATCTTCGACATCATCTTGCGGGCGTCGAAGAACCGCTCGACGAGGCTCTTGACCATGCTGACGTCGACGCCGGAGCCCTTGGCGATCCGGGCCCGGCGCGAGCCGTTGATGATCGTCGGGTCCTGGCGCTCGGCCGGGGTCATCGACTTGATGATGGCGGCGGTGCGGTCGACCTCGCGCTCGTCGAGGTTGTTGATCTGCTCCTTCATCTGCCCCATGCCGGGCAGCATGCCGAGCAGCTTGGAGATGGAGCCCATCTTGCGGACCTGCTCCATCTGGGCCAGGAAGTCGTCGAGGGTGAACTCCTTGGGGCCCTTCGCCAGCTTGGCCGCCATCTTCTCGGCCTCTTGCTGGCTGAAGGTCTGCTCGGCCTTCTCGATCAGGCTGAGCATGTCGCCCATGCCGAGGATGCGGGACGCCATGCGGTCCGGGTGGAACGCGTCGAAGTCGTCCAGCTTCTCGCCGTTGGAGGCGAACATGATCTGCTTGCCGGTGACGTGCGCGATGGACAGCGCGGCACCACCGCGGGCGTCACCGTCGAGCTTGGAGAGCACCACACCGTCGAAGCCGACGCCGTCGCGGAAGGCCTCGGCGGTGTTGACCGCGTCCTGACCGATCATCGCGTCGACGACGAAGAGGACCTCGTCGGGGCTGACCGCGTCGCGGATGTCCGCGGCCTGCTGCATCATCTCGGCGTCGATGCCGAGGCGGCCGGCGGTGTCGACGATGACGATGTCGTACTGCTTGGTGCGGGCGTGCTCGATGGAGTCCTTGGCGACCTGGACCGGGTCACCGACGCCGTTGCCCGGCTGGGGACCGTAGAACGCCACCTCGGCGCGCTCGGAGACGACCTGGAGCTGGTTGACGGCGTTCGGGCGCTGCAGGTCACAGGCGACCAGCAGGGGGCTGTGGCCCTGGGACTTCAGCCAGCGGCCGAGCTTTCCGGCGAGGGTGGTCTTACCGGCGCCCTGGAGACCCGCGAGCATGATCACGGTCGGCGGCTGCTTGGCGAACCGCAGCCGGCGGGTCTCGCCGCCGAGGATGCCGATGAGCTCCTCGTTGACGATCTTGATGACCTGCTGGGCGGGGTTGAGCGCCTGGGAGACCTCGGAGCCGGTGGCGCGCTCCTTGACCTGCTTGATGAAGGCCCGGACCACGGGGAGGGCGACATCGGCCTCGAGCAGCGCGATGCGGATCTCACGCGCCGTGGCGTCGATGTCCGCCTCGCTCAGGCGGCCCTTGCCCCGGAGGTTTTTGAAAGTACTCGCCAAGCGGTCGGAAAGCGTATCGAACACGGCGGTCGTCGATCCTCGGGGTCGGGGGCGGGGTGCAGTCGGGTTCTAGGGTATCCGGCCGGGCAAGCGAACCGGCCCGTCCGGTGCCGGAGGCCTACTGGAGGGCCGCCTCCACCGCCGCCGCCACCTCGTGCGCCCTGGCGTCGGTCAGCGGCGCCCCGTCCGCCCCGGTGACGTAGAAGGCGTCCACCGCGTTCGCGCCCAGCGTGCTGATGTGCGCGCTGCGGACCGCGACGCCGGCGGACTCCAGGGCGCGGCCGATGCGGTGCAGCAGACCGTGTGCGTCCTGGGCGCGCACCTCGATGACGGTAGCGGTGCGTGAGCTGCCGGTGACGACGGTGACCTGCGGGGGCGGGGCCAGCACCGCGCGCGAGCGGCGGGCGTAGGCGCGCTCCCGCTCGGCGAGCCGGGCGGGGACGTCGAGGGAGCCGTCCAGGGCGCGGACCAGGTCGACGCGGAGCCGGTCGGCCTCCGGGAGCGATCCGTATTCGGCGGCCACCCGCCAGCTCAGCAGCAGGACCGAACCGTCGTCGATCGGGTCGAGGTAGCGCAGGTCGGCGGCGCGCACGGTCAGGCGGTGCAGGGCGAGCACCCCGGCGGCGGCGGGCAGCACCCCGGGCCCGTCGGGTACGGCGATCAGCAGCTCGACGCCGACCGGCTCCTGTGCGGGCGGCTCCTCGCCGTCCTGAACAGCGGGTTCGGCCCGGGTGTGCAGCGCCAGGGCCGGGCCGCCGGTACGTCCGGCCTCGATCGCCAGCCGCTCCTGCTCCGCGGTCGGCCCGTCGGCGCCGCGCAGCTCCGGCTCGGGCTCCCCGGCCAGCCGCGCGGCGACCCGTTTGACCAGGTCGGAGACGAGCCCCCCGCGCCAGGCGCTCCAGGCGGCGGGGCCGGTGGCCAGCGCGTCGGCCTCGGTCAGGGCGTGCAGCAGCTCCAGGGTGCCGGTGCTGCGGACGGCCGTGGCGACCGCGCCGACGGTCTCCGGGTCGTCCAGGTCGCGCCGGGTGGCGGTCTCGACGAGCAGCAGGTGGTGCCGGACGAGGGTGGCGATCACCGCAGTGTCGCGGGCGTCGAAGCCGAGCCGGGCGGCGACGTCCCGGGCGATGGTCTCGCCGGCCACCGCGTGGTCCCCGGGCCAGCCCTTGCCGATGTCGTGCAGCAGGGCGGCGATCAGCAGCAGGTCGGGGCGGTGCACCCGGCGGGTCAGGGCGGCGGCCCGGACCGCGGTCTCGACGAGGTGGCGGTCGACGGTCCAGGTGTGGACGGGGTTGCGCTGCGGGCGGCAGCGGACCCGCTCCCAGTCGGGCAGCAGCCGGGTGATCACGCCCTCGGCCTCCAGCGCCTCCCACACCGGGACCGTGGGGGCGCCCGCGCCGAGCAGGGTGACCAGCTGCTCACGGGCCTCGGCGGGCCACGGCTCCGGCAGCGGGCGGCCGGCGCCGGCCGTGGCGCAGCGGCGGATGGCGTGGGTGGCCAGCGGCAGCCCGGCCTGGGCGGCGGCGGCCGCGGCGCGCAGCACCAGCACCGGGTCCCGCTCGGGCCGCGCGGTGCGGGCGAGCACCGCCTCGCCGTCGAGTTCGACCACGCCCTCGGCGAGCGGGGTGCGCTCGGCCCGGCCCGCGGTACGGCCGGAGAGCAGGCCGCGCAGTACGGGGCGGACCGAGCGGGCCCGCAGCACCCGACCGACCTCGCGCCAGGTGACGTCGGAGGCGTAGGAGATGGTGCGGGCGGCCTCGTAGGTCTGCCGCAGCAGGGCGTCCGCGTCCAGCACGCCGAGGGCCTCGGCCACCTGGTCCTGCTCCTGGAGGGAGAGCCGGTCGGTGGCCCGTCCGGTGGTGCGGTGGAGCGCGTCACGCGTATCGAGGAGGAGGGTGCGGGCGGCTTCCAGGCCGCCGCGCGGGGCGTCGGCGAGCCAGGAGGCGGCGACGGCCCGCAGCGCGGTGGCGTCCCGGATCCCGCCCCGGGCCTCCTTGAGGTCGGGTTCGAGAAGGTACTGCAGTTCGCCCTGCCGGTCGGCGCGCTCCTGGCACAGGGCGTGCAGTTCCGGCAGCCGGCGGGGGGCGCTCTCGCGCCAGTCGGCGTACGCGGCGGTGCGCAGCGCGGCGGTGAGTTCCGGGTCGCCGCCCAGGTGGCGGGCGTCGAGCAGGCCCAGCTGCACCTTGAGGTCCTCGCGGGCGGTCTTGCGGGCCTCGGCGAGGGTGCGCACCGAGTGGTCGAGGGCGAGGCCGAGGTCCCAGACGGGGTACCAGAGGTGGTCGGCGAGCGCGGCCAGGTCCCGGGGGTCGGCGCGCCCGTCGTGCAGCAGGAGCAGGTCGAGGTCGCTGCGCGGGGAGAGTTCGCCGCGGCCGTAGCCGCCGACGGCGACCAGCGCGGTGCCGGTCGGGCCGGTGGCGGTGTGCCGGGCCAGCAGGCCGGCCAGCCAGTCGTCGGTCAGCCGGGCGAGGGCGGCGCGCCGGTCGGGTCCGGTGACCGTGTCGTCCTGGAGGAGCCGCAGCCGGGCCGCGGGGTAGCCGCCTTGGGGGGCGGATGCGCTCCCCGGGCGCTGCGCTCCGGCCGGTCCTGGCGTGTGCTCGGCGCTCTCGGTCAACTCCCGCGCTCCTCTTGGTCGGTCTGGTCCCCCGCTGTGCTGCCGTCGCCCCGCCGCCCCTGTACGAGGGCCGCTCCGGCTCCCGGCGGCGGGCTGTGCCGCGCGGGGCCGGAGCGGGAGCGCCGCTACAACGCGTCCGGTCCCCGTTCGCCGGTCCGTACCCGTACCGCGTCCTCGACCGGGACGCTCCAGACCTTCCCGTCGCCGATCTTGCCGGTGCGGGCCGCCTTGACGACCAGGTCCATCAGTTCCTCGGCGTCGGCGTCCTCGACCAGCACCTCGATGCGGATCTTCGGCACCAGGTCGACGGTGTACTCGGCGCCGCGGTACACCTCGGTGTGCCCGCGCTGTCGGCCGTAGCCGCTGGCCTCGGTGACGGTCAGCCCGTGCACCCCGAAGGCCTGCAGGGCGTCCTTCACCTCGTCCAGCCGGTGCGGCTTGATTACTGCCGTGATGAGCTTCACGCGTCCACCTTCTTCGTCAGGGCCTCGCCCAGTGCCGGTCCCTTGCGGACCGCGCTGCCGCCGCCGGCACCGGTGAAGTCGTACGCGGTCTCCGCGTGCGCGGCCTGGTCGATGCCGGAGATCTCCTCGTCCTCATCGATCCGGAAGCCCATCACCAGGTCGATGGCCTTGGCAAGGACGTAGGAGACGACCAGCGAGTAGAGCAGGACGCAGACCACTCCGACGGTCTGCTTGCCCAGTTGGTCCAGGCCGCCCCCGTAGAACAGGCCCTTGGCCTTGCTCTGCACACCGCCGGTGGCGAACAGGCCGATCAGCAGCGAGCCGGCGATACCGCCGACGAGGTGGACCCCGATCACATCGAGGGAGTCGTCGTAGCCGAGCTTGTACTTGAGGTTGACGGCCATGGCGCACAGCACACCGGCGATCACGCCGATCGCGATGGCGCCCAGCGGGCTGACCGAGCCGCAGGCCGGGGTGATCGCGACCAGTCCGGCCACCGCGCCGGAGGCCGCGCCGAGCGTGGTGAAGGAGCCGTGCCGGAGCTTTTCGTACGCCAGCCAGCCGAGCATCGCGGCGCCGGTGGCGACCTGGGTGTTGAGGAAGGCGACCGCGCCCACGCCGTCGTCGTTGCCGAGCCAGGAGCCGGCGTTGAAGCCGAACCAGCCGAACCACAGCAGACCTGCGCCGAGCATCACCAGCGGCAGGCTGTGCGGCCGCATCGGGTCCTTCTTGAAGCCGATGCGCTTGCCGACCACCAGGATCACGCCGAGCGCCGCGGCACCGGCGTTGATGTGGACGGCGGTGCCGCCCGCGAAGTCGATGACGCCCAGGTTGAACAGCCAGCCGCCGTCGGCCCACACCCAGTGGGCGACCGGGAAGTAGACGAGGGTGACCCACAGGGCGATGAACAGCGCCCAGGCGGTGAACTTCACCCGGTCCGCGAGCGCACCGCTGATCAGCGCGGGCGTGATGATCGCGAACATCAGCTGGAAGACGGCGAAGACGTAGACCGGGATGGTGGTGGTGCCCCACAGCTGGGTCAGTCCGATGCCGCTGAGTCCGGCGAAGTGTCCGTCCCAGCCGATGAAGCCGCCCTTGTCGGTGCCGAAGGCGAGTCCGAAGCCGTAGAGGACCCAGAGGATGGTCACGATGCCCAGGCTGATGAAGCTCATCATCAGCATGTTGAGCACGCTCTTGACCCGGACCATGCCGCCGTAGAAGAAGGCGAGTCCGGGGGTCATGACCATCACCAGTGCGGAGCAGACCAGTATGAACCCGGTGTTCGCCGGGCTCAGTGTCGCCTTGTCTGCGGCAAGCGTCAGGATGCCTGGGGGCATCGGCGTCTCCTCGTCGTCGATGCGGCCCGTGCGGGCGTGTTTCTGGTGGGCCGACTTCGCGATGAGGTTGTCGCAGGGTGGTTTCGGCCAAACCTTGCCGGTGTTTCACCGCAGTGACGAAGACGGCTTCCGTGTTACGCCCCGGTGAACTCCGAGCTCGGAGCCCATTCACCCGTTCAACGCAGCGGAACCCCCGCGGGGGGAGAGAACGAGCCGGCCGCGGCTGCCACCCGCGTGACCTGGCATGGGGGAGCCGAGTCGGGCTGTACGGGGGCGGCGGCCGCGGCCGGGGCAGGGGGGGCGGGGCTCCGTCAGACGGCGGCCCCGGCGTGTTCGGGAAGCTGGCGGGCGAGCTCCTGGCTGAGCTGGACGACCTCGGCGACCCCGCCGAACTCCCGGGTGGCGGTGTCCACGGTCTTGCGCAGCCGGGTGTTGACCCGCTCCGAACGGACCTGCCGGGCGAACGGTATGGCCTTCTGCGCCACCTCCGCACAGGCCACCGGCTCCTTCTGCAGCAGCCGTACGGTGGCCATGCCGATGAGGTTGAGCGCATACGAACGCTGGTGCTCGGGGTCGTTGGCGAACAGCTCAACGGCGCGCTGCATCACCGGCTCCGCGAGCGAGGCGTAGGTGGGGCTGCGGCCGGCGACATAGGCCAGGTCCCGGTAGGAGTGGGCGTTCTCGGCGTTCAGCTCGGCCTCGGAGAAGAAGCGGATCCAGTCCGGCTCGGGCTCACCCGGCACGATGTCGGAGAAGGTGTCCTCGGCCATCCGCACGGCCCGCTTGACCTTGCTGGGCTGGCCCATGCCGGCGTACGCACGGGCCTCCATCGCATACAACATCGCCTGGGTGCGCGCGGTGGCCGTCTCCCGGCTGCCGTACTGGGCGAGGTGGACCAGTTCCAGCGCGTCGTCGGGCCGGCCGAGGTGGATCATCTGCCGGCTCATGCTGGAGAGGATGAACGAGCCCAGGGGGCGGTCGCCGGCCTCCTTGGAGGCGTGCAGCGCCAGGACGAAGTACTTCTGCGCGGTCGGCTGCAGGCCGATGTCGTAGCTCATCCAGCCGGCCAGTTCGGCGAGTTCAGCGGCGATCTTGAACAGCCGCCGGGTGACCTGCGCCGGCTGCGGCTCCTGCAGGAGGTCGGTGACCTCGTGCAGTTGGCCGACGACCGCCTTGCGCCGCAGCCCGCCGCCGCACTGGGCGTCCCACAGGCGGAACATCGCGGTGGTGGACTCCAGGAGGTCGAGTTCGGGCTTGGACAGCCGGGCCGGCCGCTTGGTGCGGTCCGGCCCTTCCTCCGCCTCGCCCTGGCCGACCGGTACCGGCACCAGCCAGCGCTGCATCGGCTCGATCAGGCTGGGGCCCGCGGCGAGGGCGAGCGAGGTGCCGAGGAAGCCCCGGCGCGCCAGCATCAGGTCGCTGCGGGAGAACTCGCTGATCAGGCTGATCGTCTGGGCACCGGCCCAGGGCAGGTCCACCCCGGAGACGGACGGGGACCGGTGCGACGGGCGCAGCCCCAGCTCCTCGATGCCCACGACGCAGCCGAAGCGCTCGGAGAACAGCTCGGACAGGATGCGGGGAATCGGCTCGCGCGGCTGCTCGCCGTCGAGCCAGCGGCGCACCCGGGAGGTGTCGGTGCTGATGTGGTGGGCGCCCATCAGGCGTGCCCGGCGGTTGACCTGGCGCGCCAGCTCGCCCTTGGACCAGCCGCTGCGCATGAACCACGAACCCAGTTGTGCGTTGGGTCGCTTGACGGCGTCGGTGCCGCCCGTGCCGCCGTTGCCGCCCACTGGAAGCCCCTCCCGATACTGCCTCGGCGCTCGATGCCCGGGGCCTGTTCGCGTGAACCACCCACGGACCGCCGCCTGTTGCGGTGCCCGTCCGGGGTACATCTACCCGATCACGGAATCCGGCCACACCTCTTGGCCTGCGGTGAACCGGTGCGTTGCCACCGGCATACCCGTGCGAACGATGCCTCTCGGGGGTTCGTGCACCGAAAGTAATCCTACGATCACGCCCCTCGCGAGGGCGACCGGGGAAACGCCACCATTCGCCACCCCTTCGAATGAACTCCTTGGCGAGCTCGCACGATTGACTTGACACAGGTCGAGTACGGCTGGGCGGAACGAAGTGCACGAGGGCTCACGGCACGGACCGCACTACCGGCCGCGCTCCGTCGCACCACAGTTCCCGTGGGTCGTCGACGGAGCGTGAACGGCGCACCGTCGTCAACCACCGTCTCGTAACCACTGGCACGCACCACCCGTTGGAGGGGGCATGGGCTTCACGATCGGCGGCATCCGGGAGATGCGTTCCGCTTCCCGGCGCCGCGCCCGCTCGTCCGAGATCACGGCGGTGGCGGAGTACACCGGACTGTGGGGCTGGGACGTCGTCCCCGGTGCACGGGCGGCCCGGGCGGGCGGCCGTACGGAGTGCTCCTGCGGCGCCCCCGACTGCCCCTCCCCCGGCGCCCATCCGCTCGCCTTCGGCGAGGAGCTGGCGGCCGGCGCCACGCTGGAGAAGGCCGCGGCGGCATGGGCCCGGACGCCGGGCGCCGCGGTCCTCCTCCCGGTGGGCCGGGCCTTCGACGTCCTGGACGTACCGGAGCCGGCGGGCCGTAACGCGCTGGGACGCCTGGAGCGGATGGGGCTGCCGCTGGGGCCGGTGGCCGCGACGCCGACCGGCCGGGCGCTGTTCTTCGTCGCGCCGGGTGCGGCGGCCGAACTCCCGGATCTGCTCTACCGGATGGGCTGGGACGACGCCGCCCTCGACCTGCGCACCCTGGGCCTCGGTGACCACCTCACCGCGCCGCCCTCCGACCTCGCCGGCCGGGGACCGGTGCGCTGGCTGCGCCCGCCCTCCCTGGACACCGCCCGCCCGCCCCAGGCGCGGCTGGTCGTCGGCACCCTGGCGTATGTGTGCGCCCGCCTGTGCGGGTGAACCGGTGCCGGGGTGCCGTCGTGGCGCGGCAGCGTCACGGTGTACCGGCCCCCGCCGTCCGCCCGGCCCGACCCAGGAGGGTACGGAGGATGGCCTCGGCGTGGGTCCACAGCACCGCACCGCCGATGCCGGGTACGAGGTGCCGGACGGCTCCGGGGATCCGCAGCGTCAGTCCGGCCCCCTGGTCCGGTGAGTGAGCGGTGTCCTCGGTCCCGTACCACAGGTCCACCGGGACGGTGAGGGAGGAGAGCGCGATGCCCCAGCGGCCCATGGCCAGCGCGGTGTCCCGTGCGTACCCTCCGGGCCCGGGGGCGAAGGCCTCCTGGAGCGCCCGCCGGTAGGCGGCGGCGAAGGCGGGCTCCTCGTAGACGGCGCGGTCGCTGTCCGGGCTGCCGGTCAGCACCATGTCCCACATGGCCTGCGGGGTGAGGCCGGCGAAGACCCGCTCCGCGGCGTCCGGGTCGGCGACCGACAGGCCGACGAGCCGGCGCAGTTCGTCCGGCAGTGCCTTGGCGAACCGCGGCTCGGCGATCTCGTCCGCTCCGGAGACCACTGCCAGGGGCCCGGTCACGCCCTCGGCGGCGCAGGCGAGGGCGAACGGCGCGCCCTGCGAGTTGCCGACCATGGCGGGCCGCCCCAGGCCGCGCCGGGCGGCGAACTCCCCCACGTCCGCGGCGAAGTCGGTGAAGGTGCGCCCGGGAGCCGGCGAGGAGGCGCCCAGCCCGGGGCGGTCCAGGCTGATCAGCCGGATGCGGAGTGCCTCGACGGCCGCGGCACCGAAGCCCAGCCGCCGGCTGGTGGCCGCGCCCGGGGAGAACAGCACCGGTGTGCCGTCGGCCGGGCCCCACTCCGCCCAGCCCAGCAGTCGTCCGTCAGGGAGGCGTTCGGTGCCGGTACGGGCCGGCGCGGTGATGCGTAAGGTCATGCCCCCAGGGTGCCGGTTCCCCCGGCATGCGCCGGCCCCCGGTACCCGCCGCATGCGGGTCCGGGGGCCGGAGCGGCCGGGGCGGTCGGTGCCCCGGCGGCGGATCGGGCCGGCCGGTCAGGTGTGCCGGCCGGGTCGGGCCGGTCAATCGATGAGGGCGTCGACGAACGCCTCCGGCTCGAACGGCGCCAGGTCGTCCGCTCCCTCGCCGAGGCCGACGAGCTTGACCGGGACGCCCAGTTCGCGCTGGACGGCGACGATGATGCCGCCCTTGGCGGTGCCGTCGAGCTTGGTGAGCACCACACCGGTGATGTCCACGACCTCGGCGAAGACCCTGGCCTGCACCAGGCCGTTCTGGCCGGTGGTGGCGTCGAGGACGAGCAGCACCTCGCCGACCGGGCCGTGCTTCTCGACGACCCGCTTGACCTTGCCGAGCTCGTCCATCAGGCCGGTCTTGGTGTGCAGACGGCCCGCGGTGTCGATCAGTACGACGTCGGCGGACTCGGCGATGCCCTCCTTGACCGCGTCGAAGGCGATGGAGGCCGGGTCACCGCCCTCGGGACCGCGGACCGTACGGGCACCGACCCGCTCGCCCCAGGTCTGCAGCTGATCGGCGGCGGCGGCGCGGAAGGTGTCGGCGGCGCCGAGGACCACGGACTTGCCGTCGGCGACCAGCACCCGGGCGAGCTTGCCGGTCGTGGTGGTCTTGCCGGTGCCGTTGACGCCGACGACCATCACCACGCCGGGGATCTCATCGCCGCCGTTGCCGATGCCGTTCGCGGTGTGGACGGTGCGGTCGAGGTCGGTGCCGATGAGGGCGAGCAGCTCCTCACGGAGGAGTTCGCGCAGGTCCTCGGGGGTGCGGGTGCCGAGCACCTTGACCCGCTCACGCAGCCGCTCGACCAGCTCCTGGGTCGGGGTGACGCCGACGTCCGCGGTCAGCAGGGTGTCCTCGATCTCCTCCCAGGTGTCCTCGTCGAGGTGTTCGCGGGAGAGCAGGGTCAGCAGGCCCTTGCCCAGGGTGCTCTGGGAGCGGGAGAGCCGGGCGCGCAGCCGGACCAGCCGGCCCGCGGTGGGCTCGGGAACCTCGACCTCGGGGGCGGCGGGCGCCTCCGGCTCGACGGCCGGAGCCTCGGCCGCGGGGGCCTCGGCGGTGGGCAGCGTGACTTCTTCGATGGTGCGACGGTCTTCGTCGCTGGGGGTCTCGGCCTCCTCACCGACCTGCGGTTCGGCAGGGGGCGCGGTGACGGAGGGCTTGGGGGCAGCCGGCGGGGGCGGCGGCAGCTGCTTCTTCTTGCGACCGCTGATGACGAGCCCGCTGATCGCGCCGAGCACGACCACGGCGATGACTACGGCAAGGATGACGAATTCCATAACCCCTCCAGTATCAGTCACGGCCCCTCCGTGGGGACCGCACGCGCCGAATCTGGATGCCGGGCATCCGGATTGGGCTCGCGACGCGTCAGGCCCGATACGACTCCCCTCGCACCCCCGGGACAGCGGGACCTGCGCAGGGAGCAGCGGCACGGGGATCCGGATGCCCGACGACGGCCTGATGCGGGCGGGGTCGTTGGCCGGATACGGGCGGACTCGATGGCCCGAACACGGCGTCATGGCCTGAACCGGGCGCCGCGCGGCGCCACTGAAGCGGCCCGGCGAGGAGATCTGACTCTTCCTGCCCACCGGCGCCCCTGGGAGCCGCTCCGGGCGAGGCTGCCCCGGGGCGCGAGCCAATGAAGCTCCCGCCCTCGCCCCGACCTGGCCAGAGGGGTCGACTGGACGCTTCGACGAGTCTGGGTGACACTCGATGTCGTTCAGGGGTCCAACGGTGCAGAGTGGCAGAAGTTGGATCAAAGTACGATGGTGGACGGCCTCGCAACGCGCGTAGAGTCCTGGCAACCGATTTCTGGCCAGGCACCAAAGCCGCTGCCTGCACCTCCTCTCCCGGGGGTGCCTCCCAGATCCCCGCACGGAGATACCTGCACCAATGGGCACCAGCACCACGTCCACTTCCACGCCCGCCGCCGAAGGAGCCGTGGAGACCCGCGGCATCGAACCGGTCCCCGATCACGAGCGCCGGGGCAGGGTCCGCGAACTCTTCCCCACCTGGGTCGCCGCCAACATCAGCGTGCTGCTGCTCACCATGGGCGCCTCGCTGGTGATCAACAACGGCCTGAACCTCTGGCAGGTGCTGGCGGTGGCAGCCATCGCCTCCGCCGTGTCGTTCGGCCTGGTCGGCCTGCTGTCGGTCTCCGGCAAGTGGGGCGGGGCACCGGGCGCGATGCTCTCCCGCGCCACCTTCGGCGTGCGCGGCAACTACTTCCCGGGCGCGATCCTGTGGGTCGCCCGCTTCGGCTGGGAGACGATCAACGCGGTCACCGGCGCGTACGCCATCCTGACCGTGCTGCGCCTGGTCTTCGGCATCAAGCCGAACGACGTCCTGGTCGTGGTGACCCTTCTCGGCTTCGTCGCCTGCACGTTCCTGGTGAGCGGTATGGGCCGCAAGGCGCTGAACGTGTGCAACAAGTACTCGACGTACCTGTTCAGCGCGATCAGCGTGGTCGTGTTGGTCTACCTGGTCGTCAAGATGCCCTGGAGCGACATCCTCCACAAGGCGCCGGGCGACGCCGCGCTGATGGTCGCGGGGATCGGCACCATCGCGGCCGGCGGCATCAGCTGGGTGCCCACCGGCCCGGACTTCGCGCGCTACCTCCCGCACTCCGCCTCCGGCAAGAAGATCGTCAGTACCACCATCTCCGGCGCGGCCCTGGTGCTGGTTCCGATGGTGC
Source organism: Streptomyces sp. NPDC020742 (assembly GCF_040641675.1). Taxonomy (NCBI): domain Bacteria; kingdom Bacillati; phylum Actinomycetota; class Actinomycetes; order Kitasatosporales; family Streptomycetaceae; genus Streptomyces; species Streptomyces sp. NPDC020742. Next base: position 138,559 of record NZ_JBFAEA010000014.1, read on the forward strand.
TGATGGGCGGCGTGATGGCGGTGTCCAAGCCATCGCTGGCCAACCAGAACACCGACCCGATGTCGTTCCTCGGGGACGCCCTGCCGAGCGCCATCGCGATCCCGTACCTGATCACCGCACTGATCGGCATGATGCTGATCAACAGCCTGTCGATGTACTCCGCGGGCTTCACCGCCCAGACCATGGGCGTCAAGCTGCCGCGTGCCCTGGCGGTGAGCATCAATGCCGTGATCAGTCTGGTCGGCGGCCTGTTCATGATGCTGGTGGCCAAGGACTTCATCGGCCAGTTCATCGCCTTCCTGACGCTGCTCGCGGTCTCCTTCTCCGCCTGGATCGGCGTCTACGGCATCGACATGGCCCGCCGCCGCAAGCTGGCCGTGCGCTATGACGCCGAGAGCCTGATGAACACCGGCCGCACCAGCCGCTACTGGTACACCGGCGGCTTCTGCTGGCAGGCCATGACCGCCTGGGCGGTGGCGCTGGCGGCGGGCCTGTGCTTCACCAAGGTCCAGTGGTTCACCGGGCCGCTGGCCACCACCTGGATCGGCGCGAACGGACTGGGCTGGGCGGCCACCATCGCGCTGTCCGCGGCGGTCTTCGCGGTCCTGCCGGCGCCCCGGGAGAACGCCCCGGCCGCACCGGCCGACGAGCCTGCCGAGGAACCGGCCAAGGCCCACCACCCGGTAGAGGTGGGCTGAGCCCGGCCCCTCCCCTGCACGACGGGCCGCCCTCTAGTGATCTGACGAGGCGTCAGCTAACGTCCCCTTCGCCAACTACCTTGGCGAAGGGGACGTTTGCCATGTCTGCGCTACCCTCCCGACCGCCCGTCACCGTCGTGCGCTTCAACCTCGTCGATCCCGCGCCCGAGCCGGCCGGGCTCTCCGCCCGCTACCGGGCGGCCGTCGAGATGGCGGCCTTCGCCGACGACCGCGGCCTCACCATGATCCAGACCGAGGAGCACCACGCCACCACCAACGGCTGGATGCCCTCCCCGCTCACCTTCGCCGGCGCGGTCTTCGGCGCCACCCGCCGCATCGGCGTCACCGTCTCCGCCCTGATCACCCCGCTGCACGACCCGCTGCGGCTGGCCGCGGACCTCGCCACGCTCGACCTGCTCAGCGGTGGCCGGCTGGTCACCGTCGCGGGCATCGGTTACCGGCCCGAGGAGTACGCGGCGCACGGCAAGGACTGGCCGGGCCGCGGCGCACTCCAGGACGAGGTGCTGCGGACCCTGCTGTCCGCCTGGACCGGTGAGCCCTTCCCCTACCGGGGGCGTACCGTTCAGGTCACCCCGCGTCCGTTCACCCGGCCGCACCCCATGCTGCTGGTCGGCGGCAGTTCGCGGGCCGCGGCCCGGCGCGCCGCCCGGCTGGGGCTACCCTTCTTCCCCAGCGCCCGCCTCCCCGGGCTGGAGGCCTACTACCACCAGCAGCGGACCACCTTCGGCACCGACGGCTGGGTGATGCAGCCGCCCGAGCGGACCTGTCTGCTGCACCTCTCCGAGGACCCGGACCGGACCTGGGCCGCGTACGGCAGCCATCTGCTGTACGAGGCGCAGACCTACGCCTCCTGGCAGTCCGCCGGCATCCGGTCCGCGGTGTGCTCGTCCGCGCCGGACACCGAGTCGCTGCGCAAGGAAGGGGTCTACCGCATCGTCACCCCCGAGGAGTGCCTGCGACTGGCCCAAGAGGCGGGCACCGAGGGCTCGTTGATCCTGCATCCGCTGTGCGGCGGGCTGCCGGTGGACGAGGGCTGGCGCTCCCTGCACCTGTTCGCCGAGCGGGTGCTGCCCCACCTCACGGGCTGACGCGGGGCAGCCGGACTTCGGGCCTCACCCCTCCGGATAGAAGACGAAGAGGGTGCAGCCGGTGTCCGAACGCGGGATGTGCCAGGAACCGGCGGGGGCGTGCAGGAACGACCCTGCCGGATGGTCACCGAAACCGTCGTGGAAGGTGCCCGCGACGACGAAGACCTCCTCGGGCCCCGGCTCGTGTACATCGATGCCCTCCCAGGTGCCGCCCGGGTCGATCTCCACCACCTGGGCCTTGGCCCCGTTGTCCCCCGTCCACAGGGGGCGGACCCGGACTCCGGGAAACAGCTCCTTCACCGGTGCGTCGGCCACCGCCGCCCACACATAACCGTCCATCTCCCGACCGCTGGTCGCCGTGCTGTGCTGTGTCATGCCCCCACCCTCGCCGTCCGGCCCCTTCGTCGGCAGTGTCAGGAATGACGTCCTGCGGTACTTTCCTGCCATGCCTTCCACTCGCCCGTCCGTACCCTCACCGGGCGAGGACGCACCGCGGCACCGGGTGGTGGTGCTGGTCCACCCGCCCCAGGCACCCTTTGAACTCGGCATCGCCGCCGAGGTGTTCGGCACCCGCCGCACCGGCCTGCCCGCCCACTACGACCTCACGGTGTGCACCGAGGTTCCCGGTCCGGTGCCGACCACGGCCGGCTACGCCATGCTCGTGACCGCCGGTCTGTCCGCGCTGGCCACGGCGGACACCGTCGTCATCCCGGGCTGGATCCCGCCGGACGAACCGCTGGCGCCCGCCGTCCACGAGGCCCTGCTCGCGGCGCACCGGAACGGCGCCCGACTGGTCAGCATCTGCTCCGGCGCCTTCGCACTGGCCCGGACCGGCCTGCTGGACGGCCGGCGGGCGACCACCCACTGGGCGCGGGCGGCCGAACTGGCGGACCGCTTCCCCCGGATCACCGTCGACCCCGGGGTGCTCTACATCGACCACGGCGACGTGGCCACCAGCGCGGGTGCCGCCGCCGGCGTCGACCTGTGTCTGCACCTCGTCCGCAACGACCACGGCGCCGCGCACGCCGCGCGGATCGCCCGTCATATGGTGATGCCTCCGCACCGCGAGGGCGGCCAGGCCCAGTACGCGGCGCCGCCGGCGGACCGTATCGACCCCGCGCTCGCGATGGACCTGTCGCTGGCTCCGCTGCTGGACTGGGTGAACGGCCGGCTGGCCGAGCCGGTGTCCGTCGAGGACATGGCCGGCCACCTGCGGGTCTCCCCCCGCACTCTGGCTCGCCGGTTCGCCGACCAGCTCGGCACCAGCCCCGGCCGGTGGCTGCTCGGCCGCCGGATCGGCGCGGCCCGCACCCTGCTGGAGGAGACCGACCTGCCCGTCGAGGCGGTCGCGGTACGGGTCGGGCTGTCCTCGGCGACCAATCTGCGCCGCCGTTTTCAGCAGGCCCTGCACACCACCCCGGCGGGCTACCGAAGGGCGTTCCGGGCCACGGTCGACGGCGGCTGAGGCACACGCAACCACCCCTCAGGCCCCGCCCGGACCACGTCAGAGGAGTCCCGGGTGCGGGAGTCACGGCGCCAGGGCCACGGAGAAGTGCAGAAGGTTCCGCAAGGAGCGTGAAGAGCAAGCGAAAGACGGCGAAAGGCCCCCGCAAGGCCAGGAAAGACCGTGAAAGGCCGAGGAAAGGGCCGCGCAAAAACCGTCGCAAGGCGAGGAAAGCCGGGGCGGCCCAGGAATGCCCGGGGAAAGCTACTGCCCCGGCTCGACGTCGAGCCGGGGCAGTACCCAGAACTGAGGAGACGGACTGGCGGGGGGGTTAGCCCATCTCCTCCAACGCCTTGCCCTTCGTCTCCTTGACGTACTTCAGCACGAAGGGGATCGAGAGCAGGGCGAAGAATGCGTAGATCACATACGTACCCGAGAGGTTCCAGTCGGACAGGCTCGGGAAGCTGGCCGTGATGGCCCAGTTGGCGATCCACTGTGCCGAGGCGGCGACGCCGAGCGCAGCGGCGCGGATCTTGTTCGGGAACATCTCGCCGAGGAAGACCCAGACCACCACGCCCCAGGAGAGCGCGAAGAAGAGCACGAAGACATGGGCGGCGATCAGCGCCACGGTGCCCTCGGTCGACGGCAGGGTGCCGGCCGCGGTCTTGGCGGAGAAGGCCCAGGCCTCCAGGCCCAGGGCGATCGCCATACCGGCGGAGCCGATCAGCGCCAGCGGACGGCGGCCGATCCGGTCGACAAAGATCATCGCGATGACGGTGCCGATGATGTTGATGATCGACGTGGTGAAGCTGTAGAAGAACGAGCTGCTCGGGTCGATGCCGACGGACTGCCACAGCGCCGAGGAGTAGTAGAAGGCGACGTTGATGCCGACCAGCTGCTGGAAGACCGACAGACCGATACCGACCCAGACGATCGGCAGGAAGCCCCTCTTGCTGCCAAGCAGGTCCTTGAACGTCGACTTGTGCTCGCGGCGCATCGCCTCCTGGATCTCGTGGACCCGGGTCTCCAGGTTGACGGAGTGGCCCTCGACCTCGGTGAGCACCTCCTTGGCGCGGTCCACCTTGCCGATGGAGATCAGGAAGCGGGGCGACTCGGGGATCGCGAAGGAGAGCAGACCGTAGAGGACGGCCGGGATGACCATCACGCCGAGCATCCACTGCCAGGCCTCAAGACCGGCGATCTTGCCGCGCTGCTCGCCGTCGGCGAGGTTGAGGATGCCCCAGTTGACGAGCTGGGAGATCGCGATGCCGACGACGATCGCGGCCTGCTGGAACGAGCCGAGCCGGCCACGGTAGGCGGACGGCGAGACCTCGGCGATGTAGGCCGGGCCGATCACCGACGCCATACCGATCGCAAAACCGCCGACGATCCGCCAGAAGGCCAGGTCCCACAGGGCGAACGGCAGGGCCGAGCCGACGGCACTGATGGTGAACAGCACCGAGGCGATCTGCATCACGCGGATACGGCCTATCCGGTCGGCGAGCCGGCCGGCGGTGGCGGCGCCGATGGCACAGCCGATCAGCGCAATGGCGATCACCTGGGCGAGTACGGCGGACCCGACCTCGTAACGGCTGCGGATCGCCTCGACCGCGCCGTTGATGACGGAGCTGTCGTAGCCGAAGAGAAAGCCGCCCATCGCGGCAGCCGCGGTGATGAAGATGACATGGCCGAGGTGGTCGGGATGGGCCTTGCGGCCTTCCGGGACCGTCGGCTGCGCGGTGCTGGTCAACGTGAACTCCAGTGGCCCGGCTGCGCTGCCGGGCATCGGGGGCTGGCCCTTCTAGTGGTGCATAGGTTGGGGGTACCCACCACTTGAAGGTAAAAGCAACGTTGCAGAGACTATGCCTTCAAGTTTCGAAGTCAATAGGACGTGATGGATTTGTTTCCCGGTCACCTGAGGGGACGTTCGTTCAAGTTCTGAATCAATATGAAACTGATGCCTCGTCGGACACTCCGAGCGATCGGCGCACACCCGGCGCACCGTTCCGCCCGGGCACCACCACGGTGTCAGTGCAGCCGCTGGCTGATCACCTTCGAAACGCCGTCACCCTGCATCGATACCCCGTAGAGGGCGTCCGCGACCTCCATCGTGCGCTTCTGGTGCGTGATCACGATGAGCTGGGAGCTCTCCTGCAGCTCCTCCATGATCCGGATCAGACGCTGCAGATTGGTGTCGTCCAGCGCCGCCTCGACCTCGTCCATCACGTAGAACGGGCTGGGCCGGGCCTTGAAGATGGACACCAGCAGCGCCACCGCGGTCAGCGACCGCTCCCCGCCGGACAGCAGGGAGAGCCGCTTGACCTTCTTGCCCGGCGGACGCGCCTCCACATCGACCCCGGTCGCCAGCATGTTGGCCGGGTCGGTCAGCACCAGCCGCCCCTCGCCGCCCGGGAAGAGCCGTGCGAAGACGCCCTCGAACTCCCGTGCCGTGTCGTGGTACGCCTCGGTGAAGACCTGCTCCACCCGCTCGTCGACCTCCTTGACCACCTGTAGCAGGTCGGCCCGGGTCTTCTTCAAGTCTTCAAGCTGCTCGCTGAGGAACTGGTGCCGCTCCTCCAGCGCGGCGAACTCCTCCAACGCCAGCGGGTTCACCTTCCCGAGCTGCTGATACGCCCGCTCGGCGGCCTTCAGCCGCTTCTCCTGCTCCGCCCGGTCGTAGGGCACCGGCTGGTTACGCGGGTGGCCGGGGTCGTCCGGCAGTGCCTCGCCCTCGGCCGGCGGCGACGGCGGTACGGGCTGGCCGGGGCCGTACTCGGCGACCAGCGCGGCCGGCTCGACCCCCAGCTCCTCCAGGGCCCGGCCCTCCAGCTGCTCGATCCGCAACCGCTTCTCGGCGCCCAACACCTCGCCCCGGTGCACCGAGTCGGTCAACTTGTCCAGCTCGGCCTTGAGGTCCCTGGCCGCCGTCCGCTCGGCCGCCAGCGCCTGCTCCCGGCCGGCCTTGGCCCGGTCCGCAGCGGCGCGCTCCTCCTCGGCCCGTACGACCGACACCTCGACATGCGCCAGCAACTGCCGGGCCCCGGAGGCGACCGCCCGGGCCACCTCCGCCTCGTGTCGCAGCCGGGCGCGCCGCCGCTCGGCCCGCGCCCGTGCCTCGCGCTCGGCCCGCGCCCCCCGGTCCAGCGCGTCCGCCCGGCCGGCCAGCCCCTTCACCCGCTCCTCGTGCGTACGCGCCTGGAGCCGGGCCTCCATCTCGGTCTGCCGGGCATTGGCCCCGTCGGCCGCCAGCCGGTCCCGGACGGAGGTGTCGGGCTCCTCCTCGGCCACGCCGTCGTCCTCCTGAGCCACCGCCAGCCGCTCGGCCAGCTCCTCGGCCTCCTCGGTGGCGCGGACCAGCGCCTCCTCGGCCCGGGCGGCGGCCGCGGCCGACCGCTCCGCCTCGCCGGCGGCCGCCCGCGCCTGCCCGGCGAGCCGCCCCAGGTCCCCGGCGACCTTCGACTTCTCCCGGTCCGCCGCCCGCCGCCGCTCGGCCAACTCCTCGACCAGCGCGGCACACTCCGTACGCCGCCCGGCCGCGGCCCGCTGCGCCTCTTCCAGCTCCGCGCAGTGCGCCGCCAGCTCCTCCAGCTCGGCCGCCGCCGCGTCGACCGACGCCTGCACCTCCAGCAGGCTCGGGGCACCGGCGGAGCCGCCCTGTGCGAAGTGCGTCCCCAGCAGATCGCCCTCGCCGGTCACGGCCAGCACCTCGGGTCGGGCGGCCACCAGGTCCTCGGCGTCCTCCAGAGTCCCCACCACCACGACGTCGCGCAGCAGCCGGGTCACCGCGGCGGTCAATTCCGGCGGCCCCTGGACCAGTTCGCCGGCGGGTACGGGCGCGGAGCGCGGCCCGGGCACCCGGTGCACGGCGGTCCCGACGCCCCCGGACGCCGAGGCGGCCCGCACCGCCCCGGCCGCATCGCCGGCCTCCTCGGCCCCGGCCGGCGACGGCACCTGCACGGACGCGCCCGCCTCCACCGCCTTAGCGGGCCCGGGCACCCGCGCCGTACCGCTGCCGCCGGCCCCCAGCACCATCGCCGCCCGCCCCGCGTCCTGCGTGCGCAGCAGCCGGATGGCCTCGGCGGCGGCGGCCGGACCGGAGACGGCCACCGCATCCGCCGCCGCACCGAGCGCGGCGGCGACCGGGATCTCGAAGCCGGGGGTGACCGTCAGCAGCTCGGCGGCCGGGCCAAGCACTCCGGCGAGCCGGTCGGACGCGGTCAGCAGGGCTCCGGTGCCGTCCTTGCGGCGCAGTCCCGGCGCCAGTGCGTCATGCCGGGCGGCGGTCGCGGCGCGCCGGCGCTCGGCCGAGGTCAGCGCCTCCCGGGCGGTGGTCAGCGCGGCCTCCGCCTCCCCCCTCTGCGCACGCGCCGCCTCGTACGCCGCCGCGCTCTCCTCGTCGTCCGCGTCCAGCCCGTCGACCTCGGCCCTGAGCTGTTCGTACTCCTCCTGGGCTGCGGCCGCCCGCTCCCGGGCACCGTCCCGGGCCTCGGCCAGCCGGTCGATCTCCGCCTGGGCGGAGGCGGCGCGGCCACGCGCGGCGGTGACCTGGCCGCTGAGCCGGGCCAGGCCCTCCCGCCGGTCGGCGAGGGCCCGGGCGGCATCCCGCAGCCGGCGCTCCTCGTCCGCCAACTGCCGCTCCAGCCCGGCACGGTGTTCGACGGTGTCCTCCAGCGCCCGGCTCGCCGCCTCCAGAGCGGCGGTCAACTCCGCTTCCTGCTCGCGGATCCGGGCGGCCTCCCGCTCCATGTCGTCGGGGTCACGGCCCTGCCGCTCCTCCGGCGGGGCCGCCGTGGCGCTCTTGACCCGGGCCTCGGCCAGCGAGATCGTGCCGCGCACCCGCTCCGCCAGCTGCGAGAGCTCGTACCAGGTCTGCTGGGCGCGCTGTACCCGCGGGGTGAGGGTACGGACCTCCTCCTCCAGCGCCGCCTCCCGCTGCTGGGCGGTACGGAGGCGTTCTTCCGCGGCTTGCTTGCGCTCCTTGAGCGCTGCCTCGTCCGCGATCTCCGCGCGTAGCGCCTCGCGCAGGGTGACCAGGTCGTCGGCGAGCAGCCGCAGCCGGGCGTCGCGCAGATCGGCCTGGATCACGGCGGCGCGCCGGGCCACCGCGGCCTGCCGGCCCAGCGGCTTGAGCTGGCGCCGCAGCTCGTCTGTGAGGTCCTGGACGCGGGCGAGGTTCGCCTTCATCGCCTCCAGCTTCCGCAGCGCCTTCTCCTTGCGCTTGCGGTGCTTGAGGACGCCGGCGGCCTCCTCGATGAACGCCCGGCGGCCCATCGGGTCGGCGTGCAGCACCGAGTCGAGCTGGCCCTGCCCGACGATGACGTGCATCTCCCGGCCGATGCCGGAGTCGGAGAGCAGCTCCTGGATGTCGAGCAGCCGGCAGGTGTCCCCGTTGATCTGGTACTCGCTGCCGCCGTTGCGGAACATGATCCGGGTCAGGGTGACTTCGGCGTACTCGATCGGCAGTGCACCGTCGGAGTTGTCGATGGTGAGCGAGACCTCGGCGCGGCCGAGCGGCGGGCGCCCGGTGGTCCCGGCGAAGATGACGTCCTCCATCTTCCCGCCGCGCAGCGACTTGGCGCCCTGCTCGCCCATGACCCAGCTGAGCGCGTCCACGACATTGGACTTGCCGGATCCGTTGGGGCCCACGACGCAGGTGATGCCCGGTTCGAACCGGAGTGTCGTGGCGGAGGCGAAGGACTTGAAGCCTCGCAGGGTCAGACTCTTGAGGTGCACGCCGTTGGACTCTACCGGGCACTTCTCGGCGGGCGGCCCCAACATTCCGGGTCCCTCGGGCGGCCGCGTACGCCCCGGGGACACCGCGCCGTTGCTTTCGGTTTCACCAACGAAAGCGCAGGGCACATCATGCGGTAAGGAAAGGGCGGCACCACACCGGTGGCCACGTGGTGCGCCGCATCAGCGTCGTGGGGCGGGGGACGACGAAGCGGGAAACGATGAAGGGACGCCGAAGCGTCCCTTGCAGATCTTGAAGAGAGCGGTGCCTCAAGCGGCTGGCGAGCAGCCCTACCGGCCCTGGGGTGAGGGGTCAGGTGAGCGCGGGCTCCGCCTGGGGTACGTCGATGTCGAGCACCGACTCGTCGCGACGTGCGGCAGCGGACAGCATGTCGTTTTCGGCCTGCATCCGAATGAGTTCGGATTCAAGGTCTTGGACGCGCTGCTGAAGCCGTCGCATCTCGGAGAGGACTCGGGGGTCGGAGCCGCCGACGTAACCGAGAAGCGCCTTTGCCATGATGGATGGTCCTCCACAATGAGTGACCGACCGAAGCGGTGTGGGTCGTGAGGGATTCGCACCCGCGGTGCTTGTCATTCTCTGGTGTACTCAATGCCAAACAGCTAAGGTGCGCGGGGATTCCAGAGTCTCACCAAACGGTTTGACGGTCAACACGATCACACCCCGTATCCTCGGGCGCCTGAGAGTGCGCGGCCCTCAGGGCACTGCGCCGACTCTCCAGAAAGGTCCCGCCGGGGCGTAGAGATCATCCGTACAGCCGCAGCCTTGCACGGGTCGGCCGAGTTGGCAACCACCAGGCCTTATCTCCCGTAAGCAGCTGACGAAGACGCACGGTGAAGATCGCCGATGACGGCCGTACGGAGGGTTCCGGCGGGCCGTTTCAGCGGATCTCGAAACCGTCGTAGCCACCGCGGGGCGTGTCCCATATCTCAGTGACTCCGTCGACCCGCCCGGGCGTGTCTCCGGTCCGCAGCCACTCCAGCAGCTGATCGCAGTGGCCCTTGGGTCCCTCGGCGACCACCTGCACCCGGCCGTCGCCGAGATTCACTGCAAATCCGGCGAGTTCGCCGATGCGAAGAGCGTTGGCCCGGGTGAACCAACGGAATCCGACACCCTGGACCTGACCACGCACCCACGCGGTCACACGGACAGCTTCATTCATGTGTGCACGTTAACTGGCCAATTGCTCAGCGAACACATCGCCCCCTGAGCCCATGGCGTACAGTCCCCCGACAGCGAGACTCACTCTTTCGGGTGAGTCATCTTGACGTCAGGAAGGCGGTGCGGCGGTAGCCGCTCCAGTGGTGCCGGTGCTTGCACCGGGGGAAGGACGACAGCGGATGGGCCGCCATCGACGCTCTGCTCCCCACCCGCCCGGAACCTCCGGTGCGGGGCCTGTTGACGCCCCGACGGCCATGCACCCGGGCGCACCGGCCGACCCGGCGGGACACCGCTCCCACCGAGCGGCCCGAGGTCGCGGCGGGGCCCCGGTGCGCACCGGACTGCTCGGCGTGTCGGCCGCGGTGGCGATGGGGGCCGTGGCGGTCGCCTCCGGACTGCTCCCCGGTGGCGGCCAGTTCGACGGCGGCCCCGGCGGCGACCAGGACCGGGTGCGGACCGGCGCCCTGCCGGAGGCCAGCACGCCGATGGGTGGTCTGTCGGCGTCCCCGTCCGACCGCGCCACGGCGCCGACCAGCCGGAGCAGCGACCGCGCCACCACCCCTGGGGCCGACCGCCCCACCACCCCCATGACGCCCTCGACGTCGCCCTCGCCGCACCGGAAGGCCAAATCCCCGGGCGGGACCACGCCTTCGCACCGCGCCTCCTCCCCCGCCGCCCGCCCGTCCTCCGCACCGCCGCGCACGTCTGCGGCCCCGTCGAAGACGCCCGACGCCGAGTCGTCCGCCGAGTCCCAGGTGCTGACCCTGGTCAACCAGGAGCGCGCCCAGGTTGGCTGCTCGCCGGTGACCGCGGACAAGGAACTGGCCGACCTCGCCGGGCAGTTCAGCGATGACATGGCCGCCCGCGGCTTCTTCGACCACACCGATCCCGACGGCCGCAGCCCCTGGGACCGCGCCCGCGCCGCCGGCATCTCCGACCTCGGCGGCGAGAACATCGCCCGCGGCCAGGCCAACGCCCAGTCCGTCATGGACTCCTGGATGAACAGCCCCGGCCACCGCGCCAACATCCTCAACTGCGAGTACAAGACACTCGGCGTCGGCGTCCACCTCGGACCCGGCGGCCCCTGGTGGACCCAGGACTTCGGCTTCTGAGCAGGCCGTCCCCGCCGTCGCCGCGCCCCTGACGGTGGAAGCATCCGTACGCCCGCGCCGCCCCGTGCTGAATCACGGGGCGGCGCGGGCGTACGGCGTCCGGGCCCTCCGGGGCCGGCCGGTCCCGGTCAGGCGGCCAGTGCGGCGCGTCCCGCCAGGACGATGCGGGCCTGTTCGGCGATCCGGCGCCCGAGGTGCTCGGCGGTGGCGACATCGGCCTTGTGGACGCCCTCGGGGCCCTGGTCGTTGGGGGACTGGGCGGCCGCGCCCAGGAAGAAGCCCAGGCGGTTCAGGTCGTTCTCGGAGGCGGTGGAGGAGTTCCAGCCCGGGAGCAGGTTGAGGCCGACCCAGGTCATGCCGTGCTGGGCGGCGAGCACGGTGAAGAACTGCAGGGTGTGCAGCTTGTCGCCGCTCTTGGAGGCGGAGTTGGTGAAGCCGGCGGCGAGCTTGTCCTGCCAGGCCCGGGTGGCCCAGCGGGCCGAGGTCGCCTCGGCGAAGACGTGGAAGGCGCCGGAGGCGGTGCCCATGTAGGTCGGGGAGCCGAAGACGATCGCGTCGGAGGCGTCGAGCTGCGCCCACTGTGCGTCGGTGATCTCGTCGACCTTGATCAGGTGGACGGTGGCACCCGCCTCGGCGGCGCCGGCCCGCACCGCCTCGGCCAGTACGGCGGTGTGCCCGTAGCCGGAGTGGTAGGCGAGGGAGACGACGGGGGCGGGCAGGGCAGGGCTGGTCATGGCGAGGCTCCTCATGGTGATGGGTCCCGGGCGGTCGACATCCGGGGGTGTGCGCCGGTCGCGGCGACGAGAGAAAGAGAAGCACTAACTTTTAGAAAGCGCAACCCACTGGTTAGCGCTACCCGGAGGTATGGTGACCCCATGGCGACCGAGACCACCCCCAGCACCGCCGAGGACTCCGCCCCCGGCTGTCCGGACGACCTGGCCTTCGATGTGTTCGCGCGGGACTGCCCCTCCCGGGACGCGCTGAAGCACATCACCGACCGGTGGGGCAGCCTGACGCTGGGCGCGCTGCTCGACGGGACGTTCCGCTTCAACGAACTGCGCCGCCGGGTGGCGGGCGTCAGCGAGAAGATGCTGGCCCAGACGCTGCACGCACTGGAGCGGGACGGACTCGTGCACCGCGAGGCGCAGCAGACCAACCCGCCCCGGGTGGATTACGCGCTCACCCCGCTCGGGCTCCAGGTGGCCGGCCGGCTGCGGTCCCTGATCGACCTGGTGGAGGACCGGATGCCCCAGGTGATAGCCGCACGGGAGCGCTACGACGCCGAGCGCGGCGAGGGGTGAGCGGGGTGCGTCGCGCCGCGTGCCGGCCGCGCCGCGCTCAGCCCCGCGGCGGCCGCTGGCAGCGCGGGCAGAAGTAGCTGGAGCGGTTCATCCAGGGGCGGCGGCGGATCGGGGTGCCGCAGCGGCGGCAGGGCTCGTCCTCGCGCCCGTAGGCGTCCAGGGAGCGTTCGAAGTAGCCCGACTCGCCGTTGACGTTGACGTAGAGGCTGTCGAAGCTGGTCCCGCCGACGGCGAGCGCCTCGTTCATCACCTCCCGGATGTGGCCGAGCAGTTCGGCGGTGCGCGGGCGGGTGAAGGTCGCCGTGGGCCGGTCGTAGTGCAGCTTGCTGCGCCACAGCGCCTCGTCGGCGTAGATGTTGCCGACGCCGCTGATCAGCGTCTGGTCCAGCAGGGCCCGCTTGACGGTGGTCCGGCAGCGGCGCAGCGCATCGTGGAAGGCCGTGTCGTCGAAGGCCGGGTCGAGCGGATCGCGGGCGATGTGCGCGATGACGTCGGGCAGGTGGTCGGGGTCGCCGGGCACCGTGTCGTGCAGCGAGAGACCGCCGAAGGTGCGCTGATCGACGAAGCGGAGCTCGGTGTCCACGGCGTCGTCGAAGCGGATCCGGATGCGCAGGTGCTTCTCGTCGGGGGCGCCGTGCGGCTGCACCAGCAGCTGTCCGCTCATCCCGAGGTGGGCGAGGATCGCCAGGCCGTGGGTGACGGAGGGGGTGACCAGGGGGGCAATGCCCTCGGCGGCGGTCTGCGCGGCCGGCCCCCCGCCGGTCACCGGCAGCCAGAGGTACTTGCCGCGCCGTCGGGCCGTACCGAGCCGCAGCCCCTTGAGCCGGGCGGCGAAGTCGGCCGCCCCGGCCGTGTGCCGGCGGACCGACCGCGGATGGCACACCTCGACGGCGTCGATCGTCCGGCCGCTGACCCAGCGCTCCAGTCCACGGCGGACGACCTCGACCTCGGGCAGCTCGGGCACAGCGGGACTCCTCGGGACGGCGGGGCGGCAGGGGCGCCAGGGGCGGGAAAGACTTCTGACCCCGGACGGGGCGGCGTGGGGCCGCCCCGCACGGGGTCAGAAGCCGTCGTTCAGTGCGCCGACGACGAGGTGTCGCCGGCGGCCGGAGCCGAGCCGTCGGAGGCCGGCGACGTAGCGTCGCCCACCGCCTTGGCCGCCTCGTCCGCCGCGGCGCGGATCGCGCGCCACGCGGACTCGGCCGCCTGCTGCTCGGCTTCCTTCTTGCTGCGGCCGGTGCCGGTGCCGTACGAGACACCACCGACGCGGGCGGCAGCAGTAAAGGTCTTCTCGTGGTCCGGACCGGTCTCGGTCACCAGGTACTCCGGAACACCGAGACCCTCGGTCGCGGTGAGCTCCTGGAGGCTGGTCTTCCAGTCCAGGCCCGCGCCCAGGCTAGAGGACTTCTCGATGAGCGGATCGAAGAGCCGGTGCACCAGCTCGGCGGCCGCATCGAGGCCCTGATCGAGATAGACCGCGCCGATCACTGCTTCCAGTGTGTCGGCGAGGATGGATGCCTTGTCCCGGCCGCCCGTGCCCTCTTCGCCCCTGCCGAGGCGGATGAAGGCGCCGAGGTCGAGGCCGCGGCCCACCCCGGCGAGTGCGCGCGAGTTGACCACCGCGGCCCGGAGCTTGGCCAGCTGGCCCTCCGGGAGGTCCGGGTGGATCCGGTACAGCGTGTCGGTGACCACCAGGCCGAGCACCGAGTCCCCGAGGAACTCCAGCCGCTCGTTGGTGGGTAGACCGCCGTTCTCGTACGCGAACGAGCGGTGCGTCAGCGCACGCACCAGAAGGGCGGTCTCGAGCTTGTACCCGAGCCGCCCTTCCAGAAGCGTGTGAGACGAGGCCGTGTCCGCCGGAGTCGGTTCATCCCCGCGTTTGCGGGAAGTCGCGTTGGCGTCTGACATAGAGCCTGTCACCAGCCGCTCAGACCTCGAGGACCTGGCGCTTGTTGTAGGTGCCGCAGCTCGGGCACGCGATGTGCTGCTGCTTCGGCTCGTGGCAGCGCTCGCACGCCACCAGGGTGGGGACCGCAGCCTTCCACTGCGACCGGCGGTGGCGCGTGTTGCTGCGCGACATCTTCCGCTTCGGAACAGCCACGGCTACTTCTCCTGAGGTTCATCCCCGCCGTCGCGGGGTGCGTTGTCCTTCTCGCCGTCCTTGACGGTCTCGGCGAGTCCCTGCAGTGCCGCCCAACGGATGTCGACGGCATCGTGGTGGTGGTCCGGGTCGTCCGCCAGCCGCACTCCGCAATCGGAGCACAGGCCCGGGCAGTCGTCCTGGCACACCGGCTGCATCGGCAGTGCAAGCACCACCGCGTCACGCAGCACCGGTTCGAGGTCGAACAGGTCGTCCTCGAGGAAGAGGGTGTCCTCCTCGTCCTCGACGTCCTCGCCGGCGTCCTTGTCATGGACGTGGGCATCGGCGTCGGGATAGGCGAACAGCTCCTGGAAGTCGCTGTCGAGCTCTCGCTCCAGCGGCTCCAGACACCTTACGCACTCCCCCTTGACGGTTGCACGGCCGGTGCCTGTGACAAGCACCCCGTCCATGACCGACTCCAGGCGGAGCTCCAGCTCGATCGGGGCACCCTCGGGCACACCGATGACCTCGTTGCCGAGGTTCCGGGGAGCCTCGACGGAGCGGGAGACCCTCTTGAGCGCACCGGGACGACGGCCGAGCTCACGCGTATCGAACACGAGAGGGGAACGGTGGTCGAGGCGGGCGTTGATGGCTTCCTGCTTTCTACGGGGTCTGCACGCCGCCCGGGTCCCACAGGTGCATCCCACCTGGGCAATCCACCTGTGCAATTCGGGCAGCAAAGATCGCGAGGATACGCGCGACCGAAGAGCCAGGATACTGGACGGGCCCCGTTAGGCCCAATCCGCTCCCGGCCACCGCGCACTTCCCGCCGGCGGAGCCGTCTACGGGCGGCCTTCCTCGTACTGCCGCAGCTGATCCAGGTCGATCATGCTGGTGTCGAAGAGGCTGGTCTCGTCGAGCGCTCCGGGCTGGGCGGAGTGGCCGTGCGGGGCGTGCTGGGGCTGCTGGGGCACCTGCGGCTGGAGGTAGCCGTTGGGGTCGTAGCCCTGCTGTTGTGCCTGCTGTGCCTGCTGTGCCTGCTGTGCCTGCTGCCAGTCGTAGCCGTACGGATCCTGGTGCTGGGCGTACGAGACCTGCTGGGGCTGCTGGGCTTGCTGGGCCTGCTGGTAGCCGTAGGCGTCCTGCTGCTGGTAGGCCGCCTGGGCCGCGTAGTAGTCCTGCTGCGGGTGTTCCTGGGGCGGAGCCTGGGGCATCGGGGGCACCTGGGGCGCGGGCTGCGGGTCCCGGTCGGCGCCGATGCCCGCCAGTTCGGCCAGGTACTCGGCGTCCGCCTGCAGCTGGCCGGAGCCCGCCCCCTGCTGGCCCGCGGTGGCCAGATGGGCGGCGAGCTCGTCGATCGCCTGGGCGCCCTGGAGCTTGTCGCGACCCCGACCGACCGCCTCCAGCGTCTTGGTCAGCACGGCCTGGAACGCCCCGAACTTGGCGTCCACATAGGCGTCGGCGCGCTGCCGGAGGGTCTCCGGGTCGGCGCTGCGCTCGGGGGGCTGGGTACCGTCCTCGTCCGGGTACGCCTGCCCCTCCAAACCCGGGTCGCGGCCGAGCAGCTTCTCCCGGCCGCGGTCGACCGAGCCGATGGTCTTGGTGAGCACGACCTCGAAGTTGGCGAGCTTGCTGTCGACGTAGTCGTCGGCCTCGGCGCGGATCTCCTCCGCCTCCCGGCGGGCCTCGGCGAGGATCCGGTCGGCCTCGTCCTGGGACTGCCGGGCGACCTCGGTGTCGGAGATCAGCGAGCCGCGCTGGGCGTGCGCGGACTCGATGATCCGCTCCGCCTCGGCCCGCGCCTGCTCGACCATCTGCTCCCGCCCGCCGATCAGCTCCTGCGCCTGTGCGAGGGAGCCCGGCAGCGCCGCGCGCACCTCCTCCAGCTGGGCGAGCAGCTCGGCGCGGTTGACCACGCACGAGGCCGACATGGGCATGGACCGGGCGCCGGCGATGGTCGCGACGATGTCGTCGAGCTTCTTCTGCACGTCCACCTTGGACTCGCCACTCTCTGAAGGGTTGGAACGACGGAACGGATCGACTGTACGTCCATGAGCCCTCCCCCCGACACCAACTGACGCACCGTCAGCTGGTGTCCGCGGTCGGTGCGCCGTGAACCGGGTCAGTCCTTGTTGCGCAGCCGCTCGGTGAGCGCTTCGAGGACGAACGGCGGGACGAGGTGGGAGACATCGCCGCCCCAGGCAGCGACCTCCTTCACCAGGCTGGAGGACAGGAAGCTGTAGGTGGGGTTGGTGGGGACGAAGAGGGTCTCCACACCGGAGAGGCCGTTGTTCATCTGGGCCATCTGCAGCTCGTAGTCGAAGTCGCTGACGGCGCGCAGCCCCTTGACGATCGCGGGGATGTCGCGCTGCTTGCAGAAGTCGACGAGCAGGCCGTGGAAGGCCTCGACCTCGACGTTGCCGTACTCGGCGGTGGCCCGGCGGATGAGGTCGATCCGCTCGTCGACCGTGAACAGCCCCTTCTTGGACTGATTGATCATCACGGCCACATGGACGACGTCGTACAGCTTGGAGGCACGGGCGATGATGTCCAGGTGCCCGTTGGTGATGGGGTCGAAGGACCCCGGACAGACGGCGCGGCGCAACTTCGGTTCCTCGCTCTCCGATCGGGTCATGACACGCTTGTTGACGTCGATTCGGCGGACGTCGAAGCGGCGCGACCGTACCAAAGCGTCCCCTCGCCGTAGCGACGGGCCTTGATCGCTTCAAAACCGTCCGGCCACAGGAACGTGCCGCCTCGGGTGCTCCGCTCCACGGTGACGAGTGCCTGCTCCGCTAGCCACCCCTGACCACGGAGTGTGAGCAGGATCTCGCACAGATCCTGGTCGGTGACCGCGTACGGCGGGTCCAGGAAGACGATGTCGTAGGGCTCGCCCGGAGCGGGGGCGGCGGCGGTCTGCTCGGCCTTGCCGGCCCGGACCTCGGCGCCCGGGAGGCCGACCGCGCGGACGTTGTCCCGGATCGTGCGCACCGCGCGGGCATCGGCCTCGACCAGCAGCACCTGGGCGGCGCCGCGGGAGAGGGCCTCTAGGCCGACGGCGCCGGAGCCGCCGTAGAGGTCGAGCACCCGGGCGCCGGCCAGCGGTCCGTCGAGCGACTCCCAGGTGGAGAACATCCCTTCGCGGGCCCGGTCGGAGGTGGGGCGGGTGCCGTTCCCCGGTGGTACGGCCAGGCGGCGGCCGCCGGCCCTACCGGCGATCACGCGGGTCATGGGCCCGTCCTTACGTTGCGCATGCTGAGTGTGGGGCGGAGCCGGTCGGGCTCCGCCCTCCACGATATTCCGTCGTACCGGCGCGAGCGCCCGCCCGTGGCGCCCCGGTGACGCCCGGGCCGGTGACCGATCTCACGTCGCGGCCCGCTCCGCCGCGGCTGCCTCAGCCCTTGTCCAGGTACTGCTCCCGCTCCTCGTCCAGCAGGGCCGCCAACACGGTCCGCAGCTCCGGATAGCCGGTCAGCTCGGGGTCCTCGGTGACCAGCGCGGTGGCCTCCTCACGGGCGGCGGCGATGACCTCCTCGTCGTCGATGACCGCGAGCATCCGCAGCGAGGAGCGGACACCGGACTGCGCCTGGCCCAGGACGTCGCCCTCGCGCCGCTGCTCCAGGTCGATCCGGGAGAGCTCGAAGCCGTCGAGGGTGCCGGCCACGGCGGCGAGCCGGGCGCGGGCCGGGCTGGCCTCGGGCATCTCGCTGACCAGCAGGCACAGTCCGGGTGCCGAGCCCCGGCCGACCCGGCCGCGGAGCTGGTGCAGCTGGGAGACGCCGAAGCGGTCGGCGTCCATGATCACCATGGTGGTGGCGTTGGGGACGTTCACCCCGACCTCGATGACGGTCGTGGCGACCAGGACGTCCAGTGCACCGGCCGCGAAGGAGCGCATCACCGCGTCCTTGTCGTCCGGCGCCATCCGACCGTGCAGCACCGCCACCCGCAGGCCGGCGAGCGGCCCCTTGGTGAGCTGGTCGGCGATGTCCAGCACCGCGAGCGGGGGCCGCTTCTCCGCCGCGTCCTCCGGTGAACCCTCCTGGGCCGCGGCTCCCTTGGCGGCCGCCGCCCCCTTCTTGGCCCCCTTGGGCGCCTCGTCCTCGTCGTCGCCGATCCGTGGGCACACCACGTAGGCCTGGTGGCCGGCGGCCACCTCCTCACGGACCCGCTCCCAGGCGCGCGCCAGGAAGTGCGGCTTGTCCTGTACGGGCACCACATGGCTGGCGATCGGCGAGCGTCCGGCGGGGAGTTGGTCCAGGACAGAGGTCTCCAGGTCGCCGAAGACGGTCATGGCGACCGTGCGCGGGATGGGCGTCGCGGTCATCACCAGCAGGTGCGGCGTCTGCTTCTCGTGCTGAGAGTGCCCCTTGCCGCGCAGCGCGTCCCGCTGCTCGACGCCGAACCGGTGCTGCTCGTCGACGACCACCAGCCCCAGGTCGTGGAACTGCACCACGTCCTCGATCAGGGCATGGGTGCCCACCACGATCCCGGCCTCGCCTGTGACCAGGTCGAGCAGCGCCTGCCGGCGGGCCGCGGCCCCCATGGAGCCGGTCAGCAGCACCACCTTGGTGCCCTGCTCCGCGCCGCCGAGCATGCCCGCCCGTCGCCCACCGCCACCCTCGGCCGACTGCGCTTCGCGCAGACCCCAGTTTTCGGCCAACTCCCCCATCATCTCGGTGATCGAGCGGTGGTGCTGCTGGGCGAGCACCTCGGTGGGTGCCAGCATCGCGGCCTGGCCCCCGCTGTCGACCACTCCGAGCATGGCGCGCAGCGCGACCATGGTGTTGTGGGTGACCGTGAAGTGGTCGGTCACATAGGCGTGGTCGGGGTGCGCGACGCTGATGCACTGGACCTGCTTGCGGCCCACGTGCTCGATGGCCTGGACGGTACGGCGGAGGCCGCTCCCGTCCTCCTCCGGCAGGGCGACGTGGACGTGGTGTGCCCCGTCCTGGGCGGTGCGCAGGTGGGCGGTGCCGCCCAGGGAGCGCACCAGCCAGGCGACGTCGTCGGCCAGCGGGCGGTGCCCGGCGCGGAAGACCACCCGGTCCCCCGCGGGCCGCCCCCCGGCGTCCAGCAGGCCCCGCAGCACGGCCAGCCGGTCCTTCACCGGGGCGTTGCGGCAGGCGTCCGGCACCCGGTCCTGCGGACCGTGGTCCTCCGCCAGCCGCCGCCCCACCCGGTACGGATCGAGCGGCCGCTCGCCGCCCCCGTCGAGGTCCACCGGGGTGGCCGCCGCGATGGACCACTGGGGCCGGCCGTCAGCCGCCAACAGGTCCGCCCGCAACTCGCGGGTGGTCAGCACCCGCTCGCCGGCCGCACGGGACCCGACGATCCACAGGTGCTCGTCGTCGCACTCGACGGCGCTGCCGTCCGACAGCACCAGCCGCCACACCTCGCGCTCGCCCTGCGGGAAGACGCCGTCCACCACGGCGCGCTCACCGCTGGGCACCACGACCTCCGTGCCGACGGCCATCTCGCCCATGGGCACGAAGCCGCACGGGGTGAGGACAAGAGCGTCCAGCGGCTGTGCCTTGCCGGAGCCCACCTCGCCCTGGAGCAGACGGTGCATCGGGTGTGCGGTGGCCAGGTCGTCGAAGATCTCCCGGCTGACCTTCTGCTGGCCGTCGGTGAGCGTGAAGGGCAGCTTGGCGTCGAACGCATCGAGGATGCCGCCCTTGGTCACCGTCCGTGCCACCGCCGGGAGTTGGGTGTCGGCGCGCCGGCGCCGGGCGAGCGCGACCTGCATCACGAACGCCTCGTCCCACTTCAGCCGGGCCCGCGCATCGGCGACATCGGCCTTGCTGCCCGGCCGGTGGATCTTGAGCAGCGCCTCGGGGAGCTCGACCAGCGCCCGGCCCTGGCGCAGCGCCTGCGGCAGCGGGTCGACGGCGTCCTGGGCACGGGGCAGCACCGCGTCCACCGCCTTGGCGATCTTCCAGGAGGCCATCTGCTGGCAGGCCGGGTAGATCGGCATCAGCTGGTTGGCGAAGGCGTCCACGGCGCCGCTGTCGGCGTCGCCGTCGAGGAGCTGGTACTCGGGGTGGGCCAGCTGGAGTTTGCGGTTGAAGACCGACACCTTGCCGGCGAACATCGCCCGGCGCCCGGGGAGCAACTCCTTGTGCGGCTTGTGGATCCCCTTGCCGAAGAAGACCAGCTGGAGCCGGCCGCTGCCGTCGGTGAGGGTCACTTCGAGCCGCTGGCCCCGGCCGCCGTTGAACTTCAGCACCCGGGCGTCGGCGACCTGCGCGACGACCGTGACGTGTTCGTCCAGCGGAAGGTCCGCGAGGCGGGTCAGCTCACCGCGCTCGGCGTAGCGCCGCGGGTAGTGGTGCAACAGGTCGCCGGCCGTGCGCAGACCGAGGTGTTCGGAGAGCACCTTCGCGGTGGTGCCGCCGAGAATGTTCTTGAGGGGTTCGTCGAGCGCTGCCACGGGTCCATTGCACACCACGGGTGTGACAACGGCGGGTCACCGGCCGTTTTGCCGTGTTCACTGCACGCCGGTTCACTCCACGCCGATGAGCAGCGGCGCGGTGTGCTGGCCGCCCTCGTAGACGACCGTGTCCACGGCGAGGTGCCGCTCGCGGACGTGCCGCTCCAGCCGCTCGGCGAGCGAGGCGGGCGCTTGTGCGCCCAGGACCAGGGTGACCATCTCGCCGCCCGCCGAGAGCATCCGGTCCAGCACCGTGGTCGCGGTGGCGGTGAGGTCCGCGCCGATCACCGCGACATCGCCGTCGATCAGCCCCAGGACGTCCCCGGCCTGGCAGATCCCGGCCATCGTCCACGACTGCCGCTCGGCGACCGCCAGCTCGGCGTAGCGGGTGGCGCCCGCGGCCGCGGTCATCGCGACCACGTCCTCGTCGAAGCTGCGGCCCGGCTCATGCACGGCCAGCGCGGCGATGCCCTGGACGGCGGAGCGGGTGGGGATCAGGGCGACCCGTACGCCCTCGGTGCGGGCCTGCTCGGCGGCGGCCGCTGCGGTGTGCCGGAGTTCGGGGTCGTTGGGCAGCAGCATCACCTCGCGGGCGTGCGCCTGCCGGATCGCCTGGACCAGCTCTCCGCTGGCGGGCGGCTCCCCGGGGCGGACGGAGACCGGGGTGGCGCCGGCCTCGGCGCACAGTCCGGCGAGCCCCGCGCCCGGCACCACGGCGACCACGGCCCGGGCCGCCATCGCCGGTTCCTCGGCGGGGACGGCGCCGGCGAAGTGGGTGATGCGGATCCGGTACGGGCGGCCCGCCTCGATCCCGGCCTCCACGGCGGCGCCGGCGTCGTCGACATGGACGTGGACGTTCCACAGGCCGTCCCCGCCGACCACCACCAGGGAGTCGCCGAGCCCGTCGAGCCGGGCCCGCAGCCGCGCCACCGCGGCGTCCCCGGCCTCCAGCAGGTAGATCACCTCGAAGGCCGGCCCGCCTTCCTGGCGGCACCCCTCGACGGCCGCCCGGGCATCGGTCCCACAGCCGGCCGCCACCGGGAGCGGGGCGTCCGCCCGCAGGGCGACCGGGGTCGTCGAGACCTCCCCGGAGAGCGCGTCGGCGAGCGCGCCCAGCAGGGCGACCAGCCCGCAGCCGCCGGCGTCCACCACGCCCGCCCGGCCCAGCACCGCGAGCTGCCGGGGCGTCGCCGCCAGCGCGCTGCGGGCGCCCTCGTGGGCGGCGCGGGCGATACCGGCGGGGCCGCCGTTCCCACCGGTCCGCTCGGCGGCCTCGGCGGCGGCGGTGGCCACCGTCAGGACCGTGCCCTCCACGGGGTGCGCGACCGCCTCGTACGTCGAGGAGGCGGCCCGGCGCAGCGCCCGGCGCAGCGCATCGGCCGCACCGTCGGCGCCGCCGCCCGCCGCTCCGTCGGCCGCCAGGACCTCGGTCATCCCGCGCAGCAGCTGCGCCAGGATGGTGCCGGAGTTGCCACGGGCCCCGATCAGGGCACCGTGCGCCATGGCGCCGATGGCGTCCGCGAGGGCGGGGGCGGTGCCGGCCGAGGCGTGCCCGTCGAAGGCGGCCTCGACGGCGCGGGCGGCGGATTCCAGCGTCAGGTAGAGGTTGGTGCCGGTGTCCCCGTCGGCCACCGGGTAGACGTTGATCGCGTCGATCCGCTCGCGTTCCCGGCCGAGCGCCTCCAGCGCCAGTCCGCACCAGGAGCGGACCGCGGCGGCGTCGAGCGGGTGGGGCACGTCGTCCTCCTGTGTCACGGGATGCACCGCACAGTAGCCGCGCTCCGGCGGACGGGCCGGGGCGGGGGCCGGGGGTGCGTGGTAGTTTCGCTCTGCGGGAGCGGCCGTTGTATGCTGCTCCGGTTGCCCGATGAAAATCGGGCCATTCCTCTCCTGACGAAGCCGGCCGGGCCATGCACTCGGCTCGTTGGGATTTCACCGTAAGTGCATCTGAAGTCTTTGGAGTGACCCGTGGCTGCCAACTGCGACGTCTGCGGCAAGGGGCCGGGCTTCGGCAAGAGTGTCTCGCACTCGCATCGCCGCACCAACCGTCGTTGGAACCCCAACATCCAGACGGTGCGTGCAGTGATCGGGCGCACGCCGAAGAAGCTGAACGCCTGCACCTCGTGCATCAAGGCCGGCAAGGTCTCGCGCTGACGCCTTAGCCGTAGCGCAGCCCAGCCGGTTGCCCCGAGAGCCGGTCCACCTCCTGGTGGGCCGGCTTTCGCCGTTCCTGCCGCCGGGTGTCCGGTGGTCAGCGGGCACCGCGCAGCCGCCACCCGTGGTCCACCGGGCCGATGCCCGCGCCCAGCCGGAAGCCGGCCGCGAGCGCCCCGGTGACGTACTCCTTGGCCGCCGCCGCGGCCTGCGGGACGGTGTCCCCCTTGGCGAGGTGGGCGGCGAGCGCGCTGGCGAGGGTGCAGCCGGTGCCGTGGGTGTGCCGGTTGTCGTGCCGGGGGGCGCGCAGCCAGTGTTCCTCGGTGCCGTCGGTGAGCAGGTCGACGGCGCTGTCGCCGTCGCCGGCCGTCAGGTGGCCGCCCTTGATCAGCGCCCAGCGCGGTCCGAAGTCCAGGACAGCGGCGGCCGCCCGCCGCATATCGGCCTCCTCGGCGACCCGTACGCCGGTCAGCTGGGCGACCTCGTCCAGGTTCGGGGTGGCGACGGTGGCGGTGGGCAGCAGCCGGGTGCGCACCGCGTCCAGGGCGTCGGCGGCGAGCAGCGGATCGCCGTGCTTGGAGACGCCCACCGGGTCGACGACCACCGGGACGGTCAGTTCGGCGAGGAGTGCGGCGACGGTCCCGACGAGCTCCGCCGAGGAGAGCATCCCGGTCTTGACCGCCTGCACGCCGATGTCGTCGACGACGCTGCGGAACTGGGCCCGGACCGCCTGGGCGGGCAGCTCCCACGCGCCCTGCACCCCCAGCGAGTTCTGGGCGGTGACGGCGGTGAGCACGCTCATGCCGTGGGTGCCCAGCGCCAGCATGGTCTTCAGGTCCGCCTGGATGCCCGCGCCGCCGCCGGAGTCGGAGCCGGCGACGGTCAGGACGCGTGGAGGTATGCGCATACCGGCGAATCTACTCGGCGTCGTCGTTGTCGCCGAAGTGGTCCCAGCCGGCCTTGACCCAGGGGGCGCCGTCCACCGTGACCTGCGGCAGCGCGGACGGGCCGCGCACCTCGCCGATCACCTTCCAGCGGGCGGGCAGCTTCACGTCCGGCGGGAAGGTGGCCACGATCGCGTGGTCCTCGCCGCCGTTGAGCACCCACTGCATGGGGTCCACCCCGACCGCGGTACCGATGTCCGACATCTGCGTGGGGATGTCGATCGCCGCGGAGCGCAGGTCGATCCGGACCTTGCTGGCCTCGGCGATGTGCCCGAGATCGGCGACGAGCCCGTCGCTGACGTCGGTCATGGCCGTGGCGCCGAGGCCGGCCGCCGCCGGGCCCGCGTGGTACGGCGGTTCGGGGCGGCGGTGCGCCTCGACGAAGGCCCGCGGCGAGCGGAAGCCGCGGGAGAGCACCGCGTGCCCGGCCGCGGACCAGCCCAGCCAGCCGGTCACCGCGACCACATCGCCGGGCTGCGCGCCGGCCCGGGTGACCGGCTCCTGGTTGCGCAGGTCGCCGAGCGCGGTGATCGCGACGGTGATGGTGTCGCCGCGTACGACGTCCCCGCCGACCACCGCGGCGCCGGCCACCTGGCACTCGTCCCGCAGCCCGTCCATCAGCTCGTTCGGCCAGGTCGCCGGGAGTTCGGCGGGGACGACCAGGCCGAGCAGGATCGCGGTGGGCACCGCGCCCATCGCCGCGATGTCGGCAAGGTTCTGTGCGGCGGCCTTGCGGCCCACGTCGTACGCCGTCGACCAGTCGCGCCGGAAGTGCCGGCCCTCCAGGAGGACATCGGTGCTGGCGACCACCCTCCGGTCCGGCGCGGTCACCACCGCGGCGTCGTCGCCCGGCCCGATGCGTACCGCCGGAGTGGTGGTGAGCCGGGAGGTGAGCTCCCTGATCAGTCCGAACTCCCCCAGTTCCCCCACGGTGCCCTTCATGATGTTGCCCTTCCCATGTGTACGGACCGTCCGTACGTGGCTGACGAGTGCGGCGTACTTGCGGAGTTCACCGCGCGGGTCTCCCCGCTCCGCACGGTGACGCGGTACCGTGGCGTCCCTTCTTCCCACATGATCCTCGTAGCCGCCCTGGAGGTTCCGTGGTACAGGCCTACATCCTGATCCAGACCGAGGTCGGCAAGGCCTCTGCGGTAGCGGAGGTGATCGCGAGGGTTCCCGGTGTGCTGCAGGCCGAGGATGTGACCGGCCCCTACGACGTCATCGTGCGCGCACAAGCCGAGACCGTCGACGAGCTGGGGCGGATGGTGGTCGCCAAGGTCCAGCAGGTGGAGGGGATCACCCGCACTCTGACCTGCCCGGTCGTTCATCTGTAGCTCCCCCGTATGCTCGGCCGGGTGATCTCTGCGCGCCGCCGGTACCTGGCCCTGCCGTTGCTCACCGCGCTGTTCGGCGCGGTGAGCTGCTCCTCCTCCGAGGACGTCGCCGTGCCCGCTCCGCACGGAGAGGCGGCACAGCACTGCCGGGCGCTCCACAAGGACCTGCCGGGCACCGTGAACGGCCTGAAGCGGGGTACGCCGGAGCCGGTCTCCGACTTCACTGCCATATGGGGCGGTCCTGCCGTGAAACTGCGCTGCGGAGTGCCGAAGCCCGACGTCCTGAGGTACGGGAGTGAACATTACAACCCGAATCCCGACGCGGCGGAAGTCAACGGTGTCCAGTGGCTCTTCGAGAAGCAGGACGACGGTTACCGCTTCACGACCGTGCTGCGCAAGGCCTATGTCGAGGTGACCGTCCCCGGGAAGTACGCCCCCGAGGTCAATGTGCTCACCGACCTCGCGGACGCCGTACGGAAGACCGTGCCCAAGGGGGTCTAGCGCAGCCCGGTGGAGCGCCGCAGCGCGGCCTGCAGGAGCCGGTCGATCAGCTCCGGGTAGCTCACTCCGCTCTCCTGCCACATCCGCGGGTACATCGAGATGGGCGTAAAGCCGGGCAGCGTGTTGACCTCGTTGATCACGAACTCGCCGTCGTCCTGCAGGAAGAAGTCCGCGCGCACCAGGCCCTCGCAGGAGACCGCCTCGAAGGCCGCGACGGCCAGCTCCCGGACCGTGGCGGTCTGCTCGTCGGTGAGCGGGGCCGGCACGATGCCGGCGGCCGAGTCGATGTACTTGGCTTCGAAGTCGTAGAAGTCGTGCGCGCTGACCGGCGGGATCTCGGCCGGCACACTGGCCCGCGGGCCGTCCTCGAACTCCAGCACCCCGCATTCGATCTCCCGGCCGCGCAGCAGTGACTCCACGAGGATCTTGGGGTCGTGCGCGCGGGCCTCCTCGATCGCCTCGTCGAGGCCGGAGAGGTCGTCGACCTTGGTGATGCCGATGGAGGAGCCGGCCCGGGCGGGCTTCACGAAGAGCGGCCAGCCGTGCTCACCGGCGAAGTCCACGATCTTCTTCCGGGCGGCCGCGCCCTTCTCCCCGTTCGGAGCGGTCTGCTCCCACTCGCGGGGACGGATGACCTCGTACGGGCCGACCGGCAGCCCGAAGGAGGCGAACACCCGCTTCATGTACTCCTTGTCCTGGCCCACCGCGGAGGCCAGCACGCCGGCGCCCACGTAGGGGATGCCGGAGAGCTCCAGCAGGCCCTGCAGGGTGCCGTCCTCGCCGTAGGGGCCGTGCAGGACCGGGAAGACCACGTCGACCTCGCCCAGCACCTTGGGCACCGACCCCGGCTCGCTGTAGACCACCTCGCGGTTGGTCGGGTCGACCGGGAGCACCACACCGCCCTCGGTGGACTCGGCGAGCTCGGCCACGCTGGGCAGCCGCCGGTCCGTGATGGCCATCCGCTCGGGGTCGTCGGTGGTCAGCGCCCAGCGGCCGTCGGTGGTGATGCCGATCGGCAGCACGTCGTACTTCTCGCGGTCGATGGCGCGCAGCACGGCTCCGGCGGTGAGTACGGAGATGGCGTGCTCGGAGCTGCGCCCACCGAACACGACGGCGACGCGGGGCTTGTGGGAGGAGGTCTGGCTGCTCATATCGCGTTGAGAGTACCTGCTGGTAGAGGCTGCGTCAGTGCTGCGGCAGCCGTTGGTGGCGTGGCGCCGCCGGACGGCGGACCGCCCGCCGGGGGCACGGTGTCAGTGTCGCTCGGACTTGGCGCTGCGCGCCATCAGCTCCTTGAGGGCGACCATCGGCGGCTTGCCGTCGTGGACGATGGACACCACCGTCTCGGTGAGCGGCATGTCGACGCCGTGCCGGCGGGCCAGATCGAGCACCGATTCGCAGGACTTGACGCCCTCGGCGGTCTGCTTGGTGACCGCGATGGTCTCCTCCAGTGTCATCCCGCGGCCGAGGTTGGTGCCGAAGGTGTTGTTGCGGGACAGCGGCGAGGAGCAGGTGGCGACGAGGTCACCCATACCGGCCAGGCCCGCGAAGGTGTGCGCGTCGGCGCCCATGGCGAGGCCGAGCCGGGTGGTCTCGGCGAGGCCCCGGGTGATCAGGGAGGCCTTGGCGTTGTCGCCCAGGCCCATGCCGGTGGCGATGCCGACGGCGAGCGCGATGACGTTCTTGACCGCGCCGCCCAGTTCGCAGCCCACCACATCGGTGTTGGTGTAGGGGCGGAAGTACGCGGTGTGGCAGGCGCCCTGCAGCCGGCGGGCGACGGATTCGTCGGCGCAGGCGATGACCGCGGCCGCGGGCTGGCGGGCGGCGATCTCCTTGGCGAGGTTGGGGCCGGTCAGCACCGCGACGCGCTCCGCGGGCACCTTGGCCACCTCCTCGATCACCTCGCTCATCCGCTTGGCGGTGCCCAGCTCCACGCCCTTCATCAGGGAGACCAGGACCGTGTCGGAGGGCAGCAGGGGCGCCCATTCGGCGAGGTTGCCGCGCAGCGTCTGGGAGGGAACGGCGAGCACGGTGAACTCCGCGCCCCGCGCTGCCTCGGCGGGGTCGGTGGTGGCCCGCACGGACGCGGGGAGCTCGACCCCCGGCAGGTAGTCAGGGTTGGTACGGCCGTTGTTGACCGCGTCGGCGAGGGCGGCGCGGCGCGCCCACAGGGTCACCTCGCACCCCGCGTCGGCGAGCACCATCGCGAATGCGGTGCCCCAGGACCCCGTGCCGAAGACGGCGCAGCGCGTCACTTGCCTTCATCCTCCTGTACCTGCTGGGTGCTTGTGGCCTGCTGCGGGGCGGCGACGCCCTCGGTGGCGGTGGCCGGCCCGGCGGGGGTCGCCGTGGCGGCGGTCCGCCCGGCCTTGGCGGCCTCCCGGGCAGTGCGGCGTTCCTGGGCGAGGGCCTTGCGCCAGTCGTACGGTTCGGTCGGCGCCGGCTCCCCGCGGAGCTGGGCGAGCTGCTCGGTGATCGCGGCCATGATGACCTCGGTGGCCTCACGCAGCACTTCGGCGGTCGGCTCCTGGCCGTAGAACGCGCTGAGGTCGACCGGCGGTCCCGCCTTCACCCGCAGCGTCTTGCGCGGGAAGAGCCGGAGCTTGTCCTCCTTGGCGTACGGCGGCATCGCGTCGTTGGCGCCCCACTGCGCGACGGGGATGACCGGCGCCTTGGTCAGCAACGCCACCCGGGCGGCACCGGTCTTGCCCTGCATAGGCCACAGCTCGGGGTCGCGGGTGAGGGTGCCCTCGGGGTAGAAGGCGACGCATTCGCCCTTGTGGATGGCGTCGACGGCGGCGCGGAACGCGGCCGCGGCGTCGGTGGTTTCCCGGTAGACCGGGATCTGTCCGGTGCCGCGCATCATCAGGCCGACAAAGCCGCTCTTGAAGAGCCCGGACTTGGCCAGGAATCGGGGGACCCGTCGGGTGTTGTACTGATAGTGCGCATAGGAGAGCGGATCAAGATACGAGTTGTGGTTGACCGCGGTGATAAATCCGCCGTCGGCCGGAATGTGCTCCATTCCCTGCCAGTCCCGCTTGAACAGAACCAAGAGCGGCGGTTTGCAGATGACCGCGGCCAAGCGGTACCAGAAGCCGATTCTGCGGCGGGACACTGGGACACCCTCCTTGTGGGGACCTGCGAAGCTGCTGCGGGCCGGCAGCCGCACAAGTGTCGCCCCAGGTACCCGCTATGTCGAGAACACCGTAACCCCGGCGCTCCCGGAGAGCGTCGGCGGCAGGTGAGAATGGCGCCGGCACGAGGAGACGGAGGGGATGTGGGCTGGAGCCTGGTGGTGCCGCTGAAACCGCTGGTGCGGGCCAAGAGCAGGCTTTCGCAGGCCGCCGGTGAGGAGTTCCGACCCCGGCTGGCGCTCGCCTTCGCCCTGGATACCGTGACAGCGGCGCTGGCCTGCGAAAACGTGCAGGATGTGGTGGTTGTCACGGATGACCGACTGGCCGGGGAGCGCCTGGCGGCCCTGGGGGCGCGCATCGTGCCCGACACACCGGGCGCCGGGCTCAACGCCGCCCTGACCCACGGCGCGGCGGTCGTCCGGGCGCGTCGCCCGGGCGCGTCGGTCGCCGCGCTGAACGCCGACCTTCCCGCACTGCGCCCTGCCGAACTGGAACTGGTGCTCCATTCCGCTTCGCTATTTCCCCGCGCATTTCTCGCAGATGCGGCGGATATCGGGACAACACTTCTGACCGCGACTTCCGGCGCGGAATTGGAACCGGCATTCGGTGGGGCGTCGCGGGCCCGTCACCTGGCGTCCGGCGCGCGGGAGATCACCGGGCCGCAGGTGTCGTCGGTGCGCCGGGACGTGGACACCGGGGAGGACCTGCGGGCGGCGCTGGCGCTGGGCGTGGGGCCGCACACGGCGCTCCAGGCCCCGCGGCTGCCGCCGCAGGTCACAGCGTCTGGAGCGTGATCAGGCCGATGTGCCGGCCCTCGCCCTCGCCGGTGACCTCGATGCGGACCCGCTGACCGGGCCGCAGCAGCAGCAGACCGCCGGCGTCGAAGGCCGCCGCGTCGAAGGGCAGCGGGGTGCCGTCGTCCAGCAGCACGCTGCCGGAACGGGTCTCGGAGTCGAAGGTGTACGCGGTGGCCTGCATGGCAGAGAGCCTAGACGAGACCCTCCGCGACTCCGGCGGGCCGTCCGCAGGGCGGGACCCACGCCGGCGGGCGGCCGGACGCACCGCGGGCCGGACGCACCGCGGGCCGGGCTCCCCGGAGGGAGACCGGCCCGACGCATGGCGTCGCCGCTGCAGTTCGTCACCGCTTGCGCGCGGTGGTCTTCTTCGCGGTGGTCTTACGGGCGGTGGCCTTCTTGGCCGGGGCCTTCTTGGCGGTGGCCTTCTTCGCCGGGGCGGTCTTCTTCGCCGTCGCCTTCTTCGCGGCTGCCTTCTTCGCCGGCGCCGCCTTCTTGGCGGTGGCCTTCTTCGCGGCGGTGGCCTTCTTCGCCGCGGTCTTCTTGGCGGTGACCTTCTTCGCGGCGGTGGCCTTCTTCGCCGCCGCCTTCTTCGCCGGAGCCGCCTTCTTCGCGGCGGCCTTCTTGGCGGTGGCCTTCTTCGCGGCGGCCTTCTTGATGGCGGCGCCGCCGGTGAGGCTGCCCTTGGGGGCCTTCTTGACGGAGACCTCGCCGCCCTTGGGGAGCTTCTTCGAGCCGCTCACCAGGTCCTTGAAGCCCTGACCGGCGCGGAAGCGCGGCACCGAGGTCTTCTTGACCCGCACCCGCTCACCGGTCTGCGGGTTGCGGGCGTAGCGGGCGGGACGGTCGACCTTCTCGAACGAGCCGAATCCGGTGACCGAAACGCGGTCACCGGAGACCACGGCACGGACGATTGCGTCCAGTACGGCGTCGACCGCGTCCGCGGCGTTCTGGCGGCCGCCGAGCTTGTCGGCAATGGCTTCTACGAGCTGCGCCTTGTTCACGTCTTCCCCTTCGGAGACATTGCTGGAACGAAAGTTTCCAAGCTTTTTCGCACGTTAGGCAGATATATACCGCAAATCAAACACGAAACGGGCTAATCACCCTTGTGCCGCAACGAACTCGACCTTCACGGACTTCCGTCGGCGTGCACATCTTCGGGATAACGACCTTCGTCGAGGTCTTCCATGAACCACTCCAGACGCCTTGCCGCGTCCGCAAGATCGTGTTTAGCCGCGGCCGTGATGACGAGCAGCTTCCGGGTCAGCGCCATCCGTACGCCCTCCGGGACTTGCAGTGTCCGCACTCTTGCGTGTGCGTCCTTGAGCCGGTCGGCGACGAGACCGTAGAGCTCGAGTTGGTCGTCGCGTTCCATGCGCTAATTGTGCCATCTGCGGCGAGTTGTCGCTTCACGGGGCCTCAACAGCAGCCTCGACAAGCGGAAGCGCCCCCTGCCAACTGCACAGGGGGCGCATCGTACGCAATAACTCTTTGAGCCAAAAACCCGAGGTCAGACCTCGATCGTCCGCGGCTTGAACGAGGGGCGATTCGCCTCGTACGTGACGATTGACGACTCCTCCCGAAGGGTGAGGCTGATGTCGTCCAGCCCCTCCAGCAGTCGCCAACGCGCGTTCTCGTCCAGCTCGAAGTCGGCCGAGATGCCTTCCGCGCGGACCTGCCGGCCGACCAGGTCGACGGTCACCTCGGCGGCCGGGTCGGCCTCCACCAGCTGCTGCAGCCGGTCCACGGTCTCCTGCGGCAGGACCACCGTCAGCAGGCCGTTCTTGAGGGAGTTGCCCCGGAAGATGTCGGCGAACCGCGAGGAGATGACGGCCTTGAAGCCGTAGTTCTGCAGCGCCCAGACGGCGTGCTCACGCGAGGATCCGGTGCCGAAGTCCGGGCCGGCGACCAGCACCGTGGCGCCGTCGTACTGCGGCTGATTGAGGACGAACTCCGGGTCCCTGCGCCAGGCCTCGAAGAGCCCGTCCTCGAAGCCGTCGCGGGTGACCTTCTTCAGCCAGTGGGCCGGGATGATCTGGTCGGTGTCGACATTGCTGCGGCGCAGCGGGACGGCCCGGCCGGTGTGGGTGGTGAAAGCTTCCATGGTTCAGACTCCCGCGGGCGTGGCGACGTCGGCAGCGGACAGATCGGCCGGTGAGGCCAGATGGCCGAGAACCGCCGTTGCGGCGGCGACCTGCGGCGAGACGAGGTGCGTACGGCCCCCCTTGCCCTGACGACCCTCGAAGTTGCGGTTGGAGGTGGACGCCGAGCGCTCACCGGGCGCCAGCTGGTCGGGGTTCATACCCAGGCACATCGAGCAACCGGCGTGCCGCCATTCGGCGCCCGCCGCGGTGAAGACCTTGTCCAGGCCCTCGGCCACGGCCTCCAGCGAGACCCGGACCGAACCGGGCACGATCAGCATCCGCACGCCGTCGGCGACCTTGCGCCCCTCCAGGACCGCGGCCGCGGAGCGCAGGTCCTCGATGCGCCCGTTGGTGCACGAACCTACGAAGACGGTGTCCACGCCGATCTCCCGAAGCGGCTGACCCGCCGTCAACCCCATGTACTCCAGGGCCTTTTCGGCGGCGTGCCGCTCCGAGGCGTCCTCGTACGAAGCAGGGTCGGGGACGTTCGCCGAAAGCGGCGCGCCCTGGCCGGGGTTGGTGCCCCAGGTGACGAACGGCGCCAGCGACGAGGCGTCGATGCGCACCTCCGCGTCGAAGACCGCGTCGTCGTCGGTGCGCAGCGTCTTCCAATACGCCACCGCGGCGTCCCAGTCCTCACCCTTGGGGGCGTGGTCGCGGCCCTGGAGGTAGTCGAAGGTGGTCTGGTCGGGGGCGATCATGCCGGCCCGGGCACCCGCCTCGATCGACATGTTGCAGATGGTCATCCGGGCTTCCATCGACAGCTTCTCGATGGCCGAGCCGCGGTACTCCAGGACATAGCCCTGGCCGCCGCCGGTGCCGATCTTGGCGATGATCGCCAGGATCAGGTCCTTGGCGGTGACGCCCTCGGGCAGCTCACCGTCGACAGTGATCGCCATGGTCTTGAAGGGGGCCAGCGGCAGCGTCTGGGTAGCCAGGACGTGCTCGACCTGGCTGGTGCCGATGCCGAAGGCGAGCGCGCCGAAGGCGCCGTGGGTGGAGGTGTGGCTGTCACCGCAGACCACGGTGGTGCCGGGCTGGGTCAGTCCCAACTGCGGTCCCACCACGTGGACAACGCCCTGCTCGACATCGCCCAGCGGGTGCAGCCGGACGCCGAACTCGGCACAGTTCTTGCGCAGCGTCTCCAGCTGGGTGCGGGAGACCGGGTCGGCGATCGGCTTGTCGATGTCGAGGGTCGGGGTGTTGTGGTCCTCGGTGGCGATGGTCAGGTCCGTACGGCGCACCTGGCGGCCGGCCTTGCGGAGGCCGTCGAACGCCTGCGGGCTGGTGACCTCGTGCAGCAGGTGCAGATCGATGAAGAGGAGGTCGGGCTCGCCTTCCGCGCGCCGGACGACGTGGTCGTCCCAGACCTTCTCCGCGAGTGTCCGTCCCATCGCTTTCCCTCCGGCCGGCCACAGTGCCGGCCTTGCTCGTCCATGCGCGATGCCCGCAGAACTCCCCCTGCCGGGCCTTACGCCGGGCCCTTTTCGAGGGCCACCTCTACAGACTGACGACTTCCCTGGAAAATTGAACTTGCGTTTCACACTGTGAGACGCGAGTATCGTTGCATGGACAACTCTAGTGGCGTCGGCGTTCTCGACAAGGCAGCTCTGGTTCTGAGTGCCCTGGAGTCCGGTCCGGCCACCCTCGCCGGGCTGGTCGCGGCGACCGGGCTCGCACGGCCCACGGCCCACCGGCTGGCCGTGGCCCTGGAACACCACCGGATGGTGGCGAGGGACATGCAGGGCCGGTTCATCCTGGGGCCTCGGCTCTCCGAGCTGGCCGCGGCGGCCGGCGAGGACCGCCTGCTGGCCACCGCGGGACCGGTGCTCACCCACCTACGGGATGTGACCGGCGAGAGCGCGCAGCTCTATCGCCGGCAGGGCGACATGCGGATCTGTGTGGCGGCAGCGGAACGGCTGTCCGGACTGCGGGACACCGTCCCGGTCGGCTCCACGCTCCCCATGAAGGCCGGCTCGGCCGCCCAGATCCTGATGGCCTGGGAGGAGCCCGAGCGGCTGCACCGCGGTCTACAGGGCGCGCGCTTCACAGCCACCGCCCTGTCCGGCGTACGGCGGCGCGGCTGGGCGCAGTCGATCGGCGAGCGGGAGCCGGGCGTGGCCTCGGTCTCCGCCCCGGTGCGCGGCCCCTCCAACCGCGTGGTGGCCGCCGTCTCGGTCTCCGGCCCGATCGAACGACTGACCCGGCACCCCGGCCGGATGCACGCCCAGGCGGTCATCGACGCGGCCGCCCGCCTCTCCGAGGGCCTGCGCCGCACCGGCTGACGGCAGCGCCCGACCCCGCACGGAGCGCCCGCGCGGAGCCGGGGCACCACCGTGCCCGGATAGCGCGTACCTCAGGCCGCGAGCCGGTCGGCCGCCCGCTCACCGCGCCGACCGACCGGCACCATCCCCAGGGCCGCCCCCAGCCCGAACTCCGGCATGTTCGCGTAGATGCTCTCGTACGCACCCGCCGGGACCACAAAGGTCTCGTGCCAGATGCCGACCCTGCCGTGCCCCGCCCGCGCCCGGCGGTTGAACGCCGCCCAGGCCGGCCGGTGCGCACCGCTCTGGTCGCCCGCGTAGGCCAGTAGCTTGTCCTTCGACGCCCAGTACTGCAGGACGGTGACGTTCCGCAGCCCCGGCAGGACGCGGTAGCCGAGCATCCCCCGTTCCCGTTCCTGCGCCAGCTCCCTGATCATGCGCGTCATCGCCCCGATCATCGGGAGCCAACTGCGCACCGCGCGCCAGCTGTTGATCCGCATCCCGATGAGGAAGACCACCACCTCCTCCGTACCGTCCGCCGTCATCCGCCCCGGCACCGGCTTCCCACTCATGACAGCCCCCTTCGTCATGCGCTGGTCGACATTGGATAGTGAAGCTATCTATATTTGGATAGTCCCACTCTCCAACGAAGGGCGCAACAGGTCATGCGACTGGCAGAGCTGAGCGAGCGCAGCGGGGTGTCCACCGCCACGATCAAGTACTACCTGCGCGAGCGGCTGCTGCCGCCGGGCCGATCGGTCACCGCCACCCAGTCCGAGTACGGCGAGGAGCACCTGCGACGGCTGCGGCTGGTGCGGGCCCTGATCCAGATCGGCCGGATACCGGTGAGCGCCGCCCGTGAGGTGGTCGCCGCCGTCGAGGACGACTCCCGCGACCACCTCTCCCGCCTCGGCACGGCCATCGAGGCGCTGCCGCACGGCCCGGCCCCCGACGAGCGCGACGCGGCCACCGACGTCGCACGACGCACTGCCGTCGCCCTGCTGGAAGAGGTGGACTGGCGCTTCAACCTGGCATACGCGGACCGCTCGCCGGCCTTCGGGATGCTGGTCGCCGCCCTCGCGGCCCTGCACCGCCTCGGCTACGCATGCGACCTCCCCCACCTGCTGCCGTACGCCCGCCGGGCGGCCGAACTCGCGGTGTCCGACCTGGACCTGGTCGAGGAGTACCGGACCCCGACGGAGCAGGTGGAGGCGGCGGTGGCGCTGACCGTGCTCTACGAACCGGTGCTGCTGAGCCTGCGTCGGCTGGCGGAAGCGGAGGAGTCCAACCGGCGCTATGGAACCGGCACTTGACGCGGAAAGGCCCCCCGCCGAAGCGAGGGGCCTTTCCGTTGCGTACCCCCGACCGGATTCGAACCGGCGCTACCGCCTTGAGAGGGCGGCGTGCTAGGCCGCTACACAACGGGGGCAAGTTTTCCTGCAGTTGAGCCTGTCGCCAAGGACATGCTCTGCTGGGCTACCAGGACTCGAACCTAGACTAAATGAACCAGAATCACTCGTGCTGCCAATTACACCATAGCCCATGGTGGTTTAGACCAGTACCCCCGACCGGATTCGAACCGGCGCTACCGCCTTGAGAGGGCGGCGTGCTAGGCCGCTACACAACGGGGGCCCTAGCGATCCTGCATCGAGAACAGTGGGTGCGACCCGGTCTGTTCCCGCGGGAAGGATCTGTACCCCCGACCGGATTCGAACCGGCGCTACCGCCTTGAGAGGGCGGCGTGCTAGGCCGCTACACAACGGGGGCTTTGCAGATGAGCTCTGCGAGCTGGCCTACCAGGACTCGAACCTAGACTAACTGAACCAGAATCAGTCGTGCTGCCAATTACACCATAGGCCATCAAAGTGCAACCCCCTGCCGGGGGCCGATTTGATCTGCGCTTCCCGGCCGGGCCTTTCGGCCCTCTCGGGCGGCGCAGGAAGAACATTACCTGATCGTGGACGGGGCTCCAAAACCGATAACCCCGCGCACCAGCTCGGGAAGCTCCGCCAGCCCGGCGATCCGCCGCACACCCGGCGGCGGCTGCTCCCCGGTGTCCGTCCGGTCCAGCCATACGGCGGCGAGTCCCGCGTCCCGGGCCCCCAGGGCGTCGATGTCGAGCCGGTCCCCCACATAGGCGACCTCGTCGGGGGCGAGCCCCAGGGCCCGGCAGGCGCCCGTGAAGGCCTCCGGTGCGGGCTTGGCGTGCCCCAGCTCATCGGCGCACAGCACGCTCTCGAAGTGGGCGCGGATCCCCAGGCGGGCGAGCTTGCGCTCCTGGACGGCGGTGGAGGAGTTGGAGAGCACCGCCTGACGGACCAGCGGTGCCAGCGCCTCCAGGGCGGGCAGCGAATCCGGGAAGAGCACCCAGGAGGCCTCGTAGTGCGCGATGTACCGGCCGAACCAGGCGTCGGCCTCCTCGTCGCTCAGCGGGAGGCCCAGGAAGGTCCGCGCGCGCTCCCTGCGGTGGTCGAGGAATCCGACCTCGCCGGCGAGGAATCGGGCGAACTCGGTCTCCATGGCGCTGCGCCAGCGCGCCAGCGCCGCCTCCTCCCCGCCGTAGGCGGCCACCAGCCCCTCGGTGTGGAGGTGCCGCAGCGCACCGACCCGGTCCGATCCGGTGTAGTCAAAGAGGGTGTCGTCGACGTCCCACAGGACGGCGCGGAGCGGCCCGCCCCGGTCGGCACCCGCACCCGGCAGTGGCTCGGCGTTCTCCACGGCCACCCCTCCTCGGTCTCCGTGCGGCCATTGTGCCCGCTCGCGCAGGCGTCCGGGCGGGGAACGGCGCAGGGCCCGGAAACCGTGACGGCTTCCGGGCCCTGCGCTGGCGTGCGGGTCAGCCGGCCAGCTTGGCCAGCGCCGCGTCGATGCGGGCGAGGGTGCGCTCCTTGCCCAGGATCTCCAGGGACTCGAAGAGCGGCAGGCCGACGGTGCGGCCGGTGACGGCCACGCGGACCGGGGCCTGGGCCTTGCCGAGCTTGAGGCCGTGCTCCTCACCGGCGGCCAGGACGGCCTCCTTGAGGGGCTCGGGGCCGGCGTTCCAGTCGGCGGCGTCGAGCGTGGCGCGGGCGGTGGTGAGCAGCGCCACCGGGTCGCCCTTCATGGCCTTCTGCCAGGAGGCCTCGTCCTCCACCGGCTCCTTGAGGAAGAGGAAGTCGACGTTGGCAGTGATGTCCGACAGGACCGTGAGTCGGCTCTGGGCGTGCGGGGCGATCGCGTGCCAGGCGGCCTCGTCGAAGTCCTGGGGGGCCCAGGGCGCGAAGGGGGCCTGCAGCCAGGGCGCGCAGGCGGCGGCGAAGTCCGCCGGGTCCAGCCGCCGGATGTGGTCGGCGTTGATCGCCTCGGCCTTCTTCAGGTCGAAGCGGGCCGGGTTGCCCTTGACCTTGGCGAGGTCGAAGTGCTCGATCAGCTCGTCGACGGTGAAGACGTCCTCGTCCGCCGAGAGCGACCAGCCGAGCAGGGCCAGGTAGTTGAGCAGGCCGGCGGGGAGGAAGCCGCGCTCGCGGTAGAGGTTCAGGTTCGCCTGCGGGTCACGCTTGGAGAGCTTCTTGTTGCCCTCGCCCATGACGTACGGCAGGTGGCCGAAGTGCGGGACGGCCTTGGCCACGCCCAGCTCGATCAGCGCCTTGTAGAGGGCGATCTGGCGGGGGGTGGAGGAGAGCAGGTCCTCGCCGCGCAGGACGTGGGTGATCTCCATCAGGGCGTCGTCGACGGGGTTGACGAGCGTGTAGAGCGGAGCGCCGTTGGCCCGGACGATGCCGTAGTCGGTGACGTTCTCCGGGAGGTAGGTGATCTCGCCGCGCACCAGGTCGGTGAAGGTGATCGCCTCGTCGGGCATCCGGAAACGGATGATGTGGCTGCGGCCCTCGGCCTCGTAGGCGGCCTTCTGCTCGGCGGTCAGCTCGCGGCAGGCGCCGTCGTAGCCGGAGGGCCGGCCGGCCTCGCGGGCGGCCTCGCGGCGGGCGTCCAGCTCCTCGGTGGTGCAGTAGCAGGGGTAGGCGTAGCCGCCGGCGAGCAGCTTGTCGGCGATGTCCTTGTAGACGTCCATCCGCTGCGACTGGCGGTACGGCGCGTGCGGGCCGCCGACCTCGGGGCCCTCGTCCCAGTCGAAACCGAGCCAGTGGAAGGACTCCAGCAGCTGGTTGTACGACTCCTCGGAGTCGCGGGCCGCGTCGGTGTCCTCGATGCGGAAGACCAGGGTGCCCTTGTTGTGCCGGGCGTAGGCCCAGTTGAACAGGGCGGTGCGGATCAGGCCGACATGGGGGTTACCGGTCGGGGAGGGACAGAAACGTACGCGGACGGGGGTCGCGTTAGCCACGCTTGATCACCTTGTTGGTGAGAGTGCCGATGCCTTCGATGGTGACGGCGACCTCGTCGCCGACGTTGAGGGGGCCGACTCCGGCCGGGGTGCCCGTGAGGATGACGTCGCCCGGGAGCAGGGTCATCGCCTCGGTGATGTGGACGATCAGGTCCTCCACCGGGCGGACCATGTCGCTGGTCCGGCCGAGCTGGCGCTGCTCGCCGTTGACGGTGCACTGGACGGCCAGGCCCCGGGCGATGTCGGCGAGGTCCAGGCCGGTCTCGACCCAGGGGCCGAGCGGGCAGGAGCTGTCGAAGCCCTTGGCCCGCGCCCACTGCTTCTCCCGCTGCTGGACGTCCCGCGCAGTGACGTCGTTGGCGCAGGTGTAGCCGAGGATGACGTCCTTGGCGCGCTCGCGGGGCACCTCACGGCACATCCGCCCGATGACCACGGCGAGCTCCGCCTCGTGGTGCACCTCCTGGGAGAAGGAGGGGTAGGCGATGGGGTCACCGGGGCCGATCACCGAGGTGGAGGGCTTGAAGAAGGTGACCGGCACGTCCGGGACGGCGTTGCCCAGCTCGGCGGCGTGGTCGGCGTAGTTGCGGCCGACCGCCACGACCTTGTTGGGCAGGACGGGCGGCAGCAACCGCACCTTGGCGAGGGGCACCTTTTGGCCCGAGCGCTCGAATTCCGCGAAGGGATGCCCCTTGATGACGTCGAGTTCGTCGCCTTCGAGGACGCCGAAGCCGACGGTGCCGTCGATGGAGAATCTGGCGATGCGCACGGGTTGCCGCTGCCCCTCATTGATCATTGACCGGAGTTGACACTCCAGGCTATCGCGGGGGCCCGGCCGCTCCGCTGCGTGATTACGCCGGGACGTGCTGCGCCGGCGCGTCCATCAGGACGGTGCGGCGCGGGTTGGCCGTCTGGGTGGGCAGGTCGACGGAGTGCTCCGGCGCCTCCAGTGCCGCGGCGCCGAGCGCGTCGGCGTCCGCGAGGTGGGCCAGGGTGGTGCGCCGCGGGTTGGCTATGTTGCGGAACATCGTCGTCTTCACTGCTGTATGCCTCGCGAGTCAAAAGCTGGGACGGCAAAAGCCGTTGCGGAACGCTGCCTTGTCATATCCGGCAGCCATGTAAAGCGTCAGGCTATGCGCGCTATTCCCTGCGAAGCGGTGGGGAACTCAACGATCTCCCTGTGAGTTTGCTCACGAAGTGTGTGACAAATGCCGCATAATCCATGATCAACATCCCAGGGCGAATCGGACAATGAAGGATTGAAGCGCACGTTCCGCTCCCGATCACCGCACCTGGGACAGCCGAGGGAGGCGATCGGTTCGCGGGTAAAAGTCCCCTTTTTACTGGGGCAGCTTGTACAAGTCGTGACGCGGTCCGTACATTGCGTCACCCATGTCACAGCGGGCGGCTCCGCTCTTGTTGGAGATCCTCCACTGTGCTGGAATTCCACGGACCGCCGCACGTTTCGACCGGCGCGCAGGGCGCGAGGTAGCGCCGCGCGGCGGTGCGGCTCTCTCGGCCAGAGAGGGCAGCCCGCCGGTCATTCACGACCGCCATGGGGGGACTTCGCGGTTCCCCATCGACTCGACACCGTCCCGCCGAGGTGGGACGCCTGGTCCAGAGGTTGCGACGCTAGTGCAGGGACGTTTCAAGAGGGATGGCAGCGCTGCGGCGGACCCGGAGCTGCGCGGCGGGACCGACCGCGCCTCCTCGCCCCAGCGCGACCGCAACAACGGCTCCACGGGCGGCCTGACGCCGTCCAAGCAGAGCGGCCAGGCGTCGGGCGGTGACGCCAAGGAGAGCACCGCGTCCCCGTCGACGAAGGGCCCCACCGGACCCGGGTCGCGAATAGCTCTGCGCAACTGGCGGATCAGCACCCGACTGGTCTCCCTGCTCGCCCTCCCCGTGGTCGCCGCGACCACGCTGGGCGGTATGCGTATCGCCACGCAGCTGGAGAACATCGACCAGCTCGACAAGATGCAGCTGCTCACCGAGATGACCCGGACGGCGACCGAGCTCGCCGACGCGCTGCAGGTGGAGCGGGACAAGTCGGCCGGCCCGTTGGCCGGCAGCGGCAACGTCAAGGACGACGCGAACGTGGTGGCGCCGCGGGAGGCGACCGACCACGCCAAGCTGAAGTTCAACCAGGCGACCGACGACATCCGGGGTCAGGACGCCACCCTGGCGGGCGTCCGGGCGACCGTCATCGAGATCAGCCGCCAGCTCAACGGCCTCAACGAGATCCGGGCCAACGCGTACAAGGACGAGGACAACGCCTCGCGTACCGTCACGGCCTACAACCAGCTGGTCAACTCCCTGCTGTCGCTCTCCCAGGACATGGCGCAGGCGACCAGCAGCCCGGAGATGATCCGCTCCACCCGTGCGCTGGCGGCGTTCTCGTCGGCCAAGGAGTACGCGTCGATCCAGCGCGCCCTGGTCAGTGCCGGCCTGGCGCACTCCGGCGGCCCCCAGCTGTCCGCCAACGACCGGCAGGCCGGCCGTAACGCAGAGGACAGCGAGAAGGCGGCCCGCGACCGCTTCCAGCAGATCTACGCCAACAATGCCGGCGCGCTCACCCGCGGCCTGGACGGCAACAACGACGAGATCAAGGCCGCGGTCGCCTTCGCCCACCGTGCCTTCGCCAGCGGCACCGGCATCCGCAGCCAGGACTACCGGTACCTCGACTGGTACGACTCCGACACCGTCAAGATCGACGAGATGTCGCGCATCGAGACCACGCTGCTGTCCGAGATGGAGCAGAAGTCCC
This sequence comes from Streptomyces sp. NPDC020742, assembly GCF_040641675.1. Lineage (NCBI taxonomy): Bacteria > Bacillati > Actinomycetota > Actinomycetes > Kitasatosporales > Streptomycetaceae > Streptomyces > Streptomyces sp. NPDC020742. Next base: position 179,994 of record NZ_JBFAEA010000014.1, read on the forward strand.
GCGAGCTGCGCAACGACGCCACGCAGGACGCGATCATCAACGGTGCAGTGATCCTGCTCGTCCTCGGCGTCTCGCTGGTCGGCGCGTTCGTCGTGGCGCGGTCCATGGTCCGCTCGCTGCGGCGGCTGCAGGACACCGCCCAGCGGGTCGCCCAGGACCGGCTGCCCGAGCTGGTCAAGCAGCTGTCCGAGTCCGACCCCCAGGACGTGGACACCTCCGTCGAATCGGTCGGTGTGCACAGCCGGGACGAGATCGGCCGGGTGGCCTCGGCGTTCGACGACGTGCACCGCGAGGCGGTCCGCCTCGCCTCCGAGCAGGCGCTGCTGCGGGGCAACGTCAACGCGATGTTCACCAACCTCTCGCGCCGCTCCCAGGGTCTGATCCAGCGTCAGCTCTCGCTGATCTCCGAACTGGAGTCCCGCGAGGCCGACCCGGACCAGCTGTCCTCGCTCTTCAAGCTCGACCACCTCGCCACCCGTATGCGCCGTAACGGCGAGAACCTCCTGGTCCTCGCGGGCGAGGAGCCGGGACGCCGGTGGACGCGGCCGGTGCCGCTGGTCGACGTCCTGCGCGCCGCGGCCTCCGAGGTGGAGCAGTACGAGCGGATCGAGCTCAACGCCGTACCGCAGACCGAGGTCGCGGGCCGGGTCGTCAACGACCTCGTGCACCTGCTCGCCGAGCTGCTGGAGAACGCCACCTCGTTCTCCTCCCCGCAGACCAAGGTCAAGGTCACTGGTCACGCGCTGCCCGACGGCCGGGTGCTGGTCGAGATCCACGACACCGGCATCGGCCTGTCGCCCGAGGACCTGTCGGCGATCAACGAGCGGCTGGCCAGCCCGCCGACCGTGGACGTCTCGGTGTCCCGGCGGATGGGTCTGTTCGTGGTCGGCCGGCTGTCCCTGCGGCACGGCATCCGCATCCAGCTGCGTCCCTCCGACTCCGGCGGCACCACCGCGCTGGTCATGCTCCCGGTCGACGTCGCCCAGGGCGGCAAGAAGCCCGCGCCGAGCAACGCCAAGGGCGGTGCCGGCGACGTCGGCGGCGCGCACTCCAGCCGGCTCGCCGGCCTCCAGCCGCGCGGCCAGGTCGGGTCCGGCCCGGCGGCCGGACGCCCCGCACTGCCGGGCCGCGGTGGCCCGGGCGGTGGCGCACCGGGCGCCTACGGCTCCCAGGCGCCCGCCGGCCGCACCGCGCCTCCCGGTGCCGGCGCCCCCGGCGCCCCGGCGGCCGGCCAGCCCGGTGGCCCGCGTCCCTCGCTGCCCACCCGTGGTGCGGACACCGGCCCGGCGCCCACCGTGGCGCCGCCGACCGGCGCCCCGCGCCGCGAGGAGCGTCCGCAGCTGCCGCCGCGCAGCGCCGCGGCCGAACTGCCCGGCGGTGCGCCGGCGGGCGGCCGTGGCGGCCAGGGCGGCCCCGGCAACCAGGGCAGCAACCAGGCCGGCCAGCAGGGCGGTACGAGCTGGGGTGCGCGCCGTGAGCGCGGCGGCGCCGACGACTGGCCGCTGGCGCCCCGCGAGGCGCAGGACCGGCCGCGCGGCCACGAGGAGCCGGAGAGCACCGGCAGCTTCGAGCGGCCCGCGCCCGGCGGCGGCCCCGGCGATACCGCGGCGTTCGCCCGCCCCGACTTCAACGGCCCGCCGCCCGGCGCGGACGGCCCGCAGGGCGGCCGGCCGGCCACCGGGCCCACCGGGTACGCCAAGGGCCCCGACGGGGCCGGCCGTCCGTCCCGGCAGGACAGCGCCCCCGACCCCTACGACACCGGCCAGTACGAGACGGACCGGTTCCCGCAGCCGGCCGCCGAGGTTGACCCGTACGAGACCGGGCAGCTCGACACCCGGCAGTTCCCGCGGCAGGCCTCCGGGTACCCGGACGAGGCCCAGGCCACCGGCCAGTTCCCGGTGCCGCAGCAGCAGGACGGCGGTGCGCCCGGCGATGTGCTCGGCAGCGCGGACGCCGGCCCCGGGGACGGCCGTACGCCGATCTTCGACACCATCGAGTCCGACTGGTTCAACACACCGGCGGCGGCCGCCGCCGGCGTGCCGCAGCGGGAGGACCAGGGTGCGGCCGAGGCCTCGCCGCTGCCGCGCCGCGGCGCGGCGGCGGACGGCGGCGGTGACGCCCCGGCGGGCGGCGTGCGCAACGACGCGCAGGCCGACACCGGGCAGTGGCGCAGCTCGCCGAACGACGAGACCTGGCGACAGGCGGAGCAGATCCGCCAGCCGGCCTCCGGCGGTGTCACCACCTCCGGTCTGCCCCGCCGGGTCCCGCGCGCGAACCTCGTCGCGGGCACCGCGCAGCAGCAGCCCCAGCAGAGCGGTCCGCAGGTCTCGCGCGCGCCCAGCGATGTGCGCGGGCGGCTGACCAACCTCCGCCGGGGTATCCAGCAGGGCCGTGAGGCCGGGGGGTCGTCCACCGGCACCCACGGCATCGTCGACCCCAGTCACCAGCAGGAGCGTTAGTTGAGTCCGATGAGCCAGGCGGCGCAGAATCTGAACTGGTTGATCACCAACTTCGTGGACAACACCCCCGGGGTGTCGCACACGGTGGTGGTCTCCGCGGACGGGCTGCTCCTCGCGATGTCCGAGGGTTTCCCGCGCGACCGTGCCGATCAGTTGGCGGCGGTGGCCTCCGGGCTCACCTCGCTGACCTCCGGCGCCTCCCGCATCTTCGAGGGCGGGAGCGTCAACCAGACCGTGGTGGAGATGGAGCGCGGCTTCCTCTTCATCATGTCCGTCTCGGACGGATCGTCACTGGCCGTCCTCGCGCACCCCGAGTGCGACATCGGCCTCGTGGGCTACGAGATGGCCCTGCTGGTCGACCGCGCGGGAACGGTGCTCACGCCGGACCTGCGCGCCGAGTTGCAGGGCAGCCTGCTGCACTGAGGTGTCCGCAGCGCCCCACCGCTCGGCACCACCCCACCCATTCGTCTGCCGCCACCCCCCACCGGCCCAAACCGACGACAGCCCGGCTGTCCCGTCCGGAGGACCCATGACCCCGCCACCTGCCACTTCCGGCCCGTACGGCGCCTACAGCCAAGCGCCGTACGGGAGCGAGAACGAAGGTGACCAGCCGCTGGTACGCCCGTACGCCATGACGGGCGGCCGGACCCGGCCGCGCTACCAGCTCGCCATCGAGGCACTGGTCAGCACGACCGCCGACCCCGCCCAGCTGCCCGGGCTGCTGCCCGAGCACCAGCGGATCTGCCACCTGTGCCGCGAAGTGAAGTCGGTCGCCGAGGTCTCCGCGCTGCTGCACATCCCGCTGGGCGTGGCGCGCATTCTGGTCGCGGACCTGGCAGAGGCCGGGATGGTGGCGATCCACCAGCCCGGCGGTAGCGGCGAGGCCGGCGGCACGCCGGACGTGACCTTGCTCGAGAGGGTGCTCAGTGGACTTCGCAAGCTCTGACAGCGGCGTCGACGGGGGTACCGCCCGCGCCACCACGTCCGCCAAGATCGTGGTGGCGGGCGGCTTCGGTGTGGGCAAGACCACCTTCGTCGGCGCGGTCTCGGAGATCAATCCGCTGCGTACCGAGGCCGTGATGACCTCCGCCTCGGCGGGGATCGACGACCTCAGCCACGTCCAGGACAAGACCACGACCACCGTGGCAATGGACTTCGGCCGCATCACCCTGGACCAGGACCTGATCCTGTACCTGTTCGGTACGCCCGGTCAGGACCGCTTCTGGTTCATGTGGGACGACCTGGTGCGGGGCGCGATCGGCGCGGTGGTCCTGGTGGACACCCGCCGCCTGTCCGACTGTTTCCCCGCGGTCGACTACTTCGAGAACAGCGGCCTGCCGTTCGTGATCGCCCTCAACGGCTTCGAGGGGCACCAGCCCTACACGCCGGACGAGGTGCGGGAGGCCCTGCAGATCGGTCCCGGGACTCCGATCATCACCACCGATGCACGGCACCGCAGCGAGGCCAAGAGCGCGCTCATCACGCTCGTCGAGCACGCGCTGATGGCCCGCCTGCAGTAGGAGCGCCGACGGCCCCGCCGCGTCATCCGGCGGGGGCCGTACGGAAGTTGTCCGCCATGCGGCGTGCCCTCCTGCCCGGGGCCGGTTCCCGGCATCCCCGAATGGATCTGTGTCCTTCGACACGCCCACAATTTTGCTTCATAACGTTTCGACAGTGAATCAGCGCGGTTTCGACACCCCGTGCGCATGCCCGGCTTCGCTGCGCTCACGGGCCGCCTGTCTTTTGGCGCCTCTCGCCCCTAACGCCCCTTTTATCTAAGGCGCTTTCGCGCCCGTTCCTGCTTTGTCCATTGTTTGGAACGCACCGCCCTGACGTGCTGAAATTCGCTGAACTCCGGAGTAGGAACGCCCAGAAGAAACGGCACAGCAGGTAGTGCCGGCGCCGAGAGGTTGTTGGTCGAGTGAGGCGAAGCAAGGCGAGCCCCGAGCCGCAGGAACCGCGGCGGGGCAACTTCACCCCGCCACCCAGAGGTGGCGTACCGGCTTCCGACGCGCCCGAAAATACGGTCGCGAAGCCTCCGGTCAGTGGTGGTAAGTACAGCCCGCGCAACTGGCGGGTGGCCACCCGACTGAATGCCATTCTGCTGATCCCCGTGCTGGTCGCGCTGGTCTTCGGCGGACTGCGGGTGGACAGCTCTTTCGCCACCTGGCAGGAAGCCCAGGACGCGGAGAACACCGCGAAGCTCGTACGCGCCGCGCTTTCCTATAGCAACGCCCTGATCGACGAGCGTGACCGCACCGCAGCGCCGCTCCTCCAGGGCAAGAAGGACGACCCGGCCGTACAGCAGGCGCGCAACGCCACGGACGCCGCCGCCGAGAAGTTCCACCAGGCCGCCAAGTCCATGCCGGACAAGCCGGGCCTCAAGCGCCGACTCGCCTCGTTCGAGAAGACCGAGCCCAAGCTGGCCCAGCTGCGCCAGGCCGCCTACACCTCGAAGCTGCACGGTGTGCAGACCGAGGAGGGCTACGTCGAGGTCCAGCACCCGCTGATGGAGTTCGCCAACGAACTCGGCCTGGGCACCGGCAACATCACCTCCTACGGCCGCACGGTCTACGCGATCGCGCTGTCCAAGGCCGCGGAGTCGCTGGAGCGCTCCATCGGCACCCACCTGCTGGTCGACCCGGCGTCCCCGCGGGGCGGCAGGGAGCACAAGCTGCAGCTGACCGCCTTCGCGTCGTACCGCTACCTGGAGGGCATCGCCATCGGCGAGTACACCTCCGGCGGTACGCCCGAGGACGTCGACCGGCTGAAGAACGACGGCGCGGCGCTCAAGCAGGCCGCACAGCAGAAGGTCGCACAGGCCAAGCAGCAGGCGCAGGCCGCCGGTCGGCCGTTCCGCACCCCGCCGTCGATCGACGCGATGTCGGCCGCCATCGCCAGCGGCGCGGCGCCCGAGACGCTGAGCCTGCGGGGCGTCACCTCCGACAGCTACTTCGCTGCCGCAACCGGCAAGTTCAACATGTACCGGTCCATCGAGAAGGACCTGTCGGACAAGGCCGTGAACGAGGCGGCGGCGATCGCCGACGACGCCCGCCAGTCCACCTTCGTCGACTCCGGCATCGTGCTGGCCGCCCTGATCATCGCGTTCGTCGTGGCCGGCATGATGGCCCGCCGGATGAGCCGCAACATGCGCCAGCTGCGCAACGCCGCCTTCGGCGTGGCCGAGCAGCGGCTGCCGATGCTGGTCGACCAGCTCTCCCGGACCGACCCGGGCCGGGTCGACACCCGCGTGACGCCCATCCCGCTCACCACCACCGACGAGATCGGCGAGGTCGCCCGGGCCTTCGACCAGGTCCACCGCGAGGCCGTCCGGCTCGCCGCCGAGCAGGCGCTGCTGCGGGGCAACGTCAACGCGATCTTCACCAACCTCTCCAGCCGTAACCAGGGCCTGATCGAGCGCCAGCTGGAGCTGATCACCGACCTGGAGAACAACGAGGCGGACCCGGACCAGCTGGAGAACCTCTTCCGCCTGGACCACCTCGCCACGCGCATGCGCCGCAACGGCGAGAACCTCCTCATCCTCGCCGGCGAGGAGCCGGGCCGCCGCTGGAACCAGCCGGTGCCGCTGGTCGACGTCCTGCGGGCGGCGACCTCCGAGGTGGAGTCGTACGAGCGCATCGAGCTCAGCGGCGTGCCGGAGAGCGAGATCCACGGCACCGCCGTGACCGACCTCGTCCACCTGCTGTCCGAGCTGCTGGAGAACGCCACCACGTTCTCCTCGCCGCAGACCAAGGTGCGGGTGACCGCGACCCGGCTGCCCGACGGCCGCGTCATGATCGAGATCCACGACAAGGGCATCGGGCTGACCCCCGAGGACTTCGCGGACATCAACCACAAGCTGGCGAACCCGCCGAGCGTGGACGCCGCGGTCTCCCAGCGCATGGGCCTGTTCGTGGTCGGCCGGCTGGCCGACCGGCACGGCATCCGGGTGCAGCTGCGCCCGTCCGGTGAGCAGGCCGGCACCACATCGCTGGTCATGCTGCCCGAGGCGATCACCCACGGTGGTGGCGGCGAGGAGCAGTTCGAGGACGACTTCACGGTCTCCCGGATCGTCCCCGAGCCCCAGCACGGCCTCCCGGAGAGCCACCAGCGCACCGCCGCCGAGCTGGGCTTCGACGACAGCCGCTACGCCCGCAACGACGGCGCGGACCTGGACATGGTCGGCCGCTCGCTGGTGCGCGAGGAGCGCCGCGCTGCCCTGGAGGCCCAGACGACCGGCGAGCAGGAGCCCGACGGCCGGCCCGGCATCGGTCCGGGCGTGGGCAGCCCGCTCTTCCGCGAGCAGGAGCCGTCCGCCACCGGCTACCAGGACTTCCCCACCCAGAACTCCGGTTCCCAGGGATATCCGGAAGCCGATCAGCCGCTCTACGACGACCGGTCATACGGCGGCCAGGCCTTCGGTGCCGGGTATCCGTCGGAGACCACCGGCCAGCACCCCTACGTCCCGCAAGATCAGACACAGCCGGACGAATGGGCCGAACACCCTGCGTTCGACGGCTACTTCGGGACCGAAGCGGAATCTGACCGGAATGCAACTGCCGCTCCCGCTGACGCGTCCGAACGCGTACCATTCGAGCGTCCGGGCCCCACACCTGGCGATGTCCCCTCGCTGACGGACTCCGGCCTTCCGCGCCGCGGAGGCCGCGACCAGCAGGCACCGCAGGTTCAGCAGCAGCGGGGCACGCCGGAGACCGGCCAGGACGGCTCCGACTGGCGCAGCTCCAATGACCAGCGCTGGGAGCGGGCGGAGCGGCTGCGCGAGCCGAAGGCGGGCGGGGTCACGTCCTCCGGCCTCCCTCGGCGGGTGCCCAAGGCCAACCTGGTCGAGGGCGCCGCGGAGCAGACCCCGCAGGGCGGCCCCCAGGTCTCCCGCGCCCCGGAGGACGTCCGCGGCAGGCTGAGCAATCTGCGCCGCGGAGTCCAGCAGGGACGCAGCGTCGGCACGGACCCTTCCGGGGTCCCCCAGAATGACCAACAGGGCTTCGGCCCCGGCAGCACCTACGATCAGGAGCGTTAGTGTGAGCCCGATGAGCCAGGCGGCGCAGAATCTGAACTGGTTGATCACCAACTTCGTGGACAACACCCCCGGGGTGTCCCACACGGTCGTGGTCTCCGCGGACGGGCTGCTCCTTGCCATGTCCGAGGGTTTCCCTCGTGACAGAGCCGATCAGTTGGCGGCGGTGGCCTCCGGGCTCACCTCGCTGACCTCCGGCGCCTCCCGCATCTTCGAGGGCGGGAGCGTCAACCAGACCGTGGTGGAGATGGAGCGCGGCTTCCTCTTCATCATGTCCGTCTCGGACGGATCGTCACTGGCCGTGCTCGCGCACCCCGAGTGCGACATCGGCCTCGTCGGTTACGAGATGGCCCTGCTGGTCGACCGTGCGGGTAGCGTCCTGACGCCGGACCTGCGCGCAGAACTGCAGGGCAGCCTTCTCAACTAACAGACAGGCAGTGCGTTTCCCGCCACCGGGCCTTAAGGTTCGGTGGCGCGACCGGCGTCAGACAGGCAAGTTGGAGGAGGAGACGTGGCAACGCCCCCGAGCGGATACCCGTACGGTTCCGGACAGGAGTCCGGACCTGTGGGCGAGACCCATCACAACCGCTTCAACTTCCCGTCTGCGCCGAGCCGCCGGCAGCAGCCGCCGCAGCCACCACACCGGCAGCAGCACCGGCCGTACGACTCCCAGCCGTACGAGCCGTCGGTGTACGACGAGCCCGCAGCGCCCCGCATCCAACCGGTGCAGCCGCCGCGGAAGGCGCCCGAGCCCGCCCCCACGGGTGCGAACAACCCGCTCGTGCGCCCGTACGCCATGACCGGAGGCCGGACCCGGCCGCGCTACCAGCTCGCCATCGAGGCACTGGTCAGCACGACCGCCGACCCGGCGAAGCTGCAGGGCCAGCTGCCGGAGCACCAGCGCATCTGCCACCTCTGCCGTGAGATCAAGTCAGTGGCCGAGATCTCCGCGCTTCTCTCCATCCCCCTCGGCGTCGCCCGGATCCTCGTCGCCGACCTGGCGGAGGCCGGACTCGTCGCCATCCATCAGCCCGGCGGGGACGAGACCGCCGGCGGACAGCCAGATGTGACACTGCTCGAAAGGGTGCTCAGTGGACTTCGCAAGCTCTAGCGGTGCAGCCCGCTCCACCACCTCCGCGAAGATCGTGGTGGCGGGCGGCTTCGGCGTGGGCAAGACCACGTTCGTCGGGGCCGTCTCAGAGATCAATCCGCTGCGTACCGAAGCCGTGATGACCTCCGCCTCGGCGGGGATCGACGACCTCACGCACGCGCCGGACAAGACGACCACGACGGTCGCAATGGACTTCGGCCGCATCACCCTGGACCAGGACCTGATCCTGTACCTGTTCGGTACGCCCGGTCAGGACCGCTTCTGGTTCATGTGGGACGACCTGGTCCGTGGTGCCATCGGGGCGGTAGTCCTGGTGGACACCCGCCGCCTCGCCGACTGCTTCCCCGCGGTCGACTACTTCGAGAACAGCGGCCTGCCGTTCGTCATCGCCCTCAACGGCTTCGACGGACACCAGCCCTACACGCCCGACGAGGTGCGTGAGGCGCTGCAGATCGGCCCGGACGCGCCGATCATCATCACCGATGCACGGCACCGCAGCGAGGCCAAGAGCGCGCTCATCACGCTCGTCGAGCACGCGCTGATGGCCCGCCTGCGCTAGGCGTCGCGTCGGGCCTCCCGTGCCCGCACGCGCCGTTCGACGAAAGGCCCCCCACCTCTTTTGGTCGGGGGCCTTCGTCGTGCGCGGCCAACCGCCCGCACCGCGCCCGCGGCGGGCCCGTACGCACCGGCGTACGGGCCCCTGGACGGCCCGTGGGCCTCACTTCCGCGCCGGGCACTGCTTCCATGCGAAGTGGTACATGGTGTTGATGCTGCCGTCGGTGGAGTCCATGGCCATGTAGCTGGTGGCTCTGGGGCTGGCCGACTTGCCGTCCACCCTCAGCTCGGTGTTGATGTTGAAGTAGCGCTCCTCGCCGCAGGGCGCGTAGACCAGGGCGTCGATGTCGGTCTCGTCCGAGGTCTGCCAGTTGTTCTCGTAGGGGCCGGTGAAGGTGTGGCTCTTGCGGGCCGTCTGCTGCTGGCCCTGGAAGTAGTAGTTCGCCTGCTCCAGTCCCTTGGCGCCCTGGGCCAGCGAGGCGTAGCCGCGGTAGTCGGCCCGGGCGATCGCATAGGTGAAGCCCTGGGGGACGTGGACGTTGAGCGCGATCTGGCAGTTCTTGCGGGCGTCGGTGGGCTGGCTGGAGCCGCCGGCCTGGGCGAGGTACTCGCTGTAGGTCACGGTGAAGGCGGTGTTGTCGGGGGCGATGGCCACCGCGGCGCTGCCGGGTCTGCAGCCCGACCCGTTCACCGTGGCGACGGTGATGGTGATCTTTCCGGTGGGCGGTTCGTCACCGAAGCGTGCCGGCGTGGTGGGGGATGCCGATCCGAGGAGCAAGGATGCCACTGCGGCACCAGCACTGAGCGTGCTGAGCATGGGCTCGTCCTTCCGGTCGTCCTAGGCCCGCGGCGCGGGAACACCAGGTTGGGATGACGAGCGCATGCCAGCACGGGGATCTCCCCTTGAACAGCTCTGCTCCCCATGATTGGGGCGAACCTACGCCTTGATTCGGACGCGGGCTACCGAATCGGAACACCGGCAGCGAAAGCGACGAAGAGTCATATCCCTCTGGTACGGCGGCAGAGCGCACCGCACGCCCGCGACCGGGACGTATCCCCCAGGGCCGGACGGAGCGCCAGGAGACGGCGGCTCGGTGACGGGTGACCGGGCCCGTTGCCGAAAACGGGGGCCCCGGCTGGTGCCGAGGGCGTAAGACCTCCCGGAGCGCTGCTCCAGGAGGCGGCCTGAGCCGGGAATCCCCTCCCTGAAGAAGGGGGATCCGCAGTCAACGGAGACGTCTCATCGGGAGATGGCGCTGGCCTCGGCGATCGACGGGCTGGCCGTGAGCGCGTCGATGATCTGCTGCTGGGAGGTTCGCGTGCGGTTGTCCATGGCGGCTCGGGCCGCGACCGGATCGCGGTCGCGGACCGTTTCCCAGACCGCGCGTCGTTGCCGCGCGGCGGATGCCGAGAACGGAAGCGATCCCAAGGTGATCCGCAGAACTCGTTCCAGCTCGTCGAAGACCTGGATGACCGACCGAGCCAGCCTGTCGTTGCCGCAGTTGTCGGCGATGATCGCGTCGAACTCCAGAGTGGCGCGGAGGAATGCCTCGATGCTCTCCGTATCGCGTGGCTCGTAGGACTGGCCGAGGAGTTCTTCCATGCGGGCGAGATCATCCTGCGGGCAGCCGCGCTCTGCCGCGATGGCGGCGGCCTCCGTCTCCAGAACCCGGCGGAAGGCGCACAGATCGCGTGTCCCCTTCAAGGTCACCGGCAGGATCCGGTATCCCGAGCGGGGAAGCGCATCGACCAGCCCATCGCGCTGTAGCCGGGTCAGGGCCTCTCTCACCGGCATGGTGCCGGCGTCGGTCAACCGCGTCAGATCCGTCTTGGTGACATGGGCCCCGGGTGCCAGGTCAAGCTCGATGATCCGCCGCTTGATCGCGAGATATGCGCGCTCGGTGGCGCTCAGGCCGGGGTGGTCCGTGCTGAGGATGGCGGGCAGATACTTCACGTATCCATCCTAGGGATCTGATATCCCAGTTTGGATTTCTCGGATCTCAGTCCGCCGTTGCCGTCAGCTGCTGCACAAAAGTGTCTGCGACCTGCGCAACCCACTCCGGATTCTCAAGCGGCGGGTAATGCCCGATGTCAGGCACCCTCAGCAACTGCGCCGCCGAGCCCATCTCGGCGACCGTGTCATCGACCAGCTCATCCTGCACGAAGAAGTCGTCGGTGCCCTGCACCAGCAGGACCGGGCACCGCACATCGCCGAGCCGGCCGCGCAGGTCGTGGGAAGCCCACGCCTGACCGTCGAACTGACCGGCCTGCTGGGAGGTGCTGCGCTGAAGCCACCTCAGCTCGGTTTCCTGCTCGGCCGTCAGCTTCTTGCTCGCCGAGGTCACCGCCGCATACTCCAGGTGATCCGTCCAGCCGGCATCGGGCGGGCTCGTCCGACCTGCCAGCAACGCGGCGGCCTCGGCCGACAGCGGTGTCCACGACGCTGCTTGCATCGCGACGACACCTCGATAGCTCTCTCCGTGGTGAGCGGCAAGATCCAGTGCCGTCAGGCCTCCGACAGAGGCACCGAGCACAAAGGGCGAGATTCCAGGCAGCACCGTGCGCACGAACGCGTGCACGAACTCGGCGTGGTCATGAATGGAATTCCCCGGCTGCCACTGTGCCGGGTAGGAACGGCAGTGCCCGGGAAGATCGGGCGCAATCGCGCGATATCCGCGTTCAGCGAGCAACGGCAGAAGGTGCCGGTAGATCCGGGAGTCCGTGGCACCCGGATGAATGCACACGATCGGAACGCCTTCGCCGGCCTCGTCGAAGTAGGTGCGTGCACCGTTGACCGCGACATAGCGGCCCGTGATCGGTTCGAAGATCGTCATCGCTCAACTCCTTGCGGGTCACATCCAGAGATCTCGGCCATATGACAGCGGCTCACTGTCAGCATTGAGGCATCTGAGATCTCTGTAAGCCAAACTGAGATCTTAGCCCCCAGTGCGCTCCAGGGGGTGCGATGGACTTCGAGATCCGGGAGATCCACCCGCGAGCACAGGGCGGCCGTCGCCGCCGAACTCAACGGCCGCCCACGCAAAACGCTCGGCTGGGAAACCCCAGCCGAGCGCCGGCATGGACTACTCGCGGCCTGATCAACACGACCACGTGTGGCAACGCCCCCTAGAAACCGCCGTGGTCGCGGGGCCCTGCGAGTGCGGGTGGTTCAGCGCTGCCAGCTGGTGGCGGCGTGGAAGCCGGTCTGGCGCTCCAGCCGGCGCCAGCGGGCGGCGGTGGCGTGCGGACGGGCCGGGGCGGCCGGCCGGTGGGCGGCGCGGGCCAGCAGGACGGCGGTCAGGGCGGCCAGCTCTTCCTCGCTGGCCTGGCCCTTTTCCACGCGGATGGAGTCGGTGCTGTGGACAGGATTCACGGTGTCTTCTCCGTCGTCGCGGTGGGCGGGTGCCTGGTGCGGTGCGGGGTGCGGCTACTGGGGCGGGTTGCCGTGCTTACGGGCCGGCAGGTCCGCGTGCTTGGTGCGCAGCATCTCCAGGGCGCGGATGAGCGTGTGGCGGGTGTCGGCGGGGTCGATGACGTCGTCGACCAGGCCGCGCTCGGCCGCGTAGTACGGGTGCATCAGCTCGGACTTGTACTCCTTGACCATGCGGGTGCGCATGGCCTCGGAGTCGTCCGCCTCGGCGATCTGCTTGCGGAAGATGACGTTGGCGGCGCCCTCCGCACCCATCACCGCGATCTCGTTGGTCGGCCAGGCGTAGGTCAGGTCGGCGCCGATGGACTGCGAGTCCATGACGATGTAGGCGCCGCCGTAGGCCTTGCGCAGCACGATCGAGATCCGCGGGACGGTGGCATTGCAGTAGGCGTAGAGCAGCTTGGCGCCGTGCCGGATGATGCCGCCGTGCTCCTGGTCGACGCCGGGCAGGAAGCCGGGGACGTCCAGCAGCGTGACGATCGGGATATTGAAGGCGTCACACATCTGGACGAAGCGGGCGGACTTCTCGGACGCCTCGATGTCCAGCACACCGGCCAGCGACTGCGGCTGGTTGGCGATGATGCCCACCACCCGGCCGTCGAGACGGCTCAGCGCGCAGATGATGTTGGTCGCCCAGCGCTCGTGGACCTCCAGGTACTCGCCGTCGTCGACGATCTCCTCGATGACCTTGCGCATGTCGTACGGGCGGTTGCCGTCGGCCGGGACCAGGTCCAACAGCGCGTCGCCGGAGCGGTCGGCGGGGTCCTCGCAGGGCACCGCCGGCGGGTTCTCCCGGTTGTTGGCCGGCAGCAGGGACAGCAGGTAGCGAACCTCTTCGAGGCAGGTGGCCTCGTCGTCGTAGGCGAAGTGGCACACGCCGGAGGTCTCGGCGTGCACATCGGCGCCGCCCAGGCCGTTCTGGGTGATCTCCTCGCCGGTCACCGCGCGCACCACGTCGGGGCCGGTGATGAACATCTGCGAGGTCTCGCGGACCATGAAGACGAAGTCGGTCAGGGCCGGGCTGTAGGCCGCGCCGCCCGCGCACGGGCCGAGCATCACCGAGATCTGCGGGATGACACCGGAGGCCTTGGTGTTGCGCTGGAAGATGCCGCCGTAGCCGGCGAGCGCGGAGACGCCCTCCTGGATACGGGCGCCGGCGCCGTCGTTGAGCGAGACCAGCGGGGCACCGGCCTGGATGGCCATGTCCATGATCTTGTGGATCTTGGTGGCGTGCGCCTCACCGAGCGCACCGCCGAAGATCCGGAAGTCGTGTGCGTAGACGAACACGGTCCGGCCGTGCACGGTGCCCCAGCCGGTGATCACGCCGTCGGTGTAGGGCTTCTTGGCCTCCAGGCCGAAGCCCGTCGCCCGGTGCCGCCGCAGCGGCTCGACCTCGTTGAACGAACCCTCGTCCAGCAGCAGCTCGATCCGCTCGCGCGCCGTCAGCTTGCCCTTGGCACGCTGGGCTTCGGTCGCCCGCTCGCTGGGTCCTCGCCGGACCTGCTCACGGATGGCGTGCAGCTCGGCGACGCGCCCGCGGGCGTCGTTGGCGCTGGCGGGCAGATCTTCGACAGTGGTCATGTATCGACGGTACGTGTGCGGGGCGCCGCGTACCGATGTCGGTTTCGTACAACGTCCCATGCGTTTTGGTGGGCAGGCAGTACAGAACCCTCCTGTAGGAGGGCCGCGTCACGGCACCCGTTCGAGTGATGCGCCCGCCGCCGGTCTGTATGGGCCCCACAAACGGCGACCTACGGATGTTGTGGTGACCGGTGGGCCGACCGGGGCCGCCGGTCAGGCCGGCCGGACCGTACAGGTGTGGGTGGTGCAGGCGGTGCCGGGGGTCAGGCGCAGCCGCAGGGCCGGCCGGGTGGCCAGCACCTCGACCGTCGGATCGTGCCCGAGCACCGCCCGTACCGGCCGTGACCAGGTGATCTCCAGCGGACTGCCGGACCGGTCGGGGGCGGCGACGGACAGCCGCGCGGTCCGGCGCCGGCGTTGGACGCGCATCAGCACCGCGGCCGGCCCGTCGGCGGCGAGCGGCCCGGCACGGCCGGCCCGCCAGAAGGTGGCGGCCGTGACGCCGAGCGGGCGGACGGCGATCGCCTGCCGGCCGGCGTCGTTGGCGAGCACGGTCAGCCAGTGCCGGTCGGCGGCCCGTGCGGCGAGGGCTCGGGGGTCGGCGCCGGGCATCAGGAGGTAGGCGTAGCCGGCGCCGTCCGGGTCGGTGCCGTGGTCGTGCCACAGCGTCAGATAGCGGCGGGTGAAGGGCTCCGGGGAGGAGGTGGTGTTGATGTCGTGCCAGGAGCCGGTACGGGCCTCGCGGAGAACCGTGAGGGGCGCGCCTCCGGGGAAGACATAGCCGCCGTGCCCGGCCAAGTGGGCCCAGTGCGCACGGGGGAAGCGGAGCGCGGTGCCCAGAGTGTTGGGCTGCCGGGCGCCGTCGACGGTGAGCGCCGGGGTGCCGCACTCCCCCAGGTTGCGGTTGTCGACGACGGTCTCGACGGGCACGCCGTCGCGGGCGGTGATGCCGGCGCCCAGGCAGACCACGCAGTCGGCGAGCGCGAACCAGGACTTCCTGGCGGTCAGCGTCGAGGCCAGCCCGCGCAGGTCCTGCCCGAGGGCGGCGTACTCGCCGTCGGTGGTGCCGCCCACCCAGCGGGCGGCGGGCCGGGGCTCACCCCAGCCGCCGCCTTCGTTGTCGGCGAGCGGCTTGGTGGAGACGGTGGTGCCGGGCAGCCGGTAGGGGTCGACGGTGGGCCAGAAGTGGTCGGTGTACTGGGCGCCGCCACGGCCGGCGGGCCACCAGTAGAGCATCCCGGCGCCGGTGTGCCAGCCGCGCGGATTCTCGCCGTTGCCGTTCTCGTAGTACGTGATCCTCTCGGAGGCCATGGCCAGGCCGGCGGTGAAGCCGGGGCGGCGGTGCACCGCGCGGTCCATGGCGGGGAAGAGCCGGTGCCCGACCGGCTCGGGGGCCGCGGCCACCGGTCCGTCCGCGATCCGGTGCAGCCGGGCGAGGTCGGCGACGCCGTACTGCCGGTCGGTGAGCACCGGCAGCGTACGGTCGCGGGCGGTCCAGCCCTTGACCATGCCGTGCCAGCGGGTCCGCTCGGCCGGGCTCGCGGCCTCGGCGAGCAGCGCGATCGCGGCGATCAGCGCATGCCCGTGGTAGTGGTCGCTGCGCAGGATCCTCCGCCCGTCGCTGCGGAGGTAACCACGGCTGACGGCACGCCCGTTGACGCTGTCCATCATCAGGCCGTCGTGCAGCAGCGGTGCGTAGGCGTGCTCGACGCTGTCGAAGACGATCTGCCGGCCCGGGTCGGTGACCTCCCACGCCGAGCCGTCGAGCAGGGCGAACAGCCGCCCGAGGCCGTCGAGCAGGACACAGCCGTAGGTGCCGGAGTAGGCGACCCAGGTGTGCTGGACGAACGAGCCGTCGGCGTAGAGCCCATCGCCCCGGGTGACATGGGGGAACACCGGCGAGAGGGCGTCCCGGGCGAGCGCGAGCTTCTCCGGGGCCTGGCCAAGGACGCCGCGCAGAGCCACCACCCGGCACAGGTCGACGCGGTTGGCACCGGTGCTGGTGCCGCTGTAGTCGCCCAGCACGGCGTCGGGGACGAAGTGGTCGACGGCGGCGAGGCAACGGGTCCGCAGCCCGTCGGGCAGGCCGCCGTCGGGCAGGTACTCGTCGAGGAGGGCCAGGGTGTCGAGGAGGAGTCGGGGGCTGCCGATCTGCCACTCCCACCAGTTGCCGTAACGGGTGGTGCCGGCGTGGTAGACGGTGGCCTCCAGGTGGTCGAGGCCGGTGCGTACGGCGTCGGCGAGGGCCGGGTCACCGGTGCGGCCGGTGCCGGGCTGGGCGTAGGCCTGGGCCATGGTGTTCAGCCGGCCGTAGCTCTGGGTGATGCCGGACGGCGGGTCGTAGCGGCAGTCGGGCCACAGGGAGCCGGCGGCGGGCCGCATCCCCGCCCGGTAGGTGTCCGCGAGCCGGCCGGTCTCCGCCAGGACCGCGGCGTACGGCGGGGCCGTGGGGTCGAAGCCGGTGCCGAGGGCGAGCCGGCACCAGCGCGTCCGTAGCGCGCGGTACGGGTCCGCCGCGGCCGGCCGGGAGGCGGCGTCCGCGGGGCGGGCGGCGAGGGCGAAGGCCCCGGCGGTGGAGGCGGTGAGGAACCCCCGGCGGGTGACTCCCCTGTGGTCGGTTCCTCGGTGGTCGGTTCCCCGGCGCGGTCCGGAAGGCGGGGCGGTATCGCTCGGCACGGCGGTTCCTCTCCATGGCGTCAACCGGTCTATGGCGCTGCGCACTTGGGAGTCCTCGATGGTCTCTAGCACGGCCCCGCCGGGGCGGCAATGCCCACGCCGCAACGCCGCCGGCCACCCGTCCGGACGAGCGCGAGCGAACCCACCACCTCAGAGAGGTTGAACATTGAACTAAACCGCGCTACGGTTCCATTCGTTGAACCTTAAACAACCCGCTGCCCCACCGCAGCCGCCCCGAAGGAGGAGCCATGGCTCTGTTCCAGCGCAAGCGCACCGCCGAGACCGCCGCCCCCGCCGCCGTCCTTGAGGCGGACCCGGCACTCGCCGCACTGACCGGCGACTACACCATCGACCCGGCCCACAGCAGCATCGGCTTCAGCGTCCGGCACGCCATGGTCACCAATGTCCGGGGCACCTTCGGCGAGTACGAGGGCCAGCTCGCCCTCGACGGCACCGATCCCGCCCGCTCCACCGCGTCCCTGGACATCGCCATCGCCAGCATCGACACCGGCATCGCCGACCGCGACGGGCACCTGCGCAGCGCCGACTTCTTCGACGCCGAGACCTACCCGCGGATGACCTTCCGCAGCACCGCCGCGGAGCGGGTGGACGGCGACCGCTACCGCATCACCGGAGACCTCACCCTGCGGGACGTCACCAAGCCGGTCACCATCGACCTGGAGTACCTCGGCTCGGCCACCGACGTCTACGGCGCCGAGCGGGTCGGCTTCACCGGCAGCGCCGAGATCCTGCGCTCCGACTGGGGCCTGACGTGGAACGCCGCGCTGGAGACGGGCGGGGTGATGGTCAGCGACCGGGTGCGGCTGAACCTTGAACTCTCGGCCGTTCGGGCTTGATTCCCACGTTTTTGGCTTTCCCGCCGTGGCCTGGCGGCCGGCGCCCTCCCACGTTGTCGGCTTTGCCGCCGTGGCCTGGCGGCCGGGTGCCTTCCGACGTTGTCGGCCCTCTCGCCGTGGGGGTTGTTCGCCGTTGCGCCTGCGGCGGGCGGGGCCGCTGCGCGGGGCTGTCGGCTGCGGTGGCGGTCCTGCGGGGGTGGGTGTCCAGACTGCTTCGCTTTACGTCTGGAC
>NZ_JBFAEA010000015.1:0-100394 GCF_040641675.1 Streptomyces sp. NPDC020742
TCACCAAGGTGTTCCTGTACGCGGACGCGCAGGGCATCGACGGGTTCATCAAGGCCGCTGAGGCTGCCGGCTCCCCGCATATCGTCCTGCTCTCCACCAGCTCCCTCACCAGGGAGAACGCGGAGAACAACCCCATCGCGCAGATGCATGTCGCGGTGGAGAGCCGACTGCAGGCCTCCGCACTCCCGTGGACGTTCCTGCGGCCCGGGACCTTCGCGACGAACACCTTGCAGTGGGCCCCCGCCATTCGTGCCACCGGGACGGTCAAGGCCCCGTACCCGCAGGCGCATGCCTCGGCCATCCATGAGACCGACATAGCCGATATCGCGGTGCGCGCCTTCACCGAGCCGGGGCACCAGGGGCAGGCGTACCTGTTGAGCGGGCCGGAGTCGGTGACCCAGCAGGAGCAGATCGAGTGCCTCTCCGAGGCCACCGGCCGCCCGATCCGGCTGGAGGAGGTCAGCCCGGAGGAGTACCGCGCCACCCTCAGCCGCTGGGGCGGGGACAACTTCATCGACCAGCTGCTGGAGTACCTGGCGATGTGGGACGGCAAGCCCATGCCGGTGTGCCCCGCCTACACGGAACTGACCGGCAAGAAGGGCCGCACCTACGCGCAGTGGGCCGTCGACCACGCCGCCGACTTCCGCCCGGTCGGCTGAGCATGCCGCCGAGCACACTTCGACCACCTTTCGAGCAGAGGAACTCCCGATGATCCAGCAGCAGACCCCTTCGGTTTCCCCCAGCGCACAGACCGGATGGCTGCCCGCGCCGGTGGGGGAACTGATGCCCCTGGTAACCGGTCTCGGCGCAGGCCTTGCCCTGTGCACCGCCTGTGACCTGGGCCTTCCCGATGCGGTGGGGGAGGAGCCCACGCCCGTGGGGAAGATCGCGGAGCGCGTCGGTGCGAACCCGGATCTGGTCGGACGCCTGCTGCGCGCACTCGCCGCTTTCGGGTACTTCCGCCCGGCCGGCGCCGATCACTTCGCCCACTCACGGCTGTCGTCGATCCTGCGCACCGGCGCCCCGGAAGGCGGCGGAGTCTTCCTCCAGACCGTCCGTGACGAATGGATGGGCGGCAGCTGGACGGGCCTGACCGAAGCGGTGCGCAGTGGCCGGCCGGCCCTGCCGGCCCGCCATGGGAAGGGCATGTTCGAGTACTTCGCCCAGGACGCTCCCCGGGAGGGCGAAACCTTCAACGAGGCCATGACGCTCATGGTCGGCAGCATGAACGACGTGCTGGCCGAGCACATCGACGTCGGGAACGCACGCCGGTACATCGACGTCGGAGGCGGCCAGGGCACCATGCTGCGCGCCGTGCTCCGACGTAACCCCCAGCTGGAAGGCACGCTCTTCGACTTGGAGCAGGCGCTGACCGAGGTCCACGAAGACCTGCGGACCGGTGAGCTGTCCGGACGCTGCGAGGTGGTACCGGGCAACGGCCTGGAGTCCGTACCGGAGGGCTGCGACATCTACCAGATGCGCACGGTGCTCCACATGTGGGACGACGAGACCTGCATCCAACTGCTGCGCAACTGTGCCCGCGCCGCCCGGCCCGGAGCCCGCATCATCGTCATCGACCAGCTCGTGGACCCCGAAAAGCCCGACCCGATGTCCACGCTCATGGATCTCCAGATGTTCCTGATCGCGGGCGGCCGGGAGCGCAGCGAGCAGGAGTTCGCCTCGCTGTTCGAGCGCGCCGGGCTGGAGTTCACCAGGGTGGTGCGCACGCCCGTACTGCTGCATCTGATCGAAGCGACCGTGCCGGCGTCATGACGACCGGGACCCAGGAGCGCCGCCGCGACAGCCCCCAGCGGCTGTCGGCGCGGTCCCACGCCTTCTTCGACCCGCGTACTGCGGTGCACTTCGACGAACGCCTGGATACCTGGCAGGTGTTCAGCCGCTGGGATGTGCTTCGGGTCCTCAACGAGAAGGGGACGTTCTCCGCCGGCTACGGCCTCAGCGACGAGGCCCGGCTGCGATCGCACCCCTCACTGGCCGGGATGTGGGCGGCGGAAGGGGCACGCCACGACGACCTGCGGGCCGTGGTGGCCCAACCCTTCCGCCGTACGGTGCTGGCCCGCCTCGCCCGGGAGGTGCGGGACATCGCCTCGGCGCTGCTCGACGAGGTGATCGAGTCCGGGACGGGGCGGATCGAGGTGGTGGGCACGCTCGCCGACCACCTCCCCAGCCGGGTCATCTGCCGCGTACTCGGTCTTGACCTCTCGTACGCCGAGCGGATGCGTACCTGGGTGGAACAGATGTCCCAGAGCACGGCCGCCACCAACGAACTGCCCCCACAGCCGGATCTCGTACGGTTCTTCCAGGAACTGATCGAACTACGGCGGGCCGCGCCCCGGGACGGCCTGGTCGATGACCTGATAGCCGCCCACGAGGCCGGCTACCTGGTAGACGGTCGGCCGATGACCGAGTGGGACCTGGTTGGCTACTTCGCCATGATGCTCAGTGCGGGTGTGGACACCACCGCGACCAGCATCGGCAACGCCTTCCTCTTCCTCACCGAATACGGATGCTGGGGGCAACTCGCCCACAATCCCGAACTGGTGCCCAACGCCATCGAGGAGACCCTGCGCTGGTATCCGGCGTTCCCCGGCGTCCGGCGCTATGTGCTGGCGGACACCGAGGTCGGCGGACACCACGTCCGCGCAGGGCAGTGGGTGACGGGCTGGCTGACCTCGGCCAACAGAGATCCGGACAAGTTCCCCGACCCGGACCGCTTCGACATCCATCGGCGCCCCAACCCGCATCTCAGTCTGGGCTACGGGAGGCATCACTGTCTGGGGGCCCCGTTGGCCCGACTCGAACTACGGATACTGATCGAGGAGGCGGCCGCCCGGCTGCCGGGCCTGCGCCGGGACACCGAACGGCCGATCAGCCGGCGTGAGTGGATCGTCGATCCGCTTGAGCAACTCCACATGGTCTTCGAACCGCCCGCCGGAACTCCTCCACCCCGTCGCGGAGGCCCGGCAGAACGGAGCTGACACGAACCGGACATCACCGCCCTGGCCGGTGCGAGCGGGAAGCCGGCATTCTGGAGTCATGAACGCTGCAGAACTAGCCGGTTTCCTCCGTACCCGCCGGGCACGAGTGCAGCCCATGGACGTGGGTCTGGAGGAAATCGGACGGCGCCAGACGTGTGGATTGCGCCGGGAAGAGGTCGCCGGCCGCGCAGGAGTTTCGCTGGACTACTACACAAGGCTTGAGCAGGGGCGTCGTCTGCGCCCCTCCCGGCAGGTGGTGGTCGCCCTGGCCAGGGCGCTCAAACTCTCCGACGACGAATGCAATTACATGCTGGGCCTCGTCGGAGAGGTTCCGCTGCCGACACCTTCGACACCGAAGGTCCATGCCGGTGCGCTGCGACTGCTCGATCAGCTCGACGACATCCCGGCCATGGTGCTGAACTCCCGATACGACATCCTCGCCTGGAACCGCATGGCAACGGCCCTGGTAGGAGACCTGGAGCGCATCCCGGAAGGCGAACGCAACACCCTGCGTTGGCTGTTCTCCGGACCGGCACGTGAGGTCAGCCCGCACGATCACGCACAACTGGGACGTAGCTGTGTCGCCGACCTCCGCACGACGGGACGCTATCCGGAGGACCCTGGCGTACGGCAACTCGTGCATGAACTCTCCCAAGAAAGCGCCGAGTTCGCTGCTCTCTGGGCCAGCCATGAAATCGGTATCAACCGCACCATGACCAAACGCATGGTCCACCCCCTCGCGGGATTCCTGGAATTGAATTGCGAGCTGCTCGCCATTCCGGAATCCAGTCAGCGGCTCATGTTCTATACCGCAACACCGGGAACCGCCACGCACCGTGCGCTGCGCAGCCTGCGGGAGACCGTGGAGGAATCGTTCAACTGCTGACCCCGGCGGTGCCCTACGGCGCAACCACGCGGCAACACGGTCCATACGCAGGCCGGCTTCAGTCCGTCTTCAAGCCTGGGGCGGCACGATCAACGGCATTCATCACTCTGTGTGGAGGTGGCAGCGCGTGCCGGAATCTCAGGTTGACGCCGGGCTGGAGTTCGCAGCGTTCCGCAGCGTTCCGGAAGCGGAGATCCAGGACGCGTTCGCGCGGTTGGTCCGGTCGGTGTGGGCGCAGGGCGGGCCCACCGTTGATGCGCCGGCCTGGGTGCGCAGGGCGTTGGCACACCTGGGCGAGGGGTCCGAGGCCCACCAGGCCCGCCTCGTGCTGCTGCTGGGCCTGTTGGTGGACACTTCGGAAGCTGCGCCCGCGCTCGACGTACGGGGCGAGGTCAGGAGCGGGCTGGACGCCCTGCTCGCCGAGCTCACCTCCCATGCCGCGCGGTCGGCGGGCACCTCCCCGCTGACACTCGCGCTCCTGTACCTCCTCGGGCACTTCCCCGAGGACGCCGCCCGGATCCTCGACCGCACACGGGGGATCGAGCTGCCGGCAGAGGACAGGGCCCGCTTCGAGCGGTGCCTGGCGCACTGCGACGTCACCGCTCCGGCGCTGGGCCGGGTATGGCCGTCGCCGGCCGGATGGACGCTGACGGACGAGGAACACGCCAGGGACCGCCAGTGGGCGGCACAGTTGGACCACGCCACGGTCAAGGCTTTCTGGGACAAGGACACCCGGTCTCTCCTCGCCTACGCCGGCGCCAAGGCGTACGGCGCGATGACCGTAGGACTGAGCGGCCAGGACTCCGCCCAACAGGAGATCGCGCCCCCCGACCGCACCGGGCCGGCACACCCTGGCGGACCGCTCGGCCGGCATGCCGAGGTGATCCGCTGTCCGACGTGCCGCCATCGGCTCACCGAGGCGGCGCACGGCGCGACGTGCACCGGGTGCGGCACGCGGTACCAGGCGCGTCGCGGCTACCTCGACCTGACCTCGGCCGCCGATGGGGCGGCCGATGTGATCGGCGAGAACGCACCCATGTACCTCCCGCGCTACGAGTCCTTGCTGCGCCCCGCCTTCCTCCGTGTGCACGGCATCAACTGGAACGACGCGATCAGCGTGCAAGCGGAGCACCAGTACCTCGCCGACCACGTGCGGCCGGCCCAGGGCCCGGTGCTGGACCTGGCCGCCGGTGCCGGCAACTGGACCAGGACGCTGGCGCGGACGGTCGGCGCAGAGCGGGTCATCGCGCTGGACCTGGCGACCGCCATGCTCGACCGGCTGCGCAGCACGCTGCCCGGCGTACTGCCGCTGCGCGGATCCGCCGTGGAACTCCCCTTCGCCAACGCCTCGTTGGGGGCGGTGAACTGCTGGAATGCGCTGCAGGCCATGCACGATCCCGAGGCGGCGATCCGGGAGGTGGGCAGGTGCCTGCGCCCCGGTGGCACCTTCACGCTCCTGACGTTCCAGCCCGCGCCGGACCCGGTGTACCGGCACTTCCAGACCCAGATCGAAGAGTGCCTCGGCGTGAAGAGCTTCCACCCCGATGCCTTGGCTTCCGCGCTGGAGGCGGCAGGAATGACCGTACGGGCGATGACGGCCCCCGGGACATTCCTCCTTCTCACCGCCGTGCGCGAAGCGTAATGACGGGCGGCGTTCCACAGGTTTCCCACCGAGTGCATCCGGGAGACCGGCGCTGCCGTGCATGACCCATGACCTGGAACAGAGCCCAGGACCCCTGCGAGAGAAAGGGATTGCATGCCGACCGATACTTCTCCGGGAGATCTTCCGGAGACCATCAGCGTCATGAAATCACGCAGTGTGCTGCGAAATTATGCGCCGGAACCAGTCGACGACGCTCTCGTCACACAGATGCTGGACGGAATGCTGGCCGCGCCCACCGCATCGAACAAACAGGCGTGGTCATTCGTCGTGGTGCGGAATCCGGAAAGCGTCCGGCGGCTCAGGGCCTTCGCGCCAGGCATCATCGGCACGCCCGCGCTCATCGTCGTGGCCTGCGTGGACACGCGACGGATGGTCGGGATCTCGGCAGAGGTTTCGCAGCGGATCTACGAAACCGCGAAGTTGTGCGTGGCCATGGCGGTGGAGAACCTGCTGCTTTCCGCACACGCACTGAAACTCGGAGGGTGCCCGGTCGGCAGCTTCCGGGAAGACGCCGTACGACTGCTGCTGGGGCTGCCCACTTTCATCGAGCCGATGCTGACGGTTCCCATCGGGTACCCCGCGCAAGCGCCCACACCCTCCGAGCGTCGCGACAAGAACGAGGTGGTCAGCTATGAAACCTGGGGGCACGCCGATGCCGCAATCTAGGCTGCATGAGGAAATTGCGCTGCTCGCCGCCTATCTGCTGAGCAGCGGGCGCGGGCTGTTGGACGAGCCGGCCGATTACGGCGCGTTCCGCTGCACCGACGCCGCCCGCCGGGCGTTGCGCATCCTGGAGGAGAACGGGCTGGTCAACCAGCAGTTGTCCGAGGTGCGACAGCGGCTGGACGCGTTCATGTTCGCCCCGATGGGAGACGACGGTCCGGACATCTCCGAGCTCCTGGACGACACCTGCCTGCAGATGGCCGTCGCACTGCGGGACTTGACCAACTCCGCCTGAGCGGATTCGAAAGGGCTGGGCATGGAACCGGAGCACATACCGGACACCGTAAGCGGGTTACGTGCGGAACCGATGACCGAGGACTGCCGACTCATCTGGAAGCGCGGGGACCACGCTCTCATCGGAATCAGCGGGGGGAACAGCTACTTCAACCAGTACCGCTTGAGCGCCCTGATGCAATGGGCGGCCGACCACTTCGCGGAAATCGATGTGGTGTATGTCGACACGCACATGGAGGACCTGCTCATCGCGGACGGCCGAAGTCCCGAAGACGCCGCCAGGTCGGTACGGCGGACCATGAAGGACGTACGACGCCGGATACGCCGATCCTTGGAAGGGATGGGCCCCCGGGCGGCGCTCTTCCGTGTGCGGGCCCTCTCCGAATTCATGGACATGGAGGAATACCAGAAGATACGGGAGCGCGCGGAACATGCCTTGCGGGACGACCGGGAATTCTCGGCAGCCTGCGACCGCATGGTTCACCAGGTCATGCTCAACAAGAAGGGCGACCCCAGCACGATCAGCCCGGAGTACATGCAGGCAGGGCGGAAGTACGTCCTTGCGGAGGCCCCGCTCTTCATCGACTCTCCGGCCATCTTCGACGTACCCTCGTCGACGCTGCTCTACCACCTGAGAACGCCGGTCACCGAATGCCTCGCGTGGGACCAGAGCGGCTTCCGGGCAGCCCGCGAACAAGGCTACGTCGTCGTCGGCCCACCGCCGGAGAACACCGACTGAGCTTCCGTCGGTGAGGTCCTCCAGCGCCGTACGGCGGTCGTGGGCGCTGCGCCTTCACCGTGTCAGCCCCGCGTCGTTGGCGCACAGTGCCGCCTGTACCCGGTTGCCCACCTCAAGGGTGGCCAGGATGCGGCTGACGTGTGCCTTGACCGTGCTCTCCCGCATGCCCAGCCCGGTGGCGATCTCGGCGTTGGACGCGCCGCCGGCCAGGTGCCTGAGCACATCGGTCTCGCGCGGCGTCAGGCGCCCCACCCGGGTCCGGGCGGCGGCCGAGGCGCCGCGCGCCGTGTGGTGATGGTGCGCGATGAGCCGTCGGGCGGCGGCGGGGTGCAGCATGGCCTGCCCGTCCGCGACGACCTCGACGGCCCGGATGATCTCCGCGGGGTCGGTGTCCTTGAGCAGGAAGCCCACCGCTCCAGCGGCCAGGCCGTCGTAGACGTACTGGTCGAGGTCGAACGTCGTGAGCATCACGACCTCGGGCGGCTCCGGCAGCGCGCGCAGCAGTCTGGTGGCCTCGATCCCGTCCATGCGGGGCATCCGCACGTCCATCAGGACGACGTCCAGGCGCTGTGCGGTGGCCCGTTGGACGGCTTCCCGGCCGTCGGAGGCCTGTGCGGCGACGGTGATGCCGGGGGCGTCGTCCAGGAGGTCGGCGAGCGCCAGCCGCACCAGGCCGTCGTCGTCGACGATCATCGTCCGGATCATGCCGCCCCCCTGCTGGTCCGGTCGTCGAACGGGATGGTGGCGGCCACCCGCCAGCCACCCGCTCCCGTGGGACCGCACTCCAGACGGCCGTTGAGCGCGGCGACCCGCTCGGTCAGTCCGACCAGGCCGTAGCCGGAACCCGCGGCCGCGGCCTCGGACGCGACGCCGGCCGGATTGCGGACGACCACCGTGGACTGCGGCGGATCGTAGCGCACCTCGAGCTGTGCGGTGGCCCCGGCGGCGTGCTTACGGGCGTTGGTCAGGGCTTCTTGCGCAAGGCGGTGAATGGCGAGCCGATGGCTGGCCGGAACGGAGGCGGGGTCGCCCTCGATGACCGCCTCGATCTGCTGCCCGGCCGTCCGCGCCTCGTCGATCACCGTCGAGAGTTCGGGCAGACCCGGTACCCGGGAGGCCGGCGTCCGCCCGGTGTCGTGGCCGCGCAGCACGCCCAGGACGTCCCGCAGATCACCGAGCGCGTCGGTGGACGCGGTGCGCAGCAGGCCGATCCGGTCGGCCACCGGCCCGGGAAGGTCGGCGGACCGCCGCTTGAGCGCACCGGTGTGCAGGGCGATGGCCGTGAGCCGGTGGGCGAGCACATCGTGCATCTCCGCGGCGATCCGGGTGCGCTCCTCCAACCTGGCCTGTTCGGCGCGGAGTTCGCGCTCCACCCGCAGACGGTCGACCTGTTCGGCGAGGGCGGCGACGTGCCGGCGGCGGTTGCCCGTCCACAGGCCGATGACCACCGCGGTCAGTAGCACCAGCAGCGGCCCGTAGGTACGGGTCGTCCACAGGCTGCTCCCCGGATGCGCCAGCGAACTGCCGATCATCGCGACCACCACGCACAGCCCCTCGAAGGCGAACCGGCCACGGGCGGCGCTGTGGAAGAACACGACCAGCAGGGGGAAGAACAGCCCCAGCAGCACCGCGCCGACCATGGTGCTCAGCACGGCGAGCGCCGGCCAACGGTGCCGCAGCAGGACCGAGAGGGTCAGCGCCGCGGCCATCGGGACGCGGGGGCTGAGCAGCGTGCCACCCGCGCCCACAGCGGCCTGTTGTACGGTTCCCACGCCGATGATGCAGATCATCAGAGCCTCGGCCCACCACGGCCAGGGCCGGCCCGTCATCCTGTTCACCGGGCCAGCATAGGTATGCAACCTCCTTGCCACCTCGGCCAGTTGGCGGTCCACACCCCCTACTTTCGTACGGGGTGGCCGTCGTGGACCGGCCGATGGAGCCGTTCCGGCCACCACCTAGCGTGGGCGGGCATGAACCAGATACCGACCTCCGTCGAAACCGCTCCCGCGCGCACCACCCCGACCGGCTCCCCACGACCCAACGGCGCCACCGCGTTCCTCCGGGAGGCCGCCCGTTCCCTGCACACCACCGGCGCGGTCGCGCCGAGCGGCGCCCTGCTCGCCCGGAGGCTCGCCGCGCCGCTGCCCGCCCCCGGCGGTCGCAGCCCGCTGCGCGTCCTGGAGGTCGGCGCGGGAACCGGTACGGTCACCCGCGCGCTGGCCGAGCGCATCGGGCCGGGCGACCGGCTGGACACCGTCGAGATGAACCCCCGGTTCGTACGGCTGCTGACCGAGGCGCTGCGGACGGACCCGGCGCTGGCGGCCGCGTCCGAGCGGATCCGGATCGTCCCGGAGTCGATCTGCCGGACGCCGCTGCCCGAGGAGAGCTACGACGTGATCGTCTCCTGCCTCCCCTTCATGAACTTCGCCCCCGACATGGTGCGTTCCCTGCTGGAGCGGTACCTGGCCGCCCTGGTCCCCGGTGGGCACCTGACCTTCTTCGGCTATCTCGGCACGCTGTCCCTGCGGAGCCTGTTCGTCCGCCGCACCGAGGCCGCCCGGCACCGCGCGGTGGCGGACGTGCTGGCCGAGTACTGCGCCCGTTTCGGCGGCGGGGGAGGCGGCAGCGTCGTATGGCGCAACCTGCCGCCCGCCCGGGTCCTGCACCTGAGGGCACCCCTGCGGTGTGTGGGCGTCGCGGACCCGGATGCTGCCGGTCGGTGAGGACGAGGGCGTCCGGCGATCCGTTGTCGAGGGTGCCGCGACCTGCCGCGCACCCGTGATCAGGCAGTGTCAGGCGCCGTCGGGCAGCGGCCGTCGGTAGTGGAGGCGTACGACGCCGTTGCCGAAGGTTCGGGTGCCGGTGAGGTGGAGGTGGGTCGTGGTGTCCGAGGCGGAGAAGAGGGGCTTGCCGCGGCCGATGAGGACCGGGTGGACAAGGATCCGGTACTCGTCGATCAGGTCGAGCCGCCGGAAGGAGGCGGCCAGGTCGGCGCCGCTGAGCGCCAGGTCGCCGCCCGGCCGGGCCTTGAGCGCCTCGATCTCCTCGGCCACGACCTCCCGCGCGATGGTGGTGTTCCAGTCGGCCCGCTCCAGGGTCCGGGAGAACACGGTCTTGGGCATCTCCCGCCAGATTTCGGCGAATTCGGCCATCGGGCCGGCGTTGGCGGGGTCGGCGTCGGCGGTGGGCCAGAAGTCGGCCATCAGCTGGTGGGTGACGCGTCCGGCGAGGAAGCCGCCCATCCCGGCGAGCTCCTCGTTGAGGTACCGGTGCAGCTCGTCGTCGACCAGGTGCCAGTCGATCTCGCGGTTCGGGCCCTCGATGAAGCCGTCGAGGGACACCGACATCATCAAGATCACCTTGCGCACGGGATGACCTCCTCCGTCGCCGGGGGCGCACTGTCCATGGGCGGGACCCTACGCCTGCCCGGCTGTCCGGGCCCCTGTCCACCCGCGGTCGAGTCCGCGTGTGTCGGCACGTCGGCACGTCGGCACGTCGGCACGCCGGCGCGTCGGGGCACGTCGGCTCGTCGGTGCGCTGCGGCGGAGGGCAGCCCCCGTCGCCCCTCGCTCAAGGTGCGGACGGAGCGTAGTCCGGTCGATACTTTTGGTATGAATGAGCGATTTATTCCCCTTCCTGGAAGTGACCGTGCGTCGGCGCCCCGCATACGCACCGTGGGCCCCGTCGAGGCGGCGGCGCCGGTCGAGGCCACGGTCGTGCTGCGGCGTCGCGCCGAGGTGCCGCACGACCTGATCGTGGGGCCCGAGACGATTTCCCAGGCCGAGCTGGCGCAGCAGTACGGCGCCGATCCGGCCGATGTCGATCTCGTGGGTGAGGTGCTGGGCCGCCTCGGTCTGCGGGTGATCGACGCCGATCCGGCGTCCCGCCGGGTCACGGTGTCGGGTACCGCGGAACAGATGGCCGCGGCGTTTCGGACCGAGCTGTCCCGGGTGGAGAGCCCGGACCCGGTCGGCGGGGCGCCCGTCGAGCACCGTCACCGCGAGGGGCAGCTCCACGTCCCCGCTGAGCTGGACGGGGTGGTCGTGGCGGTGCTCGGTCTGGACGACCGGCCGCAGGCGCGGCCCCATCTGCGGCATGCCCACACGGAGGCCCGCCGGATCTCGTACCGGCCGACCGAGCTCGCGAACGTCTACCACTTCCCGCCCGGCACCGACGGCAGCGGCCAGAGCCTGGCGCTGATCGAGCTGGGCGGCGGCTTCCGGCAGCAGGAGCTGGAGACCTACTTCAGCTCGCTCGGGCTGCCGACGCCGCGGGTGACCGCGGTGAGCGTCGGCGGCGCCCGCAACCACCCCGGCGAGGACGCGGATGACGAGGTGCTGCTGGACATCGAGGTCGCCGGCGCGCTGGCACCCGGCGCCGAGCAGCAGGTGTACTTCGCACCCAACACCGACAGCGGCTTCGTCACCGCGGTCAGCCAGGCCGTGCACGCCACGCCGACGCCGGCCGCACTCAGCATCAGCTGGGGCGCCGCCGAGGAGTCCTGGACCGAGCAGGCCCGCATGGTGTTCGACGAGGCGCTCGCCGACGCCGCGGCGCTCGGGGTGACGGTCTGCGTCGCGGCCGGCGACGACGGCAGCGCCGACGGGATTGACGACGGTCGGCCGCACACCGACTTCCCGGCCTCCAGCCCGCACGCCCTGGCCTGCGGCGGCACCCGCCTGGACGCCGACGCCGCCACCGGAGAGGTGCGCAGCGAGCGGGTGTGGGGCGGCACCGACGGCGGCGGTGCCACCGGTGGGGGCGTCAGCACCGCGTTCCGCCTGCCGATCTGGCAGAACGCGGCCGGTGTGCCGCACAACGGGAGCACGGGCCGCGGCGTACCGGACGTCTCGGGCGTCGCCGACCCCGCCACGGGCTACGAGGTGCTGATCAACGGCCGCCGCTCGGTCATCGGCGGCACCAGTGCGGTCGCCCCGCTGTGGGCGGCCCTGACCTGCCGGCTGGTCCAGGAGCTCGGGCGCCCGCTGGGGCTGCTGCACCCGCTGCTGTACGCCGGTGTCACTCCGGGCCACACCTCGCGCGGCTTCCGGGAGATCATCGACGGCAGCAACGGTGCCTTCCAAGCCGGCCGCGGCTGGAACGCCTGCACCGGTCTGGGGGTCCCGGACGGCACCGAACTGCTGGCGTCGCTGCGGGAGTTGACGCACGGCTGAGGGGGTCGGCGCACCGCCGCCCGGAGAGTGGTCCGGACCGTGGTCCGTGCCGGCCCTCGGGGAGTCAGTCCCCCACCGGGGGCCGGTACGGATGCCGGGTGCCGAAGCCGGGTGCCGGGGCACGGTGCTGCGGGCAGCTGTCGTACGGGCGCCTGCCCGCCGGCCCCGGCCCCGGCCGGCGGGCTCAGGGCGTCTGGGCCTTGGTGTAGAGGTCCTTGGCGTCATCGCCGAAGTACGGGCCGAACATGGTGTTCGGCAGGAACGTGTAGCCGAAGCTGTTGACCGAGGACTGCAGCCCGGTGCCGGTCTTCTCGTCGAACGAGGAGAACCAGGGGCCGCCGCTGGAGCCGCCGGTCATGTTGCAGGACAGCCCGTGGTCGGTGGTGAACAGCGGGTCCTTGATGGTGGTGCCGCTGCAGTAGATCAGCTTGCTGCCGTCGTACGGGGCGGCCGCGGGGTAGCCGAAGTCGTACATCGCCTTGCTGTACCCGGAGTTGAAGGACAGGCCCTGGCCGCCGACGGCGTCGATGAGCTTCTTGCCGTCGAGCGGGGCGACGACCGCCGCGCCCACGTCGTAGTTGATGTCCTCGCTGGCCGTCCACTGGGGGGTGGAGAGGGTCTTGGTGGCGGCCCACTTGCCGTACGGGGCCTGGCCGTCGTGGTAGCCGGGCACGAAGACCCAGTTGGTGTGCCAGGCGCCGCCCAGCTTCACACAGTGCCCCGCGGTGAGCACCGTGCTCTTGTTGGTGCTGGTCACCGCGTCGCCGGAGCAGGAGGCGGTGCGGCCCTGGTAGGTGAAGAACACCCGCCCGGTGGTTTTGACGACCGCGCCCTGGCCCGTCCAGGGGCCGCCGGGCTGGGGGTTCGCCGCGG
Source organism: Streptomyces sp. NPDC020742 (assembly GCF_040641675.1). NCBI lineage: Bacteria > Bacillati > Actinomycetota > Actinomycetes > Kitasatosporales > Streptomycetaceae > Streptomyces > Streptomyces sp. NPDC020742. The sequence goes on from NZ_JBFAEA010000015.1 coordinate 13,292, forward strand.
GCGACGGCGCGGGGCGGGCCGACCCCTGGGGCAGTCGGGGGAGGGTGGGGCGCACCGTCAGCGGGACGCCGCGCGGGACGGCGGCGGCCGGCGCCGAGGCGGAACCCGTCGACGGGCCGGTGAGGTCGAGGGGGACCGCGGAGCGCATCCGGGCCGCGGTCCAGAAGGCGCCCGCGCCGGTCTGCGGGGCGGGGGAGCGGTCGGAGTGGTGCGGGGTGGCGGCGCCGGCCGGTCCGGTGGGGAGTAGCAGGGCGAGCAGCGCGCCGGTGGCCGTCACGGTGCCCAGGGCGGTGCGGGACCGGGCGGCGGAGCGGGCCGCGGATATGCCGTGAACTGCCGTGGTGGCACGAGCGGTTCGTCTCACGCGTAACTCCTTCTGCGGGGCCGCGCGGTGCAGCGCGCGGCCGGGGGAGGGGGCCGCGCGCGGGCGGCCCGGCAGACGAGTGGTGCGGATCCGAGGTAAGGGTGCCACCGGAAGCGTCAGGAGGGCAGGGGGCGGACCGGATCGGTCCGGTGCGGGCTGACGGTGCGTCAGCCCCGGCCGATGTAGGGCATGGTGGTCGCCAGGACGGTGGCGAACTGCACATTGGCCTCCAGGGGCAGCTCGGCCATGTGCACGACCGTACGGGCGACATCGGCGGCGTCCATCACCGGCTCCACCGCCACCTGCCCGTTCGCCTGCAGGATCCCGGTCTGCATCCGCCCGGTCATCTCGGTCGCCGCATTGCCGATGTCGATCTGGCCGCAGGCGATCCGGTACGGACGGCCGTCCAGGGACAGCGACTTGGTCAGCCCGGTCACCGCGTGCTTGGTGGCGGTGTAGGCGATGGAGTGCGGCCGGGGCGCATGGGCGGAGATCGAGCCGTTGTTGATGATCCGTCCGCCCTGCGGGTCCTGGGCCCGCATGGTGCGGAACGCGGCCTGGGCGCAGAGGAAGGCGCCGGTGAGGTTGGTGTCCACCACCGCGCGCCAGTCGTCGTACGACAGCTCCTCCAGCGGCCCGGCCTTGCCGAAGGTGCCGGCGTTGTTGAAGAGCAGGTCGAGCCGGCCGAAGCGGTCCCGTACGGCGGTGAACAGGGCGTCCACCTGGTCGGGGCGGGTGACATCGGTCGGCACCGTCAGCACCGTGGGGCGCTCGGCCGCGGCGTCGGCCACCAGGCGGGCGGTCTCCGCCAGCGCCTCGGCGCGCCGCCCGGCCAGCGCCACCGTCCAGCCGGCCTCCCCGAGCGCCCCGGCCACCGCCCGCCCGATGCCGGAGCCGGCGCCGGTGACCACGGCCACCTTGCGGGGCGCGGCACCGCCCCGCCGTGCCTCCTGTGGCGCCGGCTGCGTCTGCGCGCCCGCCGCGGCCCGCGAGAGGGGGGCCGGCAGCGTGGGCCGGGTCGCGGTCGCCGCCCCGCCCACCTGCCCGGCCCGTGCCGTCGGGGTTGCCTGCGCTGCCCGTGCCCGCTCTGTGTTCTGTGCCATGGCGGCAGCGTAGACGCCCGCCCGGCGCGCACCGGGCGATCGGGCCGGGTGGTGCGGATCGGGTGGTGCGGATCGGGACGGGCGGGGTCAGCCGCAGGGGTGGAACCGCTGGAGGACGGCCGACTTGGCGGCGGTGAACTCCTCCTCGGTCAGGGTGCCGTCGCGGCGCAGCTCGCCCAGTTCGCGCAGCCGGCGCAGCAGGGCGTCGTGGTCCTCGGCGGGGGCGGCGGGCGGATCGGCGGGTGCCGGGGCGGGGCGGGGCAGTGCCGGGGCGGCGGGTGCGGCGGCGGGCAGCGGGTGCGCGGCGCCGCCCTCGGGTGCCCCCGGATGCGGTAGCCGTGCGGTCACCGCGGCGGCCAGCAGTGCCGTCGTCCCGCTCTCCTTCTTGAAGCCCCACAGCTCGATGGCGTACGGGTCGTGTTCCGGCTTGAGCCGCTGCGTCACGCCGTGCGGGCGGAAGCGGAGGTACCCGGAATCCAGCCCCGCGGCGGGCCGCCACTCCACCGAGCGGAGTTCGGTCAGCGCGAGGTCCCGGGGGCCCTGGTGGCGCTTGGTCTCGCTGGTGTTCCAGCGCCACTCCAGGTGCACCCGCTCCCCGTCGAAGGCGGCGGTGCCGTCCACCCCGGCGGCGGTCAGCGGGACGGCGGGGCCGGGCAGCAGATAGCGGTCGCAGGGCCCGTCCGGTATCTCCTCCAGCAGCAGCGCCTGACGGACCGTGTCGACGAAGTACTCGGCGACCTCGACCCGCCCGGCGTCCACCGCCACCTGGTACGGATTGGCGTCGTCCGGGAGCCCGCCGCCGGTGGCCTGCAACAGCGGGTCGGCGCCCGCCCGCAGCCGCAGCCGCAGCCGGCCGCCCCTGCGGGCCGGCTCGTAGGCGAGGCCGGCCAGCGCGGCCAGCGGCACCGTGAACTCGCCCAGGTCCTGCCGGAGTCTGTGCACCCCGCGCTCGCTGCCGGGCACGATGCGCACGCCCTCCCCGTCGAAGCTCCACGTCCCGTCGCGCACCATCAGTTCGGCCATGCCCCGAATCCTACGGAGTCACCGCACGGTGCCGTGATTGTCCGGCGGAGTCCGTTGCGGGGCCAACCCTCATCCGGCCGACACGCCGGCGTCGGGCCCGGGACAGCACCGCGCCGTCCCGCGCCCCTGCAATGCGGTGCGGAACAACCGCCGCCAGGGGAGGGCCAGATGACGCAGACCGCCGCGTACGAGCAGGAGATCCGGGCCGCCGCCGCACACCTCGGCCGCCGCCGCTTCCTCACCACCACCGGGGCCGCCGCCGCGCTCGCCTTCACGGTCAACCTCCCGGGCGCGGGCGCCGCGCACGCCGCCGAGGTCGACGCCCGCAGGATCACCGAGAACCCCTTCACGCTCGGCGTCGCCTCCGGTGACCCGCAGCCCGGCTCCGTCGTGCTGTGGACCCGCCTCGCCCCGCGCCCGTACGAGCCGGGCAACGGGATGCCCGACGCCAGGGTCACCGTCCGCTGGGAAGTCGCCTACGACGAGCGCTTCACGCGGCTGGCCGGCCGGGGCCGTGCCGAGGCGCACCCGGAGTTCAACCACTCCGTGCACATCGAGCCCACCGGCCTGGCGCCCGACCGCGTCTACTACTACCGCTTCCGCGCCGGCAGCTGGATCAGCCCGGTCGGCCGCACCCGCACCGCACCGGCCCGCTCCGCCCACAACTCCCGCCTGAAGCTGGCCGCAGTCTCCTGCCAGGCCTACCACGACGGCTACTTCACCGCCTACCGGCACCTGGCGCAGGAGGACCTCGACGTGGTCTTCCACCTCGGCGACTACCTCTACGAGTACCCGGTCGACGCGGCCGGCGGCGCCCGCCGCTACACCGACCGCGCGCTGCCCGCGCTCTTCGACCGCGAGACGGTCAGCCTGGAGGACTACCGGCTGCGCTACGCCCTGTACAAGTCCGACCCGGACCTCCAGGCCGCGCACGCCGCGCACCCCTTCATCGTCACCTGGGACGACCACGAGGTGGAGAACAACTACGCCTCCGACATCAGCGAGGACAACCTCCCGCCGGCCGAGTTCCTGGTCCGCCGGGCCGCGGCCTACCGCGCGTACTGGGAGAACCAGCCGCTGCGCCGCCCGCAGCGCCCGAACGGCCCCGACGCCCGGCTCTACCGCCGCCTGTCGTACGGGCAGCTCGCCCAGTTCGACATCCTCGACACCCGCCAGTACCGCTCCGACCAGGCCTACGGCGACGGCTGGCACGCCCCCGGCCCGGAGTCGGCCGACCCCCGCCGCACCCTGACCGGTGCCGCCCAGGAGCGCTGGCTGATCGACGGCTGGCGGCAGTCCACCGCCCGCTGGAACGTCCTGCCGCAGCAGGTCACCTTCTCCGAGCGGCGCAACGCCACCGGCGCGGACTACAAGGTGAGCATGGACGCCTGGGACGGCTACACCGCCTCCCGGGAGCGGGTCCTCGCGGGCGCCGCGTCGGCCGGTGTGGACAACCTCGTCGTGCTCACCGGCGATGTGCACGTGCACTACGCCTTCGACATCAAGCAGGACTTCTCCGACCCCGGCTCGCGCACCGCCGGCGTCGAGTTCGTCACCACCTCGATCGCCAGCGGCGAGGACGGCGCGGACAAGCCCGCCAACTGGGCCACGTACCTGGCCGCCAACCCGCACCTGAAGTTCTACAACGGCCGCCGCGGCTATCTGACCGTCACCCTCGACCGGGACACCGCCCGCGCCGACTACCGCACGGTGTCGGCCGTCACCACCCCCGGCGCACCGGTGCGCACCGCCGCCTCCTTCGTCACCGAGGCCGGCGCTCCGGGCCTGAAGCCGGCCTGACGACCCGGGCCGGACGTGCGCCGCCGGCCCCGTGGGGCGGACCCACGGGCCGGCGGGGACTGCGTCCTGGGGTCGGCGGAAGGACCGCGGGGCCGCCGGAAGGCGTCCCGTGCATGACACCATGGTGCGGCCCTCACCGACCCATGGAGATGCTCATGACGGAGTCCGGCTCCTCCCCGGCCGAGGCCGGGGACCCGCCCGCGATAGCCGGGCGGGACGCGGCAGCACCACCGGCGGCACCAGCCGCCCCCGCTGCACCGCCCGCGGATCGTCGCACCAGCCTCCTCGTCACCCTCGTCCTCGGCGGGCTCACGGCGGTCCCGCCGCTCTCCATGGACATGTACCTGCCGGCCCTGCCGCAGGTCACCGCCGCCCTGCACAGCCCGGCCACCACCGTCCAGCTCACCCTCACCACCTGCCTGGCCGGCATGGCGCTGGGGCAGTTGATCGTCGGCCCGATGAGCGACCGGTGGGGGCGCCGCCGCCCGCTGCTGGCCGGCATGGTGCTCTACGTCCTGGCGACCGCCCTGTGCGCGGTCGCCACCAACACCGAACTCCTCATCTCCTTCCGGCTGCTCCAGGGCCTGGCCGGCTCCGCCGGCATCGTCATCGCCCGGGCCGTGGTGCGCGACCTCTACGACGGGGTGGCGATGGCCCGCTTCTTCGCCAGCCTGATGCTGATCTCCGGGGTGGCGCCGGTGGTCGCCCCGCTCATCGGCGGCCAGATCCTCCGGGTCACCGACTGGCGCGGCGTCTTCGTCGTGCTGACCGCCGTCGGCCTGGCCCTCACCCTGCTGGTGTGGCGCCGGCTCGACGAGACCCTGCCGCCGGCGCACCGGCACTCCGGCGGCCTGGGCGAGGCGCTGCGCACCATGCGCGATCTGCTCGCCGACCGGGTCTTCTCCGGCTACGTCCTGGTCGGTTCCTTCGCCTTCGCCGCCCTCTTCGCCTACATCTCGGCCTCGCCGTTCGTCGTCCAGGAGATCTACGGCGCCTCCCCACAGGTCTTCAGCCTGCTCTTCGGCCTTAACTCCATCGGCCTGGTCGCGGTCGGCCAGATCAACGGGAAGGTGCTGGTCGGCCGGGTCGCGCTGGACAAGGTGCTGGGCTGCGGGGTGGCGCTGATCGCGCTCGCCGCGACCGCGCTGCTGCTGATGTCCGCCGGTGTCTTCGGCCCGGTCGGCCTGGCCCCCGTCGCCGCCGGGCTGTTCGTCCTGATGGCGTCCATGGGCCTGGTCATGCCGAACAGCAACGCCCTGGCGCTGCTGCGCACCAAACACGCGGCCGGCTCCGCCTCGGCGCTGCTGGGCACCTCGACCTTCCTGCTGGGGTCGGTGGCCTCCCCGCTGGTGGGCATCGCGGGGGAGCGGACCGCCGTGCCGATGGCCGTGGTGCAGCTCTCGTGTGCCCTCTTGGCGCTCGTGAGCTTCCTGGTGCTGTGCCGCCCGTGGCAGCGTAGGGAGGAGAGCGCCCCGTAGGGCGCCCCGGCTCGCGGCGGGAGGAACGGACGCTGAGCGCACCGACACTGACCCACGGCACACCGGCCCGGGCGGGCCTGGACCCCGCCTGGGTGGAGCGGCTGGTCCGGGGCGTGCGCGCGCTGCCCGAGGGGCGGCCGGCGTGGGCCCCCGGTGTGGTGGTGCTGGCCGGCCGCGGCCCGGTCGTGGTCGCCGAGGCCGCCGCGGGCTGGGCCCGGCGCTACCGGGCGTACGACCCCGAGGCGGACCGCGGCCTGGAGCTGCCCCGCGACCAGTGGGAGGAGATGCGCACCGGCACCGTCTTCGACCTGGCCTCGCTCAGCAAGCTGTTCACCGCGATCGCGGCGGTCCAGCAGATCGAACGCGGGCACCTGGTCCTCAGCGACCAGGTCAACGCCTACCTGCCGGCCTTCGCCCCGGGCATCTCCGTCCGGCAGCTGCTCACCCACACCTCCGGCCTCGCCCCGGAGCTGCCGTTCTACGCGCACCGGGAGCGCTCCGCGCAGCTGGACCTGCTGTGGCGGGAGGCGGCCGCCCCGACCGGCCGCCCGGACACCAGCTACCTGTACTCCGACCTCAATCTGATCTCCCTCCAGCTGATCCTGGAGCAGCTGACCGGGCGGCCGCTGGACGCCCTGGTCCACGAGGGCATCACCGGCCCGCTGGGCATGGCCAGCACCGGCTACGGCCCGCTGGCGCCGCCCGGCGTCGCCGCCACCGAGGACCAGCGGCGGCCCTGGGCCAAGGCCGACCGCGGCATGATCTGCGGCGAGGTGCACGACGAGAACGCCTGGGCGCTGGGCGGGGTGGCCGGCCATGCCGGACTGTTCTCCACCGCCCAGGACCTGGCCGTGCTGTGCCGGGCGCTGCTCAACGGCGGCGCGTACGGCACCGCCCGGATCCTCGGAGCCGGTGCGGTGGCCGCCCTGCTCGACCCGCCCGGCCTGGGCTTCGGCATCGACCAGCCGTACTTCATGGGCGAGTTGGCGGGCCACGGCGCGGCCGGGCACACCGGCTTCACCGGCACCAGCCTGGTCCTGGACCGGGCCACCGACACCTTCCTGATCCTGCTCGCCAACACCGTCCACCCCCGGCGTCGCACCGGCGGCAGCGCCCCGCGCGCCGCGGCCGCCACCCGTCTGGCCAGGGCGGTGGTCCGGGCCGGCTGAGCCGCTCCCCGGCGGCCGTAGAATTCCTTCGATGCACGAAGAACTGCGCGCCGCACTGGCCGGCCTGCTCGACGGCCTGCCGCCCAAGCAGGCCGCGCAGGCCGTGGAGCGGCTGATCACCAACTACCGGGGCCGTACCCCTACCGACGCCCCGGTCCTGCGCGACCGCGCGGACGTCGCCGCGTACGCCGCCTACCGCATGCCGGCCACCTTCGAGGCCGTACGGGCCGCGCTGGCCGCCTTCGCCGCCCGGATGCCCGGCTGGTCCCCGACCACCCACCTCGACATCGGTGGCGGCACCGGCGCCGCCACCTGGGCCACCGCCGCCACCTGGCAGGGCCACCACAGCACCGTCCTGGACTGGGCGCAGCCCGCCCTCGACCTCGGCCGCGAACTGGCCGCCGGGATCCTGCCCGACACCGACTGGCAGCGCCGCACCCTCGGGGAGGGCCTCACCCTCCCGGAGGGCACCGACCTGGTCACCGTCTCCTACGTCCTGGGTGAGCTCCGCCCGGAGGACCGCGCGGCGGTGGTCGCCGCGGCCACGACCGCCTCGGCCGTGGTGCTGATCGAGCCCGGCACCCCGGACGGCTACCTCCGCATCCGCGAGGCCCGCGACCAGTTGATCGCGGCCGGTCTGCGGATCGTCGCGCCCTGCCCGCACAGCGCGGGCTGCCCGATCGTCCCGCTGGTCCGGAAGGCGGGGGAACCCCCGGCGGTGGCCGGGGGAGACTGGTGCCACTTCGCCGCGCGGGTCAGCCGCTCCTCCCTGCACCGCCAGGTCAAGGGCGGCACCCTGTCCTACGAGGACGAGAAGTTCAGCTATGTGGCCGCCACCCGGCTGCCGGCCGAGCCGGCCCCCTCTCGTATCGTCCGCAAGCCCCAACTCCGCAAGGGGCAGGTGCTGTTGGACCTGTGCACCGCGGAGGAGGGGTTGCGGCGCAGCACGGTCACCAAGCGCCACGGCGACCTGTACCGGGCGGCCCGCGACGCGGCGTGGGGCGACGACTGGGAGTGAGGGCCGGCCCTGACACCGCCGCCACCGCCGTCGGCGACGGGTGTCGGGGCCGGTGAGCGGGGCCCGGGTCCCTCGCAGCAGGTCACCCCGGCCGCAGCTCCGCGGTCACGCACTTCACGCTCCCGCCGCCCTTGAGCAGCTCGCTCAGGTCCATCCCGACCGGCGCGAAACCGCGCTCCCGCAACGGCGCGAAGAGCCCCACCGCGGCGGCCGGCAGCAGCACGTGGTGCCCGTCGGACACCGCGTTCAGGCCGAACGCCGCCGCATCGGCCGCGGACGCGATCACCGCGTCGGGGAACAGCCGCCGCAGCACCGTCCGGCTGCCGGCGGAGAACGCGCCGGGGTAGTACATGATCTCCGCCGCGCCCGGGCCCGCGCCCGCCTCCCGGCCGCCGTCGTCCAGGACGCACAGCGCGGTGTCGAGGTGGTAGAAGCGGGGATCGACCAGGTCGAGCCCGATCACCGGCCGCCCGAAGTACTCCTGCGCCTCCGCGTGCGAGAGGGGGCTGCTGCGGAAGCCGCGGCCGGCCAGCAGCCAGCAGGCGGTGACCGCGAAATCGCCCTCGCCCTCGTTGACGTTCAGCGGTTCCCGCACCTCGGTGAAGCCCCGGGCGCGGTACCACGCGGCGTGCACCGCGGCCTCGCCGGCCCGCTCGGCGAAGGCGAAGCGGGCGCCGAGCACCCGTCCGTCCACGACGGTGGCGCCGTTCGCCGCGAAGACCATGTCGGGGAGTTCGGGGTGCGGCTCCAGCTCCTCGACGGTGTGGCCGAGCGCGCGGTAGCGGTCCCGCAGGTCCTCCCACTGGGCCCGGGCCAGGGCGAGGTCGACGGGCTTGCCCGGGTCCATCCAGGGGTTGATGGAGTAGCTGACCCGGAAGTGCGTGGGCGGGCACATCAGGTAGCGGCGCGGGGTGGCGACACGGCGGCGGGGGGTGCGCAAGGAGGGCTCCTCACGGTGACGGGACCGCGGGCGCGGCCGGGGGATTCCCGGCCGCGCCCGCGGGACGCTCAGCAGCATCGTCCACCGTGCCCGGCCCCCGCGCCGGGAGCCGTGCACCGTTCGGGTGGCGCACGGCTCACCGCTGCTGGGCCCGCTCCTGGAACTTGCGGAGCAGCTCCTGGCGCTGCGCCTGCTTCCCGGCGGTTCCCTGACCGCCCCGGCCGCCGTTGCCGCCGCCGCGCAGCGCACCGCGCGACAGCTTGCTGCGGGTGCCACCGACGCCGAGCATCCCGCCCGCATTGCCCTTGCTCATGGGAGTCCCCTTCCGTTGCCGGCACCACGCGCCGAGCGCGCGGCACCTCGAGTGAGACGAACCGTCTCGCCTTGTTCGTCCCACTCTCCACGAGACGCATCGTCTCGTCAAGGCGAGACGTTCCGTCTCTCGCTGGTTAGACTCCGCCCCATGGCCAACAAATCCGCCCCCGACTCTCCCCCTGGCTCCACCAGGGGAACCCCCACCCGCCGCAGCGAGCGCTCCCGCCGTGCGATCTTCGACGCCGCCCTCGCCCTCGTCGGCGAGGTCGGCTACGAGAAGCTCACGATCGAAGGCATCGCCTCCCGGGCCGGGGTCGGCAAGCAGACGATCTACCGCTGGTGGCCCTCCAAGGCCGCCGTACTGCTGGACGCCTTCACCGTCGGCGTCGACGAGTACTCGGCGCAGGGCCTGCCGGACACCGGCGACCTGGCCGCGGACCTGAAGTTCGTGCTGCGCGCGACCGTCGACGAGTTCAACGATCCGGCGTTCCAGGCCCCCTACCGCGCCCTCGCGGCCGCCGGCGCCAACGACGAGGAACTCTCCCGCACCTTCGTCGCGCGGCTGCTGGAACCCGGCACCCAGGTCTACGTCGATCGGCTGCGGGCGGCGCAGGAGGCGGGCGAGGTGGCCGCCGACATCGATGTGCGGGTGGCCGTCGAGATGCTGCTGAGTCCCTTCTCACAGCGCTGGCTGATGCGCACCGGCGAATTGACCTACGGCTATGTCGACACCCTCGTCGACCAGGCGCTGCGTGGTCTGCGCCCGCGCGACTGAGTCCGCCGGACGGGCGGTGGGGCGAGGGGCGCACTGTCGGCGATGAGGTGAAATGCCGGTATTGGACGGCCCTTCGTTCACCCCGGATCCCCACACCGGTCACCCGCGGAGCAGGATGGTGGCAGCATTGATCCCAGACCACCGCTCGAAGTGAGGGGATAGATGGAACGCAAGAGCAGGTTCTCCCAGTGGCTTCGCCGGCCGAAGAGCGGATCGGACGGCGGCGATACGGACACGGGATCGGTGGCTGCGCGCAGCCGCGAGGACCTGCTGCTGGCCGCGGCCGGAGCGGGCTTCCCCATCGCCCCGGCGGCGCACCCCTCCGGCTACGGCTGTTCCTGTGAACGCATCGGCTGTCCCACTCCCGGCCGCCACCCCATCTCCTTCGGCTGGCAGACCGTCGCCACCACCGACCGCGACAAGGTCGCCGCCTGGATCCGCACCCTCCCGCAGGCCAACTTCATCACCGCCACCGGCATCGCCCACGACGTGCTCGACGTCCCCGTCGAGGCGGGCCGCAGCGCCCTGGGCCGGCTGGAGGCGGCGGGCATCGAGGTCGGGCCGATCACCCTCAGCGGCGCCGGCTTCGGCGACGGCCGGATGCTGTTCTTCACCGCCACCCGCGGCACCCCCGACGACGAGGACGAGTGGTGGCCCTGCGAGCTGGACTGCCACCCCGAGACGCTGGACGAGCACCCCGGCCTGCGCTGGCACTGCCGCGGCAGCTACGTCCTCCTGCCGCCCTCCACCCTCCCCGGCGACCAGCCCGCGGTGACCTGGCTGCGCGGCCCCGAGCTGCCGCTGCCCGACCCGCTGACGCTGCTGGAGTCGCTCACCGACGCCTGCGCCGAGTTCCACGACCGCACCGACCGCGATGCGTACCACGAGACCGCGGCCTGGCCGATCGGCCGCTGAGCCGCTCCGCACCCCAGCGCCCGCGCCGGTACGCGGAAGGGGCCGCCGGTTGCACCCGGCGGCCCCTCCTGTGTGCCGTCGCCCGCTGCGCGTGTCGCCGGCCCCGACCGCCCGGGAGCCGGGCGGCCGTGCCGCCTACAGCGGTTTGACCTCGGTCTTGGCCTCCCGCCGGTTCAGCACGGCGATCTTGCCTCCGGAGCCCTTCGCCGGCACCGTGACCACCTGGGCGGAGACGGTGGTGAAGGCCATCCGGTTGGTCTTCTTGGCCGGGCCCTCCATCAGGCCCTGCAGATTCGCCGGCACCGTGATCACCGACCCGGTGGAGACCGTCTTCAACTGGTGGTAGAAGGTCGAGAAGAACACCAGCGCACCGCCGTCCGCGGTCCGCAGCGCCACCGGCGGGTAGCCCGCCGCGCTGTCCTCCCACTGGATGCGCGCCCCGACCTGGTTGGCGTCCTTGGCGCGCTTGGCCCGCCAGGCGTCGGTCTGCGGCCCCGGGGCGAAGCGGTCGCCCTTGCCGGTGTTGAGGTAGTCGGCGTAGGCACTGCTGAGCTTGCCCGGGGCCACCATCAGCCCGGACGAGGAACCGGCGGGCACCGCCTCGGCGAACCCGTCCGCGTCGGTCTTCAACTCCGGCGCCTTGTTGTGCTTGAACTGCGCGACATACGTCGCCCGCCACTGCTCGTCGATGCCGTTGCGGCTGAACACCAGGAACCACCGGGCGTTCCCGCCGTTGCCGTCCGGGCGGTTGCTGGCCGCGTCCGCGATGAAGTACTTCGGCCAGCCCGCCTGCTTGGGCACGGTGACGTGCGGGTCCTTGAACTCCAGCGCCGGGAAGGCCGGGTTGCCGCCCGGCTTGAGGGCGTGGGCCGCCTTTATCCCCGCCTGGTCGATGGCGAGCAGGGCACCCGCCTCGAACGAGGGGTTCAGCTCCGGATCGAGCTGGCGGTTGGCCTTGTTGAAGCTGTCGGTGAAGTGCTGGAGCGCCTTGACGCCCTCAGCCTTCGACACCGCCGGCAGCATCTCCCTCTCGCCGTGCACCGTCATGCACCCGCTGAGTATCAGCAGCGCCGCCGCTGCCGACGTCAGTGTTGCGGGCACCCGGAACGGCGACCTGCGTGTCATGGGGCTCGGGCTCCTTCGGGGCGACCGGGGCGGACGTGTCGGCCGCCGGGGTGGCACGATTCGGCGCAACCCTACCGGGGGCGAAGAAGAACGACAGCGTGGGGATCAGATACAGAGCCCACACCGTGACCTGAAGGACGGTCGGGTCCGGCTGGAAGTTGAAGATGCCCTTCAGCAGCGTGCCGTACCAGCTGTCGACCGGGATCTGGGCGCTGATGTCGAACGCCTGGGTGGACAGCCCCGGCAGGATGCCCGCCTCCTGCAGGTCGTGGAAGCCGTACGCCAGCACGCCGGCCGCGACCACCACCAGCATCCCGCCGGTCCAGGTGAAGAACTTCGCCAGGTTGATCCGCACCGCACCCCGGTAGAACAGCCAGCCCAGCAGCACGGCCGTCAGCAGCCCCAGCAGCGCCCCGACCAGTGGCCGTACGCCGTCGTTGGCGGACTGCGCGGCGGTCCAGATGAACAGCGCGGTCTCCAGGCCCTCGCGGCCCACCGACAGGAACGCGGTGACCACCAGCGCCACGGTGCCCATCTGCAGCGCCGCGTCCAGCTTGCCGTGCAGCTCCTTCTTCAGGTGCCGCGCGGTGCGCCGCATCCAGAAGACCATCCAGGTCACCAGGCCGACCGCGACGATCGACAGGGAGCCGCCCAGCGCCTCCTGCGCCGAGAAGGTCAGGGTCTGCGACCCGAACTGCAGCGCCGCTCCGAACGCGAACGACAGCACCACGGCGAGCGTGATCCCGAGCCAGACCGGGCGCAGCGCCTCCCGCCTCCCGGTCTTGACCAGATAGGCGATCAGGATGCAGACGACGAGGCTGGCCTCCAGGCCCTCGCGCAGACCGATCAGGTAGTTGCCGAACACGTCGGACCCTTCCCTTCCTTACGTACGGCGACCCTCATGGGCGCCGGTGTGCTCCCGGTGCCGGCCCGGTGTCCGCGGCCGGCAGCGGCGGTGTCAGGCGAACAGCTCCCGGCCCCACCAGTCGTCCGCGCCGCGGACGCCCGGCGGCACCGCGAAGACCGCGGAACCCACGTGCTGGATGTACTCGTTGAGCGCGTCGTTGGCCGCCAGCCGGCGCTGGAGCGGCACGAAGCCGTGCCGCACGTCCCGCTGGTAGGCGAGGAAGAACAGCCCCGCGTCCAGCCGGCCCAGACCGTCCGTGCCGTCGGTGAAGGAGTAGCCGCGGCGCAGGATGCGGATCCCGTCGTTGGAGTCCGGGTGCGCCAGCCGGACGTGGGCGGTCGGCAGCATCGACTTCAGATGCGGCTCGTCCCGCTCGTTCTTCCGGCCGACCGCGGCGCCCTCGCCCTTGTTCCGGCCGAAGACGTCCTCCTGCTCCTTGAGCGAGGTGCGGTCCCAGGTCTCGATGTGCATCCGGATCCGGCGGGCGACGAGGTAGGAACCGCCGGCCATCCAGCCGCCCTTGCCCTTGTCGTCCTTCTCACCGACCCATACGTGCGCCTTCAGCGCCGCGCCGTCGGTGCCCGCGATGTTCCGGGTGCCGTCCTTGAAGCCCATCATGTTGCGCGGCGTCTGGGCCTCGGGCGTCGTCGAGGACGTCTTGCCGAAGCCGAGCTGCGACCAGCGGATGGCGATCTTGCCCATGCCGATCCGGGCGAGGTTGCGGATCGCGTGCACCGCGACCTGGGGGTCGTCCGCGCACGCCTGGATGCACAGATCGCCGCCGCTGCGCGTCTTGTCGAGGTTGTCGCCGGGGAACTGCGGCAGGTCGATCAGCGCCGCGGGCCGCCGGTCCTTGAGGCCGAACCGGTCCTTGCCGTCCTTCTCGAACAGGCCCGGCCCGATGCCGAAGGTGAGGGTCAGCCGGGACGGCGGCAGACCGAGCGCCTCGCCGGTGTCGTCCGGCGGCGCCTCGGCCAGCCCGCCGACCGCGCCGTCACCGACCGCGTCGCCGGCCGTCATCCGGGCCGCCGCCGCCGTCCACTCCTTGAGCAGGGATATCAGCTCGTCGCGGTCGTCGGTGGTGACGTCGAACGCGGCGAAGTGCAGCCGGTCCTGGACGGCGGTGGCGATGCCCGCCTGGTGCGCGCCGTGGAAGGCCACCGCGGCGCCCGCGCCGGCGTCGGCACCGGCCGGCTGGGCGTCGCTGCCGGTGCGCAGCGCCGCCGCCGTACCGCCGGCCGCGACCGCGCCGAGCGCCAGTCCGGCCCCGCCCCAGCCGATCAGCGAACGCCGGGAGGGCGCCCGGCCGTTGGCGGCCCCGGTGCGCTGCGCGCCCTCGGTGGCCCCGGCGGACTGCGCGTCCGGTCCGGTCGTCGCGTCGTCGTGCGTCATCTTGACCCCTTGCCTGGCGGCGGACTACTTGGCGGTGGCCACGGCGGCGGCCAGCTTGGACAGCGGCTCGGCCAGCGCGTTGACGCCGTCCGACAGCTCCTTGCGCTCGCCCTTGTCGACCGTGTCGTAGGAGGCGAAGCCGTCGGCGGACTTGTCGTCGCGGTGCTTGTCGAGCTGCGCGTGCAGGGCCTTGAACTGCTTGTCCAGCTCCTTGGCCAGCGCCGGCTCGTTCTTGGCGGCGACCGGCTTCAGCAGCTCGTACGCCTTCTCGGCACCCTCGACATTGCCCTGGAAGTCGATCAGGTCGGTGTGGCTGTAGCGCTCTTCCTCACCGGTGACCTTGCCGGTGGCCACCTCGTCCAGCAGCTCCTTGGCGCCGTTGGCCATGCTGGTCGGGGTGATCTCGGCCTTGCCGACCCGCTTCTGCCAGTCCTTGAGGTCCGTCATCAGCTGGTCGGCGAGCTTCTTGTCGTCCCCGGAGATCTTCTTCTCCTCCCACAGGGACTTCTCCAGCTTGTGCCAGCCGGTCCACTTCTGGCCCTTCTCCAGGCCGTCCTCGCGCACATCGACCTTGGGGTCGATGTCGCCGAAGGACTCCGCAACCGGCTCGGTGCGCTCCCAGCCGACCCGCGAGACGGCGTAGGCCTGCTGGGCGGCCTTCAGGTCACCGGACTTGACCGCGTCGGCGAACTTCTGCGCCTTGGGGATGGTCTGGTCGGCCTGCTCCTGGACGTACTCGCGGTAGGCGGCCACCGCGGCGTCCAGCTTGGGGTCGCGCTTGGCGCCGCCGCCGGCCTTGCCGCTGGCGGTCACCTTCTGGCGGATGCCGTCGCCCTTCATGCCCGGCTTGCAGGCGATCTCGTACGAGCCGGCCTTGATCTCCGCGGTGATCTCGGCGTTGGTGCCGGGGCCGATGTTCTCCCGCTCGGTCACGATCCGGTCGCCGGGCGCGTAGACGTACACCTCGGTGACCTTGGAGCCCTTGTTCTGCACCGCGAACCGGACGTGCCCGGCCGGGAACTCCTTGGCGGAGAGCTCGCAGCTGGAGTCGGTCGCGGTGACCTCGACGGTCCCCTTGCCGTCGCCTTTGCCGTCGTTCTTCGCGGCGCAGCCGGCGACGGCGGTGACGGCCGTGGCCGCGGCGACGGCGGCAACGGCGGAGGAGCGGAGGGCTCGCATACGGGGCTCCAGGCAGGCTCGGGCGTACGGAAACGACGTACGGAACGATAGACAGTCGACAAGATGACCACTAAGGCGGCCCTAACTTATCTGAGGCTTACCTATTTCTGACCGCCGTGTCCAGTGATCCCGCTCTCATGGGCAACGGCCCGGTCACGGATTGGTGCGTCTCGGGTTACGTAAGCGTCATGGGGCGGTCAAGGTAAGGGACGGGGTTGATGAGGGGGCCTGACCGGCTGTGACTGGATCTGACGAGAGGGGCGCCGACTCGGGGAAGAGGTCTAGTTAGGTCGGCCTTACTTGGCTGAATCCTCGGGAAGGGGGCCCTCGTGTCGTTGCTCCGGCTGCCCGTCGCCCGCCCTGTGCCCGCTCCGGCCGGCGCGGCGCGGTTGAATGTCCGGATGACCGAACTCGAAGTCCTGCGGGTGTTCTGTGGTCCCGACGGGGCCGGGGGCAATCGGCTGGGGGTGGTGCGCGACGGTGCGGCGATCCCGGACCTCGCCGACCGGTCCGCCCTCGCGGCCGAACTCGGCTTTAGCGAGACCGTGTTCCTCGACGACGCGCAGCGCGGCACCGTCGACATCCACACCCCCAGCGTTCAACTCCCCTTTGCCGGGCACCCGTTGGTTGGTCTGGCCTGGCTGCTGCGGAGCCTGGGCCGGCCACCGCGCACCCTGCGCCCGGCGGCCGGTGACGTCGAGGTCGGCTTCGAGGGGGACCTCACCTGGGTGCGCGGCCGCGCGGAGTGGGTCACCGCCCGCAGGACCCAGCGGTACGCCTCGGCGGCCGAGGTCGACGCGCTGCCCGCACCGCCGCCGGGGGAGGGCTGGCTCTACGCCTGGGCCTGGCGGGACGAGGGCGCGGGGCTGGTCCGGGCCCGGGCCTTCCCGCGGCGCGGTGACGCCGTCGTCGAGGACGAGGCCACCGGCGCCGCCGCCCTGCTGCTGACCCATCAGCTCGGCCGTTCCCTGGACGTCCGTCAGGGCGCCGGCTCGCAGATCCTCACCCGGGTCCATCCGGACGGCACCGTCTCGGTCGGCGGCCGGGTGTGCCGGGACGTGCCGTAGCGGCCGTCCCGGGGCATCACCTAGGCGCTCAGCGGGAACTCCTCGCCCAACTCCCGGAAGACCGCGCCGTTCAGCCGGAAGGCGTGCTTGCACTCGTCGACCACCCGCTGCTTCTCCAGGTCGTCCACGGGCAGGGCGTCCAGTAGCGCGCGGTACTCGCGCTTGAAGGCGGCGGGGTTGGCGATCTCCTCGAAGACGTAGAACCGCACCCCGTCGCCCTTGCGGGCGAAGCCCCAGGTCTTCTCGGCGGTGCCGCGGATGATCTGGCCACCGGAGAGGTCGCCGAGGTAGCGGGTGTAGTGGTGCGCGACATAGCCGGCCGGCCAGTCGCGGGCGCAGGCCGTGACCCGGTCGGCGTAGGCGGCGGTGGCCGGCAGTGGGGTCAGTCCCTCGTGCCAGGCCGGGCCGCCCAGGTGGGCGAGGTCGCGCTCCAGCTCGGCAGTGCGGGCCAGCTCCGGGCGGAGGAAGGGGCCGGCGACCGGATCCCCGGCGAGCGCCCCGGAGGTGTCCTCCAGCGCGCGGTAGACGAACCACAGCTGCTCGGTGTAGCGCCGGTAGGCCGTCACGCCTAGCCGGCCGCCGAGCAGGTCGCCCATGAAGGAGGCGTTCTCGGCCTCCGTGTGCTGCGCGTGGGACGCGGTGCGGATGAGTGTCGAGAACGGTGGGGCGGACCCCGGGGGTGTGAGTGGAGGGGACGGGGCCGGGCTGGTCGGGCGGGGCGCTGTCAAGGCGGACCTCCGGGGACCGAGGGGGCGGCCGGGGACGGGGTGGCGCGGGAGGAGCCCGCCGGGCCGCCGGCGACGCCGTCCAGCCAACTGCTTGGCTTGCCTAAGCCAACCCGTTCCCGACGTCCTGTCGGGAACCAGCCTACCCCTGTTCCCGACGCGGTGTCGGTAAAAGTTTCCCCGTCTCCGTCTCCGTCCCCGTCCCCGCCCCCGTCCCGGTCTCCGCCGGGCCCCGGCGGGCGCGCGGGTGGCGCGCGCCCGCAGTCCGGGTCAGGGCAGGGTGAGGATCTCCGCCCCGGTCTCGGTCACCACCAGCGTGTGCTCGAACTGTGCCGTCCGCTTGCGGTCCTTGGTGACCACGGTCCAGCCGTCCTCCCACATGTCGTACTCGTACGTGCCCAGCGTCAGCATCGGCTCGATGGTGAAGGTCATGCCGGGCTTGATGTCGGTGGTGTGGTGCGGGCTGTCGTAGTGCGGAACGATCAGGCCGGAGTGGAAGGAGGAGTTGATCCCGTGGCCGGTGAAGTCCCGGACCACGCCGTAGCCGAACCGCTTGGCGTAGGACTCGATGACCCGGCCGATGATGTTGATCTGGCGGCCCGGCCGGACCGCCTTGATCGCCCGGTTGAGCGCCTCCCGGGTCCGCTCCACCAGCAGCGTGGACTCCTCGTCGACCTCACCGCACAGGTAGGTGGCGTTGTTGTCGCCGTGCACGCCGTTGAGGTACGCGGTGACGTCCAGGTTCACGATGTCGCCGTCCTTGAGGACGGTGGAGTCCGGGATGCCGTGGCAGATGACCTCGTTGACCGAGGAGCACAGGGACTTGGGGAAGCCGCGGTAGCCGAGCGTGGACGGGTAGGCGCCGTGGTCACACATGAACTCATGGGCGACCCGGTCCAGTTCATCGGTCGTCACACCCGGCGCGATCAGCTTGGCGGCCTCCGCCATCGCCTGTGCGGCGATCCGGCCGGCGATCCGCATCCGCTCGATCGTGTCGGCGTCCTGCACCTCGGGCCCCGTATAGGGCGTGGGTGCGTCCTTGCCGACGTACTCGGGGCGCCGGATCGAGGCGGGGACGGGGCGGGTGGGGGAGATCTTCCCCGGGACAAGAAGCGACTGGCCAGACATGCCAGCGAGTGTATCCGCGGGCCGTCGGGCAGGATGGTGGGCACGGAGCACCCCACAGGAGGCGGTAATGGCGCTGTTCAAGAGGCGGACGGTCGGGAAGCCGGGCGAGTGGTACTACTGCCTGGAGCACGGCACGGTCGAGGAGGGCCCCCAGTGCCGCGCCGCCGACCGCCTCGGCCCGTACGCGAGCCGCGAGGAGGCCGTCCACGCCGTGGAGACCGCCCAGGAGCGGAACCAGGAGTGGGAGAACGACCCGAAGTGGAACGACACGGACAAGGGCGGCGGACAGCAGGTCTGACGCCCCGGGCGCGCCGGCCGGTGCGAGCCACCCGCCGGCGGCGTCCGGGTCAGGAGGCGGCCGGGGCCGTGTCGGGGTCCTGGGACGGGGCGCCCCCGGTGCCCCTGCCGCCCCGGGCGGTCCGGCGCTCCCGCACCCGCCGGGCGTGCTCGTCGGTGCGGGAGTCGTACGTCATCAGCTTCGGCAGGCCGAGCGCCAGCAGCCCCACCCCGGCGAAGCACAGCAGCCCGCCCAGCGACACCGACGCCCGCACGCCCCACAGCGCCGCCATCCCGCCGACCCGGACCTGGCCCAGCTGCGGTCCCGCCGAGTACGACAGCAGCTCGATGCCGGCCAGCCGGCCGCGCAGCTCGTCGGGGATGGTCTGGTTCCACAGCGCCGAGCGGAAGATGCCGCTGATCATGTCGCAGGAGCCGGCCAGCATCAGGCAGGCCAGCACCAGCCAGACGTGGTGCACCAGCCCGGCGGCGGTGATCGCCAGCCCCCACCCGGCGGCCGCCAGCACGATGGCGCGGCCCTGCCGGTGGATCCGTGAGGTCCAGCCGCTGGTCAGGCTCACCAGCAGGGAGCCGGCGGGCAGCGCCGCGTACATCAGCCCCACCGACCAGCGCGCGTGCAGCTCGTCGGCGAGGAACGGGAAGACCGCCAGCGGAAAGGCGAACAGCATCGCCGTCAGGTCTATCGCATAGGTGCCGAGGAGCTCCTTGCGGCTCCAGGCGTAGCGGGCGCCGGCGGCGATCCCGCGCAGCGACGGCTTCTGTGCGTCGTGCGCGGCGGGTTGCGCCGCCAGCCGCAGCGCGAGCAGCGCGGAGACCGCGTAGGTGGCCGTGTCGAGGGCGTACGCCCAGGTCGTGCCGGCCCAGGCGAGCAGGCCACCGGCGAGCGCCGGGCCGGCGATGGCGCCGATCTGCCAGCGCAGGGAGTTCAGGGCGGCGGCCGCGGGGAGCTGGTCGTGCGGCACGATCCGCGGTACGACCGCGTCGAGGGCCGGCCGCTGCAGACCGGTCAGCGCGCTGGTCGCCGCCGCGGTGGCATACAGCGGCCACACCTGGGGGTGCGGCAGCAGGTCGTTCAGCAGCAGCGCCGCGGCCATCAGACCGAGCGCGACCTCCGTCCAGACGATCAGCCGGCGGCGGTCCACGGCGTCGGCCAGCGCACCGCCGTAGAGGCCGAAGACGATCAGCGGGACCAGCTCCACCGCGCCCAGCGCGCCGACCGCGAGCGTGGAGCCGGTGAGCTCCTTGAGCTGCAACGGCAGGGCCACGAAGGTCAGGAAGGTGCCGAAGACCGTGATCGCACCCGCGCACCACATCAGCCGGAAGTCCCGTGAGGTGTGCCAGGGGGCGAGGTCCGGCAGCAGTGCGGTCAGACGCCGGCGCACCGGAGCCGTGCGGGGTGGGGGTTCGGACGGGGTCACGAGGGACCATCGTCCGCGCGGACTCCCGGCGGCGCAAAGGATTTACGGCGGGCGGCGGGCCTGCGGCCTGCGGGCGGCGGGTGGTGAGAGGTGCGCGGGGCGGCGTACGCGAAGTGGTCCGGTTCGGGGGCCGGCCCCTCACCAGCGGGGTGGCGGGGGCGCGGTCAACGCGTCGGTGAGGCGAGCCAGTCGGTCGCGGAAGCGGCCGTGCCGCCGGGCGGTGGGCAGGCTGTTCTCGCCGGCGGCGGCGCTCACCAGATGCTGGACGGTGTCCAGGTCGAGCGCGGGGGACGGTCCGAGGGTGCCGTCCGGCGGGGCGTCGGGCACGGCGAGCGCGTCATGGGCCAGGGTCTGTAGATCCCGGTCGCCGCCGTCCAGGGCCAGCACCGTCGCACCGTTCCGCCGGGCGTCGTGCACCTGCTCCAGCAGCCCGGTGCCGGGCTGCTCCGGCGTGACGACCAGCAGCGTCTCACCGCGTCCGGCGGCCGCCAGCCGGCCGAGCCCCACCGCCAGATGGGCCGGGGCACCGCTGGGGACGCGGTGGCGCACCAGCGTCGGTGACAGCTCCGGCAGCCCCGACCAGGCGGCCTCGTCGTCCAGATGGGCGGCCAGGTGCCAGGGCTCGTAGTCGGCGCTGCCCACCAGCAGCAGCCCGCCGCCGTGCGGGGCGACGGCGGTCCGCAGCGACCCGGCGAAGCGGCGGGTGGCCTGCAGCCACTCCGTCCCGGCGAGCACCTCGCGCAGCAGCGCGACCCGTACGGCGTCCATGCCCCGGCATCCTGCCGCAGCGCCGCCGGGACCGGTCCCCGTTCCCGGCGGTATCACCCGTACGGGAAGCGGCCGTTGGCTCGCCGTACGGGCGGGTCGTGGCCGGCCGCGGCGCGGTCGGTCAGCGGGCCGGCAGCAGCCCGGCGTCCGCCAGCCGGCGCCCCACCTCCCGGACCGCCGGCTCGCCCAGCGGGATCTGCGGCAGACCGGTGGTGTCCCGGTCGATCACGCCGAGCAGCCGCAGGGCCGCCTTGAAGGAGCCCAGCGCCGAGGAGCTGCGGCCCATCTCGGACTCCGGTCCGGCCTCGGTCATCGCGAACAGCGCGACCAGCCGCTCCTGTTCGGCCCCCGCCCGCTCCCAGTCGCCGGCCCGCGCGGCGTCGTACAGCCGGACGTAGCCGGCCGGGTCGACGTTGCCCAGGCCCGGCACCACCCCGTCGGCACCCGCCAACAGGGCGGCGTCCACGGTCAGTTCGGAGCCGGTGAGCACCGCGAAGCCGGGCGCGGGACCGGTGCGGCGGCCGGTGCGCCCGCCGAGCGCCACCAGCAGCCGGCGCAGCGCGCCCTCGTCGCCGCTGCTGTCCTTCACCCCGGCGAGGGTGCCGTCCGCGGCCAGCTCGCACACCAGGGACGGCGGCAGCTTGCTGTGCACGGCCATCGGGATGTCGTAGGCGAGCAGCGGGAGATCCACGGCGGCGCGCAGCCGGCGGAAGTGGCCGGCCACCTCCCGGGGGTGGGTGCGGGTGTAGAAGGGCGCGGTAGCCACCAGGGCGTCGGCGCCGCGGGCCGCTGCGGCGCGGGCCTGGTCGAGGACGCGGGGGGTGGTGGTGTCGATGGCGCCGGCGAGCACCGGGACCCGGCCGCCGGCGGCCTCGACGACGGTCTCCAGGGCGGTGGCCCGTCGGCGGTCGGTGAGGTAGGCGACCTCGCCGGTGGAGCCGAGCGCGAACAGCCCGTGCACCCCGCCGTCGATCAGGTGGCCGACCAGGCGGGTCAGCGAGCGGGTGTCGACCTCGCCCCGTGCGTCGAGCGGGGTGCAGACCGGGGGGATGACGCCGTGGAGGGGGGCGGGCAGTGCCATACGGGGTGCCATACGGGACTCCAGGGGCTCCGGTGCCGGACGGGGCGTCGTGCGGGGGTGCCGTGTGGGGCGGTGTGGCCGGCTGTCGGGCCGCCGGCCGCCGGGCGGTCCCGCGGCCGGACATCGGACGTGGGATGTCCTATGTCAGAGCACAATAGACCTGTTCACGGGCGGTCGGTCAAGGATGCGCGGGTACGGGCGGGGGCGGTTCGCGCGCACCGGACGGCGGCACGGCAGACGCGGTGCGGAAAGGGAGATCCATGGCGCGAGGGACGATGTCCGAGGATGTGCAGGCGCAGATCAAGCAGTTGATCCTGCAGGGTGGTCTGGTGCCGGGCGACCCGCTGCCCACCGAGGCCGAGCTGGTCGGCCTGCTGGACGTCAGCCGCAACTCGGTGCGCGAGGCGCTCAAGGCGCTCCAGGCCATGCGCATCGTCGAGATCCGGCACGGCTTCGGCACCTACGTCGGCCCGCTCACCCTGGAGCCGTTCGTCGAGGGCGTCGCCTTCCGGGCCGCGGTCCGCCACCACCAGGGCGAGCCGAGCCTGTACGAACTGATGGAGGTCCGCGAGGCGCTGGAGGCGGGCCTGATCGGCGAGGTCGCCCGTAGCCTGCCCGCCGAGGACCTCGCCGTCCTCAAGGGGCTGGTGCAGCGGATGGCGGAGGAGGCGCGCGGCGGCATGGTACAGAGCGCCACCGACCGGGCCTTCCACCTCGCGCTCTACCGCTCACTGGGCAACCACCTGCTGAGCGAGGTGCTGGACGCGTTCTGGGCGGCGCTGCGCCGGGTGCGCGAGGACCTCTCCGACGACCGCCCCGATCCGGAACTGACCTACCGTCAGCACCAGGAGATCGTCGACGCGTTGGAGGCCGGGGACGGCGCCCGCGCGGTGGAGGCGATACACCGGCACTTCGACGGCATCCGGCGGCGGCTGGCCACCGAATAGGGACCGGTGTCCGGTGGCCGGTGACTGGTAGCCGGCGACCGGTGGCCGACGACCGGTGGCCTACGGCGGGTGATCGACGATCGGTGACGGTGACGGTGACGGTGACGGTGACGGTGGTCGGCGGGTGCGGGCGCCCGGGTGTCCGCACCCGCCGATCGCCGGTGCCGCCCGCCCGTTCACCGGGGCGTCACCCCGTGTCGGCGGGGCCGTTGCCGACCCGCACGGCGTCATGTGCGGTGCCTTGACGGTCAGTTGGGCACTCCCTATGGTCGCCGCAGGACAAGGGACGTCCTACGTCCTTGCCCACTGGGGGTGACCCATGGCGTACGAGAGCTCCGTACCGTCCCGGGCCGGGACCGAGGGGTACACCAGCTTCCGGATCCCCTCCGTGGTCCGGGCGCGCTCCGGGGCGGTGTCCGCCTTCGCCGAGGGGCGGGTCCCCTCGGCCGCCGACTCCGGCGCGATCGACCTGGTGCTCAAGCGCTCCCTGGACGGCGGCGCGACCTGGCACGGCGCCCACACCGTCAGCGGGCTCCCGGCGGGCCACTGCGACCTCGTACGCCGGGGCCGCGACCGCGTCGGACTGCGCTACGAGACGGGCGACTTCAGCGCGCCGTCGACGATCACCTTCCGCCGCATCCCCGTGGAGGAGCCGACATGACCAGCAACGCCATGCACCGCAGAACGGTCCTGGGCGGGGCGGCCGCCCTCGCCGCCGGTCTCGCGCTCGCCGGCTGCGGCGACGGCGGGGACGACGGCGGCGGGGCGCCCAAGGAGCGCAGGAAGGGGCAGAAGATCACGCTGACCTTCTGGTCCTGGGTGCCGGGCATCGACAAGCCCGTCGACCTGTGGAACCGCACGCACCCCGACGTACGGGTCAGGGTCGAGAAGGTCTCGGCGGTCAACGGCGAGCAGTACGCGAAGATGCACGCCGCCGTGAAGGCGGGCAACCCGCCCGACCTCGGCCAGATCGAATTCCCGGTCGTCCCCAGCTTCCTGCTGGACAATGCGCTCCTCGACCTCGCCCCGCTCGGCGCCGCCCGCCACAAGGACAGGTTCGTCGGCTGGCAGTGGCAGCAGTCCGTCTTCGGCAAGGGCGTCTACGCCATCCCGCAGGCGTCCGGCCCGATGGGCCTGTTCCTCCGCCAGGACCTCTTCGACCGCTGGGGGATCGAGGCGCCCGCCACCTGGGACGCGTACGAGGACGCCGCGAAGGCCGTCCGCAAGGAGGGCGCCTGGATCGAGACCTTCGCCCCCACCAACGGCAACCGCTTCGCCGGCCTCGCCTGGCAGGCCGGCGCCCGGTGGTACGCCACGCACGGCGACACCTGGATCGTGCACCTCGACGACGAACCCACCCGCAGGGTCGCCGACTACTGGGAGTCGCTGGCCCGGCGGAAGCTCGTCAAGACCCTCCCCGACCGGCAGAACGCCTGGTACAAGGACGTCCAGACCGGCGCCATCCCCACCTGGCTGGGCGCCAGTTGGGGCGATGCGCTGCTGGCCGGCAACGCGCCCGGCACCAAGGGGAAGTGGCGCGCCGCGCCGATGCCCCAGTGGAAGGCCGGTGCGAAGGCCTTCGCCAACTGGGGCGGTTCGACCACCGCCGTCTTCGCGGGGGCGAGCTACCCCAAGGACGCCCTGGACTTCGCGGTCTGGCTCAACACCGCCCCGGAGTCCATCGCCCTGCTGATCGACGGCGGTTACGGCTTCCCCAGCGCCAAGCAGGGCTACGCCACCGCCGACCTCGACGTCGACCGGGCCTTCTTCGGCGGACAGGCCTACAGCACGGTCTTCGCCGAGGCCGGTGCCCATGTCGACACCAGCTGGCGGTGGGGACCGGGCGTGGACACGCTCTACCAGCGGCTCGGCGACGCCTTCACCGAAGCCCTCGCCGACGGCGGCTCGTTCCGCTCGGTGCTCACCACGGTGCAGGGCCAGACCCTCGCCGACCTCAAGCGCAAGGGCCTGAAGGTGGAGAGCGGCGGGTGAGCCGGGACACCGTGCGCCGGGCGGTGCCGGCCGGCAGCGGGCGGCCCGCCCCGTCCCACCGCCCGTCCCGCCGCCCGCGGCGCCGCACGCGCACCGAGGCCCGCAACGCCCGCGCCGCGGCCGGTTTCGTGCTGCCCTTCCTCGCGGTCTTCGCCCTCTG
The DNA here is from genome assembly GCF_040641675.1 of Streptomyces sp. NPDC020742. Lineage (NCBI taxonomy): Bacteria > Bacillati > Actinomycetota > Actinomycetes > Kitasatosporales > Streptomycetaceae > Streptomyces > Streptomyces sp. NPDC020742. Next base: position 38,378 of record NZ_JBFAEA010000015.1, read on the forward strand.
CTTCCTCGCCCCCCTCGCCTACGCCGCCTACCAGAGCCTGCACCGGACCGAACGCACCGGACCGCTCGGCCTCGGCGGCCGGCAGCACGAGGCGTTCGCCGGACTCGACAACTACGCCCAGGCGCTCTCCGACGGCCGGTTCCTGGCCGGCTTCGGGCGGGTGCTGCTCTTCGGCGCCGTCCAGATCCCGCTGATGATCGTGCTCGCCACCGCGCTCGCCCTGCTGCTGGAGAGCGCCGGCGCCCGCGGTGTCACCTTCTTCCGCAGCGCCTTCTTCCTGCCCTACGGCGTGCCCGGGGTGATCGCCTCGATCCTGTGGGGGTTCCTCTATGTCCCCGGCATCAGCCCGCTGGTGAAGATCGCCGGTGCGCTCGGCTGGGACGTGGACTTCCTCTCCCGCGGCACCGTGCTCTGGGCCATCGCCAACATCGTCACCTGGCAGTTCACCGGCTACAACATGCTGGTGCTGATCGCCCAGCTCAAGTCCGTGCCGGGCGAACTGTACGAGGCGGCACGGATCGACGGCGCCACCGCCTGGCAGGTGGTCCGGCATATCAAGATCCCGCTCATCCGGCCCGCCCTCGTCCTGACCACCGTCTTCAGCATCATCGGCACCCTCCAACTGTTCGCCGAGCCGATGGTGCTGCGCCCGCTCGCCTCCGCCATCGACTCCGGCTTCACCCCCAACCTGCACGCCTACAGCCAGGCGTTCGTCGGCAACGACCAGCACGGGGCGGCGGCCGAGGCGGTGCTGCTGGCGCTGGTGGCGTGCGTGCTGTCCTTCGGCTTCCTGCGGCTGGTCGGCGGGCCTGCGAGGGAGCGCCGATGACCCTGCTGCGCACGCGGACCGCCCGGCCCCCGGCCCGCGCCCGGATCGCCGTGCCGCCGGTCCGCCACCGGATCCTCACCGCCGCCCTGCTGACCGTCGCCGCGCTCTACTTCCTGGTGCCCGTCTACTGGCTGACCGTCTCCGCCACCAAGAACAGCGCCGATCTCTTCGGCACCTTCGGCTTCTGGTTCGCGGGCCGTCCGGACCTCCTCGGCCACCTCGCCGACGTCCTCGCCTACGACCACGGCGTCTACCTCCGCTGGTTCGCCAACTCCCTGCTCTACGCCGGGATCGGCGCGGTCTGCGCCACCCTGCTGTCCGCCGCGGCCGGCTACGCGCTGGCCAAGTTCCCCTTCCGCGGCCGGGAGGCGGTCTTCAACCTGGTGCTCGCCGGCGTACTGATCCCCGGCACCGCACTGGCCCTCCCGCTGTACTTCCTGTTCAGCGCGATGGGCCTGGCCAACACCTTCTGGGCGGTGCTGATCCCCAGCGCGGTCAGCCCGTTCGGCGTCTACCTCTGCCGGATCTACGCCACCGCCGCGGTCCCCGACTCCCTGCTGGAGGCGGCCCGGATCGACGGCGCGGGCGAGGTACGGATCTTCGCCGCGCTCGGGCTGCGGCTGATGACCCCCGCGCTGGTCACGGTCTTCCTCTTCCAGTTCGTGCACATCTGGAACAACTACTTCCTGCCCCTGGTGATGCTCTCGGACTCCGCCCTCTACCCGATCCAGCTCGGCCTGACCTCGTGGACCGGTTACGCGGACCGCCAGCCGGTGCTCTACCAGTACACGGTGGGCGGCGCCTTCCTGTCGGTGCTGCCGCTGATGGTGCTGATGACCGTGCTCCAGCGCTATTGGCGGACCGGCCTGACGGACGGCGGGGTGAAGGCCTGACGGCGCCACGGGCGCGGGCCGCCGGGTCCGCGGACGACGCACGCACCGTCTGCAGGGGCGTCCCCGCTACCCGGCACCCCGCCGCCCACGGCAGCGGCCGTACCGGCGTGACAGGATCGCTGTCATGACTACTCCTGACGCTGCCCTGTCCGAAAACGCCGCGACCCGTGCGAAGGCCGCCCTCAAGCGCGACCCCTGGGACCTCCCGGACGTCTCCGGCCTGGTGGTCGGCGTCCTCGGCGGCACCGGCGACCAGGGCCGCGGCCTGGCCTACCGGCTCGCCAAGGCCGGCCAGAAGGTGATCATCGGCTCCCGGGTCGCCGAGCGCGCGCAGACCGCCGCCGACGAGCTCGGCCTCGGCATCGAGGGCGCCGAGAACGCCGACTGCGCCCGCCGCAGCGATGTGGTGATCGTGGCCGTGCCCTGGGAGGGCCACGCGAAGACGCTCCAGGCGCTGCGCGAGCCGCTGGCCGGCAAGCTCGTCATCGACTGCGTCAACCCGCTCGGCTTCGACAAGAAGGGCGCCTACGCGCTCAAGCCGGAGGAGGGCAGCGCCGCCGAGCAGGCCGCCGCGCTGCTGCCCGACTCCCGGGTCGCCGCCGCCTTCCACCACCTGTCCGCGGTGCTGCTCCAGGACCCCGCGGTCGAGCGGATCGACACCGATGTGCTGGTGCTCGGCGAGTCCCGTGCCGACACCGACCTGGTGCAGGCGCTGGCCGCCCGCATCCCCGGGATGCGCGGGGTGTTCGCCGGCCGGCTGCGAGGCGCCCACCAGGTCGAGTCGCTGGTGGCCAACTTGATCTCGGTCAACCGCCGCTACAAGGCGCACGCGGGGCTGCGGGTCACCGACGTCTGAGCCGGGCCCGACGGCCGCTGCCCGCCGCGCGCGGGGCATGGGGGACACTGGGGAGGACCGCACCACTCTCCGACAGGAGCCGCCACCATGCCCCGCCTCGCCCTGATGGCCCTCGCCGTCTGCGTCCTCGCCGTCGCCGCAGCCGTCGTCTCCTTCGTGGAGGGCAGCTTCGTCGGGATCGTCTGGATCCTGATGGCCGGCATCTCCAGCAACATGGCGTGGTTCTACCTCCGCAAGGCCAAGATGGACCGGGCGCGAGAGGCCGGCGCGGCCGGCTGACGGCTCAGCCCAGGCCGCCGACCTGCGGCTCGCCCTGCCAGAAGCGGAAGAACTCCTGGCCGAAGTAGGTGTCGAAGCGGGAGACGCCCAGCCCGCCGAGGATCGTGTCGACCAGGTGGAAGAAGACCTGGTTGATCTCCGGCACCCACAGCAGCCCGAAGACCGCCAGCAGCCCGAACGGCGCGAACGGCTCCACCTGCCGCCGCAGCCCCGGTGACAGCCAGGGCTCGATCACGCCGTAGCCGTCCAGCCCGGGCACCGGGACGAAGTTCAAGATCGCGGCCGTCACCTGCAGCAGCGCCAGGAAGGCCAGCGCGAAGCGGAAGGTGGTCGGCACGCCCTCCAAGCCGTGCAGCCAGAACGGTGCCGTGCACACCACGGCGAACAGGATGTTGGTCAGCGGTCCGGCCGCCGAGATCAGGCTGTGCCGCCAGCGCCCCTTGATCCGGCCGCGCTCGATGAACACCGCGCCGCCCGGCAGCCCGATCCCGCCCAGGATCACGAAGATCACCGGCAGCACGATGCTCAGCAGCGCATGGGTGTACTTCAGCGGGTTCAGCGTGAGGTAGCCCCGGGCCTCCACCGAGATGTCCCCGCTGTGCAGCGCGGTCCGGGCGTGCGCGTACTCGTGCAGGCACAGCGACACCACCCAGCCGGACACCACGAACAGGAACACCGCGAAGCCGGTGTTCGCCGCGAGCGTCCCGCTCCACACCGCCCACCCGGACACCGCCAGGACGGCCACGAGCGCGAGGAAGACCGGGCTGATGCGGCGGTCGCCGCGCCGGATTGCTGTGGTCATGAGGTACGGGCTCCCGAAGGTCTCGTCGCGGTCTCACACGGGCCAGCCCCGACCGTAACCGGGCCGGGGCGCCCGGCGCACAGGCCCCCGGGGCGGGCAAAACGAAAACCCGGTGCAAAGGAGGGGTGCGTTTGAACGAGAATGGGCCGGTGCGCTACGGAATCCTCGGCACCACCCAGGCCGGCCGGGCCGACGGCACCCCCGTCGCCCTCGGCGGCGCCCGCCTGCGCGCGCTGCTCGCCGCCCTCGCCCTGCACCCGGGGCGGGCCCTGACCCCGGACGTGCTGATCGCCGACGTCTGGGGGATGGACCCGCCCGCCGACGCCGCCGGTGCCCTGCAGGCGCTGGTCGGCCGGCTGCGGCGGGCCCTGGGGCATGCCGCCGTCGCCTCGGTCGACGGCGGCTACCGGCTGTGCGCCGAGCCCGACGACGTCGACCTGCACCGCTTTGAGCGGCTCGCCGCGGACGGCGTACGGGCGCTCGCCGAGGCGGACCCGACCCGCGCCGCCGCCCTGCTCGACGAGGCGCTGACGCTGTGGCGGGGACCGGCGCTCGCCGACCTCCCGGACGCGCGGGTGGAGGCGGCCCGGGCCGAGAGCCGCCGGCTGGACGCCCAGCGCCACCGCCTCGCCGCCGACCTCGCCCTCGGCCGCGCCGACCGGGCGCTGCCGACGCTGGTGGCGCTCTGCCGGGACCACCCCCTCGACGAGCCGCTCCAGGCGCTCCGGCTGCGGGCGTTGCGGGCCGCGGGGCGCACCGCGGAGGCGCTGGCGGCGTACGAGGAGATACGCACCGGCCTCGCCGACCGCCTCGGCGCCGACCCGGGCCCGGAGCTCCAGGCCCTGCACGGCGAGCTGCTGCGGCCGCAGGTGCCGCAGCAGTTCGCCCCGCAGCCTCCTCCGCAGCAGTTCGCCCCCCAGCTGCTCACGCAGCCGGCCCCGCCCGGCCGGCCCGTCCCCGCCCCGGCCCCCGTCCCCGCCCGCCGCGGCAACCTCCGGGCCCGTCTCACCTCCTTCGTCGGCCGCGACACCGACCTGGCCGCGATCCGGTCCGACCTGGCCGAACACCGCCTGGTGACGCTGCTGGGGCCCGGCGGCGCCGGTAAGACCCGGCTCTCCCAGGAGGGCGCCGAGACCGCCGCGGCCGCCGCCCCCGACGCCTGGCCGCACGGCGTCTGGCTGGCGGAGCTGGCGCCGGTGGACGATCCGCAGACGGTCCCGGAGGCGGTGCTGACCGCACTGGGCGCCCGCGAGACCGTCGTCCGCGGCACCACAGCCGAGGGGTTGCGGGCCGCCACCGACCCCACCGCCCTCGATCCGCTCGCCCGGCTCGCCGAGCACTGCGCGGGCCGCCGGATGCTGCTGGTCCTGGACAACTGCGAGCATGTGATCGACGCCGCCGCCGCGCTCGCCGAGCGGCTGCTCTCCGACTGCCCCGGGGTGACGGTGCTGGCCACCAGCCGTGAGCCGCTGGCGGTCCCCGGCGAGGTGCTGCGGCCGGTCGGTCCGCTGCCCGACCCGGTGGCGCTCCGGCTGCTCGCCGACCGCGGGGCCGCCGCCCGCCCCGACTTCCGCACCGATGCCGACGAGCAGACCGCGGCGGCCTGCGCGGAGATCTGCCGCCGGCTGGACGGGCTCCCGCTGGCCATCGAACTCGCCGCCGCCCGGCTCCGGTTGCTGACCCCGCGTCAGCTCGCGGACCGGCTCGACGACCGGTTCCGGCTGCTGACCAGCGGCAGCCGTACCCTGCTGCCCCGGCAGCAGACCCTGCGGGCGGTGGTGGACTGGTCCTGGGACCTGACCGACGAGCCCGAACGGGCGGTGCTGCGGCGGCTGTCGGTCTTCGCCGGCGGCTGCGACCTGGCCGCCGCGGAAGAGGTGTGCGCGGGCGACGGCGTCGAGAGCTACGAGGTGGCCGAGCTGCTGGGGTCGTTGATCGACAAGTCGCTGGTGGTGGCCGCGCCGGCCGGCCAGGGGCCCGGCGACGGCCGCTCCGGTGGGGTCGGCAGCCCCGGGAACGGCGCCGGCACCGGCGGACAGATGCGCTATCGGCTGCTGGAGACGGTGGGGGAGTACGCCGGCGAGCGGCTGGACGAGGCGAGGGAGCGGGCCGGCGCCGAACGCCGCCACCTCGTCGCCTTCCGCGAACTGGCCCGCACCACCGACCCGTTGCTGCGCGGCCCCGGCCAGCTGGCCGCCATGGAGCGGCTGGAGCTGGAGCACGACAACCTGCGCACCGCGCTGCGCCGGGCGGTCGCCTCCGAAGCGGAGCACGAGGCGCTGTGCCTGGTGCTGTCGCTGCAGTGGTTCTGGTGGCTGCGCGACCACCGGAGCGATGCCCGGCACTGGTCCTCCGTGGTGGCGGCGCTCGGCCCCAACCCGTTCTTCGAACCGGTCGAGCCGGCCCCCGACCTGCACGTCCGGCCCATCGACGCCCCGCCGCCGATGGGCCCCGAGCAGCTGCTGGAGGCCCGGCGCGAGGTCCGTCTGGTGTCGCTGGCCAGCCTGGACAGCGACATCGAGGCGATGCGCAAGCCGGAGATGCAGCAGGAGCTGCTCGGCATGCTCCGCGCCTACCGCCCCGGCATGCCGCAGACCTGCAAGGTGCCCGGGGTGATGTGGCACTACGCGGTGCTGCTGTCCGGGCGGTTCGAGGAGCTGGCGGAGCTGATCGACGTCTCGGTGCAGGCCTGCCGCGCGTTCGGCTACGCGTGGGAGTTGGCGTACGTCCTCCAGTTGCGCTCCAAGATCTTCAACGACCACCCCGGCGGGCTGCCGCAGGCCTCCCGGGACGCCGACGAGGCGCTACGGATCTTCCTGCGGGTCGGCGACGCCTGGGGCGCGGCCGAGGCGCTCGCGGGGCGCGCCGAGTCCCACGAGAAGCGGGGCGCGTACGAGCTCGCCGCCACCGACTACCGGGCGGCGATGGTGCACGCCGAACAGCTGGGTGCGCACGGCCAGAGCCTGCTGCTGCGCTGCCGGCTCGGCGCCGTACTGATGGAGGACGGCCAGGGCGAGGCCGGCGAACGGATGCTGCGGGAGGTGCTGGCCGAGGCCGCCAAGGGCAACAGCGGCCGGGACACCGAGCCGTTCGCCAGGATGACGCTCGCCATGCGGCTGTCGATGACCGGTCGCCGGGACGAGGCCCGCGCGCAACTGCAGGCGGTGCGTGAGCTGTTCCTCCCGCGCGCCCCGGACATGTTCGCCGGGATACTGGAGTCCTCGCTGATCTCGATGGACCTGGACGACGGCCTGAGCACGGGGCTGCTGCCACGGTTCCGGGCCGCCCTGGAGCTGATGCAGGACCCGCTGGCCAAGATGGTCGCCCCGGACCTGGTGGTGACCTCCCTGCTGACCGGGGCCCGGGTGCTGCTGGCCGAGCGCGGCGCGGCGGCCGCCCCGGTCGCGGCGCGCCTGGTCGGGGCGTACGACGTGCTGCGGGCGCACAGCCACGTCCCGACGCTGATCCTCCGCGACGAACGGGTGCGTACGGAGGCGGCGGTGCGGGAACTGATCGGCGACGCCGCCTTCGCGGCGGGCCGTGCCGAAGGCGGTGACCTCTCCCTCGAAGAGGCCACCGCCCTCATCTGACGGGACACGGCCGAGCCGGGCGAAAGGCCGCCCCGCGCGGAGGTCCCCCGCGGGGCGCGTACCGGATCCGTCAGGTCTTCTTGCGGAACTTCGCGACCGCCAGCGGCATGGTGACGGCCGTGATGGCGACCGCCCAGGCGAGGGTGATCAGCGTCGGGTGCAGCACTGCACCCTGGCCGCGGATCAGGGCACGGGCCGCGTCCGCCAGGTTGGACAGCGGGTTGACCTTGGTGAAGCCCTCCAGCCAGCCGGGCATCGACCTCGTCGGCGCGAAGATGGACGAGCCGAACTGCAGCGGCATCAGCACGATCATCGCCATGCCCTGCACCGCCTGCGGGGTCTTCACGGAGAGCCCCAGCAGGACGAAGATCCACATCAGGGCGGCACCGAACACCGTGGACAGCAGGATCGCGCCGAGGAACGCAAGGAGGGTGCCGCGGACCTCCAGGCCGAGCAGGAACCCCATGCCGAGCAGGATCGCGGTGGCGATCAGCATCCGGCCGACCTCGACGATGATCTTGGCTATCAGCACCGAGGACCGGGCGATCGGCATCGTCCGGAAGCGGTCCATCACGCCCTTGCGGAAGTCCTCGTTGACGCCGCTGCCCACCGCCATGGCGATGTTCATGCCCATCATCGCCATCATGCCGGGGACCAAGTACTGCACGTACTCCTGCTGGTTGCCCTTGCCGGCGATGGCGCCGCCGAAGACGTAGACGAACAGCAGGATGAAGATGATGGGCATCAGCAGGGCGTCGAACATCGACTCCGGATCCTGCTTGATCTGCAGGGCGTTGCGCCGCACCAGCGCGCCGATGTGCCGCAGGTTGGCCCGCAGTCCGATCCGGCCCTCGTCGGCGCCGGGCTTGGTGACCGGCGCCGTGATCGTCGCGGCACTCATGCCGACACCTCCGCGTACTGTGCGTCCTCGGCCGCACCGGACCGTTCGTCGCCGGCCTCCGAGGTCTTCTGGCCGGTGATGGCCAAGAACACCTCGTCCAGGCTGGGCAGATGGGTGGATATCCCGGCCAGCGCGAATCCCTGCCGGCCGAGCACCCCGACCACCGCGGTCAGCTGCTCGTCGCTGATGATCGGGACGTTGACCACACCCCCGTCGTGGTCAGCCGTCGCGCCCGCGATGCCGTCCAGACCGGCCTGCGCGATGGCGCCGGCCATCCGGTCCAGCTCGCCGGGGTCGGTGGGCCGGATCTGCAGCGTCCGCCCGCCGACCTTGGCCTTGAGCTCGTCGACCCGGCCCTCGGCGATGACCCGGCCGCGGTCGATCACCGTCAGCTCGTTCGCCAACTGCTCGGCCTCTTCCATGTACTGGGTCGTCAGCAGCACCGTGGCGCCCTCGCGCACCATCCGCTGCACCTCTTCCCACACCTCGTTACGGGTACGGGGGTCGAGGCCGGTCGTCGGCTCGTCCAGGTAGAGCACCGCCGGGCGGCCGATCATCGAGGCGGCGAGGTCCAGCCGGCGGCGCATCCCGCCGGAGTACTTGGCGGCGGGCCGTTTGGCGGCCTCGGTCAGCGAGAACCGCTCCAGCATCTCGTCCGCCCGGCCGCGGGCGTCCTTGCGGGACAGATCGAGCAGCCGCCCGATCATGTAGAGGTTCTCCCAGCCGGAGAGCTTCTCGTCGACCGAGGCGTACTGCCCGGTCAGGCCGATCGTGCGGCGCAGCGCGCGCGGCTGGCGCACCACGTCGTAGCCCGCCACCACGGCGCGGCCGGCGTCCGGCACCAGGAGGGTGGACAGGCACCGTACGAGCGTGGTCTTGCCGGCGCCGTTGGGGCCGAGCACACCGAGTACGGTGCCTTCCTTCACGTCCAGGTCCACCCCGTCGACGGCCTTGACCTCGCCGAAGTGCTTGACCAGACCGCGCACCTCGACGGCGTTGCCGCCCTTGGTGGTCATCGTCTGTCGCGTCATGCCCACCAATCTGCCAGCCGCCACCGACAGCGCGCCGACAGAATGCCGACGGCGCCCGCGGTACGAGCTCCCCGGCTCGTCAGCTCCGTGGTCCGCGCCGCTGCAGGGAGAACTGGGCGGGAGTCGGATGCGCGTGAGGAGTTCCTGGCCGCGATGGAGGAGGCGGAGCGGAAGCGCTCGGTGCCCTTCGAGACCCTCGTGCTGCTGGCATCGCCCGCAGCGATCGAGGCGGCCAGCGCGGTCAGTCCCCTCAGCCCTCCGCCCAGGCTTCTTCCTCCGCGCGTGCCGTGTCGTAGGCCCGGCGGGCGGTGGTGACCTGGGGCAGGTGGGCGTCGGACCAGCCGGCGATGGCGTCGAAGACGGGGACGAGGGTGCGGCCCAGCTCACTGATGGCGTACTCGACCCTCGGCGGGATCTCGGCATGGTAGGTGCGGGTGATCAGGCCGTCCCGTTCCAGCTGGCGCAGGCGCTGGGTGAGCACTTTCGGCGTGATCGTCGGCAGGAGCCGCTGTAGTTCGTTGAAGCGCGAGCGTCCGTGGTGTTCGAGGGTCCACAGGATCGGGGTGGTCCAGCGGCTGAACACCAGCTCCACCACCGGGTTGATCGGGCACGCCTGCTGCGCCGGATCGGTCACGGCACTCTTCCTTCCGCTCTTGCCCGCAGTCCCCGTACTCAGCGGCGGGGCACTTTCCTACAGGAAACCACTATCTACAGGATACTAGGTTGGTGGTGTCAGCAAGCGGGCCGGCAGTGAGCCGGACCGCTCGGCGATCAGCCGGCTGCCCGTCCTGCCGACGGCCGTCCGCACCACCGAAAGAGGCACCACCATGGCGTTCCCCGCGCTACCCGAACGTGCGGGTGACCGGCCCGAGACCGGTCCCGAGGTCCCGCACCTGCAGCTCACCCAGCCCAGCCCGCCGCAGATCAAGGAGACCCTGCGGCGGTGGATGGCCACCGCACTTCCCGGCACCGTCTCAGGCCGCAGCGAGATCTCCGTCCCCAGCACCTGGGCGGTGCTCCTCAGCGATGTCGCCCCCGCTCTCGGCGCCCGACTGTTCCTGCCGCGCGGTGACGCGGAGTTCGTGCACCTGCACGCCGACGGCAGCCTGCACCTGGCCCTGGACCCGGCCGACCACGCGGCGTTCCTGGCCTCCGGATGGGGCGAGAAGCACCCGCTCTACGACCGTGGCGCCAATGTCGTCATGTTCTACGCCCCGCGCGACGAGGTCGAACTGGAGGTGGCCAAGAAGGTCATCGCCGCTTCCTATCGATACGCCACCGGCCACGCACCGACCGCCGGGCCCGCCGCGGCCTGACCGCTCTCCCCATCCGCGCCGGGACATCGGCGCAGGTGACCGGCCCGGCTGACGTCCCCCGTCGAGGGCTGCGTCGAAGCAGCCGCCAGGCTCCCGTACGGCATCGACGCCGTCACGTCACCCACACCGCACCAGCCCAGCCTGCGGTTCCGCCTGCCCATTTGCATTCTCCGCACCGACCAGCAAGGGCTCCTCCATGTCCTATTTGCTCCACATCGACTCGTCCTCGCTCGGCGCCGATTCGGTGTCGTCCCAGGTCGCCCGCTCCTTCCGGGGCGCCTGGGACGCGCCGGTCGTCCACCGGGACCTGGCTGCCTCGCCCGTACCCCACCTGGGCGCGGCGGGCATAGCGGCCTGGGGCACCGCCCCCGCCCGGCGCACTCCGGAACAAGCCGCGGCCGCTGCTGTCCAGGACGAACTCATCGAAGAGTTCCTCGGCGCGAGCGCCTACCTGTTCACCGTGCCGATGTACAACCTCACGATGCCTTCGGCGTTCAAGGCATGGCTTGACCACGTCATCGTCAAGGGCCGCACCTTCGGCCTCCCCGACGGTCCCGCGGCGTCCGGCCGTCCGGCCCTGGTGGTCTCGGCGCGCGGCGGCGGTTACGGCCCCGGCACCCCCAACCACGGCAAGGACTTCGTGGTGCCCGCGCTGGAGACGATCCTGCACGACATGCTCGGCCTCGAAGTCACCTCGCTCACGCCCGAGTTGACCATGGCGCCCGTCGTTCCGGCGCTGACCCACCTGATCCCGCTCCACGAGGCGTCCCTGACCGACGCGCACCAGCAAGCCCGCCGGCAGGCCGAGAAGTTCCGCGATCAGATCACCGCCTGACACGTTCCGGGACCCGCCCTCACGCCCGCTCACACACCACTCACATCCCGAGGAGGAACCCCATGCCCAAGATCACCACTGGAAAGGTCCTGCTGACCCTCACCTCACTGGTCACCCTGGCCGGTGCCTACATCGCGGACTGGAACAAGACCCACATCTACAACCCCAACTGGCCGCCGCACGCCAAGTTCCACAACGCCCAGACCATGAGCATGGGCGCCGCACTCGGCCTGATCGGCCTGTACCTGCTGTGGGTGCACCGGGGCGCCTGGACGCGCTCCCTGGTCCAGGTCATCGTCGTGGCCGAGTCGCTGTACTGGATCACCCAGCTGTCGGCGATCCTTTACCCCGGCACTGCCCTTGTCGACGGCGACTGGGTTCCGCCTCTCCAGCCGGCCCTCGCCACCACCATGCTGGCCCTCAACGCACTCGCGTACTTCCTCGAGCGCCGACGTCTGGAGCACCGCCTCGCCTAGGGCGTGTCTTTCGGATCTGCGTGGGACGCGGATCTTCGCCAGCACCGCCGTGAAGTGGGTGCAGTCCGCCCGTTGTCCGCCGCTGACGAGCGGGGACAGCGGGCGGCAGTGACCGTCGGCGGTCAGGTGGACTTTGCTGGTGAGCCCGCCGCGCGAGCGACCCAGGTCCCACCGGGCAGTCGCGTGACCGCCCGGACACGTCCTAGTGGAAGCTGTGCTCCTCGGCCGGGAAGGTGCCCCCGACGACCTCGTCGGCGAACGCCTTCGCCGCCCCGCCGAGCAGCTCCCGCAGCTCCAGGTACTTCTTCACGAACTTCGGGACCCGCCCCGCCGTCATCCCCGCCATGTCGGTCCACACCAGCACCTGGGCGTCGCACTCCAGACCCGCGCCGATGCCGACGGTGGGGATGTGCAGCGAACGCGTCACCTCGGCCGCCAGCTCGGCCGGTACGGCCTCCAGGACCACCGAGAACGCACCGGCGTCCTGCACCGCCTTGGCGTCCCGCAGCAACTGCTGGGCGGCCTCCTCGCCGCGGCCCTGTACGGGGTAGCCGCCGAAGGCGTTGACGGACTGCGGGGTGAGCCCGACGTGCGCCATCACCGGGATGCCGGACGAGACCAGCAGCTCCACCTGGTCGGCGGAGCGCTCCCCGCCCTCCAGCTTGACGGCGCCGACCCCGGCCTCCTTCATCAGCCGGGTGGCGTTGCGCAGCGCCTGCACCGGCCCCTCCTGGTAGGCGCCGAACGGCAGGTCGCCGACGACGAGGGCGCGCCGGGTGCCCCGTACCACCGCGGCGGACAGCAGGGCGATCTCGTCCATGGTGACCGGCACGGTGGACTCGTAGCCGAGGTGGCAGTTGCCCATCGAGTCCCCGACCAACAGGACCGGGATGCCGGCCTCGTCGAAGACGGAGGCGGTCATCGCGTCGTACGCGGTGAGCATCGGCCACTTCTCGCCGCGCTCCTTGGCGGCGGCGATGTCACGAACGGTGACCCGGCGCGAGCCCTTGCCCCCGTAGAGCGAGTGGGGGACCGGCTTCTGGGCAGGCGAAAGCTGCGTCATGGTGACGGCTCCTGTTCATCATCTCGAGGCACCCTGACGGTGTCCCCGGACTTCGCTCCATGCTGGCACGGCCCGCGCGCAAAGGAAAAGGGGAGCGGCACGCCGGTGGTGTGAGGCCCGTCCCGGTGTGTGCCGCGGGTGGCCCGGTGTGCCCGCTTCGACCCCTGTGTTCCCGTCGCCCGGCATGGCGTTTTTCGATACGGAACGGATCCGTATCGAAAAGCGTAGGGTGCTGCCATGGCTGCTCCCTCGGATTCCTCCGGCTCCTCCGGCCCCTCCGACCCCTCCCGGCCCCCCACCCCGCCCGCACCGCCCGTGCGGGAGATCCCCGAGCGCATCCACCGGCGCCGCTGGGCGATCCTCTCCACCCTCATGCTCAGCCTGCTGATCGTGGTGCTGGACAATTCCATCCTCAACGTCGCCATGAAGACGATCGCCACGCCGTCCCCCGCCGGCCTGGGCGCCACCCAGAGCGAGCTGGAGTGGGCGATCAACTCCTACACCCTGGTCTTCGCCGGGCTGCTGTTCACCTCCGGGCTGCTCGGCGACCGCCTCGGCCGCAAGAAGGTGCTGCTCTTCGGCCTGGCGGTGTTCGGCACCGGCTCGGTACTCGCCGCGTTCGCCGGTTCGCCCACCGAGCTGATCGTCTTCCGCGCGGTGATGGGCCTCGGCGGCGCCTTCGTCATGCCGGCCACCCTCGCCGTCCTGATGAACGTCTTCGAGCGCGAGGAGCAGCCCAAGGCGATCGGTGTCTGGGCCGGCGGGGTCGGCCTGGCCATCGCGATCGGCCCGATCGCCGGCGGGCTGCTGCTGGACCGCTTCTGGTGGGGATCGGTCTTCCTGGTCAATGTGCCCATCGTGCTGATCGCGCTGATCGCGATGCTGATCTTGGTGCCCGACTCCAAGGACCCCCGGCCCGGCCGGCTGGACCCGGTCGGTGTGCTGCTGTCCGTCGTGGGCCTGGTGCTGCTGGTCTACGGGATCATCAAGGGCGGTCAGCTCGCCGACTTCACCGCCCCGCAGGTGTACGGCACCATCGCCGGGGGAGTGGTGGTGCTGGCGGCCTTCGTGGTGCACCAGAAGCGCAGCGACCACCCGTCGATCGACATCGGGTACTTCCGCAACCCGGCCTTCTGCGCCGCCATCGCCGCCATCGCCCTGGTCTTCTTCTCCCTGATGGGCGTCACGTTCTTCATCGTCTTCTACGTCCAGAGCGTGCGCGGCTACAGTCCGCTCCAGGCCGGCCTGCTGATCCTGCCGCTGGCCGCGGCCCAGATGATCTTCGCGCCGCGGGCCCGGCTCGCCGTGGACCGCTACGGCGCCCGCGCGGTGTGCGCGTTCAGCATGTTCGTGGTGGCCGACACCATGGTGGGCCTGCTGCTGCTGGACGTCGACAGTCCGATCTGGATCATGGAGGCGCTGTTCTTCCTCCAGGGCGCGGCGATGGCGCACATCATGCCGCCGGTCACCGTCACGGTCATGCAGGCGCTGCCACGGGAGAAGGCCGGCTCCGGCTCGGCGCTCAACAACGTCTTCCGGCAGGTCGGCGGCACCCTCGGGGTCGCCGTCCTCGGCTCGCTGCTGTCCACCACCTACCGCGACGGCATCCAGGGCCGGCTCGACGCCATGCCCAGCATCCCGGCCGGGGCCCGGCACGCCGCCGGTGAGTCGATCGAGGCGACCCTCGGCCTCGCCGGCCGGCTGGGCCCGGCCGGCCGCTCGCTGGTCGCCGCCGCCGACGACGCCTTTATCGACGCCATGCACGTCACCGCCCTGTCCTCGGCCGCGGTCTCGGTGCTCGGTGCCGGGCTGGTGCTGGCCTTCCTGCCGGGCAAAATGGGACCGGCGCCGCAGGCGGCGGAGCCGCGGGACGAACGAAGGGCGGGCGCAGCGCGATGAGCCGGGCGGCGGGGGACTCCGAGACGGCGGCGGCGCAGGCGCGGCCCGGCCCGGCGGCCGGTGAGCGTCGCGGGCGCCCGCGCAGCACCGCGGTCGACTCCGCCATCATCGAGGCCGTGCTGCGGCTCATCGAGGACGGCGTGTCCATAGGTGAGTTGTCCATGGAGCGGATCGCCCGCGAGGCCGGCGTCGGCAAGGCCACCGTCTACCGCCGCTGGTCGGGCAAGAGCGCCCTGATGCTCGATGTGATGCGGTCGCTGGACGCCCAGAGCCCCGCTCTGCACGGCGCCTCGGTCCGCGACGACCTGGTCGCACTGCTGGAGTTCCTCCGCCGCCGGGGGCTGGCCAAGCGCAGCTCCGCGCTGATGCGGACGGTCGTCAGCCATGTCCAGGACCAGCCCGAACTGTGGGCCGAGTACCACGACACAGTGGTACGGACCCGTCATGAGGCGCTATTGGGGGTGTTGCGGCGCGGGGTCGAGAGCGGTGAGATCCGCACCGACCGTGACCTGGAGACCCTTGCCGACCTGTTCGTCGGCCCGATGCTGGCCCGCGCCCTCCTCCACGAGTGGAAGGAGCTTCCCGAGGGGCTCGCCGAGGACATCGTCGACACGGTCCTGGAGGGCGTACGATCCCGGCCGCAGACCGCCGTGGGCTGAACTCCTCGGCCGGACCGGCGGGTTGGCGGTCACCGGCCCGTGCGCCCCGGCCGCCCGCCCCACCAGGGGCGTATGACCGGACCGTGTCCGTTCTGTCACAGCCGCTGTCACGAACGCCTCGGACCGGAACCCGGCCCCGCCACCGGCCCGTCCTCACCCCCGAGAAGGCGCAGCGCAAATCTAAGAAAGCGCATTACGGCCATCGCCTAGGGTCGGGGACCACAGGCGGGCGCACCGGAGCAAGGCAGTGAGGACAGCTACATGGCGCAGGCATATATGACGGAGCCGGGACGGGGACAGGGGTCCGAGCGGGCCGGTTCCCGGGCCGAACGCCTGCGGAACTGGTGGGGCCCCGAGGGGATGTGGCGGCGCGGCCTGGTGCTGGCGGTGCTCGCCGTCCTGCTCGGACTGCTGATGGTGCTGCACGCCCGGGTCCCCAACGCGGTGGGAAACCTGGGCAGTCTGCTGGAGACCTTCCTGCCGTGGCTGGGGCTGGGCATCCTGGTACTGCTGCTCGCCGCGGTGCTGCGCCGCTCCGCCACCGCGCTGATCGCCCTGCTCCTGCCGGTGCTGGCCTGGATCAACCTCTTCGGTGGCCAGATCACCGACAAGGCCGGCACCGGCGGCAACCTCACCGTCGTCACCCACAACGTCAACGCCGGCAACCCGGACCCGGCGGCCACCGCCCGGGACATCGTGGCCTCCGACGCCGATGTGGTCGCCCTGGAGGAGCTGACCGGCGAGGCGCTGCCCACGTACCGCCAGGGCCTGGCGAAGGCCTACCCGTACCACACCGTCGAGGGCACCGTCGGGCTGTGGAGCAAGCGCCCGTTGACCGACACCCGCCCGGTGGACATCAAGATGGGCTGGACCCGTGCCCTGCGCGCCACGGTCACCGCCGCCGACGGCCAGCAGTTCGCGGTGTACGTCGCCCATCTGCCGTCGGTGCGGGTCAAGGTCGAGGCGGGCTTCACCGCCAACCAGCGCGACGGCAGCGCCGCGGCGCTGGGTGAGGCGATCGCCGCCGACCCGGTGCAGAAGGTCATGCTGCTCGGCGACCTCAACGGCACCATGAACGACCGCTCGCTGGCCCCGGTCACCTCGCAGATGCGGTCCGCCCAGGGCGCGGCCGGTGACGGCTTCGGCTTCAGCTGGCCGGCCGGATTCCCGATGGCCCGGATCGACCAGATCATGATGAAGGGGATGGACCCGGTCAAGGCCTGGGTAATGCCCTCCACCGGTAGCGATCACCTGCCCGTCGCCGCCTCCGTGAAGATCTGACCCCGCCCGCCGGGCCCGGACTACCACTTGGCGGGCCCGGGACTGCCGCCCGCCGGGCCCGGGACGACCGCCCGCCGGAGCCGCGCCACCGTCCGTGACGCCCAGTCCGGAGGGCGGACCCCGGCGGGGAACCGACGCGGGCCGGTAACGCCCCGTTCTCCTGCCGGAATACCGGGCCTGCGACACTTTGTTCCGTAACAGAACTTAAGCGCTCCCCTCCTGTACGGAACGACCCTGAAAGGTCCAGTTCGTCATGCCCTTGGCGCTGCTCGCGCTCGCCGTCGCGGCCTTCGGCATCGGCACCACGGAATTCGTGATGATGGGGCTGCTGCCCCAGGTCGCGGAGGATCTGGGCACCTCCGTGCCCACCGCCGGCTACCTCGTCTCCGCCTACGCCCTCGGCGTTGTCATCGGCGCCCCGCTGCTGACCGCCCTGGGCTCCCGGATCCCCCGCAGGCGGATGCTGGTGTTGCTGATGGCGGTCTTCACGGCCGGCAACCTCGCCTCCGCGCTGGCCCCGAGCTTCGGCACGCTGATCGCCGGCCGACTGCTGGCCGGCCTGCCGCACGGCGCGTTCTTCGGCGTCGGCGCGGTGGTCGCCGCCCGGCTGGTGCGCGAGGGCCGGCAGGCCCGGGCGGTGGCCACCATGTTCCTCGGCCTGACCATCGCCAACATCGTCGGCGTACCCGCCGCGACCCTGCTGGGCCAGCACTTCGGCTGGCGGGTCACCTTCCTGATCGTGGCCGGCATCGGCCTGGTCGCGATGGCCGCACTGACCCGGCTGATCCCGCCGCTGCCGGCCGAGGAGCACACCGGGCTGGCGCGCGAGCTGCGCGCCCTGGCCGGCCGCCAGGTGCTGCTCGGCCTGCTCACCACGGTCTTCGGCTTCGCCGGCATCTTCGCCGTCTACAGCTACCTGGCCTCGATGATGACCGAGGTCACCGGCTTCGCCGAGGGCTCGGTCCCGCTGGTGCTGGCCCTCTTCGGCATCGGGATGACCCTCGGCGCGCTGGCCGCCGGCCCGCTGACCGACCGGGCGCTGCGTCCCACCCTCTACGGCTCCCTCGCCGCCCTCGCGCTGGTCCTGGCGGCCTTCCACCTCACCGCCCGGTCCCCGGTGGCCGCCCTGGTCACCGTCGTCCTCATCGGCGCGGTCGGCTTCCTGACCACCACCCCGCTGCAGATGCTGGTGATGGACAAGGCCCAGCAGGCGCCCACCCTGGCCGCGGCCTCCAGCCAGTCCGCCTTCAACCTGGCCAATGCGGGCGGCGCTTGGGCCGGCGGGCTGGCCCTGTCGGCCGGCTGGGGCTGGACCTCACCGACCCTGGTGGGCGCGGGCCTGGCGGCCCTCGGCCTGGCCGTCGCCGTGGTGGCCGGCCGCCTGGACCGGGACGCCCCCGACGCCTCCCGCATCGTGGCCCGCAGCCACGAGGAGGCGGACCGGCCGGCGCCGGCTACCTCGGAGGCCGCCTAGTCCACTGGCTGTCCCGTAGTCCCAGGTGGATCAGCGCACGGCGTCAGATGCACTGCGCTCGCTGCGTCCACTTCGTCTCGGCTCCTTGCTTGCTGTACGGATGCCGAGCTGCATCGCAAGGCGGAGGGACGTCCTGATGGTGGGCGTATCCGGACGTTCCGAGAAAGCGGCGAGGCGCTTGGACCTTCCTCGATGCCGTCCCGACTCCCGGTGTCATCCGGCCCGGACATGGGGCAACAAGACGATCACGTTCCCCAGTTGGCTATCGAGGACGCCCTGTCGTTCCAGCCGAACGGAGTCAGGTCGGGAGTATTACAGCCTTTGGGGGCGAAGAATTCTCCTCCGCCCGCGTCGAAGCCGGTCAGATCGAAGAGTGAGATATCGAACCGACACCAGCTGAGCGAGGAGATGATGTTGTTCCAGTTCTGTGTACCGAGGAATCCACGGTGTAGCCCGCTCAAGTCCTTGTATCCCAAACCAGGTCCGACGCTCCTGATGTCGCCCTGCTCGCCGGCGTCCTCCCAAAAGCGCACGATGTCCTCAAGGGAGTCCGGGTTGGACGTGCAGACGTGTTCGCTCTCCAGCAGCGTCGCCGACTGGCTAACGGCTGGCAGCCGGCGCGCCTCCGAGACCATCGCCTCGCGGTCGGTGAAGGCGCCGAGGGCCACGGACGAGTCGTGAACCAGACGGGTCATGAACAGCGGGACCGTGGTCTCCGCATTCATGCGCTCAAGGTCCTCGACGACTTCCCCATCAAGGACAAGCGGGACCTGGGGCACGAGGGGGCGTTTGCGCTGGCCTGGCGCCCGCTCTTTGTTCAGCTCTTGGACGAGTTCGCCCGGGAGTGTCACAGGTTCGGTGTCCCTGCCCGGGTCTATGGTCTCGCGCGGTGTACGCGTCATTTCCCTCACTCCCCGCATGGTTGCTCGGGCGGCCACATGTCCTCTCACGCCACCAGGCCACCAGCCGATCCGCCAACTCGGAAGGCCTCATGGTCGGCGCGACACCGACCGACCGAACCTACGTCCAGATGCTCCGGACCCGGCCGCATCATGACGTTCGATCGCTCTGGATGGACGGGCAGCTCCCAGCCCCTGTTTCCGGCGTAAACCGCGCTTCAGGCGGCTTCTCCACTCCAGAATGCTCGGAGGTGGCACGAAGCGCATCTGGGGTCCCGAGCATGGGCCCTGCCGACGCGCTTCCATGAAGTATGCGGGCAGGGCCTTTGCGGGTTACTCAGGTTGAACTGAGCCCCTTCCAACCTTGCTGTGCAAGGCGGTGGTTGGGGCCGTGAGCGGCGTCCGGGCGCGGAGAAGCTCCTGGTGGACGGGGGTGTCGAAGTCAAGCCGTGTTGCCAGGAGCTTCCGTGTGTCACGGACTCGCAGCGCTATGTCTTGCGTGTCGACAGCCCGATCTACGCCTTGCCTCCGGCTGAGGAGAACGAATCCGACCGCATCGAGTGGGCTCCCTCGCCGTCGTTCGAGGCGTGATCATGCCAGGTCGGGTACGTGCCTGAGAGGCGCGAATGTCGTATCCGGCTAGGCTGAAAGTAGCGCCCAACAACAGTGCGCCCTTCAACTTTGGGGCAATAGTCGTCCCCCCTTGAGCCAGCTGAGCCTCGCAAGCGCGGCTGTTGGCGAGGACTCAAGTGCCCTGGTGTGGGACCGGTCTTGGGGCCGTGCGTAGTGGGGACCTCCGGGGCGAGCTCATCGATTCAGGTGAGCCAGATGGCCAGGAAGGCCGATATCATGCCTACAGAAGCGCAAGTGTTCGTCGACTGGACGTCGCGGGACAGCGATCAAAAGGCGACCGGGCAGCTGGAAGGCCGAACGGTGACCGTCACCGGGCCCTTGGGCGAGGCGGACCTCAACGGGCAGTCCACCGTCTTTGGGACGCCGTCCGTTTTCACTCCCCCGCTGCCCACCTCGGACGCGATAGAACTCAGAAGCAAGCCCACTGACAGTGACTTCGAAGTCGACCTCGGTGCCGCGGTACAGGACGCCGTCTTTCACCTGGCATCGCTCGGTTCAATCATGACGATTGACCCTGATATGACTGTCGAGCAGCTCAGCGGCGACAACGGTTTCGCCGTCCAGGGCAACGTAGTCACAGGTGTGGCGAAGAACGGCCCGCCCAGTGATTCCAACGGCACCATTCTCGTCAGCAGGTCCACCCCCTTCAGCTCGGTCAAGTTCACACTGAGGCTGAACTTCGCGGGCGATGGGGAGGGTGTACTCCTCCAGGTCGGCCGTTAGCCTCGGTTGTTTATGAGTCCTCATTGAGGTGCTGATGGGGACTCATGGAATGCCGGTAGCGGTTTCGGCCTGGCGCGGGGTGCGTTGCCGGTCCGCGGTGGGGAGGCGTCCTCGGTGAAGGGGGTGTGTCTCACGTGGTGCAGCGCCGTCAGCACAACGAGCGCCGACCGCCCCTCTGTCGAGGCCCCCCGTGGCGCCCCGCTCAGTCGCCCTCGCGCCAGTGGTTGGTGATCGGGAGGCGGCGGTCCTTGCCGAAGCCCTTGGCGGAGATCTTGGGGCCCGGCGGGTACTGGCGGCGCTTGTACTCGGCGTGGTCGACCATCCGCAGCACCCGGGTGACCAGGGCCTCGTCGAAGCCCTGCGCGATGATGTCCTCCCGGCCGCGGTCGTGGTCGACGTAGAGGGCCAGGATGCGGTCCAGGACGTCGTAGTCGGGCAGCGAGTCGGTGTCGACCTGGCCGGGGCGGAGCTCGGCGCTGGGCGGCTTGGTGAGGGTGTGCTCCGGGATCGGCGGGGTCCGGCCACGGTCGGCGGCGGCCTGGTTGCGCCAGCGGGCGAGCTGGTAGACCACCGACTTGTAGACGTCCTTGATGGGGCCGTAGCCGCCCACCGAGTCGCCGTAGAGCGTCGAATAGCCGCACGCCAGCTCGGACTTGTTGCCGGGGGCGAGCACCAGGTGGCCCTCCTGGTTGGAGATCGCCATCAGCGTCGTCCCGCGCAGCCGGGACTGGAGGTTCTCCTCGGCCAGCCCGGTCAGCGCCAGCGAGTCCATGTACGCGTCGAACATCGGGCCGATCGGGACCGTGCGGAACGACAGCCCCGTGCGGCGGGCGAGCTCCTCGGCGTCGGTGACCGAGTGCTCGGAGGAGTAGCGGGAGGGCATCGCCACCGCGTGGACCCGGGACGGGCCCAGCGCGTCGCAGGCCAGGGAGGCGACCAGGGCCGAGTCGATCCCGCCGGAGAGGCCGAGCACGACGCTGGTGAAGCCGTTCTTGGCGACGTACGCCCGCAGTCCGACCACCAGCGCGGTGTAGATCTCCTCCAGGTCGCCGAGCCGCTCCGCCTGCCCGCCCGGCGTTTCCGGGGCGTACGCCGGCAACGGGTCGGCGGAGAGCACGACGTGCTGGACGCGCAGCCCGTCGTCCAGGACGCCGGAGGGTGGCTCCGGAGCGGCGGCCGGCAGGTCGAGGTCGACCAGCACACAGCCCTCCGTGAACTGCGGGGCCCGTGCGATCACCCCACCGTCCTTGTCGACCACGATCGAGTCGCCGTCGAAGACCAGCTCGTCCTGGCCGCCGATCATCGCGAGGTAGGCCGTGGTGCAGCCGGCCTCCTGGGCGCGCTTGCGGACCAGCTCCAGGCGGGTGTCGTCCTTGTCCCGCTCGTACGGCGAGGCGTTGATGGACACCAGCAGCCCGGCCCCGGCGGACCGCGCCGCCGGCACCCGGCCGCCGTCCTGCCACAGGTCCTCGCAGATCGCCAGCGCCACATCGACGCCGTGCAGCCGCACCATCGGGAGTGTGTCGCCCGGGACGAAGTAGCGGAACTCGTCGAAGACGCCGTAGTTGGGGAGGTGGTGCTTGGCGAAGGACAGCGCGACCTCGCCGCGGTGGAGGACGGCGGCGGCGTTCTGCGGTGCGCCGGCCGGCCGGCCGTACCGGGGCCGGTCCTGCGCACCGCGGTCCAGATAGCCGACGATCACCGGGAGGTCGCCCAGCCCCTCGGTGGCCAGCCGCGCGGCCAGCTCCCGCAGGGCGGTGCGGCTCGCCCCGACGAACGACGGCCGCAGCGCCAGGTCCTCGACGGGGTAGCCGGTCAGCGCCATCTCGGGGAACGCGACGAGGTGAGCGCCCTGGTCGGCGGCGTGCCGGGTCCAGTGCACGAGCGTCTCGGCGTTCTGGACGAGGTCGCCGACGCAGGAGTCGATCTGGTTGAGGGCGAGACGAAGTTGGGGCACCCCGCCAGTGTAATCGTCTTTCTGACGCAATGGGGGGTCGGGCGGATGCGGAGCGAGGAAAGGGCGGCCCGCTCCTGCCGTGCGGGCCGCCCCGGAACCGGTGCCGCTCACCTCATCGCGACGACCGGTAGCCCACGATCGTCATCATCCCGGATTCCGAGTGGTAGACGTTGTGGCAGTGGATCATCCACAGCCCGGGGTTGTCGGCCTGGAAGTCGACCGGCACCTCCCGGCCGGGCAGCAGCATCAAGGTGTCCTTGCGGGGGCCGCCGTCGGGCAGCGTGAAGCTGTGCCCGTGCAGGTGCATCGGGTGGAACATCCCGGAGCGGTTGCGGAAGACGAGCCGCACCCGCTCGCCCGCCCGCACCGGGTAGCGCTGGGACGACGAGTACGTCCGGTGGTTGATCGCCCAGTCGTAGCGCGCCATGGAGCCGGTGAGGACCATGTCGATGCTGCGGTCCGGGGCCCGCCGACCGGCCCGTGCCGAGCCGGCGGCCCGGAGCCGGTCCGCCGTCATCAGCGCGCCGCGGAGCTCCCTGGGGCGGGTTCTGGCGCCGGGCGCCTCCCCGCCACCGGTCCGCAGCACGGCCAGTGCGGAGCGCCCGCGTTTGCCCTCGGCCAGCGCGGTGAGCGGGAAGACCCCGTCCCCCGCGGTGACCAGGACGTCATAGCGCTCGCCCATGCCGATCAGCAGCGCGTCGGTCGCCCGGTGCTGCACGGGGGAGCCGTCGGTGTGGGTCACCGTCATCCGGTGCCCGCCGAGCGCCAGGCGGTAGGCGGTGTCGCTGCCGGCGTTGATGATCCGGATCCGGATGCGATCGCCGGGCTTGGCGTGGAAGGTCTCCGGATTCTGCGCCATCCGGCCGTTGACGAGGTGGAGCGGATGGTCCACGCTGCCCGCCTCGCCGCCCAGCAGCCGGCTCCGCGCGCCCATCAGCACCCGCGACGGGCCCTGCGGGCGCACGTCCGACTGCGCCCGGCTAGCGTCCGTGCCCGCCATCTCGCCCATGTCGTGCCCGCCGTGCGGCATGCCCTTGTGGAGCTGCCTGAGTACCGCGTCCGGGGTGCTGCCGTCGATCCCGTCGAGCCAGTCGTCGAGCAGCACCACCCACTCCCTGTCGTACGCCAGCGGCTCCCTGGGGTCCTCGATGATCAGCGGTGCGTACAGGGCGCGGTCCAGCTGCACCCCGACGTGCGGGTGGATCCAGTGCGTACCGGGTTCGATGACCGTGAAGTGGTAGTCGAAGGAGGCGCCGGGCGCCACGGCCCGCTGGGTCACGCCGGGCACGCCGTCCATGTCGTTGCGCACCGGCAGCCCGTGCCAGTGCACGGTGGTCGTCTGCGGGAGGCGGTTGTTCAGGGTCAGTGCGACCCGGTCCCCCGCCGTGACCCGGATCTCCTTGCCGGGCAGCTCCCCGTCGTACGCCCAGGTCGTGACGGTGCGTCCGCCCAGGTCGACCCGGTCCTCGGCGGGGGTCAGCGACAGCCGGCGCACCGGGCCGGTCAGCCCCCGCCTCCGCTCGGCCTCGGCGACCTCCGGGCCGTCGGGGGTGACATAGCCCGACGGGGTGTCACCGCCGGTGTCGTGGGAGCCGTGGGAGCCGTGGGAGCCGTGTCCGCCGTGGGTCGCGTGTCCGCCGTGGGAGCCGTGCCGGCCGTTGTTGCCGTCCATACCGGCGAGGACCGGGCCGGAGCCGTCGGCGGAGCAGGCGGCCAGCAGCCCGCTGCCGGCGGCGGCCAGGCCCGCGCCGAACAGGGCGCGTCGGGAGTGCGTACGCATGGGAGAAGCACCTCGTCACGGTGTCGATGGTGTGCGGTCGGGGTGAGGGCGCTGCCGCGGACTTCCGGGGGTGTCGGCGGCGGGCGCGCTACACGCGCAGCGCCGACGGCCGGGCGAGGAGTCCGGGGCGGGACGCCGGGGATATCGACCACCGGCCGCGCCGCAGCCCGGCGCGGAGCACGGCGGGCGCACCGGCCCGCTGACGCCCGGTCAGCGCGCCCGCGACGAGGAGGAACGCCTGCCCCGCCGCCCAGGTCGACAGCGCGGCGCGGCAGGCGGTGCCGGGGGCCATGGCGCGGTGTCGGGAGCCGGTGTGCGTGCCGTCGGCCCGTGCCGGGGGCGGGTCGGCCGGACGCAGTACGGGTGTCCCGGCCCGGCGGCCGGCCGGCGCCGCCCCTGCCGCTGGCTGGACCGTCCGCGCGGCCCGTGCCGCCCTCCGCGCCGCCCCCGTCGTCGGCCGCACCACCGGTCGCGCTGCCGCCCCCGGCCGCGCCCCGTCCACGGTGCCCGCCGCCCCGGCGGCCCGGTGCCCGTCCCCGTCCGCCCTCGGGTGCCCGCACGCATACCGGGTGACGAGGCCGACGACCAGCGCCGTGAACAGCAGCAGCCAGCCGCACCATGCGGCGGCGTCGCCCTGTTCACGCATCGCGGACCTCTCGACGGGACGGACCGGCGGACGGCCGGAGGACCATCCTCCGCACCCTACCCCCTAGGGGTATACCTCTCCATGGGTGAACCGCCGAACGGAGTGGCGCCCGCCTATCCTTGGCCTTCCCGCGCCACCGGCGTACCCGGCATCACGACCGGCCGGTTCCACCCGAACACCTGGATGCCCGTGACCCGTATCCGCCGCTCCGTCGCAGGCCACCGGGTGGCCGCCGCCCTGCTGCTGCTCGGCGCGGTCGCGTACACCGCATGGGTGCTGGAGCTGGTGCTCGCCACCGGCCTCGACCCGGTCCGGGCGTACGTCAGCGAGCTGGCCGCCGCCGACCAGCCGCTCGGCGGGCTCTTCCGGGCCACCGACCTGGTCGCCGGGCTGCTGGTGCTGACCGGTGCGGTCACCGCGCTGCTGACGACGGAGCGCCGGCCCTGGACGAGTGCCGGTTGGGCCGCGCTGGCCCTCTTCGGCGCCGCCACCGCGGTCGACTCCCGGCTGCCGCTGAGCTGCACACCGACCAGCGACCCCGTGTGCGCCGCACGGGAGACCGCAGGCCTGGTGCCGGCCACCCACACCGCGCACGCCGTCAGCAGCTCCTGCGCCATGGTCGGCGCGCTCGCCGCCCTGGTCCTGCTCACCCACGCCGCCCGGCGCGAGGACCGCTGGCCGCCGCTCGGCCGCTTCGGGCCCCCGCTGGTGCTCGCCGAACTCGCCGCCACGGCCTGGACGTTGGCGTCCGTCGCGGCCTTCAGTGCCGGCCGGGGCACCTGGGCGCTGGGCGCCGGCCAGCGCCTCCAGGTCCTCCTGGTCGCCCTGTACCTCCTGCTGCTCGCGCGGTGCGTGGGGCGCCCGGACGGCGCCGGGGCCCCCTCGCCACCGGAGTCCCGTACGCCCCAGCACCCCCAGCGCGCCGCACCAGGAGAAGGAGACCGATGAACCGCCCCCGCCGCCCTCTCCGCCCCGGTGCTCCCGGCCCCTCAGCCCTCCCCGCCCCGGGCCGCTTCGTACGGGTCGACGGGGTGCCGCTGCACGTCCTGACCGAGGGCCGGGGACCGGTCTGCGTGCTCAGCGGCGGGCTGGGCATGGCGTGGTTCGACTGGGACGCGGTCGCCGCGCTGCTCGCCCCGTACCGCACCGTCGTCCGGTTCGACCGCCCCGGCCTCGGCCTGAGCGCCCCCGCGCCCGAACCGCCCACCCTCGCCGCCGAGGCGGGTCGGATCGCCCGCCTCCTCGACGCCCTCGGCCACCGTGGGCCGGCCACCGTCGTCGGCCACTCGCTGGCCGGGTTCCACGCCGAGGCCTTCGCCCGGCTGCACCCCGGCCGCTGTGCCGGGCTCGTCCTCGTCGACGCCAGCATCGAGGAGGACCCGCGGCCCCGGCTGCCCCGCGCGGTGCGCACCGCCTGGGCGGGCGGTGTGGCCGACGCGCTGTCCGCCGCCGGCCTGCCCCGCGTCCTGGGCCCCGCGGCCCGCCGCCTGATCGGTCGCGCCTCGACCGTCGGCAGCCACCCGCCGCACCCGTGGGAGCGCGCCGGCTACCGGACCAGCCGGGTGGCGCGGGCCTGTGTCCTGGAGAACGCGACCTACCCCTACCAGGCCGCCGAACTCGCCGCGCTCCGCCCGGAGCGCCCGATGCCGCAGGTGCCGGTGACCGTGCTGGCGGCGTACGACGGCAGCGAACGGCCCGGCCGGCTGCGCTGGCTGGAGCGGCAGCGGGCGCTCGCCGCCGAATTGGGCGGCCACTTCGCGGTGGCCGCCCCGGCGGGCCACCTGGTGATGACCGATGTGCCGGAGGCGGTGGCGCAGGCGGTACTGGACCTGTCGGGGACGGGCCGCGGGGCGGCGGCGGAGCTGTTCTAAAGGCCGTGCCGGTGGGGCGCGTGACGTCTGGGTGTCCCGCCCCTTCCGGTGGCTGTGCGGCGGGACGCCGGTGGACCTGACCTTGACCGGTCGGATGCCCCTGGTTCCGGCAAGCAGCTGCGGGTAGCCCGACCAGGCGGCCGTGACCTGGTTCTTCGGGCTCTGGTGGCGCTGACTTCCCCTCCTCACAGCCGTGTTAGCCAGACGTTAGCGCCGCAGCAGCTTCCCGATAGCGGCCCCGACCAGAGTGGGTGACGTACCGAGGAAACAGCGACACCGATTGTCCCGGGGGGGACCCGAAAATGAGCTCCGACATCACCGTCCGCACCGCCCGTCGCCGCACCCTGCGCATCGCCGCCGCGGCCCTGACCGCAGTCGCCGGCCTCACCCTGACCGCCTGCTCCGGCTCGGAGAACACCGGCATGCAGCCCTCGGGCCAAACGGGCGCGGCCGCCGCCGAGTCCAGCGGCGCGGGCTCCTCCGCCGAAGCGCAGGGCTCCGAGGCCCCGGCGGGTCCCGGCGCCAAGGCCGACACCAAGGCCGGCGCCAAGGCGGGTGCTGCGGGCAAGCAGTCGGGCAGCGGGCACGCCGCCGGCGGTGGCAAGGCGGCCTCGGGCGTCCAGCGCTGCCACACCTCCGGCCTGAAGGCAGCGTTCGCCACGGGCGAGGATGCGACCCCGGACCCGAACGCGGGCGGCTCGACGACCACCAGCGTCGTGCTGACCAACAAGGGCAGCCACACCTGTGTGATCGGCGGTTTCCCGGGCGTGGATCTCAAGAGCGAGAACGGCGGTGGGGTCTGGTCGCTGCAGCGCTCGACGGCCAAGCACGGCTCGATCACCCTGGCGCCCGGGGACAGCACGGACTTCACGATCAACCTCGCCTTGTCCAAGGGTGAGGAGGGCTCCTACAAGCCCGCCTCCGCGGTCATCACCCCGCCGAACGAGACCACCTCGCTGACCCTGGCCTGGCCCTGGGACGCGCTCGTCGACCAGCAGGGCGCCACCCACCCGGCCACCTTCGTCAACCCCATCGGCTGACCACCTCGGTACTGCCCTGGGCAGGAGCCCACAGCCTCTCTGAGCGGAACCAGCTCAGAGCGTCAAAGAGAGCAAGGAGAGAGCCATGAAGTTAGCCATGAAGTCGTGGCGTACTCGTGTCGGTCTCGGTCTGGCCGCCGGTGCCGCAGCGGTTGCCGTTCCCCTGACCGCCACCACCGCCCTCGCCGCCCCGCCCCCCGGCGACGGCTGGGTCCCGATCGGTGCCGAGAAGTACCCCTCGAAGGCGGAGTGCGAGGCGAAGGAACTCCCGACCGCCCAGGCGAACGGGTACCACGAGGTGTGGTGCGACGACAGCAAAGAGATCATGCCCATCTTCAACCGCTGACTGCGCTCCCCCCGGCGAGGACGCGTCCCGCCGACGCTGACGCCAAGAAGGTCCGCTGCCCCGGTGCGACACACCGGGGCAGTGGACTTCGGGCGTTTCTTTTGGATCTTCGTGGACCCCGCGAGCCCACGAAGCTCCGAAAGAAGCGCCCCTAGGCCGCCGAGAGCAGCCCCGTGAGCAGCGGCACCTGCCGGCGCTCACCGGCCTCCAGCGCCAGCCAGGACCCGTCCGGGAAGGCGATGTCCACCCGGTCCCGGTGCCGCGGCGGATGGGGGGCGCTCCGTAGGGCGAACTGCCCGCGGGGCAGCTCACCGAGCAGCTGGGAGGCCTCCCGCTCGGGCGTCACCGGCTTGCTGAGCAGCAGCAGCCGCTGCTCCGTGCAGGCCAGTGCGATCTCGTTGGTGCGGTATCCGCGGTCCAGCGGCGCTCCCGTCCGGGTGGTGAGGACGAACCAGCCCGCGGTGCTGTTCCAGCCGCCCTCCCAAACGCGCCCCCGGAAGATCCGGCGCACCCCGTACCAGGTGTGGTGGGCTCCCCGCTCCAGCAGACCGGCCGGCAGGGAGCACAGCCACATGACCCAGGCCACTGGCAGGAAGATCCGCCCCCACCCCGTGAAACGGCCCGCCTCCTCCGCCTCCGGCTTGGGCCGGCGGTGGCGCCTGGGGACGACGTCGGGCACGAGGGGGTCGAGTCTCACCGGCAGGACGCCCCGCAGCGTCTCTCCCGGCCGCAGGAGTGCCGAGCTGTGCGCGACGAGCCAGGCGTCCCGCTCCGGGACGACGGGGGAGGGGTGCATCAATTCCGTCTCTCTGTCCGCTCGGCGCTCAGCCGAAGGTGTCCTCGATACTGCCTTTGGGCACGCGGTAGGGCGCCGGCTCCTTCGGGCCCTCGTCGTCCAGCGCCTCCTTGCCGAAGTGCTTGACGGCGTCCTCGGCCGGCGTCTTGAAGTCCCCGGTGAGGCCGGTGGGGCCCTCGATCAGCGGCTTGGAGCCGTACTCGGCGACCTTGCCGGTCACGATGTGGTGGGCCATCCAGTCCCGCATGCTCTGGCCGCGCATGCCGGTCGGCCCGCCCAGCTTGCGCAGCGTGCCGGCGACCTTGCGCGCCTCGTTGAAGGACTTGGCGCCGCTCTTGAACTCCTTGACCGCCTTCATCAGCTCGCGCAGCGTCTTGGCCAGCCCCGTCGAGACCTTCTCGATCCGGCCGATGAAGACCGCGACCTCGGCATCCGCCACCAGCCCGTCCACCACGGTGGCCAGCCCGAGGGTGAGGATGTCGGTAACCACCATCGCGGCCAGCGTCACCGCCGCCCACTCGATCGCCTCCCGGATGATCTCGATGATGGCGTCCTCGGCCATCTTGCACTCCGCGGCGGCCTGGCTGAGGATCGTGGCGGTCCGGCCCATGTCCTTGCCGGTCTCGTCGATCGCATCGACGATCTTGCCCATGCCGCGGCCGAACCCCTCGGAGGCCTCGCCCTCCCAGTGATCGGGCAGCTGGCGCGCGGCCGAGCGCAGCCCCTCGGCCACCTTGTGCAGCGCCTCGCCCTGGGCCTTCCACTCCAGGGCGGCGTGGGTCAGCTGGGTCGGCATCCCGGTGACCTTTTCCAGCTTGTCCATCACATGGATCTTCTCCAGGAACCACCGGATCGCGTCGTCGAGCCCGGAGTCGATCCCGTGCTCTTCGTTGCTGTGGACCTGCTGGATGTCGGGGAGCTTCTCGATCTCCTTGTTCACCCAGGCGTAGGCGTCGGTGACGGTCATGCGCCCACGCTCCCGCCGCCGGCGCCGCTGCCGCCGAAGCCCTCCTGGGTGGCGTACTCGTTGGCGACGTAGTTGCCGGCCATCGCCCGCAGGCTCTCCGCGGCGTCGTGCAGCAGTTCGGCGATGTCGTGGATGTTCTGGTGCGCTGCCGTGGCGTGCTCGTTGTACGACGAGTGCAGCTCGTCGGACTCGGGAAGCTTGCCGAAGGCGCCCGAAGGAATCTCCACGTGCTCCAGGGCCCGCGCGATGCGGGGCACCTCTTCCTTCAGCCGTTCGGCTCCGGACGCACAGTGGAATATCGCGTCCGGATTGGTGTGGAAGCCTGCGCCCATACCTTGTCTCCCCGTTGTTCCAGGCCGTTCACAGTCCGGAACCACCCTAGGAACGGTAAGGAACGGACCCTTCAACACCGGGTCAACGGTCACTCAGTGCTGGTTCAAGACTGAACCAAGCCGTCCGATTGCCCCTGTCGGCCGCGCTGTGCTCCGTCGTGGCGCGGGAAGGGATCAGGGGTGAGGGTTACGGGACGGCGGTTCTGGTTCAGGCCAAGGGTGCGTAATGTGACGGTAACCGCCCCACGTGATACTGGTGTGCCACGCGCGTCGTTCCTCGCGCGCGGACAGGCCGATTGACCTGCAAGGATTGGTGACCCATGGACAAGCAACAGGAGTTTGTGCTCCGGACGCTGGAAGAGCGCGACATCCGCTTCGTCCGGCTGTGGTTCACCGACGTTCTCGGGTTCCTGAAGTCCGTGGCGGTGGCCCCCGCCGAGCTGGAGCAGGCCTTCGACGAGGGCATCGGCTTCGACGGCTCGGCCATCGAGGGCTTCGCCCGGGTGTACGAATCGGACATGATCGCCAAGCCGGACCCCGGCACCTTCCAGATCCTTCCCTGGCGCGCCGAGGCCCCCGGCACCGCCCGGATGTTCTGCGACATCCTGATGCCGGACGGCTCGCCGTCGTACGCCGACCCCCGGTACGTCCTCAAGCGCATCCTCGCCAAGACCTCCGACCTCGGGTTCACCTTCTACACCCACCCCGAGATCGAGTTCTTCCTGCTCAAGGACAAGCCGGTGGACGGCTCCCGGCCGAACCCCGCGGACTCCTCCGGCTACTTCGACCACACCCCGCAGAACGTCGGCATGGACTTCCGCCGGCAGGCCATCACGATGCTGGAGTCGATGGGCATCTCGGTGGAGTTCAGCCACCACGAGGGCGCCCCCGGCCAGCAGGAGATCGACCTGCGGTACGCCGACGCGCTCTCCACCGCCGACAACATCATGACGTTCCGGCTGGTCATGAAGCAGGTGGCGCTGGAGCAGGGGGTGCAGGCGACGTTCATGCCCAAGCCGTTCTCGGAGTTCCCCGGCTCCGGCATGCACACCCACCTCTCGCTCTTCGAAGGCGACCGCAACGCCTTCCACGAGTCCGGCTCGGAGTACCAACTCTCCAAGGTGGGACGCTCGTTCATCGCCGGCCTGCTCAAGCACGCCGGGGAGATCTCCGCCGTCACCAACCAGTGGGTGAACTCCTACAAGCGCATCTGGGGCGGCGCCAACCGCACCGCGGGCGCCGGCGGCGAGGCCCCCTCGTACATCTGCTGGGGCCACAACAACCGCTCCGCGCTGATCCGGGTGCCGATGTACAAGCCCGGCAAGATGGGCTCCACCCGGGTCGAGGTCCGCTCCATCGACTCCGGCGCCAACCCCTACCTCACCTACGCCGTGCTGCTCGCGGCCGGCCTCAAGGGCATCGAGGAGGGCTACGAGCTGCCGGCCGGCGCCGACGACGACGTCTGGGCGCTGTCCGACTCCGAGCGTCGGGCGATGGGCATCGAGCCGCTGCCGCAGAACCTCGGCCAGGCCATCGAGCTGATGGAGCGCAGCGAGCTGGTCGCCGAGACGCTGGGGGAGCACGTCTTCGACTTCTTCCTGCGCAACAAGAAGCAGGAGTGGGAGGAGTACCGCTCGGAGGTCACCGCCTTCGAGCTGCGCAAGATGCTGCCCGTGCTCTGAGCCACCGCGCCCCCGAGAGGCTGGACCATGGCACTACCCGCTCCGCAGGGACGGCGGAGCAGCACCTTCGCCCGGCTGTTGAGACACGGTTTCACCGACCCCTCCGCAGCCGGGGAGCTGCTCGACATCCCCGAACTCGCCCCGGTGCACGACGACTCGGCGCTGCTGGAGGCGCTCGGGGCGAGTGCCGACCCCGACCTCGCGCTGCGCGGCCTGGTCCGGCTGGTGGAGGCGCTGCCCCCGGACGAGCGGCAGACGCTGCTCGGCACCCTCGTCGCGGCCAAGCCGCTGCGGGACCGGCTGCTGGGCGTGCTGGGCGCCTCCGAGGCGCTCGCCGACCACCTCACCCGGCACCCGGAGGACTGGCAGTCGCTGGTCACCTACGAGTCGGCCGACCTGCACCCCACCACCCCCGAGTTCGAGCTGGCGCTCGCCGAGGGCATCTGGGGCGAGCAGGGCGCCGACCGGCCGCGCCCGGACGCCCTGCGCGCCGCCTACCGCCGCGCCCTGCTGGGCATCGCGGCCCGCGACGTGTGCGGGACGACCGATGTCGCCGAGGCCGCGGCCGAGCTCGCCGACCTGGCCACCGCCACCATCCGGGCCGCCCTGGAGATCTCCTACGAGGAGGCGCCCGGCGACGCCGCGGTGTGCCGACTGGCGGTCATCGGCATGGGCAAGTGCGGCGGCCGGGAGCTGAACTACGTCTCGGACGTCGACGTCATCTTCGTCGCCGAGGCCAAGGAGGGCGTCGACGAGGCCAAGGCCCTCCAGGCCGCGACCCGGATCGCCGCCCGGCTGATGCAGGTGTGCTCGGACAACACCATCGAGGGCACTATCTGGCCGGTGGACGCCAATCTGCGCCCCGAGGGCCGCAACGGCCCGCTGGTGCGCACCCTCTCCAGCCACCTCGCCTACTACCAGCGTTGGGCCAAGACCTGGGAGTTCCAGGCGCTGCTCAAGGCCCGCCCGATGGCCGGCGACCTGGGGCTGGGCCAGGAGTACGTCGATGCGCTGGCGCCGATGGTGTGGGACGTCGCCGAGCGGGAGAACTTCGTCTCCGACGTTCGCCAGATGCGCCGCCGGGTCGTCGAGAACATCCCCGCAGCCCAGGTCGAGCGGGAGCTCAAGCTTGGCCCCGGCGGGCTGCGCGACGTCGAGTTCGCCGTCCAGCTGCTGCAACTGGTGCACGGTCGCAGCGACGGCACGCTGCGCAGCGCCACCACCCTGGAGGCCCTGGCGGCGCTGGCGGCCGGCGGCTACGTCGGACGCCAGGACGCCGCGGCCCTGGACGCCGCCTACCGCTTTTTGCGTACGTTGGAGCACCGCATCCAGCTCTTCCGGCTGCGCCGCACCCATCTGATGCCCGAGGATGAGTCCGAACTCCGGCGCCTGGCACGGTCGTTGGGACTGCGCACCGAGCCGGTGGACACCCTCCGCAAGGAGTGGAAGTGGCATGCGAGGGAGGTGCGCCGCCTGCACGAGAAGCTCTTCTACCGGCCCCTGCTCGACGCCGTCGCTCATCTGGAACCCGGCGAGACCCGGCTCTCCGCGAAGGCCGCCGGCCACCGTCTCGAAGCGCTCGGCTACGCCGACCCGGTCGCCGCGCTGCGCCACCTGGAGGCGCTGGCGTCCGGCGTGACCCGCAAGGCCGCCATCCAGCGGACCCTGCTGCCGGTGCTGCTGGCCTGGTTCGCGGACTCCGCCGACCCGGACGCCGGCCTGCTCAACTTCCGCAAGGTCTCCGACGCGCTCGGCAAGACCCCCTGGTACCTGCGGCTGCTGCGCGACGAGGGCGCCGCCGCCGAGAACCTCGCCCGGGTGCTCTCCGCCGGCCGCCTCGCCCCCGACCTGCTGCTGCGCGCCCCCGAGGCGGTCGCCCTGCTGGGCGCCCCGGACGGGCTGCAGCCGCGCACCCGCACCGCCCTGGAGCAGGAGGTGCTGGCCGCGGTCGGGCGCGCGGACGGTGCCGAGGCGGCGGTGGCGGCGGCCCGCGGGGTGCGCCGCAGGGAGCTGTTCCGTACCGCGGCGGCGGATGTGATCGGCGCGTACGGCACCGAGTTCAGCCCGGCCGGCACCGACCACGGCCAGTCCGTCGACCAGGTCGGCACCGCGCTCTCCGCCATCAACGCCGCCACCCTGGCCGGTGCGCTGCGCGCCGCCGTCCGCGAGCAGTGGGGCGACACCCTGCCCACCCGCTTCGCGGTCATCGGCATGGGCCGGTTCGGCGGCCGGGAGCCCGGCTACGGCTCGGACGCGGACGTGCTGTTCGTCCACGAACCGCGCGAGGGCGCCGACGAGCAGGAGGCCGCCAAGGCCGCCCACGCGGTCGCCAACGCGATGCGCCGGCTGCTCGAACTCCCCTCCTCCGACCCGCCGTTGATCATCGATGCGGACCTGCGCCCGGAGGGCCGGTCCGGCCCGCTGGTGCGCACCCTCGCCTCCTACGCTGCCTACTACCGCCGCTGGTCGCTGGTGTGGGAGGCGCAGGCCCTGCTGCGGGCCGAACCGGTCGCCGGCGACGAGGAGCTCGGTGCGCGGTTCGTCGAGCTGATCGACCCGCTGCGCTACCCCGCCGAGGGGCTGGGCGACGACGCGGTCCGCGAGATCCGCAAGCTCAAGGCCCGGATGGAGGCCGAGCGGCTGCCCCGCGGCGCCGACCCGACCACCCATGCCAAGCTCGGCCGCGGTGGCCTGAGCGACGTGGAGTGGACGGTGCAGCTGCTGCAGATGCAGCACGGCTGGGAGGTCCCCGGGCTGCGCACCACCCGCACCCGCGAGGCGCTGGCCGCCGCGCACGCCGCCGACCTGATCGGCACCGAGGACGCGCAGATCCTGGACGAGGCCTGGGTGCTGGCGGCGCGGGTGCGCAACGCCGTGATGATCGTCCGCGGGCGCCCCGGGGACACCTTCCCCACCGACGGCCGGGAGCTGGCCGCGGTGGGCCGCTACCTCGGCTACGAGGAGGGCCACATCGGCGAGATGATCGACGACTACCGGCGGATCACCCGGCGGGCCCGCGGGGTGGTGGAGGAGATCTTCTACGGGGCGTGAGGCGGGCCGAGGGGGCCGAGGGAGGCCGCGGCGAGCGGCCCCGCCGGCTCACACCGGCACCGGCGCCAGCCGGGCCAGCCGGTGCGGCAGCGTGCCGTACCAGACGCAGGCCACCACGAAGCCGAAGCTCAGGCACAGCACCCCGCCGACCGCGTCGAGCCAGAAGTGGTTCGCGGTGGAGACGATGACCAGCAGCGTCATGGTCGGGTAGAGCAGGCCGAGGACCCTGGCCCACAGCGGTCGCGCGAGCAGGGCGATGGTGATGCCGCACCACAGCGACCAGCCGATGTGCATCGACGGCATCGCCGCGTACTGGTTGGACATCGAGGCGAGGTTGCCGGACGCCATCGACCCCCACGTCCCGTGGTCCACCAGGGTGTCGACGAAACCGCCGCCGGTCATCAGCCGGGGCGGCGCCAACGGGTAGAAGTAGTAGCCGATCAGCGCGACACCCGTGGTGGCGAACAGGGCCAGCCGCGCCGCGGCATAGCGGCCCGGGTGCCAGCGGTAGAGCCAGACCAGCACCCCGATCGTGACGATGAAGTGCAGCGTCGCGTAGTAGTAGTTCATCGACACGATCAGCCAGGTCACCGAGTTCACCGCGTGGTTGACGGTGTGCTCGACGGCGATGCCCAGCGAGTGCTCCGCCTGCCAGATCCAGTCGGCGTTCCGCAGCGCCTTCGCCTTCTGCTCCGGCACCGCGTTGCGGATCATCGAGTACGTCCAGTAGCTGACCGCGATCAGCAGGATCTCGAACCAGAGCCGGGGGGTACGAGGCGAGCGCAGCCGGCCCCAGCGGCCCTCGCGCTCCGGGCGGTCGGCACGCTGCTCCTGATGCTCCCCCTTGGGTGGCGGGGTGGTCGGCAGGCCGTCCAGAGTCCTCGTATTCGCATCACCCATAGGCAGACAGTCTGCCAGAAAGGGACCTACCGGCGATCATCCTTCGGTCGGGTATTCGATCCTTTGTCTCTGTCTTGAGAGGGACGTCGAACCCGTACTTGGGAGGGGTGCGCTCCCCGGGATCTGGCCCCCGCGCACCGGGTCCGACCGGGTCGGCGCAGGTGGCGGCGCCGGGCCGAACGGCGGGGCGGGCGCGGCCCCTGACAGCCCGTCGCCCCCCCGGCCGCCGCACCGCCGTTCCGCCCGTTCCCGCGGGAAGGGGGCGGGCGCCGACGGACGGCACACCGGCGTCGCTGGCCGGGGCGTGGGGTTCGGGACGGGGCGACGGTGGCTCGCCGTACGGGCGGACCGGTGGTGCCTCAGGCGGCCTGCCGTACGGGGCCGTGGCGCCTCCGTGCGGTCCGCCGCACGGGGGTGGACCGGCTGCGCCTCAGGTGGCCCGCAGCGGCCGGGGGATGCCGGCCGTCTTTGGGGCCGAGGCGGTGGACCCGCGGACCACCAGCTCGGGGTGGAAGACGAACTCGCTGTGCGGCGCCGGGGTGCCCCCGACCTCCTCCAGGAGCGCGCGCACCGCCGCCTGCCCCATGGCCGTGACCGGCTGCCGGATCGTGGTGAGCGGCGGGTCGGTGAAGGCGATCAGCGGGGAGTCGTCGAAGCCGACGACGGACAGGTCGCGGGGGACCTCCAGCCCGCGCTGCCGGGCCGCCCGGATCGCACCGAGCGCCATCATGTCGCTGGCGCAGACCACGGCCGTGGCGCCCCGCTCGATCAGTGCGCCCGCCGCGGCCTGCCCGCCCTCCAGGGTGTAGAGGGAGTGCTGGATGTACGGCTCGACCTCGGCCGGGCCGATGTCCAGCCGCACCTGCATGGCCCGGACGAAGCCCTCGATCTTGCGCTGCACCGGCACGAACCGCTTGGGGCCGAGCGCCAGCCCGATCCTGCGGTGGCCGAGCGCGCTGAGGTGGGTGACGGCCAGGTCCACCGCGGCCCGGTCGTCCGGAGAGACGAACGGCGCCTGCACCTGGTCGGAGAAGCCGTTGATCAGCACGAACGGCACGCCCTGGCCGCGCAGCCGCGCATAGCGCTGCATATCGGCGCTGGTGTCGGCGTGCAGCCCGGAGACAAAGATGATGCCGGCCACCCCGCGGTCGACCAGCATCTCGGTCAGCTCGTCCTCGGTGGAGCCGCCCGGGGTCTGGGTCGCCAGCACCGGGGTGTAGCCCTGGCGGGTCAGCGCCTGCCCGATCACCTGGGCGAAGGCCGGGAAGATGGGGTTCTCCAGCTCCGGGGTGATCAGCCCGACCAGACCGGCGCTGCGCTGCCGCAGCCGCACCGGGCGCTCGTAGCCCAGGACGTCCAGGGCGGCCAGCACGGACTGGCGGGTGGTGGCGGAGACGCCGGGCTTCCCGTTGAGAACCCGGCTGACGGTGGCCTCGCTGACACCCGCCTGTGCTGCGATGTCGGAAAGCCGGGCGGTCATGAAGGGGACCTTACCGTCCGGCTGTCAGATTGCCCACCAGGTGCAGCTGTCACCGGGGAGCCCGGCCAGCGCCCCGTCCACGGTCACCGGGGCGCTGGACAGCAACGGCGTCCCCGGCAGCGGCAGAGTGACGTCATGGCCGAGGGTGTTGACCGTGCACAGCAGCCCGGGGCGGGCGAAGGCGAGGACGCCGTCGGGGGCGTCCCGCCACTCGACGGTGTCGCCGGCGCCGAGGCCGGGCAGCCGGCGCCGCAGGAACAGGGCGGTGCGGTAGAGCTCCAGGGTGGAGGCGGGGTCGCCGGTCTGGGCCTCGACGGTCAGCGCCTGCCAGTCGGTGGGCTGCGGCAGCCAGCTGCCGCCCGTGCCGAAGCCGTACGGCGGTGCGCCGCCGGACCAGGGCAGCGGCACCCGGCAGCCGTCCCGGAAGCCGTCCTGGCCGCTGGTGCGGTGGCCGCGGAAGAACGCCGGGTCCTGGCGGACCTCGTCGGGCAGGTCGGTGACCTCGGGCAGGCCGAGCTCCTCGCCCTGGTAGAGATACGCGGAGCCGGGCAGCGCCAGCATCAGCAGGGTGGCGGCCCGCGCCCGGTCCTCGCCGCCACCGAGGCGGGTGCGGTGGCGGACCACGTCGTGGTTGGACAGCACCCAGGTGGTGGGGGCGCCGACGGAGCCGGCGGCGGCGAGGGAGGCGTCGATGACGCTGCGCAGCGCGTCGGCCTGCCAGGGGGTGTTG
This sequence comes from Streptomyces sp. NPDC020742, assembly GCF_040641675.1. Classification (NCBI taxonomy): domain Bacteria; kingdom Bacillati; phylum Actinomycetota; class Actinomycetes; order Kitasatosporales; family Streptomycetaceae; genus Streptomyces; species Streptomyces sp. NPDC020742. The sequence goes on from NZ_JBFAEA010000015.1 coordinate 76,395, forward strand.
AGGAACTGGAAGTTGAAGGCCTGGTGGAGTTCGTCGGGGCGGACGTACCGGGCGAGGCGCTCGGGGGTGGGGGCCCAGGCCTCGGCGACGCCGATCACCTGCCGGCCGTGGGCTGCGCCGTAGTCGTCCAGCAGGCGGCGCCAGGCGCGGTGGATGGCGTGCACCCCGTCCTGGTCGAAGAACGGCAGGACCTGATTGCCGATCAGCTTGGCCTGCTGGCCGTGGCCGATGTCCGGCAGGCCGGGGGCCTTGACCATGCCGTGCGCGACATCGACCCGGAAGCCGTCCACGCCGAGGTCGAGCCAGAAGCGCATGATGGCCTCGAACTCGGCGTGCACCTCCGGGTCGTCCCAGTTCAGGTCGGGCTGCTCGGGGGCGAACAGGTGCAGGTACCAGTCGCCGCGGTCGGTGCGCGTCCAGGCGGGGCCGCCGAACACCGACTCCCAGTCGTTGGGCGGGAGTTCGCCGTGCGCGCCCCGGCCGGGGCGGAAGAGGTAGCGCTGCCGGGCCAGCTCGGGGTCGGCGAACCACGGGTGCCGGTCGGAGGTGTGGTTGGGCACGATGTCGACGATCACCCGTAGGCCCAGGTCGTGGGCGGTGCGCAGCAGGTCGTCGGCGTCCTGGAGGCGGCCGAAGAGCGGGTCGACGGCGCGGTAGTCGGCGACGTCGTAGCCGCCGTCGGCCTGCGGGGAGGCGTAGAACGGGGTGAGCCAGAGGGCGTCCACGCCCAGGTCGCGCAGGTACGGCAGCCGCTCGCGGGTCCCGCGCAGGTCGCCGATGCCGTCTCCGTCGCTGTCGGCGAAGGAGCGGACGTAGACCTGGTAGATGACGGCGTCGCGCCACCAGCCCGGACCGTCGCCCGGTCGGGACGGCTGGGAGGCGGGGCTGGGAGAGGTGAGCTCCTGGGTCATCGGTCGTCCCTGTCGGGGTCAGCAGGCCTGAGCGCCTGTACGGGGTCAATGCCGGGGTGGGCGCGGGGTGACGGGGCACCCGGCGCCTTCAGGGTCCCGTTCCGGCCAGTTCGCTGCAATACCTTCCAGCAACCTTGCAGCAATTTGCCGCAAGGTCTTTCGGTTTGTTTTCAGCGCTGTTACGTTCCTGACCGCCATCTGAGGCATTTCCCTAAGGAGTTCACATGCGGCGTGGCATACGGGGCATAGCGGCCACCGCGCTGGTAGCGGGCCTGACAGTGACGGCATCGGCGTGCGGTGGCGGGGGTGACGACGGCAACGCCAACAGCGGTGGCGAACTGTCCGGAACCGTCACCTTCTGGGACACCTCCAACGACGCCGAGAAGGCGACCTACCGCAAGCTTGCGGAAGGGTTCCAGAAGGAGCACCCGAAGGTCCACGTCCAGTATGTGAACGTCCCGTTCGGCGACGCCAACGCCAAGTTCAAGAACGCCGCCGGCGGCAACTCCGGGGCCCCCGACGTGATGCGCACCGAGGTCGCCTGGACCGCCGACTTCGCCAACCTCGGCTACCTCGCCCCGCTCGACGGCACCCCCGCCCTCGACAAGACCGAGGACTACCTGCCGCAGGCCCTCGGCTCCACCAAGTTCAAGGGCAAGACCTACGCCGCACCCCAGGTCATCGACACCCTCGGCCTCTTCTACAACAAGAAGCTCCTCAAGGACGCCGGCGTCGAGGTGCCCAAGACCTTCGCCGAACTGGCCACCGCCGCCAAGAAGATCAAGTCCAAGACCGGCGCCACCGCCCTCTACCTCCGCGGCGACGACCCCTACTGGTTCCTGCCCTACCTCTACGGCGAGGGCGGCGACCTGGTCAACGCCCGCGACAAGGTCATCGAGATCGACGACGGCGCCGGGGTCAAGGCCTTCAAGACCCTCAAGGACCTGGTCGACTCCAAGGCCGCGGTCACCGACGCCACCGACGGCCAGGAGAACCAGCTCAAGGCCCTCAAGGACGGCACCGTCGCGATGGCCATCGACGGCCCCTGGGACATCGAGGGCGCCCGCGCCGGCAAGGCCTTCAAGTCCCCCGCCAACAAGGAGAACCTCGGCGTCGCCCCGGTACCCGGCGGCAGCACCGACCAGGGCTCCCCGCAGGGCGGCTGGAACCTCTCCGTCTACGCCGGCAGCAAGAACCTCCGGGCCTCCTACGCCTTCGTGAAGTACATGAGCTCGGCCCAGATCCAGCAGCAGACCACCGAGAAGCTCAGCCTGCTGCCCACCCGCAAGTCCGTGTACGACGTACCGGCCGTCAAGAAGAACGAGATGGTCAAGTTCTTCAAGCCCGCCGTCGACGGCGCCGTCCAGCGCCCCTGGATCGCCGAGGGCAACTCCCTCTTCGAGCCCATCAAGGTCCAGATGAACAAGGTGCTCACCGGCTCCGCCACGCCCGAGCAGGCCGCCAAGGCGACCGGCGACGCCTACCGGAAGCTGCTCAAGGACTACAAGTGACCCTCGCCGTACGGGTGCGCCGGGCGCTCGGCACCCACTGGTACGCATGGACGATGGTCGCCCCGGTGGTGCTCGTCATCGGGGTGATCATCGGCTACCCGCTGGCCCGCGGCGTGTTCCTCTCGCTCACCGACGCCAACGAGGCCAACGTCGAGCGGAACATTGGCGTCAACCACCTGCCCGCCACCTACTCCTTCACCGGCCTGGACAACTACCAGGCCGTGCTGACCGACGGCGTCTTCTGGGACCGCCTGGGCTGGACCGTCGGCTGGACCGTGGCCTGCGTCGGCCTCACCTTCCTCATCGGCCTGGCGCTGGCGAACATGCTCAACCGCACGCTGCGCGGCCGCACCTTCTACCGCCTCGCGCTGATCCTGCCCTGGGCCGTCCCCGCGTTCATCTCCGTCTTCACCTGGCGGATGCTCTACAACGAGAAGAACGGCATCCTCAACAAGCTGCTGGCCGGCGGCGGCATCGACGCCGTCCCCTGGCTGAACGACCCGACCTGGGCCAAGCTCTCGGTCATCGCCGTCAACATCTGGCTGGGCGTGCCCTTCATGCTCGTCGCACTCCTCGGCGGGCTCCAGTCCATACCCGGCGAGCTCTACGAGGCCGCCGAGATGGACGGCGCGAGCGCCTGGCAGCGCTTCCGCCACATCACCCTCCCCGGACTGCGGGCCGTCAGCAGCACGGTGATCCTGCTCTCCGCCATCTGGACCTTCAACATGTTCCCGGTGATCTTCCTGCTGACCCGGGGCGGCCCCGGCGACTCCACCGAGATCCTGGTGACCTACGCCTACCGGCTCTCCTTCGTCGACAGCCCCCGCAACTTCTCCGAGTCCGCGACCTGGGGCGTCCTGATCCTGGTCCTGCTCGCGGCGGTCGCGGTGGTCTACCGCCGGGCGCTGCGCAAGCAGGGAGAGGTGTGGTGACCATGACCCGCCAAGCCGCGCCCCGCCGGCGCAACCAGCGCTCCCCGCTGGCCTCGGCCGCCCTGCATACGGGCCTGCTCCTGGCCGCCGCGGTGGCCGTCTTCCCGCCGCTGTGGCTGCTGGTGACGTCCTTCAAACCGAAGAACGACGCCTTCTCCACCGGCCTGGTCACCCACTTCACCCTCGCCAACTACACCCATGTGGTGGCCGATACGGAGTTCCTGACCTGGTTCAAGAACTCCGTGATCATCGTCGGGCTGACCACGGTCCTGGGCGTCTTCCTCGCCGCCACCACCGGCTACGCCGTCAGCCGCTTCCGCTTCCCCGGGATGCGCCCGCTGATGTGGCTGCTGCTGATCACCCAGATGTTCCCGGTCGCGGTGCTGATCGTGCCGCTCTACAACCTCCTGGCGAGCCTGGGCCTGCTCAACCAGCCCGCCGGCCTGGTCATCACCTACCTGACCATCGCCGTCCCGTTCTGCGCCTGGATGATGAAGGGCTTCTTCGACACCATCCCGGTGGAGATCGACGAGGCCGGCCGGGTCGACGGCCTCAACCCGTTCGGCACCTTCTGGCGGCTCGTCCTGCCGCTGGCCCGCCCGGGCCTGGCCGTCACCGGCTTCTACACCTTCGTCACCGCCTGGGCCGAGGTCGCCTACGCCTCCGCCTTCATGACCGGCGAGGAGAACCTCACCCTCGCCGGCGGGCTGCAGACCTTCGTCAACCAATACACCAACGACTGGGGTTCGATGACCGCCGCCGCCGTGATCATCGCCGTGCCGGCCGCGCTCGTCTTCGCCTTCGCCCAACGCCACCTCGTCGCCGGACTGACCGCCGGCACCACCAAGGGTTGACATGACTCCACAGCACAACGTCACTCCGGCCGCCGACTGGTGGCGCCACGCGGTGATCTACCAGGTCTATCCGCGCAGCTTCGCCGACGCCAACGGCGACGGCATGGGGGACCTGGCCGGCGTCCGCAGCCGGCTGCCGTACCTGCGCGACCTGGGCGTGGACGCCGTCTGGCTCAGCCCGTTCTACGCCTCCCCGCAGGCCGACGCCGGCTACGACGTCGCCGACTACCGCACCATCGACCCGATGTTCGGCACCCTGGCCGACGCCGAGGCGGTCATCGCCGACGCCCACGGCCTGGGCCTGCGCATCATCGTCGACCTCGTCCCCAACCACTGCTCCGACCAGCACGCCTGGTTCCGCCGTGCGCTGGCCGAGGGCCCCGGCTCCGCGTTCCGCAAGCGCTTCCACTTCCGCAGGGGCCGCGGCGAGAACGGCGAGCAGCCGCCCAACGACTGGGAGTCCCTCTTCGGCGGCCCCGCCTGGACCCGGGTGCCGGTGGACCCCTCCGCGCCGAAGGCGGGTGAGGAGGGAGAGTGGTACCTGCACCTCTTCGCCCCCGAACAGCCCGACTTCAACTGGGACCACCCCGCCGTCCAGGACGAGTTCCGCTCCATCCTGCGCTTCTGGCTGGACCTGGGCGTCGACGGCTTCCGGGTGGACGTCGCCCACGGCCTGGTCAAGGCACCCGGCCTGCCCGACATGGGCCACGCCGAACAACTCAAGCTCCTCGGCAACCAGACCCTCCCCTTCTTCGACCAGGACGGGGTGCACGAGATCTACCGCTCCTGGCGCACCGTGCTGGACGAGTACCCCGGCGAGCGGATCGCGGTCGCCGAGGCCTGGACCCCCACCGCCGAGCGCACCGCGCGCTACCTCCGCCCCGACGAGCTCCACCAGGCGTTCAACTTCCACTACCTGAACACCGGTTGGGACGCCGAGGCGCTCCGCGCGGCGATCGACTCCTCGCTCGACGCCATGCGCCCGATCGGCGCCCCCACCACCTGGGTGCTGTCCAACCACGACGTGGTCCGCCACCGCACCCGCCTCGGTGGCGGCGAGGACCGGGCGCGGGCCGCCACCCTGCTGATGCTGGCGCTGCCCGGCTCCGCGTACCTCTACCAGGGCGAGGAGCTCGGCCTGCCCGAGGTCACCGACCTGCCCGACGAGGTCCGCCAGGACCCCTCCTTCTTCCGGGACAGCGGCCAGGAGGGCCTGCGTGACGGCTGCCGGGTACCGCTCCCCTGGAACGGCGACGCACCCCCGTACGGCTTCGGCGACGGCGGCAGTTGGCTGCCCCAGCCCGCCGACTGGGCCCCGCTGACCGTCGCGGCCCAGACCGGCGACCCCGCCTCCACCCTGGAGCTCTACCGCACCGCCCTGGCCCTGCGCCGCACCCACCCCGGCCTCGGCGCCGGCGATGCGGTCGAGTGGCGGGACGCCCCCGACGGCGTGCTGGTCCTCCGCCGCCCCGGCGGCCTGGTCTGCACCGTCAACACCACCACGGCCCCGGTCCGCCTCCCGTCGCCCGGCCGCCTCCTGCTCTCCTCCGGCGCACTCGACCCGACGGACGGGGAGTTCACCCTGCCCGCCGACACCACCGCCTGGTGGGAGGAGTGACCCTGCCCGAACCCCACCCCGCGCCCCGGCTGTCCGACATCGCCGCCCAGGCGCAGGTCAGCGAGGCGACCGTGAGCCGGGTCCTCAACGGCCGGGCGGGTGTCGCCGCGAGCACCCGGCAGCGGGTGCTCGCCGCGCTCGACGTCCTCGGCCACGAGCGCCCGGTCCGCTTACGGCGCCGCAGCGCGGGCCTGGTCGGGCTGGTCATCCCGGAGCTGACCAACCCGATCTTCCCCGCCTTCGCCCAGATCATCGAACAGTCCCTGGCCGGCCACGGCTACACCCCGGTGCTGTGCACCCAGATGCCGGGCGGGGCCACCGAGGACGAACTCGTCGAGCAGCTGGAGGAGCGCGGGGTCACCGGCATCGTGTTCCTCTCCGGGCTGCACGCCGACACCCGCGCCGACCCGTCCCGCTACACCCGCCTGACGGACCGCGGCATCCCGTACGTCCTCATCAACGGCTGCAACCCGCACATCGACGCACCGTTCGTCTCACCCGACGACGGCGCGGCGGCCCGGATGGCCGTGCGCCACCTCGCCGAACTGGGCCACCAGCGGATCGGACTCGCCGTCGGCCCGGCCCGCTACGTCCCCTCGCTCCGCAAGGCCGAGGGCTTTGTGGCGGCACTGGGCGAGTCGTTCGGCCTGTCGAGGGGGCAGGCCGAACGGCGCGTCCAGCACACCCTGTTCGGCGTCGAGGGCGGCGACGCGGCGGCCGCCCCGCTGCTCGACGACGGCTGCACCGGCATCGTCTGCGGCAGCGACCTGATGGCCCTGGGCGTCGTCCGCGCCGCCCGCCGCCGCGGCCTGGACGTCCCCGCCCGGGTCTCCGTCGTCGGCTTCGACGACTCCCAGCTGATCGCCTTCACCGACCCGCCGCTGACCACCGTCCGCCAGCCGGTCCAGGCGATGGCGACCGCCGCGGTCGGCGCCCTGATAGAGGAGATCCACGAACGAGCCTCGGGCCGCCAGGACCCGCCCCGCCGCACCGAGTTCATCTTCCAGCCGGAGCTGGTGGTACGGGGGTCGACGGGGCCGCTGCGACGTTGACGGGGCCGCTGGCCCGGCCGGGCGCCGGCGGTGGGTGCGGGCCACCGGATTGTCAGTGGCCTTCTGACGCCCCTGCCTGGCAAGCGAGTTGAGCCCAGGCGCGGCAAAAAGGGCTGGACACGGTGCGGAAGATTGGGGGCATGGAGTTCTTCTGTTACCACCGCGATCGGCCCGGCTCCTTGGCGCTCCGTGACGAGTTGCTGGAAGAGCACTGGTCCTACATGGACCGGTACGCGGCGGAGATGATCGCCCGCGGCCCGACGCTCACCGACGACGGCGAAGCGCCCACCGGCAGTGTGCACATCGTCGACCTGCCGGACGCTGCCACCGCCCGTGCGTTCGCCTTCGGCGAGCCCGGCTACCAGGCGGGCGTGTACCGCGACGTGCTGCTGCGCCGGTGGCGCAACCTACTGGGGCGCACCATGTGGGACTTCCCCGGTGGCCGGACCGGCGGCGACCGGTACCTGGTGCTCGGCCTCGGCGCCGGGCCGGCCGCCGACCTCGCCGCGCCGCCCGACCAGGACGAGTTGATCGCGTACGGGCCGCTGCTGTCCGACGACGGCGCCACCTGGCTGGGTACGGCGGCGCTGGTCCGCGCACCGGATCCGGAGACGGCCCGCGCCGTCCTCAGCCCGGACCGGTACGCCGACGTAGAGGTGCACCGCTGGCAGTTCGGCGGCCGGCCGTCATGAACCGGGGCGTGTCACCGGCCGTCCACGTCGGTACCCGCGCGCGCAGAGCTCTGCTCAGTCCACGATGCCGTGTTCCCAGGCCCACGCCGCGATCTCCACTCGGTTGCGGGCCAGGAGTTTGTCCTGGATGCGGCTGAGGTGGCTCTTGATCGTACTGAGGGACAGCGTCAGGTCCTCGGCGACCTCCCGGTTGGTGCGGCCGCGGGCGACCAGCGTCACCACTTTGAGCTCCTGCGGGGTGAGCCGGCGCGCGGCCGCGTCCCTGGTGTGGGCGCGGGAGGGCCGGCCGAGGTGTTCCAGCAGCCGTACGGTCACGGAAGGGGAGATGAGTGAATCGCCGTTGACGGCGGCGTACACGGCCTCCACCAGCAGCCGGGGCCCCGAGTTCTTGACCACGAAGCCGCTGGCGCCGGCCCTCAGCGCGCCGTAGACGTACTCGTCGAGGTCGAAGGTGGTGACAACGACGATCTTCGTCTCGTCCTGGCGCAGGAGTTTCGTCGCCTCCAGGCCGTCGAGTTTGGGCATGCGGATGTCCATCAGGCAGACGTCCGGCCGCAGCCGGCGGACCGCGTCGACGGCCTCCACGCCGTCGGAGGCCTCGGCGATCACGCGGATGTCGTCCTGGCTCTCCAGGATGAGGCGGAAGCCCGTCCGCACCATCTCCTGGTCATCGGCGATCACTACTGACACGCTCAAGGCGTCACCTCACTCCGTTTCTTCACGGTGTACGGGGATGTCGCACGCGGGGGAGCCGCGTACGTCACTGCATGGGGAGCGAGGCCGCCAGTTCCCAGCCGCCCTCGGGCATCGGCCCACTGGTGAGCTCCCCGCCGAGTTCGGCCACCCGTTCGGTCAGGCCGACCAGTCCGAAGCCGCTCGGCCGAAACCGCATCCGGCCGCGCTGCTGCCGGGCCGCGTCATCGCGCACACGGACCACCAGCCGGTCCCCCTCGGCGGCCAGCAGGACGTGCACGGCGCTGGCCGAGCGGGCGTGTTTGCGGATGTTGGTCAGGCCTTCCTGGACGACGCGTTCCACGGACCGGGCGAGCTGCGGGGACCAGGCGGTGCTGTCCAGGCCGGCCTCGACGTTCAGCCAGGCGTGCTGTCCGGGGGTGGAGAAGCGTCGGACGAGGTTCTCCACGGTGGTCATGGCGGGGGCGACCGGGGCCTGCTGCTCTGCGCCGGGTTCGCGTAGCAGCCGGACCATGCGGCTCATGGCCGCCAGGCCCTCCTGCCCGGTCTTCTCGATGTTGGCGAACAGCTGGCGTGCGGTGTCCGGGGAGCGGGCTGCGATGTGCTCCCCGGCCTGGGCCTGGACGACGATGGCGGTGACGTAGTGGGCGACGTGGTCATGCAGGTCGCGGGCCAGGTCGAGCCGCTCGGAGTGGCGTACCCGCTCGACGGCGGTGCGGCGTCGGCCGTCCTCGGTGCGCAGATAGCCGCCGAGCAGTGCGAAGGCGGCCGGCAAGAGCGGGAACAGCCCGTCGAGCCGGTCCAGCACCGGCAGGTACGACAGGGAGGGCGCCCGGCCGGTCAGCCGCACGACGGCCACGAACGGCGCGAGGGCCGACAGCGTCAGCGGCAGCGGCCGCCCGTACCGGCACGACAGGCACAACACACCCAGCAGGCCGACGAGTTCGGCCCAGCCCGGGGTGCGCTGGAGCACCGTGCCTTGCACCAGTGAGGTGGTCAGCAGCGAGACCCCCGCCGCGGTCACGGACATCGCGCAGGCCGTCCACTGGCGGCCGGCCCGGTAGGCGGGCAGGACGGCGATGGCCGTGACCAGGGCGAGTGCGCCGCTTGCGACGACCGCGAGGCCGACGCCGGTTCGGCTGACCACGCCCGCGTCGATCACCAGCAGCAGCGCGCACACACCGGCAGCGACGAGGGCCTCGCTGGGCGGCCGCCGGAGAGACAGGAGCACGGGGGACATGGCGAGGAGAATAGAGGGCCGCTTGCGGCGCCCACGCCGGGGCTGCTGAGCTGGAGGCGGTCGATGAGGTGAACGCGGCCGCGTACCCGCGCGCTCCCGCCAGGCGTGGACCCGCCCCGGCCCAGGCCCCCGCCCCGTCGGCCCCGGCCCCCGCCCCGTCGCTGCCGACCGACGGGTGCGTACTTTCGGCCGATGCCCGAGGCACACATACGGTCTTTCGGTGGCACCACCGGCGGCCGGTCGGCTCGCAGAATCACCGGCGTACCGACGAACAGTTCCCCTGATCCTCAGGAGTTGTCATGCAGTCCGGCCCCTCGCGTCCCCGTACCACGTCCCTGCGGGCGGCCGGCGCCGCCGCCGTGGCGACGGTGGCCCTGACCGGCTGCGCCCTGTTCGGCAAGAGCTGGGACGTGAAGGTGGAGGTCACCGGCCCCGCGGCCACCGGCATCACCTACAGCTTCGCGGGAGAGACCGACAACATGGTGGTCAGGCAGCGGCTGCCGTGGAGCCGCGCGCAGAACGTCGGGTTCGGCTTCAACCAGGTCATGGTCGCCCATGCGCCCGCCGGAACGGCGTGCCGCATCTATGTCGACGGAACGCTCAAGGTCGAGAAGAAGAAGCCCGACTCCCACGGCACCCTGTCCTGCTTCGTGAACCTCCAGGGCTGAGGCCAGCAGTCGGAACGGGCGTCTCCGGGCGGCCAATTGCCCACACCACCACCCGGCCGACCTTCCCGGTCACGGCACTGGCCCTCGCCCCGGGGCGGTCACCCCGCGGTGACGGCGTACGCCACGAACTCCGCCCAGGCCGGGGCCGGTACGGCGAGCTGCGGTCCGTCGGCGTCCTTGGAGTCCCGGACGTGCACGGTGGTGGGGCAGGCAGCGACCTCCACACAGTCGCCGTCACCCCCACTGCTGTAGCTGGACTTCCGCCAGGAGAGGGCGATCTCCACGCAGTCGTCGCCGTCGCCGCCGCTGTAGCTGCTCTTGAACCACGCCAGTTCGGGGGTGCTCATAGCGCTCCTCGCATCTGCTCCAACAGGTCCCGGGAGTCATCCGGGGTGAGGGCCTGTGAACGCAGTTTCGCATACCGCATGTGGAGGACGCTGAGCTCTTTCTGGTCGGCTTGGAACACCCCGCCGCGCTGCCCCTCGTTGTAGGCGTACCACTGGTGCTCCGGCGTCTCCAGCAGCTGCATCGGACCGTCCAGCCCCGCGTGCGCCTCCCGCACCAGCGGCATGACCTGGATCTGGACGTGTCGCAGCCCGGCCATGAGGTCGAGGAGGTGGTCGATCAGCCCCCGGGTGACCTCCACCCCGCCGGTCCGGCGCAGGAACAGCTGCTCTTCGAGGATGAAGTCGTACGCCGTGGTCTGCTGCTCCCGGAGCAGTTGCTGACGCTCCGACCGCGCCGCCCACTGGGCCTCGACCTTCTCGTCCCCCAGCGGCGGAACCTGCTGGGTGAACAGCGTCCGGGCGTACGCCTCGGTCTGTAACAGGCCCGGGACCAGCCGGTTTTCGTAGGTGTAGAGGTTGAGCGCCTGCTCCTCCAGACCCGCCCAGACCCGGAACCAGGACGCGAAACCGCGCCGCCTGGAGAGGTGCTTGGCCGCCTTCCGCAGTACCCCGCACGCGTCCAGCACCTCCTCCGAGCGTTCGATGAAGGTCTTCGACGGCAGTCGTCGGCCCTGCTCCACCGAGGCGATGTAGTGCGACGAGTACTGGATCTCCGGCGCCACGGACTCCTGGGTGAACCCGGCCTTCTTCCGTAGTGCCTGGTACACGGCCCCGAAGATGCGCAGGCTGTCGGATGGTTCGGGTTCGCCGCCGCCGTCGTCGTCGTAGCGGTCGGTGAGGGTGGTGGTGATGGTGTCTTCCATGTCGGTGCTCCACAAGTCACTGGTCCGACCCCGCAAGTCACCCATCGTTACGCCCCGTTACTCGTCCCGTCCACCCTCCGAACTCGTACAGTTCCCGCTGTACGAGTCGGGTTCCTGGCGTATGGGCCGGCCTGCCAGCAGCGTTGCCCGCATGCACAGTCAGCTCACCCCCGACGGCGGTGCCCGCACACCCGTCACCGTACGTACGTTCACCCAGCGCTTCAGCTCCACCCGGCGGGGCGCCCGGCTCGCCCGCTACCTCGCGCTCCAGCAGCTCGACGTCTGGGGCTTCCCGTACGGCGGGGAGGTCTCCGATGCCGCCGCCCTGATCGTCGGCGAACTGGCCGCCAACGCCGCCACCCACGGGCACGTCTCCGGGCGGGACTTCGAGCTGCGGCTGCGGAAGCTGCCGGGCTCGGCGCGGCCGGGCATGTTGGTGATCGAGGTCGCCGACACCCGTACGGAGCGGCGCCCGCCGGGCCCGGGCCCGCTGGTGGTGCCGCCCGCGGACGCCGAGGCCGGGCGCGGGCTGGTCGTGGTGGCCGCGCTCGCCACCTGCTGGGAGGTGCGGGACCGGGCGCCGATCGGCAAGATCGTCCGGGCCGAGCTGCACCTGTGAGCGGGCCGTTCGGCAGATGACGCCCGGCCCGCACTCGGCTGTCGCCCTGCCTTGCCCGTCGTACTCGGGGATCCCCCCGAAGGGGCCCGTGCCTCCTCGCCGTTCGGATCCCGAGAGCCGTGTGAGCCACTTCGAGCCATGGCCCGTCGGTGACGGCCCGGCACCGGTGCCAATGGGTCAGGGACGGGTGGCCATCAGCAGATCGACCACGTAGGCCTCTTCCACCGTCCCGTCAGGGAACGCCTCATGCAGCCGCCTGCGCTCCTCGGTCAGGAAGGCACGCCGGCGTGCCTCGTCAAGGACGAGGAACGCCGAGCGGCTGCCGATGTTGGCCAGGTGTCCGTCGAAGGAGACCTCCCGACTCCAGCGCACCTGCCGGCGGGTGACCCGCAGCCCGGTCAGGCCCGCCAACCGGACCGCTTCGGCGTCGTCGGGACGCACCACGGATGCGGGCTTCACTCCGCAGTACCGTGCGATGCGCTGGTGCTGGGATCGCAGCCACGGCACGTCGAAGCTCGTCGTGTTCCACCAGATCGCCAAGGAGCCCTGCGGACCCAGGACGCGCAGTGCCTCCGGGACGGAACGCCCGGGGTCGGTCCATTGCCAGGACTGGGCGTAGGTGATGAGGTCGTGGGAGCCGTCCGCCAGGGGCAGGGCATTGCCGTCCCCTCGCACGACCGGAACGTCCGGCAGCGCCTCGTGACATTCGGCGGCCATGGCCTCGCCGGGCTCTACGGCGAGCACATGAGCGCCGCGCCCACGCAGCAGCGCGGTGGCGATGCCGGTGCCCGCGCCGACGTCCGCGACGCGGGCGCCGGCCAGGGGACGGCACGTGATCTCTTCGATACAGTCCAGGAGCGGGGACGGATACGAGGGCCTGCTCGCGGCGTACTGAGCAGCGGCGGCGTTGAACGACTGAGCACGTTGACTGGTGTTCATCACCCCATCATCGGCCGCGGGTCCGGGCGGCAGAGGATCGATCGACACCAAACCGGCGATTCCGGATGCGGCACGGGGCTCGTCCGACGGACCTGCGGCCGTAGTCGTCGGATGCGCGGCTGAGCAGGCACCGGCTGCCGGTTCTAGGGTGTGTTCATGATCGATGCCGACAGTCATCTCGCCCGCGTCACCGCACGGGTGCCACCGCCCGTTGAGGCCGTCAATGGACGCGGCGACTGGGTCGATGCGGAGCGGGCTCTGGGCACCCGGCTGCCGGACGACTACAAGCGGCTGGTCGAGACGTACGGCCGTGGTGACTTCTGGGGTGCCCTGTGCCTGTGCACCCCGTTCGGTGCGGACAACCCGGTCCGGCTCGAAGCCAACCTCCTGGAGGACTTCGGACCGATGCGCGAGAGGTGGCCCGAGGACTACCCCCACCCCTTCTTCCCCGAACCGGGCGGGCTGCTGACCTGGGCAGTGACCGACAGTGGAGCGCAATTGTGCTGGCTGACCGAGGGCTCGCCCGAGTCCTGGCCGGTGGTGATCTGGTCACGGGACGCCGACTACGAACGGTTCGACGGAGGGATCGCCGCGTTTCTGGACGGATGGACCAGCGGTCGCATCAGCTCCGAACTCCTGCACCACGAGCCGCAACTCGCCCCATGGTTCGATGCGGCGATCGAGCGCGACCACATCTACCTCAAGCTGGACGAAGGAGTCCTCCCCTACACCGAGCGGCTGCGGATCCTGCGCGAGGCGCTCGCCCCCACCGCGGACCGCAGCGCCGATGAATACAACGGCACCAGACAGGACCACTTCGTCGTCACCGGGACCGGTTGGGAGCTGACGTACGAGACGGCCTACGGGCATCAGCTCCGCGTCGCATTCCCGCCCGCCGACAGCGAAGCGGCCCGCCAGGCGGTCCTCGCGGCCCTCGACCGCATGGGGTGTGCCGTACGGTCCCTCCACACCGTCCACGGCGCATCGTCCTGGAGCCTTGGCCCGGCCAGGTCCGCGTAAGCTCCCCGGACACCGCGGAGCCACCCGGCCGCTCCGGGCCGGTCCGGCGGGCAAGGGACGTCCCCGGAGCCCCCGGTGAGGGCCGGACAGCACCCGGGCAGCACAATCTTTGGCTTGCGAAGGTCTTCCTCCCCCTCGCCCCGGGAGACAGGTTCCGTGCGCCCTCCCTCCGTAGCCTTACAGTCACTCTGGCTGGATCGGTCCGTACACCTCCCCGACGCCCAAGCAACAGCCGTAGGAGTTCTCCGTTCATGTGGTGGCCCCGTCGTCATGGTCCGGCGCAGCAGGCGAGAGCGCCGCAACCCACCCGCCACCGGCCGCCCAGCTCGCTGTGGGCCTCGCTCCGGGAGCAGTTGGCGGTCTTCTTCGCGACCTGGTCCGTGACCCGTCTCGTCCATCGCGACCTCGGGCTGTCCGGCGTACGGGACATGCAGGGGCTGGTCGACGCGGTGGCCGTACGGCGCAACAAGCCGATCACCATCACCGAAGTGCCGCTCCCGCAGCAGGTGTCCGGGTTCTGTGCCCGGGGCAAGGACCGTGACTACATCGTGGTGGACTCCACCGCGAACGAACTGACCCGCCTGCACGTCAGCCTGCACGAGCTGTTCCACCTGTGGGAGGAGCACCCGACCGAGGACGACTCCTCCGGCCAGCTGATGACCGAGGAGACCGTGCGGCAGCTGCTTCCCGGGCTGAAGCCGGGCCCGGTGCTCCAGGTCCTCGGCCGCTCGCACTACGACAGCGCCCATGAGCGACGGGCGGAGGCCTTCGCCACCGTGATGCTCCAGCGCCACCTGGAGCTGCGGCGCGATCAGAGCAGCAACGGGTTCCTCTCCTCGGCGCTCTCCCACCGGAGGTCCGGTGTCTGAGAGCACCTCGAACGTGGTCTACCTGGCCATCGCGGTCCTCGACTTCGTGATCGCCGGGTGGAAGTGCCTGGCGCTGCTGCGCGACCGCACACCGACGCTGTTCCTGATCACGGTGAACTTCGTGGCGTCCGGCCTGGTGTTCGCGATGGCCGCGCCCGCGGGCTACCGGATGCTGGGGGAGCTCACCGGCGTCCCCAGCTTCGCCACCCTGCCCGTCTACATCGGCATCCTGAGCTGCTTCTCCCTCCTCCACGTGCTCACCATGCTGTGGGATCCCCGGCTCCGGGAGCGCCCGGCGGTGCTGCGCCGCCGGGTCACGCTGTGGTCCGCGGCGTACCTCGCGGCGCCGGCCGTCATGGTCGTCACGTTCTGCTCCGCCGACCTGTCCGGGCCGACGGACCACCCCCTCACGTTCAACACCGACTTCGCAGGCGAACCGCCCGTCCAGGTGTTCCTGGCGGTCTTCCTCGCCACGCTGGCCTGCGGAACGCTGAGCACCTACCGGCAGTGCCGCAAGCTGAAGCCGGCGGACCCCCGGTTCCAACGGGCGCTGCGCTCCTTCGGCACCGCCATGCTCTTCGTCTTCGGCTACGTGGTCTGCTCCGCCCCGGCCATCGTGCTGGCCGCCTTCGGCAACCACGCCCTGGACACCGTGGGGGTGCTCGGCTCCACCTTCGGCTCGATCGGCGCCCTGATCACCAGCTACGGCCTCTCCGGAGCCGCGGTGGGCGCCTGGCTACGCGAACGCCGTGACATCAAGGCCCTGCAGCCGCTGTGGGACCTGGTCGTCGAAGGGGTCGACGAGGACCTCGCCTTCAGCGTGGACAGCGCACGGAGCCGTCGCCTGGCCTGGAACGTCGGGTTCAACCTGCACCGCCGCGTGATCGAGATCCTCGACGGGATGCGCGCGCTGCGCCCCTGGGTGTCGCCCCTGCCCGCGGCCGCCGTCCACGCCGCGCAGGAACAGCAGGAACGGCAGGAACGACAAGAGCATCAGGAACGGCAGGAGCATCAGGAACGAGGGGCGTCCCGTTGCCGTGCCGACGCCCGGCGCCTCTCGGAGCAGGAACTACAGGCGGCGGCCACCGCTGCCGCCCTGCGGGACGCGGTGCAGCGGCTCCAGGCCGCCCGGCGCGCGGCGGCGGAGCAGGGGTATTCCGGCCATCCTCAGCCGCCCGAGGGACCGCAGGCGGGGCTGCCCGGCGAGGACACTCCGGCCTCCGACGAACGCCAACGGCTGCTGCGCGTCGCCCAGGCGCTCACCGCCCCGCTGGTCGCCACGGCGCTGGAGGCCGTGCGCGTACAGCGGTCCGCCACCGAGGCGGCCGAACGGCAGTAGCCCGCGGGGCGTCCGCATTCCGGGACCGGGAGACGGGAGACGTACGGGGCGCAATTTCGCACGTGTGTCCGTCGCGCCGGTCGGCTACGGCAGAATTGCCCCGCTCCCGTGTCGGTTCGGGCCTCCTGACCAAGCCCGACGTCCTGTGGCGCGGGGGCGGGCCATCGAACCACATGGGGGATTTCCTGTGAGACGAGCTGTTGTCCTCGGCGGGAGCATCGCGGGCCTGTACGCCGCGCGTGTCCTGAGCGACCATGCCGACGAGGTCGTCATCCTCGAAGCGGATGACATGGGGGAGGACGGCACCGGCCGGGGCGCTCCACAGCGCCACCACCTGCACGCCCTGCTGTCCATGGGCCACACCCACCTCGAACGCTTCTTCCCGGGCATCACCGGCGAACTCGTCGCCGGCGGGGCGCGCCTGGGGGCCGGTCCCGAGGTGCAGTTCTACGTGGACGGGGCACTCCGGGCGCCCGTTCCCGACCTACAGATGCTGGGCGCGACCCGGCCGTTCATCGAAAGCCGGATCCGCCGGCGGCTCAGGGCCCTTCCCCAGGTGCGGGTCCTGCACGGACGGGCCCAGGGGCTGCTGTTCGACGCCGACCGGGTCCGCGGTGTGCAGTACTCCACCGCGGACGAAGCGTCGCCCACGGCCGGTGGTGCGGCGGAACTGGACGCCGACCTGGTGGTCGACGCCATGGGGCGCTCCAGCCGCCTCAACACCTGGCTGCTCGACGGCGGATGGGACCACGCTCCGCTGCACCGGATGAAGATCGACCTCGGCTACGCCACCGCCGTCTTCCGGCGCGGTGACGAACTCCCCCGTACGGTCATCGCGCATGCGTCGCCGGGCCCCGCCAGCGGGTATCAGCCCACGCTCAGCGAAGCCGGGGCGATGGCGGCGGTGGAGGACGACCGGTGGATGGTGGTGCTGGCCGGCTACACCGACCACCGCCCGGGACGCGACCCGGGCGACTTCCTGGCCCGGATGCGGCGCAGTGCGACACCGCTGCGCGAGGTGGCCGACCGCTGCACGATGCTCGGCGATGTCCGGACCTTCCCCTTCCCGGAGAGCCGGCGACGCGACTTCACTGGGCTGAGCCGGTTCCCCGGTGGGCTGGTGGCGGTGGGGGACTCCGTCGCCTCGGTCAACCCGATCTACGGGCAGGGTCTGACCCTCGCCGCGCTGCAGGCCTCGTGTCTCTCCGCGTACCTGCGCGCCGGGTCCGCTCCGCACGATCCGGCGTGGGACTACTTCCGGCGGGCCGCCGTGGTGGTCGATGCGGCCTGGCAGTTGTCGGCGACCGCGGACCTGGCCCAGCCGCATGTGAAGGGCCCGTACCCCCGTGGTTACCGGCTCACCCGCTGGGTCGGCGACAAGATCACGGAGGCCTCCGTCCTCGATCCCGAGGTCAACCGGGCGTTCATGGACGTGGTGCACATGCGGCAACATCCGAAGGCGCTGACCCGCCCCCGGGTGCTGGCCCGAGCGGCACGGGTGCTGTCCGGCCGCTGAAGACCTGACCCTCCCGCTCCTGGGGTCCGTCCCCCCGCCCGGCATTCCGGCACCCTCCCGCACCTGGCGTTACGGCCGGAGGCGGCAACCCCCTTGGGGGCCGGACGCCTTGCGGGGGGGGAGGGAGGGAAGGAGGGAGGGAGGAGCGGGGGAACGGGGAACGGGAGGGGCAATGGGGGCGCGCGGCCCGCCGTCCGGCGCCTCGAAATCGGGCCGATCCGGCCCCTCGGCGTCCATCACCTATCGTGAGCTGCACCCAAGGAGAGGGGAGCTGACGATGGCCACCTGGCCGAAGACGCTCGACCAGGCAGGGATCACGGACCCCGCGCTGCGTCGCGACTACAGCGAACAGCGTCAGCTGGTGGCGCACTACGCCCGCGCTGAGTACACGGCCGTGCGTCTGCTCCTTCCCGCCCCGCTGGTGCCCGACATCATCGCTGCGACCGCGTTCATGCACCACAGCGACGACCTCATCGACCAGGGGCCGGTCGACGAGCGCATCGCCGCGCTCGCCGACTGGGAGAGCCGGGTGCACGCCGCTCTCAAGAGCGGCGAGGCCGACGAGCCCGTGCTGCGGACGCTGCTGGACACCCTCGCCCGGCGGCCTCAACTACGGCAGTACGTCGAGGACTTCCTCGCCGGGGCGCCGCTGGAGGTACGGACCACGGGTTTCGCCTCGGAGCGCGACTTCCAGCACTACGTCGACGGCTACTCGCTGCCCGCCTTCCTGCTCATCGCCTGCCTGCTGGGCGACGGAGCACCCACGGCCCCGTACGTCGCCGGCTGCCGGACCTTCATCGAGGCGAGTCAGCGGCTGGACTTCCTCAACGACCTCGCCGAAGACCTGGCCGCCGGGCGCCTCGGCCTCCCCGAAGAACTCCTCACCCGCCACGGTCTGACCGGCTCCGGCCTGACCGGCTCCGGCCTGACCGGGTCAGGCTCGACTGGGAAGAACAGCACCGCCGTTGACGGGTTCCGCGCGCTGCTCGGGGAACAGGCGCGGCAGATCCGCGCGGGCCTGGTGGCGTCGTACGGCCTCGTGGACCTGGTGCCCGCCCACAACCGGCCGTTCGTCCGCGCTCTCATCACCATCCAGGGCCTCACACTGCGCGCGGCGGCCCGTAAGGGGACCGCGCTGCTGCACGGGTCCGCCCGGCCGCAGCTGGCGGCCGCCCTGCGGGTTCTCGTCCGGGAGTACGCGGCGGCGCGTCGCGGACGTGGTACGGGACCGGTCGCCGGAGGTACCGCGCCGAGGGCGGACGAGAAGGCCTGACCCCAACGCCCCGATCGGGCTGAACGCACCGAACGGACCCAACGCCCCGATCGGGCTGAACGCACCGAATGGGCTGAACGACCCCGACGCACCGACCGGACCTGCGACCTCCGGCCGCCTTCAGACGCCGCGCCGGCCGGGCAGCGGCCGATCCTCGGGCTCGGGCCGAGCCAGGCCCAACAGCCCCTGGATCAGGGGAAAGACCCGCCTTCTGCTCTTGGAGGGCAGGGAGCGCATCCGGTCCGTGAGCTCCCGCACCTCGGGATCCTCGGGCTCCTTGGACTCCGGCCGGCTCAGGGCCTCGGACAGCGCGTCCCGGAGTTCCCGGTCGATCCTGCTGTCACCGCTGGTGTCGCTGCGCATCGCCAGCCGGTCGATGCCCTTGCCCCGTAGCAGCGCGAGATGGGTCAGCTGCTCGTGCGTCGACTGCAGCGCCCGGTAGAGCGCCTGGCGCTCGGTGGCGGTGAAGAAACCCGGCTCGACCTCGAAGAACTTCTCCAGCTTCCGGGTGACATCCAGCCCGGGGCTCTTCCGCTTCCCGTTCAGCAGGTAGCCGACCTGGCCGTGGGAGATGCCGGCCCCCGCACCGATCTCGTCGAGGGTGTACATCTTCCCGTCAGGCTTGCGGCGGGTCTCCCGAAGGAAGACCAGGCGGTCCTGGAAGGAGTCCTGCTCCTGCTCGGATTCCTCGCCGCCGTCATCGAGCAGCGCCTGTACGCGGGGGACCGTGAGGCCCGTCCGGTGCGAGAGGTGGTCGAGGTCGATGACATCGCGCCCGAGGTCCAGGTCCCGCAGGAGCCCGTCGATCGCTGCGACGACGGCTCGAAGCCCATCCGCCGGGTGCATGTCTGAGGCATCCATGGCGATGAGCGGTCTCCTGGTCGGTGGACAGACGGGACGGCGGCACGCTCGCAGCCGCTCCGAGGCTAGCGGTAGCCAGCACCGTACGCCATGAAGGTCACCACAATTGTGTCGAGGAGCGTCGGGTGGCGGCCCGTGAAGCCGCCACCAGCACCCATGAATTAAACGATTGTTGACAACGCTGCTTTGGTTGAAGGATCCTCGCCTGGGCGATGCCGCTGAACGACCGGCGGGCACGGCGCGCAGGGGGCCGTTGGTACGTCCCGCGCCTCGCAACTGCCGCCCCACCCGGCGGTGGTGCCGGGCTCCACAGGGGAGAGCCCGGCACCACGACCGCCCGTCCGGCGGCTGGGCGGACCAGATCGAGCAGGGGGCTCACGGCACCGTGCGGGCGATCGCTCCCGCCGCGCAGGTGACCTCCGATGGAGCTTC
Source organism: Streptomyces sp. NPDC020742 (assembly GCF_040641675.1). NCBI lineage: Bacteria > Bacillati > Actinomycetota > Actinomycetes > Kitasatosporales > Streptomycetaceae > Streptomyces > Streptomyces sp. NPDC020742. The sequence goes on from NZ_JBFAEA010000015.1 coordinate 96,644, forward strand.
GAGGACGAGGACGACTAGGGCGTCCGGTTGGTGCCGTTCGGGCGGTGACGGAGTCCCTGGGGCGGGTGTCCGGCGGTCGCTGCCGGCGTCAGGCTCCTGGTTGGTCTTTCGCCTTCCGCCACCACCCTCGCGCCGCTGTGCCCGGCGCCGTGACCCGACTCCCGCGCTGACGGCCGTTCCGGCGGTATCCGCCACCGGTGAGGCCGCCGGTGGGACCGCCGGGGGCGGCGGCGATCCGAACGAAATGCGCTGTTCCATGGGCCAGTTGGGCAGGTCAGGTGGACTGTCAGTGGTGTGTTTTAGGGTCAGCCCATGACCGCTAGCGTGGAAACGATCAACCCCGGTGACGTCCGTACGCGCACGGAGATCCGTGCAGCCTTCGGGGGGAGCCCGCAGGGGGGCATCTGCCCTTCTGAGGAGATGCAGAGCGTCAACCTCTACTCGGACCCGGACGTGGGTGAACGGGCCGGCTACTACGACGGCTGGTTGGCCGAGGAGGACGAACTGGGCCGGGTCTTCGAGTACACCGGTGCGGGCAAGATCGGCGATCAGACCTTCGACGGTGTTGCCGGCTCGGGGAACCGGGCGATCCTTCGCCACGCGGAGCAGGACCGGGTGCTCCGGGTGTTCACGCGGGTGGGCAAGCTCCCGAGGAGCGATACGAAGACGCACCGGTACCTCGGGACGTTCACGCTGGACGGTATGGAGCCGTACGTATGGCGCAGGGTCCATGACGAGGACGGTCACGAGCGCAATGTCCTCGTGTTCCGCCTGCGCCAGGAAGGTGCGGTGCAGCACGCTGCCCAGGACGTGATCCCGGCGGCGGCGGAGACCACGGCCGAGTTCGTGCCGTTCCGGGCGGTCACCGCGGCGATGTTCCAGTCGGATCCGGCAACCAGCGGCGCCCTGCCGCTTCCCCAACAGCGTGTGCGCAAGGGGAGTTCCGCAGGGAAGGCGGCGGCGCCCAACGCGGAGACCAGCGGCACCTTCGTCGTCCCCGAGGCCTTCAGCACCAAGCTGAGCGTGCGTGCCGCCAGTGCCGCCACGGTCGCCGTGCGGCACGAGGCCGAATTGACCCAGGCGTACAAGGCCTACCTGGACTCCTTGGGGCATCAGACGGGCGCCTTCCAGATCAAGGTGGAGGGCCTTACCTCGACGTTCCGCACCGACCTGTATGACGCGACGGATCACGTGCTCTACGAGGCGAAGGGGTCGAACTCCCGGGAGGACGTGCGGATGGCCCTCGGGCAGATCCTGGACTACAGCCGCTACGTCGAGATGCCGAGCCATGACGGTGAGCCCACCCGCGTCATCCTGCTGCCGGCCGCTCCCGCCCCCGACCTCTACAGCCTGCTCGATCGGTATGAGGTCGGGGTCGTGTACCGCGCGGACGACGGTGGCTTCGTCGGAGCGGCCGTCCCCAAGGCCGACCAGTAACGCGCCCCCTCGCGCCCCCGCTCCGTCGCCGTGCCGCGCCACGGGCGACTGCGAGGGGCCTGCCCCTGGCGACTGCGAGGGGCCTGCCCGTCGATGCCTCATCGTCGTCCTTCGACATCCCGTGACTGCTTGCGAACGTCGGCTGACTGCTTGCGAACGACGACCTCGACGATCCCCACGACGAGCGCCGCCCGTACCGCCGCTGGCTCGCCCACGCGGCGGTACGGGCAATTCGGCCAACCTCCCCTTCCTCCATGAGCTCGCGGCTCGTCTGGCCGCGCCGGCCCTCCGTGGTGGCCGCCGCCGCGCATCCCGGCTACGCCGCCACCCCCTCCAGACCGCCGCCGCCCGTAGGGAACACCGCACCGGCGCCTCATGCGTCAGGGAATTCCGACAACCGCCTCGTCGCCCAACCCGCCGGATCCGGTGCCCTCCCGACGCGCTGTGCCGCCGCCACTCCCCACCTGAAAATCGAACGCGTTTATCGGCCCCGCAACGGACTCCGCGGACGCCCCATCCCGTCATTCCGCGCCCCCTGGGCCCGCAACGACGGGACCGCTGAAAGTTTGTGGACCCGTTCCGGACAACTGAGGGGTGCACCCTGCAACTTCTCTTAGCAGACTCATTCGATTCATTTAGGTGTCTGAATCCGCCCTGTCTGTCTCTTTGCGATCTTGACGGGAAACGGCAAGGGCCGGTACCCAGTTAGACGAGAAGAAAAGCCGAGAATCACGGGAGGCCCTACCCATGGCTGGTCCTTTTCGCCTCGCCCCGCAGGAAGTGCAGGGGCACATCCCCACCTGGGGCTTCGGCAGGCAGACCAAGGTGATCGTCGACTGCAAGGCCGATGGAAACTTCGAGATGACGGCCGGCGGATCCGCGACCGAGGTCAACGCGCTCAGGGTGGGACGAAATGAGTTTGAGCGCGCCTTCGGTGGCGTTGAACTGGCCGTCAAGAACCTGACTCTTGAGGACATCACCGTTACGACGGAATAGGCGGGCGCCATGCCGTGGACGTTCGACAAGAGCCGGATGGAAGTCGTCGGCCAGCTCACCAAATCTGAGCAAGAGACCTTCGACATATTCCAGAACGCGATCCAGAGCGAGGGGCTCCACCCGGCCCAGGCGGCCGCGAGGGCCGGAGACACGAACTACAAGAGGCTGCTGGGCGATCAGTTCCAGATCCGCCTGAGTCAGAGCTCACGCGCCACATTCCTGGTCCTGGACGACGGGGGAGGAAACGGAAGGGTCGAGATGCTCCAACTCGCCGGTCATACGTAACGGGTCGTGAGGGCCAGGACGTGGCCTCGCCCCTGCCCGTGGTCGGGCAGGGGCTCGCTCGTACTCCCCGAGTGGCGTTAGATCTTCCACCGCCCGGCAATGTTCCCCAACGGCGTGGCGCCGGAATAGGGGAGGAGGTCGAGCGGATTCATCCAGGCGTCCGAGAAATGGATGTTGAGGTGAAGCGCCAGCGGGAGGAGGATGTCTTGATCCGGGTCGGCATCGATCTGGAAGAGTGCGGCACCCGCCACCGGAGACCTGAAGAGGGAATGGCCGCGAGCATCTCCCCACTGGAGGTGCCCCTTACCTACCACCCATATGCTGTCCGGCCACTCCATGGGGTGGCGAGTGCGGCACCAGTCAACGAGATGCTTGCCGATCGTCTCCAGTTTGAGGCTGTCGAACGCGACGACCATGCCTGAGGTCGGGAAGAACGCGTGAGTCTTTCCGTATGCCTTGGTGGAGCGGGGAATCGTCCCGGGAATCGGTCGGTATGCCGTCTTTGGCATCCTACGCATCCTGCTGATCTTGTTGCAGGCATCGGTGAGCTGGGCCCCGTCCAGCTTCGTCTTGACTTCGACCATCCCGTAGACGCATTCGTTGGGGATGATCCGAAACCCATTGAGGCTCGTGAACGGCGGTGTTCCGCGGTCAATCAGGACGATGTCGGACTGTGGTGACACCTCGCCGTTCGTCGCGATGACTTCCACGTTGTGCACCGCTTCGACATGAGCCGGCAAGTACCCAGAAAGAAACTGCTGGATGAGCACCTCGCGCGATGTCCCGGCCTCGCCATTGTGGTGGAAATTCTGGGACTGCTCAAAGTCGGCGCGCATTCTCTTCGCCACGGAACCGAGGATCTTACCGAGCTTGTCTTGGGCCATGCATGGATCCTAGGTCCAGGCGAGATGCCCCTGGGGTCCACTCCTTGCCAGCAAGCCAGCAAGCCAGCAAGCCAGCAAGCCAGCAAGCCAGCAAGCCAGCAAGCCAGCAAGCCAGCAAGCCAGCAAGCCAGCAAGCCAGCAAGCCAGCA
>NZ_JBFAEA010000015.1:100494-196829 GCF_040641675.1 Streptomyces sp. NPDC020742
AGCCAGTCGGCCGCCCAAGTGTGCGCGAACCTGGGTGGGATGGGGCGTCGCCACGGCTGACGCCGGTCCGGCCGGCCGGGCGCGTGGGGCCCGTCAGGAAGAGCCCTCGGCCGGCCGGATCGGCTGTTGCGCAAGGAACGTAACACCCTTGCAATGTCTTGCGAAAGGTCTTGCACGGCGGAATCGTCGCGGCTAGAACCATGACCCATGTCCTCCACCCCACGCCGGTCCCCCTGGTCCCGGTCCGCCGCGCGCCGGTTCGCCCCCCGTCGGTCCGGCCGGCGCCTGGCCGCCGCCCTCGCCCTGGTCGTCGGCGCGGCGGGCCTGCTCGTCTCCTCCCCGCTGCCGCCTGCCCAGGCCGCTCCGTCCGCCCCGTCCGCCCCGTCCGCGCCGGGCGGGGCGCTGGCGCAGTGGATCGACCGCGACACGGTGGTCTGGAAGGGCGCCGAACGCAACGCCGCCCAGCTGGAGTTCGGGGACGGGGACGGGGACGGGGGCGGGGACAAGGGTGAGGGTGGCGAGCGGGCCGCGGCGGGGGAGCGGCGGATCCGGCTCACGCCCGGCACCCTCACCCCGGCCGAACGCACCGCCTTCCCGCACCTGACGGGCTACCCGGCCTTCACCGTCGACCCCCGGGACCGCGCCCTGGCTCCGGCGGCGCTGCGCGGACGCCTGCTCGCCGCCCAGCGCACGGCGGACGGCAGCCGCACCACCACCGGCGTACAGATACCCGGCGTGCTGGACGACCTCTACGGCCGCCGCGCCCAACGCGCCCGGCTGGGGCCGGTCTTCGACCACGGCCGCCCCACCCTCTCCGTCTGGGCGCCCACCGCCCGTACCGTCGCGTTGGAACTCGACGGCCGTACGGTCCCGATGCGGCGGGACGACGCAAGCGGCGTCTGGCACGTCCGGGGCGGACGCGACTGGGCCGGAAAGTCCTACCGCTACCTCGTCACCGTCTGGGTGCCCACGGCCGGGCGGACCGTCACCAACAAGGTGACCGACCCCTACTCCACCGCCCTGACCGCCGATTCGGCCCGCAGCCTGGTCACCGACCTCGACGATCCGCGCCTCGCGCCCCGGGGCTGGGGGCGGTTGCGCAAGCCCGCCGCCGTCCCGCTGCGCCGGGCCCGGATCCAGGAGCTGCACGTCCGTGACTTCTCCGCGGAGGACCGCACCTCCCGCCACCCGGGCGGCTACCTCGCCTTCACCGACGACCGTTCCGACGGCATGCGCCACCTGAAAGACCTTGCAGCGGCCGGCACCTCCCACGTCCACCTGCTGCCGGTCTTCGACGGTGCCACCGTCCCGGAGAAACGCACCGACCAGGACCGTCCCGACTGCGACCTCGCCTCGTACGCGCCCGACTCCGACCGCCAGCAGGAGTGCGTCGGCCGGACCGCGGCCCGCGACGCCTACAACTGGGGCTACGACCCCCTGCACTACACCGTCCCCGAGGGCTCCTACGCCTCCGACCCGGAGGGCCCCGCCCGCACCGTCGAGTTCCGCCGCATGGTGCAGGGCCTCAACGGTGCCGGGCTGCGCACCGTCATGGACGTCGTCTACAACCACACCGCGGCCGCCGGCCAGGACCCGCACTCCGTCCTGGACCGCATCGTGCCCGGCTACTACCAGCGGCTACTGGACGACGGCAGCGTGGCCACCTCCACCTGCTGCTCCAACACCGCGCCCGAACACACCATGATGGGCAAGCTCGTGGTGGACTCCGTCGTCACCTGGGCCAAGGAGTACAAGGTCGACGGCTTCCGCTTCGACCTGATGGGGCACCACCCCAAGGCCAACATCCTGGCCGTCCGCAGGGCGCTGGACGCGCTGACCCCGGCCCGGGACGGGGTGGACGGCAAGGCGGTCATCCTCTACGGCGAGGGCTGGAACTTCGGCGAGGCGGCCGATGACGCCCGCTTCGTCCAGGCCACCCAGCGGAACATGGCCCGCACCGGCATCGCCACCTTCAACGACCGGGCCCGGGACGCGGTGCGCGGCGGCGGCCCCTTCGACGCCGACCCCCGCGTCCAGGGCTTCGCCTCCGGTCTGTACACCGACCCCAACTCCTCGCCCGCCAGCGGGAGTCCGGCCGCCCAGCGCGCCCGACTGCTGCACGACCAGGACCTCCTCAAGGTCGGGCTCACTGGCAACCTCGCCGACTACACCTTCACCGACAGCGCCGGCCGCCGCGTCACGGGCTCCCAGGTCGACTACAACGGCGCCCCGGCCGGCTACGCCGCCGCGCCCGGAGACGCCCTCGCCTACGCCGACGCCCACGACAACGAAACCCTCTACGACGCGCTGGCCTACAAGTTGCCGCAAGGGACCGACGCCGCCGACCGCGCCCGCATGCAGGTCCTAGCGCTCGCCACCGCAACCCTTTCGCAAGGGCCTGCGCTCTCCCAGGCCGGCACCGACCTGCTCCGCTCCAAGTCGCTGGACCGCAACTCCTTCGACAGCGGCGACTGGTTCAACGCCGTGCACTGGAACTGCGCCGACGGCAACGGCTTCGGCCGCGGACTGCCCCCGGCCGCCGACAACAAGGACAAGTGGCCCTACGCCAAGCCCCTGTTGGCCGACCCCGCGCTCCGCCCCGACTGCGGCCCGATCCGGCACGCCGCCGCGGCCTACCGCGACCTGCTCCGCATCCACGCCACCGAACCGGCCTTCGACCTGTCCAGCACCGCCGCGGTCCAGTCCCAGCTCTCCTTCCCGCTCTCCGGGGCGGACGAGACCCCGGGCGTGCTCACCATGCGCCTCGCCGACCTGGTGATCGTCTTCAACGCCACCCCGCAGCAACAGCGCCAGACCGTCGGTGACCTCGCCGGCCGGCCGTACGCGCTGCACCCCGTCCAGGCCCACGGCGCCGACCGCACCACCGCCTCCGCCTCTTACGACCGCACCTCGGGCACCTTCACCGTCCCGGCCCGCACGGTGGCGGTCTTCCGCCACCGCTGACACCGGCCCGGCGCCGGCCGAGCCCGGGTGCGGCACCTGCGCCCTCGTCACCTCGACCGCAGGTGCCGCACCGGGAGCCGGTCCCGCCGCGCAGGTGCCGCACCGGGAGCCGGCCCCGGCCCCCTTGGTGTTCCCTTTGCCACTCCATTGCCCGGGTGGCCGCCCCGCCCCCGTACACCCGGGGTGGGTACAGTGCAGCCAAAGCAACCGTCCTGATTGCGTAAAGACTTGGCATGGGGCGGGTGCCGGTCCGGCATTGCCACGGGGAGGACACATGGGCGGTACGGGGTACGACGTCGAGAGCAGCGCCCTGCGGCGCTATGCGAACGCCGCGGACGACGCGGCGGACCAGGTGGAGAAGATCCGCACCCGGATCTCCCGACTCCAGCTGTCCAGCGGGGTGTTCGGGATGCTGGCGGAGTCCGACAGCCTCAAGGCGGACTACGACGCCCAGTCCGAGGAGGCAGTGAAGGACCTCCACGACGTCAAGGAGTCGCTCAACGGGCTGGCCGACGGCGTCCGGCTGAGCGCCGAGGCCTACGACACCAACGAGGACGACCAGGTCCGGTCGTTCGGGGGTGGTCAGGCATGAGCAGCGCCGCGTTGGAGCGCATCGGGTTCGACGTCGACTGGAGCAATCCGCTGGCCGGGGCGCTGGACTCGGTCATCCGGGGCGCCATCAAAGACCTCGGACTCGACGAGTACCTGGAGAAGGTCAGCGGTGACAACGAGAAGCTGAGGGAGACCGCCCGGGAGTGGCGGGCCGCGGCCCGCGACATGGAGGGCGTGGTCGACGACCTGCGGGCCGAGCGCCGGACCCTGCAGGACTCCTGGACCGGTGAGGCCTCCGAGGCCTTCGGCGGCGTGATGTCCGAGTTCGAGAAGGCCCTCAAGGCCGAGGCCGAGGACATGGTCACGGTCGCCGAACTCCTGGAGATGGCCGCGGAATCGTGCACCGAGGCCGAGGAGACCATGGTCGAGCTGATCACCGAGATCGTGGAGGCGCTGCTGGTGGCCGCCGCGACGGCAGCGATCGTGGCGCTCCTGACCGCCGGCATCGGCGCCGCGATCGGCCCGCTCATCGGCGCTGCGGGCGCCGCCCACCGCGCGATGAAGGCGGTACGGATCACCGCCAAGCTGGCCGACAAGCTCAAGGACCTCGCCGACCGGATGCGGGCGGTGCAGAAGCTGCGGCGGGCGCGCATCAAGGCCAAGGCGCTGTGGCGGAACAAGAACGCCCGCAAGAAGATCAACACGAACGTCAAGCGGGTGCTCAAGAAGGCCGCGGGGGCCAAGGCCGTCGGCGCCGTGGTGGGCGCGGGGCCGCTGGCCGGCAGCGTCATCGAGCACGCCACCGGGGTCGACATCGGGGAGAAGGTCGGCGCTGCGGGCGACCGGGCCGAGCGCGTCATCCATGACGCCACGGGCCTCGACTGGGTCAGCGTCGGTGGCAAGAAATGGGACCTGGAGCACCAGACGTCCGGCAAGGACGAGGGCCCGCAGACCGAGCAGCAGAAGCAGTACGCCGAGCGGCCGGAGCCCCAGGGCTTCGACGAGCGCCTGGCCGAGGCCGTTCCGCGGTCGAAGCCGGTCCGGGAGGTCTTCGGATGAGCCTGCGGGTCGCCTGGGGCAGGGTGCCGTACAAGGAGGCCAGGGAGCGGGCGGCGACGGCGCTGCCGGCCGGGGAGCGGCTGGTGGCGAACGAGGTCGCCCTCCCCGGACGGAAGCTGCCCAAGCCGTGGCGGTGGAACCGTCCCCGCGTCCTGGTGGGGCACCGTCTCCCGGGCGACCGCTGGGAGGGCGCCAAACGGTTCTTCTGGCGGATCTACTGGCGGGCCGACGCCATCCTGGAGCCGGTCCCCGAACTCTTCGGCGGCCGGCGCCCCAAGGGCAAGGCGCTGCAGGGCGGCTGGGGCAGTCTGGCGGGCGGGCTCGCCACCGCGCTGTGGCCCCGGGTGCCGACCACCGACGCGCTGCCGGTGCTCCAGCTGACCGAGCGCTCGCTGTACCTCAGCTACGTCCAGCGGGGCCGGCGCCGTGGCGAACTCGGCCACGTCGAGCCGGGCTGGAGCGTGCCGGCGGACCGGGTCGCCCAGGTCCGGCACCGTACCGACATCGACGCCGACACCTTCGAGTTCGGCTTCACCGACGGGTCCTGGGCCCGGGTGGAGCTCCGCAGCCAGCACGCCGGGTACTTCACGGAGTGCTTCCCACGGGCCGAGGCGGGCCGGCCCAGCTGAACGGGCCGCCCGCACGGCGGGAGAGCCGACCACGTGGGGCGGCCGACCACGGCGGAGACCGCCGGCCGGACTGACCGCGGAGACCGCTGGTCGGACCGTCTGCGAAGAGCGCCGGCCGGACCGCCTGCGGAGACCGCCGGCCGGACCGTCTGCGGAACACGCTGGCCGGGCCGCTCACCGAGACCGCCGGTCAGACCGCCTGTGGCAACGTCATCAGCCGGCCCACCAGGTCCGCGAACATCCCGTCGGCCGGTTCGTCGGCCAGCATGCGGCGGACCACCTGCGCCATCCGCTCGTCGTAGGCGGCGCTGACCGCGGCCAGCGCCGCGAAGTCGTGGACCAACTGCCGTTGCAGCTCCGCGCGCGGGATGCCGCGGCCATCCAGCCACAGCAGCGCCGTGGTCTCGGCCAGGGAGATCCAGGAGCGGACCACCAACTCCAGCCGCGGGGGCGGGTCGAGCACGCCGAGGTGGGCGATGATCTGCTCGTAGGCGGCCTGCCGGACCCCGTCGATCATCGCGCCGGCCCGGCTCGAGCCGATGGCCGGACCGCCGCGCATCAGGGCCGAGAAGCCGGGGCCGTGCTCGTCGACGAAGTCGAAGAACCGTTCCATCACCCGCAACAGCCGGGCGCCGAGCGGGCCTTCGTGCGGTTCGAGGAAGCGGGCGGTCAGCTCCTCGGCGGCGCGCCGCAGCGCGGCCTCGTACAACTGCTGCTTGCCGGGGAAGTAGTGGTAGACCAGCGGACGGGAGATCCCCGCCGCCTCCGCGATCTCGTCGATCGACACATCCTCGGGGGAACGGTGGCTGAAGAGGTCGAGGGCGACCGCGATCAGCTGATCACGCCGCTCCTCGACGCCCATCCTGCGGCGCGTCCCGGTCGTCATGCGGACACCCTAACCACCCCGGGCGCGGCGCGAGATCACAGATCAAGAACGAGGCGCTCGCCGCCGTGCGCCCGGGAGACGCAGATCAGGAGGGAGTCGGCGCGTTCGGCGTCGGTCAGCAGGGCGTCGCGGTGGTCCACCGCGCCGGCCAGCACCCGCTGTCGGCAGGTGCCGCAGAACCCCTGCTCGCAGGAGTACGGAAGATCCGGCAGCGCCTGCTCGCGGACCGCCCGCGCCGGGCTCAGCGCAGCGCCCCGATCCGCCCGCCGTTGGCCAGCCGGCCGGCCAGCTCCGCCCGGTCGCCGGCCTTCGCGGGCAGCGACAGCAGACGGCCCGGGGCCTGACCCCGCACCCCGCCGGTCGCGCTGATCGACGTGAGCTGCTCGCTGCCCGCCGCCAGCAGCCACCAGCGGCCCGCGGGCGACTTCCACAGGACCCCGGACAGCGCCTTCGGCGACCGCGGGCCGCAGGCGGTGCCGCCCTCGGCCTGGGCCGTCACCGCCCCGGTCGCATACGGCTGCCCGCTCGGCGCCGGGGTCTGGATCTGCGCCGTCGTCCGGCTGCCCGCGCCCCGCCAGGTCTCGGCGCGGGTGCACAGCCAGGCCGCGGTCCCCGCGCCGCCGGGGAGCGGCTGCCGGGCGAACTCCCAGGAGTTGACCGCCCGGACGCCCCGCCCGCGGACCGCCGCCAGCTGGCAGGCGCTCCGCGCCCACGCCGTCCGGGCCTGCGGGTCGTTCACCTCGCCGGGCCTGCGCGGGGTGCCGTACGTCAGCCGGGTCGGGGTCAGCTCGCCGAGGTCGGTCAGGAGGTGGCCGCCCATCCGCAGCGCCGGCCAGCCGGTGCACTTCTCCGCGGCCTGCGGCGAGGGCACCGGGTCCGTCAGCCCGTTCGCGTCCAGGTGCGCCGGCTGGGCCGCCGCGTCCGGCTTCAGCAGGTCCACCAGGTGCGCCGACGTCACCCAGGGCGCGGTCAGATAGCGGACGTTGCCCTGGGTGCGGGCCACCACCAGTGCGCTCGCCGAGTCGGCCGCCGCACCGTCCGTCCGGGCGAAGTCCAGCGCCGCGCCGGTGTCGTCGGCCTGGCCCTCGCCGTCCGCGGTCTCGGCGTACCGCACCACCCGCAGGCCGTCGTGGAACAGCACCACCACGGCGTGGTCGACCACCCCCGCGAACAGCAACTGGGCCGGGCCGGCGGCCGGCCCGGACGGGGTGCCCGGGGTCGCCGAGACCTGCACCCCGGCACCGGGCCGCGCCCAGACGGCCAGGGCGCGGCGGAGCAGCGCCTTGTCGTGGATCCGGTCGCCGCGGGCCGGCCAGGCGGCGAAGTCCTGCCGGGCCGCGGTCTTCCACGCCGTCGCCGAGGTCACCGTCAACCTGCCCGGCTCCAGGGCCGCTTCGGCCGCCGCATTGCGGGCGTACGGCGGGGCGGCGGCGCCGTCCGGGCCCCAGCCGTCGCCCGGCATGCCCAGCAGCGCCCCGCTCACCAGCAGCGCGACACCCGCCGCCAGCACCGCCCGGCCGTGCTGCCGCCGCCGGATCAGGTCCGTCGGGCGGGCCTGCAGGGCGCACGGGTCGAACTCCGGCGACTCCAGCAGCGAGCGGTCCCGGCTGCCGGCCGGCAGCGCCGCCTGCTCCGCCTCCACCAGCGCCTCCCGGGGATCGGCCACCCCGGCGGCCTCCAGCACCCGGCGCACCTCCGGCACGCTCAGCCGCTCCAGATCCCGCAGCACGAACGCCGCCCGGGCCGGCCCGGACAGCGCCGACAGCGCCTGGTCCAGGGCGAGTTCATCGGCGCCCCCGGAGCGCGGGAACAGCCGCAGCCCCCACACCTGGGGGAACAGCGGCGGCCGGGCAGGCAGCCGGCGCCGGCTGCGCCCGGCGGCCAGGGCGCTGCGCAGCACCCGCATCCGGACGAAGGCGTAACCGGGGTCGATGGCCGCGTCGGTCCCGGACCGCTGGGCGGGCAGCCCGAGCCCGCCGGCGGAGGCGCGCTGGCGCGGCAGGGTGCGCTGCACCACGCCGTGCGCGGCCAACACCCGCCGGCCACGGCTGCGGCCGGCGGGCAGTACGAGGTAGGCCAGCCGGACCAGCCGGGGGTAGTGCTCGACCAGCGCCGCCTCGGCCTGCTCGACGTCGATGACGTCACCGGGAGCGGCGGGGCCGCCGGGGGAGGTGCGGTCCGGACGGTGGGAGGTCGCCTGCTGCTGCTTCACGTTCGGTGAAACGAGTGAATCCTGTGATGGTCACCGGGCCCCGCCGGCCCGCCCGGAGGCGCCGGCACGGTGCCCGCAACGGACCGCGGCCCGCGCGGAAGGGTTCCGCGCGGGCCGCAGGTCCAACGGGCCCACCCCGCCTACCGCTTGGGGCAGGGTCACTGCTGGAGGTCGAACTCACCGTCCCGCGCACCGAGCACGAAGGCCCGCCACTCGGCCTCGGTGTAGCGCAGTACCACATCGGGGTCCGTGGAGTTGCGCATGGCGACCGCACCGCGCTCCAGGAAGGCGATCTCCACGGCCTCCTCGGCGTCGCCGGGCGCGCGCTGCCAGGTGGCGTCGGAGATGTCGAGGGCGTAGAGCCACTCCTTCTCAGCTGCGGCACTCATACCGTGGGTCCCCTCGCTCGTGGTCGTTCCGTGGTCCGTGCCGGTCAGCGTACGCGGCTGCCAGGAGAGCTGCCAGTGACCGCCCAGCGGCGGAACGTGGCCGTACCGCGCTCCCCGGTCCCGGAGTTGGCCGCGCACTGGTGCAGCCCGGTGTCCTGGCGGGCCGCCGCTCCCGGCACGGTCACGGTGCCAACCTCCCGCCAGGTGGCGCCGCCGTCGGTGGAACAGGAACCGGTGTACGTGCCCGAGCCCGCGCCGTCCCGGCCGCGGGCCAGTCGCAGCAGCACCGGGGCGGACCCGCCGGCGAGCCGCCGGTAGGTGTCCAGGGCGCCGTCGCCGTTCGCGTCGTAGGACAGCACCACGCCGTTGCCGGGCGTCACCGAGAGGTTGAGGAAGCCGCGGGCGTCCGGGGAGCCCGGTGCGGGCGGCCCGGCCAGGCGGTTGCGGACGATGATGCCGGCCCGGGCCCAGGGGCCGGTAGCGTCCTGCCCGGTCACCTCGACCGTCACCGAGCCACCGGCGGTCAGCGCGCCGGGCCGGTAGACCGCGCCGAACTCCGCGGTGCCCTTCCACAGGTCCGCGCCCGCACCGTTCACCGCGAAGCGGTCGTCCAACTGCCCGAAGACCGCCGCGTTGGTGGTCACCGTGCGCAGCCCGGCGTCCAGCGGCCCGGCCACGAAGAGCGTGCCGGGCCGCGCGGCCCGCACCCGCGGCTCGCCCCGGGGGCCATAGTCGACGGTCAGGTCGTAGGGCAGCGGGCGCAGCGGAGCGTCCAGGGGGCCGGGCGGGGCGGTGACCCGCCAGCGGGCCGTGCCGCTCCCGCCGGGCGGGACCGAGGGCAGGGAGACCGGGCCCGCGGCGGTGGCGTCCACCCCGCGCAACGCGAAGTCGACCCGGCCGGTGGCGCGCAGGCCGTTGACATTGCGCAGCGTCGCGCCGACGGTCGCCGTCCCGCCCGGCGGTAGCCCGGCCGGGGTGGCAGTGACCGTGACGGTGCCCTGGTAGGGGGCCCCGGCGAGGGTGTCGTGGACGCGCTGCGCGGTGCGGTGCGGATCGACGGTAGGCCGTAGCGGATAGGCCTGGTGCGCGTGGGTCCAGGGCTCTTCCCTGGCGTACCAGTCGAAGGTCTTCGGCGGCCGGTCCGCGGCCAGCGCATCGGCCAGCTCGTCCAAGTACGCCTGCCACTGCGGGAGGTGGACGTCACCGATCAGGCCGTGCCAGTCGCGGTTGGCGTAGTTCGCCAGCGAGCCGCCGTCCGCGGTGGCCCGGTCCGCCCAGGTGGTGATCAGTGCACGGGCGCTGTGCTCTAGTTGGTCCGCCTCCGCGGGGTCGGACGCCATGGCCCGGGCGTCGGCCAGCCAGGGCCCGAGCAGGAACCGCCGGTGCGCGCCGGTGACCTCCTCGCTCAGCCGCATCAGCCGCAGCCACAGCCGGGAGAGCGCGCCGAACGCGGCCCCGTCCTTGCGCCGGTAGGCGTCCTGGAGCTGACCGATCAGCTGCCAGGAGCGGTTGGCCAGGGCCTGCCGGGCGGCGTCGGTGAGGTCGTGGCGGTAGGCGTCGCTGTCGCGCAGCGCCGGGCGGACCGCGAGCAGCGCGGCGAAGGCGGTGTCGAACGCCGCCGGGTCGAACGCCGGGGTGTGGGTGGCGTAGACGGTGCCGGAGCGGGCGGTCAGGTTCGGGCGGGCCGCGAAGATCGAGTCGTGCGGCCGGCCGTCCGCGCTGGAGATCTGGTACGCGCTGGTGCGCAGCGCGGCGAACGCGGCCCGGGCCTGCCCGTCGCGGGCGCCGTAGCGCAGGTCGGCGTAGCCGTCGAACCACGCCGCGCGGTCCACCGGGCGCTCCCGCCACGGCAGTTCGGAGAACAGCTCGAAGGCCGCCGGGTCCCGCTCCGCGGCCTCGGGCATGTACGCCGTGCCCACCAGCCGGCTGCCGGGCTTGTCGCGCCAGGCCCAGAAGCGCTCGGCCCACACGTGGGTCTTGGCACCGACGGTGGTGCGGCCCCCGAAGTTGGGGATGGAACCGAAGGCGTAGGGCACCCCGCCCCAGTCCCGCTCCCGGTCGGTGACCGTCTCCAGATCGCTGAGCCCGTCGACGACCAGCATCCGGTCGTGGTCGACGGCGTCCAGCAGATCGCGCCGCGGGTTGCCCTGCCAGCCCAGGATGACCCAGGTGGCACCGGGGCGGGCGGTGCGCAGCGCCTTCTCCACGGCGCGGGCGGCGGCCGGCACCGGGACGTCACCGGGGTCGCCGCCCTCGTGCAGCAGGTCCATCTTGAAGTGGTCGGCGGGGCCCAGGAGGTGTTCCTGGTGGTGGTAGAAGGCGGCGGCCACCTCGGCGAAGACCGCGGTCCGCGGGTCGAGCCAGTCCGGGCGCTGCAGACCGGACCAGGTGCCCTGGGGGACGGTGCGGGCGCCGGGGTTGCGGGCGGCGAACCCGTCCGGGACGGTGCCGAAGTAGCCGGGCAGCACCGGGTGCATCCCCAACGACCGCAGCCGGTCACAGATCTTCCGTCCCAACGCGGCCCGCTTGTGCAGCAGTTCGGGGCTCATCGGGCCGCCGTAGCCGCTCATGTTCTGCAGTAGCCACCACGGCTGGTGGGAGGGCGCCGGCAGCCAGCCGCGGGCCTCGGCGTCGGAGTAGCCGAAGCCGGTCAGCAGCCGGTGGTAGACGGCCTCGGCGCCCGGGGTGACCAGCACCTCGTTCACGCCGCGCAACGCCAGCACGTCGATCAGCCGCTCCCAGCGTGCCCAGTCGGCGTACGGGGCGGTGTAGCCGTCGTGGGTGTCGTTGAGCGCGAAGCGGTGCCGCAGCGCGGTGGCCCGCTCGACGGGGGTGTGGGGGGCGGGCAGCTCGGCGGGCAGCGCCACCTGGTCGCCGGCCCAGGACAGGTGGGTCCGGCAGGTGTACTTCAGGTACCAGTGGACGCCGGTCAGCAGCACCGCGGGGGTGGTCCCGGCGACCGTGATCCGGCCGGTCCGCCCGGTCACCCGGAAGCGGTCACCGCCGTCCCGCACGGCCAGCGGCACCAGCGTGAACCGGTCGGCGTGGCCGGGCAGCAGCCGGGCCAGCGCCGCCCGCGCGGGCGCGGTGTCCCAGTCCGCACCGGACGCGGGGCCGGCCGCCGCCCGGTGCGCGCCGCGGCCGGGGGAGGCGCCGGCGGTCCCGCCGAGCACCGCCCCGGTACCGATCGCTCCGGCGGTTCCCAACAGTGCACGTCGTGACGGTCGGTTCACCTGTGCCCCCACGGTTCGGTGGTTACGGACGGACCCGTGCGCAGGGCACGCTAACGGCCGCCCCGCCGCGCTCCAAGGGGGCGGGTGGCGCCGGGGCGGGCGGTGCGCAGCGCCTTCCCGACGGCGCCGGCGGCCTCCGGCGCCGCTGCCAGCACCGCTTCCGGCGGCACGGGAGCGCTCCCCGGCCCCGCGGCCCCGCCCGTCCCCGGGCGGCGGCAACCAGTGTTCCGCGGACCCTCATCCGTTCGCTCCCTGGGCTTCACGCGCCCGGCCGTCGGGCCCGGGAACAGTCTGCCGCGTAGGAAAGGGCCAGGTCATGGGGGACGCCCCCGGTCGGGTGTACCCGTACGCGGAGCGGTACCGCACGCCCCGCACAGCCCACCGCAGTGTCCCCCCGCCCGTCGACTCGCACAGCCTCCCCACTCCCCATGGAGGGCTCCCATGAGCATGGCAACGACCGCCTCCGTCGCCGTCCCCGCTCCCACCCCGGCACCCGCTCCCACCCCCGGCGCGGGCGCCGCTCCCGCCCCCGGCTACACGGCGCAGATCGCCGACACCGTCGAGCAGATCCGGGCCGCCCAGCGGCTGCGCCACCAGGTCTTCGCCGGTGAGCTCGGCGCCACTCTGCACACGCCGCTGGCCGGCCACGACATCGACGCCGTCGACGAGCTCGCCGACCACCTCGTCGTCACCCACACCGCCACCGGCGACCTCGTCGGGACCTACCGGCTGTTGCCGCCCGGCCGCAGCCCCCGGCTGTACTCCGACGGCGAGTTCGACCTCGGTGCCCTGGAGGCGCTGCGCCCCTCGCTCATCGAGGCCGGCCGCTCCTGTGTGCACCCCGACCACCGCACCGGTGCGGTGATGACCCAGATGTGGGCCGCGCTCGCCCGGTACACCCTGCTCTCCGGCCACCGCTACCTGGCCGGCTGTGCCTCTGTCCCGCTGGCCGACGGCGGCACCGCTGCCGCCCACGCCTGGGAGCTGGGCCGCACCCGCTACGCCGCCCCGCCCGAGCTCGGGGTCACCCCGCACCACCCCTGGCACCCCACCGTCCCCGCCCCCGCCCGCCCCAGCGCCGCCCAACTGCCCCCGCTGCTCCGCGGCTACCTGCGCATCGGCGCCGTCATCTGTGGCGCGCCCGCCCACGACCCCGAGTTCGACGTCGCCGACTTCTTCGTCGTACTGGACATGGAGCGGCTCGACGACCGCTACCGGCGCTACTTCCTGGGGGAGCGGTGAACGGCCCCTTCGACGTCTGGTCCGACTGCACGCCGGACTGCGCCGCACCCGCCCTGCCCCGCGTCCCGGCGGCCGACGTCGCCCGGCGCTCGGCGGTCTTCGCCCACTGGGTGCGCCGGGCGCTGACGGACGGCGAACGGATGGCCGATCCGCCGCGGCTGCGGGCGCACGCCGGCGCGCTGCTGGACGCCCTGGGCATCGGGCTCGACGGCCCGGAACCGGGCGCCGGCGCGCTCACCGCCGGGGGCGACGGGCCCGGCACCCTCCTGGTCGTCAACCACATCTCCTGGCTCGACATCCCCGCGCTGCTGGCCGTCGAGCCGGTCACCCTGCTCGCCAAGCGGGAGGTCGGCACCTGGCCGGTGGTGGGCGGGCTGGCCCGCCGGGCCGGTACGCACTTCATCGACCGCAGCAGCCCCCGCCGGCTCCGTGCCACCGTGCAGGAGGTGGCCGAACTGCTCGCCGTGGGGCGCTCGGTGGCGGTGTTCCCGCAGGCCACCACCTGGTGCAGCGCCGAGGCGGGCACCTTCCGCCGGGCCGTCTTCCAGGCCGCCCTGGACGCCGGCGCTCCGGTCCGGCCGGTGACCGTCGAGTACACCCAGCAGGGCCGGCCCAGCACGGTCGCCGCCTTCTGCGGCGAGGACACCTTCCTCGCCTCGCTGCGCCGGGTGCTCGCCGCCCGGGCGCTGACCGTCCGCGTCACCGCGCATCCGGTGCTGACGACGGCCGAACCGGGCCTGGACCGGCGGGAGCTGGCGGCCCGCGCGGCCCGGCTGGTGCGCGGCGGGCGGCGGACGGCGGGCGCGGCGACGCAGGCGGTGCCGGCGGTGGCCCTGCCGGCAGCGGCCGTTGCGGCATCGGCCGGGCCGTCAGTGGCCGTTCCGGTAGCAGCCGGGCCGGTAGCAGTGCCGGCGGTGGCCGCGCTGACACGGGCCGTACCGGCGCAGGCGGCTCCGCCGGCCGGGCTCACAGGGGAGCCGGCCGCGGCGCCCGTGGGGCACACGCCCGCCCATGTCTGACGAACTGGACGCCCATGTCTGACGAAGCGGACAGCCATGTGTGACGAGGCGGACGGCCATGTTTGACGAGCTGGACCAGCTGACCGGCTCACTGCAGGGCCTGTTGGGCTCCCCTTGGGTATGGCTGGTCGTGCTGCTGGTGTCGGCGCTCGACGCCCTGCTGCCGTTCATGCCCAGCGAGGCCACCGTCGTCCTGCTCGCCGTGCTGATCGGCCCCGACCCGGCGTTGCTCGGCCTGCTGGCCGGGGTCGCGGCGGCCGGGGCGCTGGCCGGTGACTGCCTCGGCTACGCCGTGGGGCGGTACGCCGGCCCCCGGGCGATCGGCCGGCTGCTGCGCGGGGAGCGCGGCCGGGCCCGGCATGCCAGGGCCCGCGCCATGGTCGAACGGCATGCCGCGCTGCTGGTCATCGCCGGCCGCTTCCTGCCCGGTGGGCGGGTGGTATCCGCCCTGTCCACCGGTAGCGTCCACTTCCCGCTGCGCCGTTTCGTGCTGCTGGACGCGGTGGGCGCGGGCGTCTGGGCGGTCTCCAGCGTCGCCCTCGGGGGCCTGGGCGGCGCGGCGCTCACCGACTCCCCGGCCGAGGGCATGCTGCTGGCCTCCGGCGTCGGACTGCTGGTGGCCTGCGGGGTGGGCGCCCTGCACCGGCGCGCCCCGGGCACCCTCCCGCTCCGCGAGGAACGGGAGGGCACCTGAGGCCGGCCCCCGCGGTGCGGCGCCCGGTCGCGGGGGACCGGCCGGTTCAGGCGCTCGGCACGTACTTGTAGCCGACCCGCCGCACCGTCACGATCGACGACCGGAGCCCGGCGCCCAACTTGCGGCGCAGCCGGGCGACATGGACGTCGACGGTGCGGCCGTCGCCGACGTGCCCGTAGCCCCACACCGTGGTCACCAACTGGTCGCGGGTGTGTACCCGGTGCGGGTGCGCGACCAAATGGGCCAGCAGCTCGAACTCCAGGTACGTCAGGTCCAGCGGCCGGCCCTGGACCACCGCGGTCCGCTGCTCGGGGTCGATCCGCACGGTCGCGTCGCCGGTCGGGGCGGGCGCCGCCGTTCCGGAGGCCGGTGCCGCCGTCCCGGTGGCCGGCACCGGGACCGCGGCGGCGGCCTGCTCGGCCGGCACCAGGACGAGATAGCCGACCATCGGCGGCTGGCCGGGCAGGACGGGCAGGCTGTGCTGGGGCGCCGGAAGCCAGGTCGCGCCGGAGTTCAGCAGCTCGACGACCCGTTCGATGCCGTGCTGCGCGGCGCCGTCGTCGGGGGCGGTGGCCGGTGCGGCGAGCGCCTCGTCGGGAGCCACCGCGCGCAGCCGGTGGCGGTGCGGGGGCGGTGTGGTGCGGGGGGAGGCGGAAGCCGTCGCGGAACCGGCGGTCAGGGTACGGAGGTTCGTCATCGTCAGTCAGCTCTTTCGCGCAGAGGGGGCGTCGGGGGACGTCATGCGCGCGGGCAGGGCTGGGGACACCGGTCAGCGGCGTCGGTGGAGCAGAGGCGGGCCCGCGCTCAGTGCGCGAGGCAACACAGACGGTCGAAGGCATGCGCCTGCCGGGACGGCCAGAACGGCTCCAGGTCGCTGCGACCTGTCGCGGTGTCGGTGAGGCTGGCCATGGCCCCATTGAACCAGACCGCCGGGGATCTGTCCCCGGTGTGGGCGCCCGGGTAGTGGGAATCGGCCGTGCCCGGCAGCACACCCGGCAGCACACCCGGCCGGCCCGGACGCGATCCGGTCGGGACTCGGCGCGGATCTGGCCTGACGGACGGGAGTTGGCGACCGGACGGGCGGCGGACGCCGAAGGGGAACGGGGCGGAAGGGCGGCGGGGCGAGAGGGCGGGGCAGGAAGGGCGGTGGGGCGCTCCTACTCGCTCCCCGATCCCCTGTCCGGCCAGGAGGGGCGGCGGCTCCTGCCCTGCCCGGACAGGGGGCCGGGACTCGGGTTGCGGGATCAGGCCGTCACCGGTCCTTGGCTGCGGGTCAGATGCCGGGCCCGTTGACGTAGGTGAAGCCGCCTGCGACGAAGGCGTTGCCTCCGCTGGTGGTCACGGTGACATTGGAGGGACCGGGAGCGCCGTCAGGGGTGGGCGGGGTGACGACGGACAGGGTGGTGTCGTCGATGACGGTGAACGGCGCGGGCGTGCTGCCGAAGGTGACCGACTGGGTGGTGGTGAAGCCGGTGCCGGAGATGGTCACCACGGTTCCGCCCGAGGGGGGACCGGAGTTGGGGCTGAGTGTGCCGATGGTGGGGGCGTCGACGTAGGTGTAGGTCAGGCCGTTGTTGGTGCCGCCCGCGGTAGTGACGCTGACGCCCACCGGGCCGGCTGCCGTTCCCGCCGGCACCGTGACGGTCAGCTGGCTGTCGTTGACCACGGTCGGGGTCGCGGAGACGGCGCCGAAGTGGACGGCGGTGGCGGTGGACAGGCCGGTGCCGTTGATGGTGACCGTGTTGCCGCCCGCGGTGACGCCGGTGTCGGGGCTCAGGCCGGACTTGAACGGCGCGCCGACGTAGAAGAACGACAGCGGGTTGCTGGTGCCGCCCGGGGTGGTCACGGTCACAGGAACTGTGCCGCTGCCGGAGGGGGAGGTGGCAGTGACCGAGGTAGCCGTGTTGCCGGTGATGGTGGCCAGTTTGGAACCGAAGTGCACGGCGGTGGCGTTGGCGAGGTTGGTACCGGTGATGGTGACCGTGGTGCCGCCACTGGTGGATCCCTGATTGGGTGAGATGGGCATGACTGTCTCCTTTAGTTGGGTCAGTGAGGAACGACGAGTGGAACCGGGCGGGCTGCCGTTCGTCGTTAGCGAGGGAAAGGCCCTTTTCCGCGTCAGAGCCGGCCTGGTCGCCGGGGCCTTCGCCGCCCGCGTTTCGCCATCGTGATCGCGGTCACCCGGATCTGGGTACGGGCGGTGGCCGGGTCTGCAGCCAGTCCCTGGAAAGGGGGACGGCCCAGACGACAGTCACGGAGTACGGACCCCTGCGTAACGCATGTCAGGTTGCGCGAGCCACTGCACCAGCCAGTACCAGGCGCACGGCATCAGCGGGTCCAACTTCCTGGGCAAGGGATCCCATGACGGCGCCATGACCGGCAACTCAGCCTGGCTGGGCACCCAGGACGGTCAGCGGGGCAAGCCGGCTGACGCTCTCCGGAAGAGGATGGGCGGCCCACCGGAATTGGGCATAACCAGTAATCCATGGGGGTGAATACGTCCGCAATGGCGTTGACGCGTATTCGCCCGGACGGAGGAGCGCACGACGACGGCGCAAGCAAGGCTCAGGAAGCCGCCGGTTACTCCTCCGCCATCGCGGCCAGGTCCTGCCCGGTGGGAAGTACCGCCCCGCTACGGCTCCCGCGCCGCTCCCGCCCACTACGCCCCCCGCCCCCGCTACGCCCCCACCCCCGCTACGGCCGTCGCGCCGCGCTGTGTGTCCCGCGCCCGGAGCCCCCGCCTCCCCTTAGCCCGTGGCTCACCGCCACCCCGAGCGCCAGCGCCGCCAGGTGCCCGGCGTCGGTGAAGGTGCGCCCGCGGCGCAGCACCGGACGTGCCGTCAGCGCCAGCAACCCGGCCGTCGCCACCGTCCGTACGGCACGGTGCGGGACCGTCGCGGCGAGGGCGCCCACCATCGCCTGGAAGCCGTAGCTCGCCCCGACGTCGAGGGCGCGCGCGGTCGCGTCCGGGGGATCGGTCCGTACCCGGCCGCGCAGCCCGGCATGGACCAGCAGGCTGGCCCCCAGGTGCCCGGCCGCGAACACCCCTGCCGCACGGGCCGCGCCCCAGCGCACCTCGGCCGTCCCGAGGACGGCGAGCAGCGCCGCGCCGTACGGCACCGGCAGCGGTGCCTCCACGAACGCGGCGCTGGTGACCAGCGTCTCCCACCGACCCGCCCGTAGATTGGCGACGTTGGTGGAGTGCCGGCGCAGCAGCTCGGCACGCCGTCGCTGCGGCAGCCGCGCGGTGGCGTACGCACCGAGTTGTACGGCACCGACGTACAGCGGCGCGGCCCAGGGCAGCCGGGGCGCCACCTCA
The DNA here is from genome assembly GCF_040641675.1 of Streptomyces sp. NPDC020742. Lineage (NCBI taxonomy): Bacteria > Bacillati > Actinomycetota > Actinomycetes > Kitasatosporales > Streptomycetaceae > Streptomyces > Streptomyces sp. NPDC020742. Next base: position 118,693 of record NZ_JBFAEA010000015.1, read on the forward strand.
GCCACCCGCCGGCAGTCGCTTGCGCCAGTCCAGCGGGCTGACCTCGATGACCCGGTCCGGATCGCCGTCCCACTGCACCGGCAGCCCCGCCCCGGTCAGCGCGGCCAGCACCGTCCGCCCCACCGCGGTCCGCCGCTCCGCCGGTGCGCCGTCCTCCCCGGGGCCGGCGTAGGCGCCGTACCGGACCGCCAGCCCGTGGCCCTCCGCCGCCGCCTCGGTGTCCTGGTAGTGGAAGAAGACGAAGCCCCGGTCACCGTCGGCCCGTTCGGCTCCGATCTCGCCGATGCCGCATCCGCTGCAGCAGCTGAAGTTCATCCGGGCGGTCAGCCCCTGCGACCCCAGCGCGGCGAAGGCCTGCGCGACCCGGTCCGGGTCGGTCACCTCGGGCCACCCGGCCTGTTCGGCCAGCCGCTCCTCCCACAGGCCCGCGACGATCCGCCGCGCCGCCTGGACCGATATCTCCACCTCCGCGGGGTCGAAGGCGTCACGGACGCCCTGTACGACGTCGTGGAACCCCCAGAAGCCGGACCGGATGTCCTTGCGGGCCTGCTCCTCGGCGGCCGCGCGGGTGTCGGGAGCCAGCTCCGGCGTGCCGTAGAGGTCCGCCGGCTGCCAGTCCAGCGCGGTACGCCACGCCTCCCCGCCGCGGGCCCAGTCCAGGAAGACCTCGATCACCACTCCGGCCTCGCCGGTTTCGGCGCGGAAGTGGCGCTCCGGCGCACCGTCGCGGTACTGGACCTCGTACGGTCCGTCGCCGTCCCGGTAGGTCTGCACATACACCTGGGGCTCGTCCGACAGCCGGTCGACGACCACGAAGTGGTCGTCCTCGCCGCCGATCCGCCGCAGCACCGCGGCGAGGTCCTCGGCGGCCGGGCGGGTGAGGACCGGCCCGGTCTCGGTGGTGACGCTGATCGCAAGCATGTTCCCAGCCTGCCAGCCGCCACTGACAGCCGTCCCGCCGCTGACCGTCGTCTCCGCCCGCCCTGACCCGCGCCGCGCGGGCGCGCGTCCACGCGCAGGGGCCGGGCCCACCGGCCCGGCCCCTGCGCCGTCCTTCCGCAGCGGTATCCTGCCGCCGCGCCGGGTCTTGGCCCGGCTCAGACCTGCTCGCGCCGCGCCAGCTCCGTGCAGCAGGTGTCCACCATCAGCCGGGTGACCACGTACGGGTCGACGTTGGCGTTCGGCCGACGGTCCTCGATGTAGCCCTTCTTATCGACCTCGACCTGCCAGGGGATCCGCACCGAGGCCCCGCGGTCGGAGGCGCCGTAGCTGAACTCGTGCCAGGGGGCGGTCTCGTGGGCACCGGTGAGCCGGTCCTCGATGCCGGTGCCGTACTGGCGGACGTGCTCCATCGGCTTGTCGTCCGCGCCCAGCGCCTCACAGGCGGTGATGATCGGGTCGTAGCCCTCCCGCATCGCACGGGTGGAGAAGTTGGTGTGTGCGCCCGCGCCGTTCCAGTCGCCCTTGGCCGGCTTGGCGTCCAGCGAAGCGGTGACGCCGTAGTCCTCGGCGACCCGGTGCAGCAGCCAGCGCGCCACCCACATGTGGTCCGAGACCTCCAGCGGCGCCAGCGCGCCGACCTGGAACTCCCACTGACCGGGCATGACCTCGGCGTTGATGCCGGACAGTCCGAGGCCGGCCGCCAGGCACAGGTCCAGGTGCTTCTCGACGATCTCCCGGCCGAAGATGGCGCCGGCGCCCACCCCGCAGTAGTAGTCGGCCTGCGGAGCCGGGTAGCCGCCGCCCTCGGGGAAGCCGAGCGGGCGGTCGCCCTTGAGGAAGGTGTACTCCTGCTCGATGCCGAAGAGCGGCTCCTGGCCGGCGAACTTCTCCGCCACCGGGCGCAGCAGCGCACGGGTGTTGGAGGGGTGCGGGGTCAGGTCGGTGTGGAGCACCTCGCAGAGCACCAGCAGGTGGTCACCGCCGCGGATCGGGTCCGGGCAGCTGAAGACCGGCTCCAGTACGAGGTCCGAGGCGTGGCCTTCGGCCTGGTTGGTGCTGGACCCGTCGAAGCCCCAGCGCGGCAGGGAGCTGCCGTCGCGAAGGATCTTGGTCTTGGAGCGGAGCGTGGCGGTCGGCTGGGTGCCGTCGATCCAGATGTACTCGGCCTTGATGGTCACGGGGGGTCCTCTGGTACGGGGTGCGGGGACGTATGCGGGCGTTGCTTCGCACTCTCGCAAGGGGCGATTTCCCGTCCGTTGCTCATTTGTGAACCGCAGGTTACTCAGTCGGACATCCCGCCGATTCGAAGGTGACGCCTGTCATATGCCAGGGATTACCTGGCCTGAGCTGGTGGGGTGCGCCCCATCGTTACGGTGCGGAGGGGCGCCCGGTGGGCGACCCGGTCGTCCGGGCACCCGATGCGGGCACCCGATGTGGGCGCCGGACGGCTGGGCCACCGGGCGTGTGCCCTGCCGGGCGTACGGCCCGCTGGGCCCCGCCCGCCGCGCCGCCGGCTCCATGCCGCCGGCCCCATGCCCGCCCGCCCTGGGCCGCCCTCCGCGCCCCAGCCGCTGACCGCCTCCGCCCGCGCGCCGCCCCCGCCCCCGCCCGCGCGCCGCCTCCGCGCCGCCCGCCGCCCTCCGCGGCACACTGACCGGCATGACGACCCTGCGCATCGGACTCCTCGGCACCGGCCCCTGGGCGCGCGGTGTCCACGCCCCCGCCCTCGCCGCCCACCCCGGCGTCGAGCTCACCGGTATCTGGGGCCGCCGGGCGGAGGCCGCCGCCGCACTGGCCCAGGCCCACGACAGCCGGCCGTACGCCACGCCGGAGGAGCTGTTCGCCGATTGCGACGCCCTCGCCTTCGCCCTGCCGCCCACCGTCCAGGGCCCGTTGGCGGTACGCGCCGCCGACGCCGGCCGCCACCTCCTGCTGGACAAGCCGGTCGCCACCTCGGTACCCGAGGCCCGCGCGGTCGCCGAGGCGACCGAACGCGCCGGCGTCGCCTCGGTGGTGTTCTTCACCGCCCGCTTCGGCCGGGAGGAGGGCGCGTGGATCGCCGCTCAAGCGGCGCTCGGCGGCTGGTTCACCGCGCACGCCGACTGGCTCTCCCCGGTCTTCTCCGACGGCGCCACCAGCCCGTACGCCCACTCGCCCTGGCGCCGCGACAAGGGCGCCCTGTGGGACCTCGGCCCGCATGCGCTATCCGTCCTGCTCCCGGTGCTCGGCGACGCGGAGTCCGTCACCGCCGCCCGCGGCCCGGCTGACACCGTCCTGCTGACGATGCGTCACAGCAGCGGGGCGGCCAGCTCGGCGACCGTTGGACTGACCGCCCCGCCCGCCGCGGCCGGCGTCGAGGTCACCCTCCGCGGCGCCGCCGGCATCACCGCCCTGCCGCACCGGCAGCACGGGCCGGAAGCGGCCTACCACCACGCCGTGGACGCCCTGCTCGCCGCCGTCGGCAGCGGACTGCCCAACGCCTGCGACGTCCACTTCGGGCTGCGGGTCACCGAGATCCTCGCCGCCGCGGAGCAGACGCTGACCCCGCTGATGCCTCTGCCGTCATGAGCACATGGCGGAATTGGTCATGGAGGGCATCAGCGCGTCGACGTAGCGTCGGGGCCACCAACGGGCCGCCGGCCCGCCGCCACCTCGAAGGAGCCCCGCCATGCCGCCCGCCACCGGATTCACCAGCTACGTCGATGCCATCCTCGCCACCCTCGCCCGCGACCCGTCGCGCACCGTGCTGACCGGCCCGGAAGCCCCGGCCGGCGGCGGCGGTCCCGGCACAGGGAGCCGCCCCGAGGTCACCGCCGGCGAGTTACACGCCACCGTCCACCGCATGGCGGCGGTGTTCGCCGCGCACGGCATCGGCCGCGGCCACACCGTCTCCGTCCTCAGCGGCAACCGCCATGAGGCGCTCGCCGCCCGCTACGCCGCCAACCTCCTCGGCGCGCGGGTCGTGCTGCTCTACGACGGGATGGCCGCCGAGGCCCTGGCCAAGGTCGCCGAGAGCGCCGAGACCGTGCTGCTGCTGGTCGACCCCGACCTGTCCGGCACCGCGGAGGCCCTGCTCGGGCACCTGGCGGGCGCGCGCCCCACGGTCCTGACCCTCGGGCCGACGCCGGGCCGCACCCTCGGTCCCGACCTGCTGGCCGACTGCGCCGCGCTGCCGTCCCCCGAGCGCGAAGGAGCAGGGGGGACCCCCTTCCCCGCCGTCGCGAGCGCCGCCGGCCCCGAGGACGACTGGTGCATCCGGTACACCGGTGGAACCACCGGCATCCCCAAGGGAATCCGGATGGCGCACGGCCCGTACGCCGCCCTGGTCGCCCAGATGGGGTCCGCAGACGGCGCGCCGCCCCGCTTCCTCGCCTGCACCTCGCTCGCCCACCTGGCGGGCATCCTCTCCGACGTCGCACTGGCGGCAGGCGGGAGCGTCGTACTGCACCGCGCCTTCGACCCGGGTGCGGTGCTCGCCGCCATCGACCGCGAGCGGATCACCCACCTCTGGCTGCTGCCCCCGCTGCTCTACCGCCTCCTGGACGACCCGGCCCTGCCCGGCACCGACCTCGGCTCGCTCACCAGCATCAGCTACGGCGGCTGCGCGGCCTCCCCGTCCCGGCTGATGGAGGCCGTCAAGGCCTTCGGCCCGGTGCTCTACGGGATGTACGGGATGTCCGAGGCGCTGGCGATCACCACGGCCCTGCCGGAGGACCATCAGCCGACCGGCCCGGGCGGCCGGATCACCGTCGGCCGCGCCCTGCCCGGCGTCGAACTCACCGTCCGCGACGAGGCGGGGAAGATCCTGCCGACGGGGGAGCAGGGCGAGATCTGGGTGCGCTCCGCCAGCGTGATGACCGGCTACTGGAAGCAGCCGGAGGAGTCCGCGCGGGCGCTGCCCGGCGACGGCTGGCTGCGCACCGGTGACGCCGGGTGCCTCGACGACGAGGGCCGGCTCTACCTCGTCGACCGGTTCAAGGACCTGATCATCGTGGTGGGCGGCCATGTCCACCCGGCGGAGGTCGAGGACCTGCTGCACACCCACCCGGCGGTCTCCGAGTGCGCCGTCTTCGGGGTGCGGACCGCCGACGAGGCGGAGGAGGTGCACGCCGCGGTCGTCCCGCTCCCGGGCCGCGCCGTCGACACCGGTGCCCTCCGCGCCTTCGTCACCGAGCACAAGGGCGCCCTCTACGCCCCGGCCGCGGTCCACCTCGTCGACGAGATCCCGCTCACCCCGGTGGGCAAGCCCGACAAGAACCGCCTGCGGACCCGTACCGCGGCGGGCTGAACCCGGCAGGCCGGCGGTCGCTGCGCGCTCGCGTCAGGGGGCTTACCGGGGCGGGCGCTCCCGGGTTCTCCGGCCGCCCTTCCCGGCCCCCCACTGCCCTCCGACCGCCCTTGGTGGAGCCCCTTCGCGGGGCTCCTCCGTGGGGCCGGTCGGAGCGCCCAAATCCCCGCTGGCCAGGGGCTTTTGTCAGTGGTGCGCCGTAGAATGGGAACCAGTCAGTGAGGGATTTCCCCAGCTCCAGGAGGGCGCCGATGACCGCTGCCGCCACACTCATGACGAAGCCTCTTCCGGCCCACCCGCTGCCCAAGAAGCCGCTGCCCGCCGGATGGCCGCGCGAGCGCTACGAATCGCACAACCGCCGCCTGAAGGCCATGCGGCTGGCCATAGCCCTGCTCGACACCGGGGTCTACCGCCCCGAGCAGGCCCACAACCGCAGGATCCGCAGCACCGCCCAGCAGATCGGCGTGCACACCCCGTCCGACGCGACCTGCCGGATGGTGCGGGCCCTGATCTACGACCAGTGCTGACGCCCCACCGGCCGGCGCCGGCGGTCCGCACCGACCGGTGACGGCACGGGCGGGCGGCCCGGGAGCTACTCCCCGGGCCGCCCGCCCGTTCCCTTGTCCGTGCCGCCCGTTCTCTTGTCCGTGCCGCCCGTTCCCTTGTCCGTGCCGCCCGTTCTCTTGTCCGTGCCGCCCGTTCCCGCGTCCGCGCCGCCCGTCCCCATGTCCTCGACCTCGGCCAGCGCCTCCGCCAGCCAGGCCACCCAGAAGGTCTCCAGCCCGATCCCGGCCCGCAGCACCAGCCGCCGCAGCCGGTCCTCCGGCGCCGAGGCGGCCCCGAAGTCGCGGCCCTCGATCTCCTCGTACTCCGTCAACTGCCGCCGGTGCAGCGCCAGATGGCGGCGCAGCTCCTCGTCGAGCCCGGACCGTCCCACCACCGCCGCGGCCCGCAGCCGCAGCAGTAGCGCATCGCGGATGGGCTTGGACTCCTGCTCCCGCGAGGCCCATGCGGTCAGCTCCGCCCGGCCCGCGGGCAGCACCTCGAACTCTTTCTTCTGGCCCCGGGCCGGCTGGTCGGACGGCAGCGCCCGGATGAACCCGGCCTGCTCCAGCTTCCCCAGCTCGCGGTAGATCTGCTGGTGGGTGGCCGACCAGAAGTAGCCGATCGACCGGTCGAAGCGGCGGGTCAGCCCCAGCCCCGACGACGGTTTCTCTAGCAGGGCGGTGAGGATCGCGTGCGGGAGTGACATGGGGGAATCCTAGAAAGCCCGGCCGGGGAGTGCCCCCGGCCGGGCCCGGCGTCACAGGGCCGCCGCAAGCTCCGTGCCCTGCTTGATCGCCCGCTTGGCGTCCAGCTCGGCGGCCACGTCCGCCCCGCCGATCAGGTGCGCCGCCCGCCCCTGGGCCCGCAGCTCCTCGTACAGGTCCCGCCGCGGCTCCTGGCCGGTGCACAGCACGACCGTGTCCACGGCGAGCGTGGTGGCGGTGCCGTCCACGGTCAGGTGCAGCCCCTCGTCGTCGATCCGCTCGTACGTCGCCCCGGCCACCATCGTCACCCCGCGGTGCCGCAGCTCGGTGCGGTGGATCCAGCCGGTGGTCTTGCCCAGCCCCGCGCCGACCTTCGAGGTCTTGCGCTGCAGCAGGTGCACCTGGCGCGGTGTCTTCGGCCGCTCCGGTGCCCGCAGCCCGCCCCGGTCGCCGTAGGAGGTGTCCACGCCCCAGGCGCGGAAGTAGGTCTCCGGGTCCTGGTTGGCCCCGTCGCCGGCGTCGGTCAGGAACTCCGCGACGTCGAACCCGATGCCGCCGGCCCCGACGACCGCCACCCGCTCGCCGACCGCCGCGCCGTCCCGCAGCACATCGAGGTAGCTGACCACGCTCGGGTGGTCGACGCCCTCGATCTCCGGGATGCGCGGCGTCACACCGGTGGCGACCACCACCTCGTCGTACCCGCCCAGGTCCGCGGCGGTGACGGGGGTGTTCAGCCGCACCTCGACACCGCGCAGCTTCAGCTGGGTGCGGAAGTAGCGCAGCGTCTCGTCGAACTCCTCCTTGCCGGGGATCCGCTTGGCGACGTTCAGCTGCCCGCCGATCTCCGCCGCCGCGTCGAACAAGGTCACCTCGTGCCCCCGCTCGGCGGCGGCGACCGCGCACGCCAGGCCGGCCGGTCCGGCGCCGACCACCGCGAGCCGCTTGCGCAGCCGGGTCGGCGAGAGCACCAGCTCGGTCTCGTGGCAGGCCTGCGGATTGACCAGGCACGAGGTGAGCTTGCCGCTGAAGGTGTGGTCGAGGCAGGCCTGGTTGCAGCCGATGCAGGTGTTGATCTCGTCGGCCCGGCCCTCGCGTGCCTTGCCGACGAACTCCGGGTCGGCCAGGAACGGCCGGGCCAGCGACACCATGTCCGCCCGCCCGTCGGCGAGCACCTCCTCGGCGACCTCGGGGGTGTTGATCCGGTTGCTGGTCACCAGCGGGACTGACACCGACCCCATCAGCCGCTTGGTCACCCAGGTGTACGCGCCGCGCGGCACCGAGGTGGCGATGGTCGGGATGCGAGCCTCGTGCCAGCCGATGCCGGTGTTGATGATCGTGGCGCCGGCCGCCTCGATCTCCTTGGCGAGCGTGATCACTTCCTCCAGCGTCGAGCCGCCGGGGACCAGGTCCAGCATCGACAGCCGGTAGATCAGGATGAAGTCGGGGCCCAGCCGCTCCCGGGTCCGCCGGACGATCTCCAGCGGGAAGCGCACCCGGTTCTCGTACGACCCGCCCCAGCGGTCGGTGCGCTGGTTGGTCGCCCCGGCGATGAACTCGTTGATCAGGTAGCCCTCGGAGCCCATGATCTCGACGCCGTCGTACCCCGCGGAGCGGGCCAGCTCCGCCGCCCGCACATAGTCCTCGATGGTCTGCTCGACCTGCTCGTCGGTGAGCGCGTGCGGGGTGAAGGGGCTGATCGGCGCCTGGAGGGCGCTGGGGGCGACCAGGTCGGCGTGGTACGCGTACCGCCCGAAGTGCAGGATCTGCAGCGCGATCCGCCCGCCCGCGGCGTGCACCGCCTCGGTCACGGTCCGGTGCTGGGCGGCCTCCGCCTCAGTGGTGAGCTTGGCCCCGCCCTCGTACGGCCGGCCCGCGTCGTTGGGGGCGATACCGCCGGTCACCATCAGGCCGACGCCACCGCGCGCCCGGGCGGCGTAGAAGGCGGCCATCCGCTCGAACCCGTTCTCCGCCTCCTCCAGGCCGATGTGCATCGAGCCCATCAGCACCCGGTTGGGGAGCGTGGTGAACCCCAGGTCGAGCGGGCTCATCAGGTGCGGGTACGGGCTCTCGGCGCTCATCGGGGCCTCCTTGCGGGGTGGACGTCCGCACCGTTGTAGACCAGCCGGACGTCCTTATGCAACAAGTTGCACAAACTGTGAGCGAGCCGACGCGGGCGGCGCCCCCGCCCCGCCGTGTGCGCCGGTCGCCGCCGGGCGCGTATCCGGCCCGGTGGAGGGGTACGACGAGGCGGCGGCCCGGAACGCAGGCCGGGGCGCCGAGGCCGCCCGCCCCCCGCACCGTGTGTCGGATCACAGACAACCACCCGGGCCCTGTGGCAGCGTCAAGTCCGGTTCATCACGGGGGAGTTGGAGCGGCATCGGTCGGGTCACGTACGTGGAGAGGAACGCATGAGCACCTTGGAAGCCATGACGCTGGACCAGGTGGTCGACACCGCCCGGTACCCCCTGACGGAGCCGGACGGCCCCGAGGTGCGGGCCGTGGTCTCCCGCGCCCGCCAGGAGCTGGACACCCTCGGCTGCACCGTCCTGCCGGACTTCATCCACCCCGCGCAGCGCGAGACCCTCCGACGGGAGTGCGCCGACCTCGCACCCCGCGCGCACTTCGACGTCGAGACCGTCAACGTCTACAACATCGCCGCCGACCGCTCCCTGCCGGCCGGCCACCCCGGCCGCCGGCTCTTCGAACGCGGCAACGCCTTCGTCGCACGGGACCGCATCCCGGCCGGCTCCCTCATCAGCCGCCTCTACGCGCACCCCGCCTTCCAGCGCTTCCTCGCCCACTGCTTCCAGCTGCCGCAGCTGCACGAGCTGGCCGACCCGCTGTCCGGTTTGGTCCTCAACGTCGTCGAGCCCGGCAAGGAACACCCCTGGCACTTCGACACCAATGAGTTCACCGTCAGCATGCTCACCCAGGACGCGGAGTCCGGCGGCGTCTTCGAGTACTGCCCGAACATCCGGTCCGCGCACGACGAGCACTTCGGCGCCGTCGGCGACGTCCTGGCGGGCCGCGGCGAGCGGCTGATCCGCCGGCTGCCGCTCCGCCCGGGCGATCTGCAACTCTTCAAGGGCCGTTACTCGTTGCACCGGGTGAGTCCGGTCCGGGGCGGCACCGCGCGCCACTCGGCGATCTTCGCCTACAGCGAGCGGCCCGGCGTCATCGGGAGCGTGGCCCGTACCCGTCAGCTCTTCGGCCGGGTACGGCCCGAGCACCTGGCGGCCGAGGGCCGGGCCGTCCGGGGCGACCGGCTGCTCGACTAGGGAGTTTGCTTTTGGATCTTCGTGGATCAGGGCGACCCCGGCCTGGTGGGGCGAGCGCATCCGCGCGTCCACGAAGATCCGAAAGGAGCGCCCCAGCCGCCTCGCCCCCCCGAGAGGAGGCCGTCCCGTCCCGGCCGGTGGACCGGCGCCCGCACGGGCCGGCCCACGGAGCACCCGACCTGCCTGCCTGCCTGCCTGCCCGCCCCGTTCCGCACCGCCCGTTCCGCACCCGACGAGCCGAAACGAGAGACCCGACGTGACCCACAGCCAGGGCACCCCCACCACTTCGCCGGCGGCCGCCGCTCCCGGCACCTCCGCGACCTTCGCGCTGGAGGACACCCTCCCGCGGGTACCGCTGCCCTCCCTGGAGGAGAGCTGTACGCGGTTCCTCGCATGGTGCGCACCGCTGCTCACCGACGAGCAGCGGGCGGCGACCGAGGCGGAGGTGGCCGCCTACCAGCGGCCCGGCGGCCCCGGCCGGGTGCTCCAGGCGGCCCTGGAGGAGTACGACGCGACCGACGGCGTGCACAGCTGGCTCGACACGTTCTGGCCCTACCGCTACCTCGGCCGCCGCGACCGGATCGCCCTCAACGCCAACTTCTTCTTCCTCTTCCAGGACACCGGGCAGTCCCAACTGGCCCGCGCCGCCGGCCTGATCGCCGCCTCCCTGCACTACAAGCACCGGCTCGACGAGGAACGGATCCCCCCGGTCCTGCTGCGCGACCGCCCCCAGACCATGGAGCAGAACAAGTTCCTCTTCTCCACCACCCGGATCCCCGGCGCCGAACAGGACACCGTCCGCGCCCCGTACACCAAGGAGTGGCCCGGCCCGTCCGACGCCCGGCACATCGTGGTCTTCTTCCGGGGCGGGATGTTCACCCTGGACGTCCTCGGCCCGGACGGCGTCCCGCACAGCCTGGACGAGTTGGAGGCCGGGCTGCACGCCGTCGTCAGCGCCGGCACCCAGGCGCCGCCGGCCGGCGCGGACGCCCCGGTCGGCCACCTCACCACCATGGCCCGCGCCGAGTGGGCCGCCGCCCGGGAGTCCCTGCTGGCCCACCACCCGGACAACGCCGCCGCCCTCGACGCCGTGGAGACCGCGCTGTTCTGCGTCTGCCTGGAGGACTTCGCGCCCGTCGACACCCAGCAGACCTGTGACGAGCTGCTGTACGGCGACCGGGGCAACCGCTGGTTCGACAAGGCCGTCTCGTTCGTCGTCTTCGCCGACGGACGGGCCGGTATCAACGTCGAACACTGCGACCTGGACGGCACCACCATCCTCAGCTTCGTCGACGACCTGTTGGCCACCCCCGCCGAGGAACACTCCCGCCGGTCCGGCGCCCGCCCCCAGGGCCTGCCCGCCCTGAAGCCGCTCACCTTCCACCTGGACGACGCCCTGCGCGAGAAGGTGCACTCCGCCGCCGAGGCGTTCGCCCGCTACGGGGCCGACACCGCCACCCGCACCGTCGCCTTCGACGACTTCGGCGCCGACACCGCCAAGTCCCTGGGCCTCTCCCCGGACGCCTTCGTCCAGCTCGCCTACCAACTGGCCCACCAGCGCGCCAAGGGCCACCTGGGCGCCACCTACGAGTCGATCGCCACCCGCCAGTGGCGCCGCGGCCGCACCGAGGCGATGCGGGTGGTCACCCCCGAGATCGCCGCGTTCGTCGCCGCCATGCAGGACCCGGCCGCGGACGCCGAGGCCCGCCGCACGGCCCTGCGCGCCGCCGCGGACGCCCATGTCGCCCGCGCCCGGCAGTGCCAGGCCGGCGACGCCCCCGAACAGCACCTGTGGGAACTCGAACTCATCCAGCGCCGCCGCGGGCCCGCTCTGGGCGTCCCCGAGCAGCCCGCCCTCTACCGCAGCCCCGGCTGGCAGATCATGCGCGACGACTACCTGAGCACCAGCTCCGCCCCCTCCCGGCACATCCAGTACTTCGGCTTCGGCTCCACCAGCAGCCGCTGCATCGGCGTCGCCTACGTCCTGCTCCCCGACCGCTTCCACCTCTACCTCAGCACGCCCCGCGCGGTCGCCGCCCCCATGCACACCTTCGCCGAGCACCTGCGCGAGGCCGTGCACGAGCTGCGCGAGCTGCTGTCCACCGCCCACCCGGCGTCCTGACACCCGCCCCCGCCGCGCTCCACCCCGCCGCGCTGCGCCCGCCCCGCCCCGCCACCGGCCGCCCGGCCGGCGGCGGGGCACCCCTCCGCTCCGCCGGCGCCCGCCTACTTCAACAACCGCGACAGCCGCCGGTCGGCCAACGGCTTGCCGCCCGTCTGACAGGTGGGGCAGTACTGCAGCGAGGAGTCGCTGAAGGACACCTCACGGACGGTGTCCCCGCAGACCGGACACGCCTCGCCGGTCCGCCCGTGCACCCGCATCCCGCTCCGCTTCCCCGTCTTGAGCTCCGCCGGCGCCAGCCCACGGGCGCGCTCCACCGCCTCGCCCAGCGTGCTGCCCATCGCCTCGTACAGCCGCGACACCTCCGCCTCGGACAGCGCGTCGGCCAGCTTGAACGGCGACAGGCGCGCCGCATGCAGAATCTCGTCCGCGTACGCGTTGCCGATCCCGGCCAGCACGCTCTGGTCCCGCAGGACGCCCTTGATCTGCCGCCGTTCCCCCGCCAGCAGCCCCGCGAACGCCTCCGGACCCACCTCCCCGGACAACGGGTCCGGCCCCAGCCGCGCGATCCCCGGCACCTCCTGTGGATCCCGCACGACATACACCGCCAGATGCTTCTGGCTCCCGGCCTCCGTCACCTCGAACCCCGCCTCACCGGGGGAGACCCGCACCCGGAGCGCCAGCGGCCCCTTGCCCGGCCGCGGCGGCGCCGCCGGCAGCCGCTCGTTCCACCGCACCCACCCCGCCCGCGCCAGATGCATCACCAGACACAGCTCCCCGGCCCGCACCACCAGGAACTTCCCGTACCGGTCCACCCCACCGCACGCCTGCCCCTCCAGCGCACTCAACGGCGGCTCATACGTCTTGAGCGCCGCCACGGACACCGCATCCACCCGCGCCACACTCCGCCCCGCCAACTGCTCCCCCAAGAACCCCCGCAACCCCTCCACTTCCGGCATCTCAGGCATACCCCCCCCAGTCTGCCCTGCCCCACGCCGTCCCGCCCCGCGGCCGGCCCCACCGGGCGGTGGTGGAAGCCGTCCCGTCCCCGCGGCCGGCCCCACCGGGCGGCAGCCAAAGCCATCCCGGCACCACCGGGCCGGGCCTCGACCGCCTTGCGGCTCACGAACCGCCACAAGCTCCCCCCCTCAGACCCGATCGACGGCCTCCGGGGCTCCGGCACCGGCGAGCTCGCTCCCGCGGACGCTCTCGCGGCGCGGGAGAAGCAGCGGGGTGGCCAGGAGCAGGATCCCGGCGGCGGCGATCGCGGTGCGGGGACCGGTGACGGCGGCCAGCAGACCCCACAGGGCCGTCAGGGCCGCGATGGCGACGCTGGTACTGATCGACCACGCGGCCAGGGTGCGCGCGACCCGGTCGGACTCGGTGTGGTCGAGCCGATAGGTCGCCAGCACCGGGTTGAACAGGCCGCAGCAGGTCACCACGCCGAATTGGACGGCGATGACCAGGACGATCCCGGGGACACCGGGCCGGACGAACGCCAGCCCGAGGGGCCAGCACACGCGCAGCACTCCGGCGGTGCGCAGGACCCGGTGCCGGCCGAACCGCGCCGCGAGCCGGCCCGCCAGACGGGAGCCGACCAGGCCGCCGACGCAGGGGGCCGCGAACGCCAGGCCGTACTGCCAGGGCGCGAACCCGAGGTGGCCCACCAGGAGCACGGCGAGCAGCGGCTCGGTGGCCATGAGCAGGCCGTTGACCACGAGCACGTTGAGGAACAGCGGACGCAGCGTGGGGTGGGTGAGGAGGTGGCGCCAGCCGTCGAGCAGGTCGCCCGCCCGCAGCCGCGGTGCACCGGTGCGTACGGGGCGCGCCTCCGTCCCGCCGATGGCCCGGATGCCCAGCGCCGAGAGCAGGTAGCTGACCGCGTCGGCCAGCACGGTCGTCACCGGCCCGAACAGCCCGATCGCGGCCCCGCCGAGCGGCGGTCCGAGCGTGGTCGAGGCCCATGTCGTGGACTCGAAGCGGCTGTTCGCGACGAGCAGGTCCGCCGGCGGCACCAGCGCCTTCAGGTACGCGCCGCTGGCCGCCTTGAAGGCGATGTCGGCCGCCGCGGTGACGACGGAGACCAGCAGGAGCTGGCCGAAGCTGAGCCGGCCGAGCGCGAACGCGGCGGGGACGCTCAGCAACGCCGCGCACCGGGTCAGGTCCATCGCCACCATGACCGGCCGCTTACGACGGAACTCCACCCAGGGCCCGAGCGGCACCGCGACCAGGGCCCCCACGGCCCGCCCCGTGGCAGCCAGCGCCGCCACCTGGGCCGGCCCGCAGTGCAGCACCAGGACCGCGAGCAGCGGAAACGCGCCGAAGCCGAGCCCCGTGCCGTACGAGCTGACCGCAAACGCCGCCCACAACCACCCGAACCGCCGCCCCAGCGCCCGCCTGCCCGACACGCCCACCGTCCCCCTCGCCGAACCGAACCACCGCGCACCGACCACTGCGCCGACCACTGCGCCGACCACCGGCATCAAAGCGAGCGGCGGACGGCAAGCGCAAACAACCCATCGGACCGCCAGCACAACCACAGGTTGTAAGGACAACAAGACCGGCATGAACAGCGCCCCGGCACGCACCGCTACAGCCCCCGCTGCCGCCCACCACGACCGGCAGGAACAGGCCGGGCTCACGCCCGGTCGATTCCCCGACCGTCCGCCGGTGGTTCACCGCACGCGCGAGGGCCGCCCCCTCCTTCCGGAGGCGGCGGCCCTCGAAGCACACCTGACGGCTATTCAGATCTCAGTGCGACCAGTGCACACCCACTGCACAGGCCCCTGGGAACCAGCCGGGCACGGCAGGAGCCACCCGGCTCGGCCTGGACGTCACGATCAGGCGAGGTCGAACCGGTCCAGGTTCATCACCTTGTCCCATGCCGCGACGAAGTCGCGCACGAACTTCTCCTTGGCGTCATCGCTCGCGTAGACCTCCGCGAGGGCGCGTAGCTCGGAGTTCGAGCCGAAGACGAGGTCGGCACGAGTGCCGGTCCACTTGACGGCCCCGGTGGCGTCGCGGCCCTCGAACTCGTCCTGCGCCTCGGACGTCGACTTCCACGTCGTGCCCAGGTCGAGCAGGTTGACGAAGAAGTCGTTCGTCAGCGTGCCCGGCTTGTCGGTGAGGACGCCGTGCTTCGCCTGGGCGTGGGTGGCGCCCAGGACGCGCAGACCACCGACGAGGACCGTCATCTCGGGCGCGCTCAGGGTCAGCAGGTTCGCCTTGTCGAGCAGCAGGTACTCGGCCGGCAGGCGGTTGCCCTTGCCGACGTAGTTGCGGAAGCCGTCGGCGGCCGGCTCCAGCGCGGCGAACGACTCCACGTCCGTCTGCTCCTGCGCGGCGTCCACCCGGCCCGGCGTGAAGGGCACCTCGATGTCGAGGCCGGCGTCCTTGGCCGCCTTCTCGACGGCCGCGCCGCCCGCGAGCACGATCAGGTCGGCCAGCGAGACCTGCTTGCCGCCGGTCTGCACGGAGTGGAAGGACTCCTGGATGCCTTCGAGCGTACGCAGCACCTGCGCGAGGTCGTCCGGGTTGTTGACCTCCCAGGTGCGCTGCGGCTCCAGGCGGATGCGGGCACCGTTGGCGCCGCCGCGCATGTCGCTGCCGCGGAAGGAGGAGGCCGACGCCCACGCCGCGGACACGAGCTGCGCGACCGTGAGGCCCGAGCCGAGGATCCGCTCCTTGAGGGAGGCGATGTCCGCGGCGTCGACCAGCTCGTAGGCGCGCTCCGGCAGCGGGTCCTGCCACAGCAGCGTCTCGGACGGGACCTCCGGGCCGAGGTAACGCACGACCGGGCCCATGTCGCGGTGGGTCAGCTTGAACCAGGCACGGGCGAAGGCGTCCGCGAACTCCTCGGGGTTCTCGTAGAAGCGCCGCGAGATCGGCTCGTAGACCGGGTCGAAGCGCAGCGCGAGGTCGGTGGTGAGCATCGTCGGCGCATGGCTCTTCGACGGGTCGTGGGCGTCGGGGATGCTGCCCGCGCCCGCCCCGTCCTTGGCCACCCACTGGTGGGCGCCGGCCGGGCTCTTGGTGAGCTCCCACTCGTAGCCGAACAGGTTCTGGAAGAACCCGTTGCCCCACTGCGTCGGCGTGCTGGTCCAGGTCACCTCAAGACCACTGGTGATGGCGTCGGCGCCCACGCCCGTGCCGTGCGTGCTCTTCCAGCCCAGGCCCAGCTGCTCCATCGGGGCGTCCTCGGGGTCGGCGCCGACGCGATCCGCCGGGCCCGCGCCGTGGGTCTTGCCGAAGGTGTGGCCACCGGCGATGAGGGCGACGGTCTCCTCGTCGTTCATCGCCATGCGGCGGAACGTCTCACGGATGTCGCGGGCCGCGGCGATCGGGTCCGGGTTGCCGTTGGGACCCTCGGGGTTGACGTAGATGAGGCCCATCTGCACCGCTCCGAGCGGGTTCTCCAGCTCGCGGTCGCCGGTGTAGCGGGCATCGCCGAGCCACTCGGTCTCCGGACCCCAGTACACGTCCTCCTCGGGCTCCCACACGTCCTCGCGACCGCCGGCGAAGCCGAAGGTCTGGAAGCCCATCGTCTCCAGCGCCACGTTGCCGGTGAGGATCATGAGGTCGGCCCAGGAGATGTTCTGGCCGTACTTCTTCTTGACCGGCCACAGCAGGCGGCGGGCCTTGTCGAGGCTGGCGTTGTCCGGCCAGCTGTTGAGCGGCGCGAAGCGCTGCTGACCGGCACCGGCGCCACCGCGGCCGTCGCTGATCCGGTACGTACCGGCGCTGTGCCAGGCCATACGGATCATGAGCGGGCCGTAGTTGCCGAAGTCGGCCGGCCACCAGTCCTGCGAGGTGGTCAGCACCTCCGCGATGTCCCGCTTCACGGCGGCGAGGTCGAGGGAGTTGAACGCCTCGGCGTAGTCGAACCCCTCACCCAGCGGGTTCGCCACCGCCGGGTTCTTGGCGAGGATCTTCAGGTTGAGCCGATCCGGCCACCACTGGCGGTTTCCGCCGCCCTGGGTCGGGTGCGGGGAGCGCCCGTGCGCGACCGGGCAGCCACCTCCACCCTCTGCCTTTGCGTCAACGGCGGCTGCATCATGGTTCTCAGGCATGGGAATCCTTCCGGGCCAGGCGGATCACGTTGCTCAGGAACTGCGGGCGGTGGAACGGTCGGGACACAGGCTCCAGTGGATGACCTCGGCCGCGTCGTCCGGTAGGCCGGGGTCGTTGGCGCACTCGGGCAGGGGCCTCGCCGACCACGCAGTCGACGTCAGCGACGACACAACGCGTCCCTCGAACCCCGAGCGGATGCGCCACCTGAACCGTCACGTGCTCTTTCCCGCTGTTGTCCTGTCCCTTGGCTCTCGCTGGAGCCGATCCTACGATGGACCCAATCCAAGTCAATACGACAACCAGGTCCGTACGGATTCTTTGTCAGGCGATGAACGGTTAGGGCTGGTGGCCATGAGTGACCTGCTGGAACGGCTTCGCGGACGTGGCTGGCGGATGACCGCACAGCGCCGGGTGGTCGCCGAGGTACTCGACGGCGAGCATGTCCACCTCACCGCGGACGAGGTGCTCACGCGAGCCGCCGTCCGGCTGCCGGAGATCTCTCGCGCGACCGTCTACAACACCCTCGGTGAACTCGTCTCGCTCGGCGAGGTGAGCGAGGTGGCCACCGACGGCCGTGCCAAGCGCTACGACCCGAACGCCCACCGCCCACACCACCACTTGGTGTGCTCGCGCTGCGACGCGATCCGCGACGTCCACCCCGCCGGCGACCTCCTGGCCGATCTGCCCGCCACCGAGCGGTTCGGCTTCACCGTCCACGAGGCCGAGGTGACCTACCGGGGCCTGTGCCCCGACTGCACCCGCACCTGACACTCTTGCGCTCTCATGCGTTAGCTGCTGCTCTCGTCGATCGCGCCAGAATCCTTTTTGTGCTGCTTCCCGTTTGATTTCGCAGAAAGTTTTGACGATACGAGGCGGGAAGCATGCATCTTGAATCCGCCGGCGGGGATCTCCTTCTTGCCTCTCGTGTATTCATGAAGGTCGGAGGGTACGGTGGTGAAGGAATTGTGAGAACCTATGCTAGCCGGATACACCGCAATCGAAGTTCCGACTTCAGTGAGTTCAGACCATTCGATGCCGCGGATCCTGTGTGTCCACTTCTCTACTGCGATCCACTTCGTTGATCTATCGGTGAGAATTTCGAGAGTGAACTCGATCTCGTCCTGAATCACCGGGTCGTCCCAGCGGGTATCGAACACGATGTGTTTGCTGGTGCTTGACCGTGGCAGGAGCACAAACGGCGCAGCGTCGCCCAGGCTAGCCTTATCGATCCACGTGAACCGGTTGGCCGCATGCTTCTTGTAGAGAGCAGAGTCGACTTCGCAATGGGCCGAGAATATTTCGTGAGCGCCGGGGATCGGTAGCAGCGGATAGCGAGCGACCATTCGAATCCCGAGCACCTTGCCTACTCGTGCTCCAGTGTTCGATATCGTCACTTGGCAGTCAACCTGCGGTAGGTACCAGCTGCTCTCGGATGACTCGATCTGTGAGATCCGGAACGTTAGGAGGCCTGCGACGGCCGTGGTCTTGAATTTCGCCAAGTGGCTTTGCCAGAGAGTGGCCAGCGATATGACAAGCGCCAACGAAGAGATGACTGCGAGAATGGTTTGTGCCTTCACTTCCCAACTCCCCGGAGTGGGTACGCCCACGAAGTGGTCGACAGCGTTCCGCGATTCTCGCAGGCGAGGGGGCGAGCGTGCAGGGAAATGGGCGAGTCGGCGCCAACATGGGCGACGCGTGTGGGCGGTGCTCGGCTCCACTGTGCGCCAGTGAAGAAGGGCCGTCGGGCGTGCCCTTCCACTGAGGAAAGAGCACGCCCGACGGCCCACAGACGGCCCAGGAGAGCAGAAACCCGCTCTGACCTGCGGCGATCTTAGATGTCGTAGTGCAGCACGGAAGCCATTCTGACCTGCGAATATGTGACCTGGATGACGGGCCTGGTGCACAACGGGTGCACACTGTGCACCCGCCGGGGGCTGCGGACCGGAGGGGCACCATCCGAGCAGCAGTCCGCCTACCGGGAGACCCCTGGGCGCCCATGCGCACTTGCGTGCGCCCGCTCCCCCCTCCATACCGTGACACACCATGTCAGTACCTGCGGAAAGCATCCTCGCACTACTGCGTCATCAGATCCCCTTACGCGTCAATTCGACAGCCTCGCTGGTGATGGACACCGACAAGGCAGCCACAGCCATCGCCCGCAAACGTGCACGCGAGCGAGGCAAGGAGGAACGAGTTCCTCGTAAGCCCGGGCTGGAACCGCTACAGACGGCCGAACAGAACGATCTCGCTACCACGCCTTGGGAGTTGCTCGGCGTCTTCGCGCGAGCCGCCACCTTGGCTCGTCATGGGCGCGGAAGAGGCTTGGCCGAGCACTGGCAGGCCCTGAAGTACTGCCAGGCCCTGGGAGTCGGTGCCAGTGGCTACCTGGCTCTCACCGAGGAGGGGCAGAACCCAGAACTCTCCTACAGGGGGATGCAGGCCCGAGAGTTGGGACGAGCGCTGGGGTTGGCGATCGCAGAGCGCACAGTGCGGGCCCGCTTCCCGGATCACCTGGTCTCGACTGTCGACGCCGAGTCGGTGCTGCTTGCTGGATTCGCGCGCTCCGGACCGCGGCCTTCCCTGGGCGCTCGACCACGGCCTGACTTCTTCATCGAAGCATGGAAGCCCGGCGAACCGTCCCGGCTCTTCGTGGTGACGGCCAACGGAAATCACCAGAAGACGACCAAGCGCACGGGGAAGACCGACCGCTCAGCCTTCAAGCAACTGGCCAGGGCCAGTGAGCGCGCTGAACATTTCCACCTCGCCGAGTGGAACACCACGCCCTGCCTCTTGATGTCCACCGAGCTGCTGGCCAAGGAGGGCACCACAGTCCACGCTCTGCAGGCACCGGGCCAGGGGCTGTTACCTGTGCGATCGGTCACAGGAAGCGATAGTGCGGACGTCGTGCCGTCGAAGAGGAACCCTCCGTATGCCAACGCTGTGAGGGTGCCTGCCCGCGCTGGCGAGGAAGGCTTCCACGACGGCTTCCTCATTCCACGAAAAGATCGCGCGTGGTTCGGTCAGATACTTGCCCGAACCGGTGCCGCGGGCCAACTGGCGTTTGCCGGCGCTGGCATGGAGATCGCTCAGTACTTGACCAGCGATCAGGGGCGCAAGCACTACGAACAGCGAACATTCGCAGGATCATCCAGCGTCCGGGACGCAGAGCACTGCTTCGGCGCGACCCGCTTCTTCGGTACTGACCAGGTCTTCAGGTTGAACAGGACGCGCGTCGAGGCGTTCTCAGGGGTGGCAGAAGACCTGTATCAGCTTCTGGTCGAAGGGAAGGTCGAGGCATACCGGCGCCGCGCATACGAGCTCCGCCCCACGCTGCCGAATGATGCGACCGCTCCGAAGTGGGGCGCGGTCTCCTTCGGTGAGGACGGCACTGTCATGGCTTTGCGTATTCTCCCGGAAAAAGACAAACGATGTGCTCCGTGAACCAGACCCGGCATGTCCGCGCACTGGTGACCACGCCGGAGACTGACTCAAAGCCCTGTCAGAGGTCGCTCGTAAGCTCTGGAGCATGGGGAGCACTGGAATCACTGAAGCCGATGTCGACAAGGCGATGGCCGTCGTCGAAAGCAGCAGGCAGTCACTTCGGCGGGATGATCCCGCCGTCCAAGCACTCGCCGCAGCGGTATCCGTGCGGCGCCGCTTACAGGGAGAAGAGGCGGTCACGGACGACGAACTGCTTGCGGCGCATGACCAGTTGCACGCAAAGATGCCTCACAGGAACGGCGGCAGCCTGGAGGCACTTGCCGACGCGCTACTGGGCCGCGGGATGGTGCCCTCGCCCGGCGACTACGACGGCGACTGGTGGCTGTGGTGGCCCAAGAAGGGCTATGGGCCGTGTCGTGACTGCCGACAGAGTCGCTCACTGACGCGCTACTCCGCCAAGTGGGGCAAGCCGTACAGATACTTGTGCGCACGCTGCCGCAAGCAGGAACTGGCAGACGATACGGCGTATCTCAACAGCGTCACCGGTGTCACCCCGGAGGAAGGTGAGTCGGCCGAATCGCTCTTCAGCAGACGTACGGCCGCTCTCATTGGCCAGCTGGGCAGCCAGGCGGCAGCAGCACCCGAGAGGCGTGCGGGTCGCCCGGACACCGAACAGTGGGGCGAGTACGTAGACCGGCTCATGGAAGTGCTCGGCCCGCTCGACTGGGCTGGCTGGGAGGTCCCGGACGAATACGATTCGGACTGGGATGCCGAAACTGGCCCGATGCTCTTCGCTACGCTGTGGCGTACCAGCGCCGCGCTGGACATCGAGTACTTCCCGCGTGAAAGCCGGCTCCGATTTCTTCCCTACGAAGACGTATGCGGCGATTTCCCGGAATCCTTTTCCGCACTCGACGAAGAGGTCGAACTCACGGTCACCCTCCAGGGCGACGAGGCGGTCACGGTGGTCCAACATCGAGCCGGCGCGTTGGGATTGCTCGATGCAACTCGCGTCCGTGTGGTGGAGGGGGCTGATCGAGAAGCCGCGGAGGCGTTCGAAGCGGAAGCGCTACTCTCCCTCTTCAGCCCGGCAGCCTCCTACCGGAAGATCCCGGTTGCAGACATCGTCAAGGAAGCTGTACAGCACCCCGATCTCAGCACCTATCTGCGCTGGGTTGTCGGTATGGCGGGCCGCAACGTGCACCCGGATCCGGTGCCCGATGCGGCGGCTCTGGGTATCGCGGCCTGGTGCTGGCGCAATGAAACGGCTGTGGAGGCTCACCATCTTCCCTCGGACGTGCTGATGGCCCGAGTGAACATTGCGGTGACTCGCGCGGTGCTGCCTCATGTCTGCCCGTACGAAGGTATCGACTGGGACGGGATCGAGCAGTCACTGACTGATACAGACTGGAAACTCCCCAACGGTCGGAATGTCTCCTCCCTGTTCGGCGACGGATGGCCGGAGGTGCAGTCGACGGTGCGTGAGCAGATCCGTAAATGGCAACGCCTCGACAGCGAACTTCTTGGTCCGGATACCACTTTGAGGCTGATGACGATCGGGGGCTCGACAAGCTATACGTGTCATTGGTGGGGCCAGGGACGGTGGCGCGCGATCTGCGAAGAGATTGTCCGCGATGCGCTCGAAGCTGGTTTCACGCTGCCACAGCCGTACGACTGCCGTGGTTCTGATGCCTTGATCGACGACTTGGAACACCCGGACATGCAGTCCGATGCCGTGCTGGAATGGCTCATCGACATGCCCGAAGCCCCCGTTTCAGGGCCTCACGGATTGCGCCACCATCCAGCTACCCAGCCGCTCGTGCGCGAATACGATCCGTGGTGGGCAACGCCGGAGGGAGACTGACTCCGCAGCCGTCGGCAGTCCAGTGCCCCTACGAGCAGACGCTCGGGGAGTCCTTCGGCCAACTACTCGCCGCGTTCGAGCTCTATTTCTAGATGTCGTAGTAGAGCACGAGAAGTACTCTGACCTGTACAGATTCCGTCTGAAGGCTGCGTGGGTGCACGACCGGTGCACATAGTGGGCGAAGCGGAGCGCCTGGTGGGCGTTCGACCACGACCGGGATACACACGACTGGGCGATGGCGTTCGCGGGAATCGCGCCACCTGACGGCTCATAGGACTCTTGAGAAGCCGTTCGCCCAGCTGGAAGTATTTGATCATCTGAGGAATGGTCAACGGGGGAGTTCTTACGTGGGTGTGGTGCTGCCTGGTTGGGCGGACGAAGTACTCGACATCATCGGTGTCTCATGGCCGAACGTTGACGAGGACGACTACCGGGACATGGCCGATGCCATGCGGGAGTTCGCCGATGACATCGACCACGGTGCCAACGAAGCTCACACGGCCATCCAGGGGTTGGTGGGGTCAGCGGGTGGCTCGTTGGCTGTCGATGCGCTCAACGCTCACTGGAGCAAGATCAATGGCACTCACCTCAAGAATCTGGGGGAGTGCGGCCGCATGGCGGCCACTGCCATGGATGGTGTGGCGCTCCTCATCGAGGGCGCGAAGATCGGCGCGATTGTCCAGCTGGGTATTCTCGCCGCAGAAGTGATCGCCGCGCAGGCGGCGGCACCGTTCACGCTGGGTCTTTCCGAAGTCGGTGCGCTGGCTGCGACCCAGGCGACCCGCGTAATCGTCAAGCGCCTCTTCAAGGAGGTGTGCCAGCAGGTCGCTGAACAGGTCATCAGCATCGCCCTGACGCCCGTCGAGGAGGCCCTGGGCGCAATGGTCGGCGACCTGGTCGTCCAGATCGGCGCCGACGCCCTCGGAGCCAAGGACGGAGTGGACCTGGGGCAGACCGCCAAGGCCGGCAAGGACGGCTTCCGTCAAGGTGTGCAGGACGCCAAGGACTCCGCGAAGTCGGCCGCGGCCAACCCGATGGAACTCCTCAGTGCCGGCGGCGGCAGTGGGGGCGGAGGTGGCGGAGGGTTCAGTTTCGACCTGGATGAGCACGACCGCGTAGTGACGGGCCTGCAGAGCGCCGGTGGCACCTTCCGCAACAAGGCCGGCGGCAAGATCGGCCGGGCCAGAAATCACCACGGGCGTACGCGTGGCAAGGACGCCATTGCTGATGCGGCTAACGCGATGTTGGACAAGGTCATCGACGGTATCGAGGATGGCGTCAAGAAGACCGCCAAGCATCTTGACGACAACATGACCCGTGGTGTGAAGCAGATGGCCAAGAACCATCAGGACAACGACCGTAGGTTGGCTGACCACTTCACAGGCATCGGCAAGGGCGACAAGAAAGACCCCAAGGCGCCGGGGGGTGGCATCGGCGGGACGGGTAGCCGCGCCGGCGGCAAGAATCCGGGAAGGGGCGCACCGAAATCGCCCCTGCGGAACGGGGCAGCAGAGCCGCACAAGACCAGCACCCCAGCGGACGACCGCAACTGTCGAAGCGATCCGATCGACATCGCCTCGGGTGAGATGGTCCTGGCTCAAGAGGACGTCAGCCTGCCGGCTGTTCTGCCGCTATTGCTCGAGCGAACCCATGTGTCCTCGTACCGCTGCGGTGGATGGTTCGGCCCGTCGTGGTCCTCGACCCTCGACCAGCGCCTCGAAGTCGATGGCGAAGGTGTCGTCTTCGCTGCTGAGGACGGCATGATCTTGGTCTACCCGATGCCCGGGCATGATGATGCGGTCCTCCCGGTCGAGGGCCCCCGATGGCCGCTCACCTGGGATCCGGAAACGCCCGGTGGACTCCGCATCAGCGACCCGCAGGAGGGACGCTCCTGGCACTTTGCCAAGCCGGCCAACGTTACGGGTGAGCGGAGAGGACTGAGCGCTTCACAGCTCCCGCTGACGGCCATCACCGACCGGCACGGGAATCAGATCGACATTGACTACTCCGACGACGGCACCCCCAACGAGGTCTGGCACAGCGGCGGATACCGGATCCGAGTCGAGACCGCAGGGCTACGGATCACCGGGCTGCGCCTGCTGGGTGCGAGGAGTTCGGATGCGGTGGCACTGGCTGCCGAGCCAACTGGTAGCGCGGAGGCCGAAGGCGACTCCGCGGTGGGACTGCTGCTGACTGCATTCGCCTATGACGGCAACGGGAATCTCACCGAGGTCACCAACTCGTCCGGTGTACCGATGCGCTTCACGTATGACCAGGACGGCCGGATCACCTCCTGGACCGACCGCAATCGGCACCGGTACGACTACCTCTACGACGCGGCTGGGCGCTGTGTCGAGACCCGCGGCGAGGGTGGTTTCCTCGATGCCGTCTTCGTGTACGACGACGAGGCGCGCTGCACCCGGGTGACCGATGCGCTGGGGCAGGTCACTGTCTACCAGCTCAACGAGCGCGGCCAGACGACAAGGGAGACCGATCCCTCGGGCGCGGTCACCACCTTCGAATGGGACCGGTATCGCCGATTGCTGCGGCGTACGGACCCGCTGGGCCGTACGGTCACGATGGAGTACGACGCGGCGGGCAACGCCACCGCGGTCACCCGCCCCGATGGCTCGCGGATGACCGCTGTCTACAACGAGTTCCACCAGCCCTTGCTCATGGTCGGTGCGGACGGTGCGGGCTGGCAGTACGCGTACGACGATTGCGGAAACCTGCTGCAGATCACCGATCCCGTCGGAGCCACCACCAGTTATGAGTACGGCTCTTTCGGTCGTCTCACAGCCGTCACCGACGCAATCGGTCAGACCACCCGGCTCACCACCAACGCCGCCGGATTGCCGGTAACCGTCACCGACCCTCTGGGAGCCGTGAGCAGATGCGAGCGGGACGCCTTCGGCCGACCCCGGCTGGTGACCGATCCGATGGGCGCGGTGACGGCGTTCGGCTGGACGGTGGAAGGACAGCCAGCCTGGTGCACTCGACCTGACGGTCACACCGAGCGGTGGTCCTACGACGCCGAGGAGAACCTGCTCCAGCACGTCGATGCGGCTGGCGGAACCACGTCCTTCGAATACACGTTGTTTGACCGAGTCTCTGCCCGTACGGGCCCCGACGGTGCCAGGTTCACCTTCGCCTATGACGCTGAGCTGCGGCTCGTCGCCGTCACCAACCCTCAGGGACAACTGTGGCGCTACACCTATGACTCGCTGGGCCGGGTCGTGCAGGAGACCGACTTCAACGGACGGCACATCAGCTACACACACGATGTGGCCGGCAGGCTGACGTCGCGAACCAACGGTGCAGGCCAGACCGTGCGCTACACCCGCGATCTGCTCGACCGTGTGGTTCGAGAATCCACGCAGGCCGGCGGAGCGCGATTCCACTACGACGCCGAAGGCCGTCTGCTGTACGCGGCGAACGGCGCCACGGACCTGGCTTTCACATACGACCCGGCAGGTCATTTGCTGACGGAACAACAGGACTTGGCGGTCATCGAGTTCGGCTATGACGACCTGGGCCGGCGCACCCTGCGCCGTACCCCCAGCGGTGTAGAGAGCCGGTGGACCTACGATGCGGCCGGTCGACCGGCAACGCTGGTCAGCGCTGGGCGAGAGGTCAGGTTCGGCCACGACCTCGCCGGTCGGGAGATCCGCCGCAATCTCGGTGCGGCGGTCCTCTCCCAGACCTGGGATCCGGCCAACCGTATGACGGCCCAGACCCTCTCAAGTGTGTCGGCGCCGCCTGGTGCCGGCAGACCTGAGACTGCGCTACGACACCGCACCTTCGCCTACCGCCCGGACGATCAGCTGCTCGGCTTCACGGACACCATGCTGGGGACGCGAGCCCTCGACCTGGATCCGGTGGGGCGGGTCACCAGCGTCTCGGGACACAACTGGTCCGAGACGTATGCCTATGACACTGCGGGCAACCTGGCCTACACGGGAGGCCAGACCGCCGGGCAGGCGAACCTGAACGACACCGCGGGGACGAGGTCGTACGACGGCACTCTGCTCCGCCGGGCAGGCCGCACCAGTTACGAGTACGACGGCCAGGGACGGGTCATCAAGCAATGCCGCAGGCTGCTCTCCGGCGGCACCCGCAGCTGGCACTATTCCTGGGACGCAGACGACCGCCTCACCACGGTCACACTCCCGGACGGAACCCTCTGGCGCTATGACTACGACCCCCTCGGCCGCCGCATCGCCAAGCAGCGGCTGAGCGGCGACACCACCACTGTGGTGGAGCAGACCACGTTCACCTGGGACGGCACCGTTCTTGCCGAGGAACTGCGCAGCGGTGCAGGGCCGGCCGGTGTCCAGGTCACCAGCTGGGAGTGGGATCCGGTCGGCTACCGCGTCCTGACCCAAGTGGACCGAACCGCCGGCGTATCCGAGCCGGCGCAAGAGGAATTCGACGAGCGGTTCTACTCCATCATCACTGACCTGGTCGGCACACCCACGGAACTTGTCGATGAAGACGGTGCGATTGCCTGGCATTCCAGGTCCACGCTGTGGGGAACACCGCATCCCGCTGATCCCCGCGAGGCCGTGGTGGAATGCAGCCTCGGCTTCCCAGGTCAGTACCACGACCGTGAGAGCGGCCTGCACTACAACCTGTTCCGCTATTACGACTCACTCACCGCCCGATATCTCAGCCCCGATCCGCTCGGCCTCGGGCCCGCCCCCGACCCACACGGCTACGTCGATAATCCCTTCGCCGAGATCGACCCACTCGGCTTGGCGAAGAAGAAGTGCCCGGTCATCATCGAACGGTACGGCAGCGAGGCGGAAGCGAAGGCGAGCGCCGCAGTGAAGCCGAACGGGGGCCTTGTCCCGAGGCCCGGCCACGAACGGCAGCCAAAGTGGATCGCCCAGACCGGCAAGGTCAACCCCGGCACGCTGGGCAAGAGCAAGAATTACACCCACAAAATGGAGTTCCACTGCAAGCCAGAGGTGTTGGCCTGGTTGAAACAGTACGAGATCAAGCCGACCAATGAGCCAGGCCGCTATGCGGTACCGGCGGACAAGATCGATGAGTTCAACAAGTACGTGGAGAAGACGACCGTCCAGCCCCTCGACTCAGGCGGCGGCCGTAGGAGGAGACGATGAATCAGTCATCGCCGCGCGGACGCCTGCGTCAGGCCCTGTTGTGTGTCGGCGAAAGGGGTGACGTAAACGAGGCCGGCCTCAGTGCGGCAGTCACCACCGCGCTGCGCGAACTGGCTTCGCAGGCGCTGGACGAGCGATCGCGCGTCGAACTGGTCACCGTTGGTGCTGAGGACCGCCCCTGGGGACGAAGCCTCGGTCTTCGGCTTGCGGACTATGACGTAGAACTGCCGGACGTGCTCCTGTACGCAGACCAGAGCGACCTTCCGCCCCAGGTGCAGAAGAGTTTCCCGACTCTGAGCCAGGAGGAGTGGGAGGCCGTACTGCTGGTCTCCAAGCTCATTTTCATGGGGCTTCAATCGGAGCCCGAGCCTGTAAGCGACCTTGCCGGCCAACATCCGCAGGTCACCCCGAGGCCGCCCCGGTCGGTAGCGAGAGAGCAGTTCTGCCAGGCGCTGGCTGCCATTTCGGAACGCGCTGACCTGCACCAGGACGAACTTACTGCGCAATTGCGGACCGCGCTCCTGAACTTCGCGTCGGAAACACCCGACAACAAGGACGCCGCTCAGCGCATCGCGGTGCTGCACTCCGAGGAGCCCCACCAAGGGCCGCGCTTGTGCCTCAGCCGCTCGGGGGTGGCCCTCGCGAAGGTAGTGCTAAGCGCTGGTGGCTGTCCTGTCCCCAGCTGTGTACTGGAGGAATTCCCGGACTTGACCCAGGACGAGTGGAACGCAGTCATCCACGTCACAGGCCTGACGCTCATGGCGTTCGAGCCCGAGCCGGCCCGCGACGTGGGATAGCGTCCGTGTCGCGTTGACGGTCCAGGTTCGGCAAAAGACAGTCGGTCGCCGACAGAGGGGTCGCGAGAGACGACGAGCGGTTGCCTCCACCTGAGTGGAGGCAACCGCTCTGAGCATTCCTTCGGCTGCCGAGTTCGAGCTCTACTTTTTAGATGTCGTAGTACAGCTCGAACTCGTGCGGGTGCGGCCGGAGCTGGATCGGGGCGATCTCGTTGGTGCGCTTGTAGTCGATCCAGGTCTCGATCAGGTCGGCGGTGAAGACGCCGCCCTGCTGGAGGTACTCGTTGTCGGCCTCGAGGGCGTCGAGGACGGCCGGGAGCGAGGTGGGCACCTGGGGGACGCCCGCGTGCTCCTCGGGGGCCAGCTCGTAGAGGTCCTTGTCGATCGGCTCGGCCGGCTCGATCTTGTTCTTGACGCCGTCCAGGCCGGCCAGCAGCAGGGCGGAGAAGGCCAGGTACGGGTTGGAGGACGGGTCCGGGGCGCGGAACTCGACGCGCTTGGCCTTCGGGTTCGAGCCGGTGATCGGGATGCGCATGGCCGCGGAGCGGTTGCGCTGCGAGTAGACCAGGTTGACCGGGGCCTCGAAGCCGGGGACCAGGCGGTGGTAGGAGTTCACCGTCGGGTTGGTGAAGGCGAGGAGGGAGGGTGCGTGCTTGAGGATGCCGCCGATGTAGTAGCGGGCGGTGTCCGAGAGGCCCGCGTAGCCCTGCTCGTCGTAGAAGAGGGGCGCGCCGCCCTGCCACAGCGACTGGTGGACGTGCATGCCGGAGCCGTTGTCACCGAAGATCGGCTTGGGCATGAAGGTCGCGGTCTTGCCGTTGCGCCAGGCGACGTTCTTGACGATGTACTTGAACAGCATCAGGTCGTCGGCGGCGGCGAGCAGGGTGTTGAACTTGTAGTTGATCTCCGCCTGGCCGGCCGTGCCGACCTCGTGGTGCTGGCGCTCGACCTGCAGGCCGGCCTTGTCCAGCTCCAGGGAGATCTCGGCGCGCAGGTCGGCGAAGTGGTCGACCGGCGGGGCCGGGAAGTAACCGCCCTTGTAGCGGACCTTGTACCCGCGGTTGTTCTCCTCGGAACCGGTGTTCCAGGCGCCGGCCTCGGAGTCGATGTGGTAGAAGGACTCGTTCGACTTCGTCTCGAAACGGACGTTGTCGAAGACGTAGAACTCGGCCTCGGGACCGAAGAACGCGGTGTCAGCGATGCCGGTGGAGGCGAGGTAGGCCTCGGCCTTCTTGGCGATGTTCCGCGGGTCACGGCTGTACTGCTCGCCGGTGATCGGGTCGTGGATGAAGAAGTTGACGTTGACCGTCTTGTCGCGGCGGAACGGGTCCACACGGGCGGTGGACAGGTCGGCGCGCAGGGCCATGTCGGACTCGTGAATGGCCTGGAAACCACGGATCGAGGAGCCGTCGAACGCCAGCTCTTCGGCCGGGTCGAAGGACGCTGCCGGGATCGTGAAGTGCTGCATCACACCGGGCAGGTCGCAGAAGCGGACATCGATGAACTTGACGTCCTCGTCCGCGATGAACTTCTTGGCCTCGTCGGCGTTCTGGAACATCCAACTCCTCCTAGCCCGGTCACCGGTCGGCGGACGCGGGATTGCTACTCGGAACGCGACCAGCGGTGGCGCGCTCGCCCGACCATAGGCAGGCGGGATTTCCCGAGCATGACCCATTTGTTTCGCCGAGGTTAACCGCCGTGCGGGCGCTCTTACCCCCCAGTGTGCGTCAAAGCCATACATTTCGACCCGACCGGTGCGGCCCCTGTACCGCACCGCGTCGGTCCGTGGCGACCTCGGGGAATCGAACGTATGCGGTCGCAGTACCGTGGTCGGGTGGACAATAGGCAAGCAATCGGATCGTGGATCTCCGGGCCCCGCGCGGCAGCCGAGGACATGGGCGTCGAGTTCGGTTACCGCGGGCAGCGGCTCGGGCTGCCGGAGGAGGGGCCGGGCGCGCTCGCCCGCCCCGGACGCCGTTTCGCGGCCCTCTTCATCGACTGGGCGATGTGCCTGCTCATCGCGTACGGGCTGCTCAGCGGCGGCAAGGCGCAGGCGGCGAGCAACTGGGCGCTGGTGGTCTTCGCCGTGCTCAGCGTGCTGACGGTCGGCACCGTGGGCTTCACGCCGGGCAAGCGGCTGCTGGGTCTGCGGGTGCTCGCCGAGGGCGGTGGCCGGATCTCGGTGCTGAGGGTCGTCCTGCGTACGGTCCTGCTGGTCCTGGTCATCCCGGCAGTGGTCTGGGACCGCGACGGACGCGGGCTGCACGACCGCCTGGCGCGCGCCGTCCAGGTCCGGATGTAGCACGACGGCCCGGCCGGAGGCCCCGGCCGGTCACCCCGGTCGGGCGCCATGCCCCTGATCGGACCTCCAATGCCTCCCGGTCGGGCGGCATGCCCCTGATCGGACCTCCAATGCCTCCCGGTCGGGCGGCATGCCCCTGATCGGACCTCCAATGCCTCCCGGTCGGGCGCCATGCCCCTGATCGGACCTCCAGTGCCTCCCTGCCGGACGCCCGCGCCCCGATCGGATGCAATGTCCCCGGCCGCGGATGTCCTTTCCGTGATCGGATACGACGACGGGGATCGGATACGCGGTGGATACATGGGGGACACGGGCGGGCCGGGAGCCCCTCCCGCGGTCGGATCCGGGCCGGGCCCGCCTTACCGGTCATGCCGTCACGCCGTCACGCGAGACATACGGGGGCAAGACATGAGGGTGGGCCCGGGACCGTAACGGTCCCGGGCCCACCCTCATGTGCACGAGCCGGACAGGCGCTGGCTCAGCGCGCCTTGCCGCCGCCCTTCGGCATCCGCATGCCCTTCGGCATCGGGCCCTTCGGCACCGGCATGTTGCTCATCAGGTCACCCAGCGCACGCAGTCGGTCGTTCACCGCGGTCACCTGGGCGCCGGGCAGCACCCGCGGCAGCTTCAGCAGGGTGGTGCGCAGCTTCTTCAGCGGCACCTCACCCTCGCCGTCGCCCACCACGATGTCGTGCACCGGGGCGTCCGCGACCGTGCGGGCCATTCGCTTCTTCTCGGCGGCCAGCAGGCTGCGCAGCCGGTTCGGGTTGCCCTCGCCGACCAGCACGATGCCGGCCTTGCCGACGGCGCGGTGCACCACGTCCTGGTTGCGGTTCATGGCCACCGCGGGGGTGACCGTCCAGCCGCGGCCGACGTTGTCCAGCACGGCCGCCGCCGCACCGGGCTGGCCCTCCATCTGCCCGAAGGCCGCACGCTCGGCGCGCCGTCCGAAGACGATCGCCATCGCGAGGAAGGCCAGGACGAAGCCCAGGATCCCTGCGTAGATGGGGTGGCCGATCACGAAGCCGATGGCAAGGAGAACGCCGAATACGACGATGCCTACGCCAGCGACGACAAGACCGACCTTGGAGTCGACCCGACGGGTCATCTTGTAGGTCAGGGCGATCTGCTTCAGCCGCCCGGAGTTCTCAGCGCCGGCAGCGCCGTCTGAGTTTGCCTTCCTCGCCATACAGCGAAGTTTACGTGGCCTGGGGGCGACGGGTCGCCGCGGCCTCCAGTACGTACTCGGCCTCGTACCGGTCCTTGGCGCGGGCGCGGTCCTCCAGGACCGACGTCCAGGCGTTGCGGCGGGCGGTGCGCTGTCCGCCGCTCATCAGGACGGCCTCGACGGCGCGCAGGGCACCGGCGACGGACGGCAGGGGGCGGGCGGGGGTGGCGCGAAGCGGCGCGGCCTGCATGGTGGGTGACTCCCTCGGGTCGATCGACGATGCATGGACAAGTGCGGGAGCGGTGCGTGCATCCATCGTCACGGAAAGGTGTTACCAACGGATGACCTGCCGGTCAAACACCTATGAAACGTTGACGCGGACCGCGCCCCGCACATTGACGCGGCCCGCCACGCCCCCCGTCCTGGGGGAGTGCGGGCCGCGATTCCCAGCATGTGGCACGCTTCACGCCGTGGCGCGCCGAGGAGCTCAAACCGCCTGACTGGAGGCCTCGACCTCGCGCTTCTCGATGGCCTGCTGGTAGAGGCGGCCGGCGCGGTAGGAGGACCGGACCAGCGGGCCGGACATGACGCCGGCGTAGCCGATCTCCTCGGCCTCCTCCTTGAGCTCGACGAACTCGGCGGGCTTGACCCAGCGCTCGATCGGGTGGTGGCGGACCGACGGGCGCAGGTACTGGGTGATGGTGATCAGCTCGCAGCCCGCGTCGTAGAGGTCCTGCAGCGCCTGGCTGATCTCCTCGCGCTCCTCGCCCATGCCCAGGATGAGGTTGGACTTGGTCACCAGACCGGCCTCGCGGGACTTGGAGATGACCTCCAGCGAGCGCTCGTAGCGGAAGCCGGGGCGGATCCGCTTGAAGATCCGCGGGACGGTCTCGACGTTGTGGGCGAGCACCTGCGGCCGGGAGGAGAAGACCTCGGCCAGCTGCTCGGGGACCGCGTTGAAGTCGGGGATCAGCAGCTCGACGCCGGTGTCGGGCATCGCGGCGTGGATCTGCCGGACGGTCTCGGCGTAGAGCCAGGCACCGCCGTCCTCCAGGTCGTCACGGGCGACGCCGGTGATCGTGGCGTACTTCAGGCCCATGGTCTGCACCGACTCGGCGACCCGGCGGGGCTCGTCGCGGTCCAGCTCCTGCGGCTTACCGGTGTCGATCTGGCAGAAGTCGCAGCGGCGGGTGCACTGGTCACCGCCGATGAGGAAGGTGGCCTCGCGGTCCTCCCAGCACTCGAAGATGTTGGGACAGCCCGCCTCCTGGCAGACCGTGTGCAGGCCCTCGCTCTTGACCAGGCCCTGGAGGTGGTTGTACTCGGGACCCATTTTCGCCCGGGTCTTGATCCACTCGGGCTTGCGCTCGATGGGGGTCTGGCTGTTCCGGACCTCCAGGCGGAGCATCTTGCGTCCGTCGGGTGCGACAGCGGACACGTCGGCGCCCCTTTCTGCAGTACGCGGCATTCGATTCGGCGGCGTACACCAGGGTACGCCCGATAATTCGCACGCTTTTACGTGCTCACAACCCCGGGCGGTGAGGGTGCATTCCCGCGCCGCCCCGGCGGTCAGACCGCCCGGGGAAGCAGCTCGGCATTCTCCAGGACTTCCCGCAGGTGCTTCTCGACGACCGGCAGCACCTCGGCGATGGTGACCTCGCGGCCCAGCTCCCCGGCGAGCGAGGCGACGCCGGCGTCCCGGATGCCGCACGGCACGATCTTGTCGAACGAGGTGTTGTCCGGGTTCACGTTCAGCGCGAAGCCGTGCATGGTCACGCCCTTGGCGACGCGGATGCCGATCGCGGCGAGCTTGCGGTCCTCACGGCGCTGGCCGGCGTTGGACGGTGCGTACTCGGGGCCGTTGAGCCGGGGGTCGAACAGCTCGTCCGTCATCCGCGGGTCGAAGTCGAGGTTCAGCCCGCCCAGGGCCTGCCGCTCCTCCACCGGGTCGCCCAGCACCCACACACCGCTGCGGCCCTCGACCCGGGTGCCCTCCACGCCGAACTCGGCACAGACCCGGATCAGCGCCTCTTCGAGCCGCCGGACGTGGGCGACGACGTCAACCGGACGCGGCAGCTTCTGGATGGGGTAACCCACCAGCTGGCCGGGGCCGTGCCAGGTGATCTTCCCGCCGCGGTCGACGTCGATGACCGGGGTCCCGTCCAGAGGGCGCTCGTCGTCGGTGGTGCGCCGGCCCGCCGTGTATACGGGCGGGTGCTCCAGCAGCAGACAGGTGTCGGGCACCTCGTCCGCGAACCGGGCGGCGTGCACCCGACGCTGCTCCTCCCACGCCGACCCGTACTCCACGGCATCGGCGCCGAAGCCCAGATGCACAAAGCGCAGCCCCTCGGGTACGGGGGTCTCCCCCCGAGAGATCGCAGTCACGGCAGCTCCTCTTCGAACCTCTGTGGCGCTTCGCCGCACGGTCGATGCCCGTCCGGTGCCAAGACGCCCCTGCCACTGTACGGCGGCCGCTTCCGGGCCCTTCAAGCGGCCGGTCATCGGGCCGTCCATCAGCGCCCCACCCCTGCTCACACGATCGGATGAACGCGTGGCGCAGGCGGCGAGAACGGCTCCGAAGGCCGTTACATTCACGCCGTTCCAAGAGGGCGATGAGCATGCCGGACAGGGTCCGCCGAACCCGGCAGCCCGGCCCGGAAGGCAGGAGACCGGTAAAGCTGATGACGGAACGTCCCCCGCACCACACACCCAACCGCCAGCTCGCCGCCCTCATCTCCGAGGCGGGATTTTCCAATGCCGGCCTGGCCAGACGGGTCGACCAGCTCGGCCTGGAGCACGGACTCGACCTGCGTTACGACAAGACCTCGGTGACCCGCTGGCTGCGCGGCCAGCAGCCGCGGGGTACCACGCCCGCACTGATCGCCGAGGTGTTCACCCGACGGCTGGGGCGTCGGCTGTCCGCCCAGGACCTCGGCCTGGACGCCTGTGCGCCGGTGTATGCCGGGCTCGAATTCGCCTCGACGCCCAGTGAGGCGGTCGACATCGTCAGTGGCCTGTGGCGCAAGGACTCCGGCAGCCACGCCGAGCTCCGCAAGATCGCGTTCACCCCGGCCGGGCTGGTGGTGCCCAGCCGGGACTGGCTGATCGGCCGCCCCGACGACCGGGTCGCACGCGGGGAGCCGGCCGTCGGGGAGGCGCCCGGCCGGGTACCCGCCCAGGGGGGCCGGGCCGCGGTGCCGCGGCAGCGCCGCACCGACCGCGTCGACCGCGCCGAGGGCTCCCGGGTCACCTCCGGGGACATCGCCGCGCTGCGCTCGGTCGGGGAACTGTTCCGGGCGCTGGACCACGCCTACGGCGGCGGCCACGCCCGGCAGGCGCTGGTGCGCTACCTGGAGCACGAGGCCGAGCCGATGCTGCGCGGCAGCTACGGGGAGGCCACCGGGCGCCGGCTCTTCGCGGCCGCCGCCGACCTGACCCGGCTGGCGGGCTGGACGTCGTACGACATCGCGGCCCACGGCCTGGCACAGCGGTACTTCGTCCAGTCGCTGCGGCTGGCACAGGCCGCCGGCGACCGGGCGTACGGCGGCTACGTCCTGGTGACGATGAGCCGGCAGGCCGTCTATCTGGGGCACGGCAGGGAGGCCGTCCAGTTGGCGCGCGTCGCCCAGCAGGGCATCGGCAGTAGTGCCCCGCCCGCCGTCCAGGCGCTGCTGCACTCCGCGGAGGCGCGCGGCCACAGCGTGCTGGGCGAGGTCCGGGCCTGCACCACGGCGCTGTCCCGCGCCGAGCGGGCCCTGGAGTCCGCCCGGCCCGGTGACGACACCCCGTACTGGGCACGCTTCTTCGACGAGGCGCAGCTCGCCGACGAGCTGGCGCACTGCCACCGCGATCTCCAGCAGTACCGTGCGGCCTCCCAGCACGCCGAGCGCTCCCTGCAGCTGCGGGCCGCCGGCTTCGCCCGCAGCCGGCTGTTCTGCCGGGTGGTGCTGGCCACCGCGCGGCTGGGCCTGGGGGAGCTGGAGCAGGCCTGCACGCTGGGCGCGGAGGCGGCGCTCCAGGCCTCCGAGATGCGGTCGGCGCGGGCCCATGAGTACGTCAGGGAGTTCGAGCGCCGGCTGGAGCCGTACCGCGATGCGGCGGCGGTGCGCGGCTACCGCGAGCGGGTGGCGGCGCTGGGCTGAGCGCGGCGCGGCAGGGGCCCGGCCCGCGGCTTGGCAGGGGCCCGGCCCGCCGCGGCCCACGGCCCCTGCCGTACCCGCCCCGTGGGGGGCCGAGGGTCGGCGGTCAGGCCGCCGTGCGCAGCGGGTCCGGCTCGGTCGTCAGGGCCGGCAGCCCGAAGTCCTGCAGCAGCGCCCGGGCGGCCCGGCGGCCGGAGTTGAGCGCACCCTGCAGGGTGCTGGTGTCGCGGTGGTCGCCGCAGACGTAGAGGCCGGCGAGCACCCGGACGGTGCGCGCCGGGTCGTGCGGCACCGGCATCGCGGGCACCGCGTACGGATCGTGATGGGCGGTCAGCAGCTCCCAGTCGTCGGCCCGCGCCCCGTAGATCCGCTCCAGCTGGGGCCGGACGGTCTTGTCCAGGACGGACGCCGGCAGCGCCGCCGCGGCGCCCAGCACGGCCGTGGTGATCAGCGACCGGCCGGGCGGCGTACGGGAGGGATCGATGGCGCCCGCCAGGTAGCTGTAGGCCACCGGGCCGTCCGACGGGAGGACCAGCGCGGTCTCGCGGGACACCGCGGCACGGAGCCCGGACGCCGCCCCCGCGGTGTGGTGCAGCACCGCCATGCCGTGGAAGGCGGGCACCCGCAGCCCCGGCAGGAGCTCGGCGGCGTCCCGGGCTCCGGTGGCCACCAGCACCGCCCGGCAGGGGATGGGGCCGTGGTGGGCGGTGCTGACGCCGGTCACGGAGACCGAGGTGACCCGGACCGAGGTGCGGACCGTGCCGGGCGGCAGCGCCGCGGCGAGCAGCTCGGGCACGGCCGCGGCGCCGCCGCCCGGCAGGCTCAGTCGCCCCTCGGCGTACGCACGCAGCGCGGCTGCCGCGCCCCGACTGGACCCGCGCAGCTGGGGGTCGCCCAGCAGCGCGCTCAGCAGCGGTCGCAGGAAGGCGTCATGGGCGCGGGGCGGGAACGCCGGGCGGCTCGCCAGCACGTCGCGGATGGGGCGGTCCGGGGGCGGGAGGGCGGCGGGGGTGGTGCGGTCGGTGCGGTGATCGGGGTGCGGATGGGGCCAGCGGACGGCGCGCGAGAGGGCGCGCGCTGCGGAAAGTGCGCCCCTCGTGCTCCGGGGAGCGCCGATGCGCTGCGCCCGCTGGCCGTTGTGGAGGCTCAGGCCGGATGCGAACGGACGCAGCGTCAGCCCTTCGAGCCCCGGCGTACGGCGCAGCTCGGCGCCGGAGACCGCCAGTGGCCGGGCGCAGCGGTCCAGCCGGAAGCCATCGATCCGGTCGGTGACGGACCTGCCGCCGACCCGCTCCGAGGCCTCCAGGACGGTGACCGACACTCCCGCGCCGGTCAGATGGCGGGCGGCGGCGAGACCGGCCGGGCCGGCTCCCACGATGACGACGTCCACGGTCGATGCGGTGCGCAGCACATGCCCCTCCCGGAGGTCGGTTCCAGCGGTGGCGCACCGGAGTCATGCCCGGTGCCGGCACGCGGGATGCCGAGTGGTGTGTGCGAGGACGGTAGGAAGGAGGGGGCGCCTGCGACAGGGGGCGTCCGGGGCGCGTCGAAGCGCCGCCGGCCGCCCCGGTGCCGGGGGCCGGCGTCTACCCGGCGTGGACGGCTCCCGGCCCGCGCGCCGGCGGCTCCCCGGTCGCCTTCGCCACCGCAGCCGCCAGTGCCGCCCGTACCACCGCAGCCGCCCGTACCGCTGCAGTCGCCAGTGCCGCCCGTACCGCGGCTCAGGCCGCCCGTACCGCCTCCGCGATCCGCGGATGGTCGTAGGCGAACCCGGAGTCCAGCAGCCGCCGCGGGATGACCCGCTGACTGCCCAGCACATCGCCGGCGAACTCCCCGAGGGCGATCCGCAGCACCGGCGCCGGGACGGTGCACAGCGTGGGGCGGTTGAGCACCCGGCCCATCACGGCCGTCACCTCGCGGTTGGTGACCGGCTCCGGGGCGGTGAGGTTGACCGGGCCGGTCAGCTCCCCGTCGTCGACCAGGTGGCGCAGCGCCCGGACGTGGTCGTGCAGGGAGATGAAGCTCCAGTACTGGCTGCCGTCGCCCAGCCGCCCGCCCAGGCCCAGCCGGAAGAGCGGGAAGAGCCGGCCCCAGGCGCCGCCGGAGCGGGCCACCACCAGCCCGGTGCGGGCGAAGACCGTACGGATCCCCGCGTCCTGCGCCGGCTTCGCGGCCTGCTCCCAGGCCACACAGACCTCCGGCAGGAACCCGGAGCCGGCCGGCGAGGTCTCGTCCACCCGCCGGGCACCGGTGTCGCCGTAGTAGCCGATCGCGCTGCCGCAGACGAAGACCCGCGGCGGGGTGTCCATCGAGGCGAGCGCCGTGGCGAGGGTCCGGGTCCCCAGCACCCGGCTGTCGCGGATCTCCTGCTTGTATGCCGCCGTCCAGCGGTGGTCGCCGACCCCGGCGCCGGCCAGGTGCACCACCGCTTCGCAGCCGGCCAGCCCGGCCGTGTCGACCCGCTGGGCCCTGGGGTCCCAGCGCACCTCGTCGGCGGCCGTGGGGGCGCGCCGCACGAGCCGTACGACGTCATGGCCTTCGGCGTGCAGGGAGCGTACGAGTTCCGCGCCGATGAGTCCGGTCGAGCCGGTGATCGCGATCCGCATGGGCCCATACTGCCCGCAGTGCCGGTCCGGTGGCGGCATCCCCCGGCCCGCTCGGCCCGCCGGCCTGAATCGGCCTTCGGGCGGGGCCCGGCCGCGGCCCCGCAAGGACACTCCCCGAGGGACGAGGGGACGGCCCTCAGCGCCGGAAGCGGTCCCACAGGAGGGGGAAGCGTTCCGCGAGGGTCGCGTCGTCGTCGAAGTCGAGGTAGCTGCCGAGCGGTTCGCGGGGCGGCGGGGACAGGCCCAGGTCCGGCATCACCCCGCCGGTCATCTGCTCGTACGCCTCGTCGGCCGCGTAACCCAGCTCCTCGGCGTCGCCGTCCACCGCCTCGTCGAAGTCCTCCAGCAGCTCGGCCAGATGGTCCACGCCGTGCAGGGCGCCCTCGAAGACCTCCCGGCCCTGGCCGATCAGCCAGCAGCGGAAGAAATCGAAGGCGTCGTCGCTGGCGCCGTCCAGCAGCAGCGCGGCCGCCGCCCACAGGTCCCAGGTGTACGCCCGGTTGTAACGGGATTCGAAGTGGCGGGCGAAGTCCACGACGGCGTCCGGGTCGAGCGCGAGCAGCCGCTCGACCAGCGCGTCGGCCTGCTCCTGCGGGTCGCCCTCGGCGGCCTCGCGGGATCCGTCGATCAGCTCCCAGAACTCCGTCTCGTCCATCACCGCTCCAGCATCTGCCCTGGCGCGGCGCGCCGCATGCGGAATGCCCCGGATGCGACGGTCTCGTTATCAGGACGGCGGATGTCCGGACCGGTGGCGTGGTGCCCCGATCGTGGGTGCCGTTTCCGGCCGGTCACCCGCGGCCGGTGATCCGCCGCGGGTGACCGGCCCCGGCATCACTCGTTGGACGGCGTGCAACGACCGAACGAGGGCCGCGCAACGACCGTACGACGGCATTGACGGCACCTCCGCACCTTTGTTGAAGGGCTGTTTCAGGCCATGCCCATGGACGAACGCACCCGGGCCGATGTCGAGCGGGCCGAGGCGGTCATCGTCGAGCACTACCCCCGGCTCGTGCGCCTCGCCTACCTCGTACTGCCCCCGTCGATGGGCCGCCACCACCGGGTCCTGACCGCGCACGGCCTGGTCCAGCGGGCGCTGCCCCGGGTCACCCGCCGCCGACCGGCCCGCGGGCTGCCCGCGCAGCGCGGACCGGCCCCCGAGTCCGGCTACGACCTGGTACGGCTGCGGATCCTCCGGCTGGCCCTGGCGCAGGAGGGGCGGGCCGGCCGGGGGCTGCCGGCGGTGCCCCTGGTCTGGGGGCTGCGGCTCTTCCCCCGGGCCGGCGGCGCCGATGAACTCGCCCTGGACCAGGCGCTGTCGGCCGTCCCGGCGTCGGTGCGGGCGGCCCTCGGGCTGTGCCACCTGGAGGGCCTGGACGAGGACGCGGTGCGCAGCGTGCTGGAGCGGGCCGGGGCCGAGGACCCCGACGCGGCGCAGCGGGTCGCCGAGCAACTGGACCGGGAGACCCCGGTGGGCGCCGCGGCCCTGCTGAACTCGGTGGAGTTCGACCCGTGCACCGTGCAGACCCGGCCCACGGACCTGCTGCGCCGCCGCCAGCGGACCCGGACCGTGCTCGCACTGATGGCGGCGGTGGCGCTCGGCGCTGCGGTGACCGCGGTCCTGCCCGGCGACGGCGGGCGCCCGGGCCGCGCCCCGACCGTCGCCGAGCAGGCCCTGGACCCGGCCCGGCTGCTGCGCACCGGCAACGAGCAGTGGGCCGACACCGCCCGCGTCGACTTCACCGCCTGGCCGGTACGCGGTCGGCAGGCCGGTGACCGGGAGCTGCTCGGGCGGGCGCTGCGGGTCTGGGCGGCGCCGCCAGCCGGCACCAGGATCAGGGCGGCCGCGGGCACCTCCACCCGGCCGCCCTCCCACCCGCCGCAGCTGCTGTACGCCGGCCTGATCGACGCTGTGACGGTCGTGGTCTTCCACGACGGCGAGCGCCTGGTCCGCTACGCCGAACCCGAGGACGCGACCCCCACCCTGCACTTCGCCCGGGTCGACGACGCGGACCTGACCACCAGCGCGGGGCTGGTGATCGGCCGCGGCAACGGCTGGATGCGCTATCTGCTGGCGCCCTGGGTCTCCGAGGTCGGCGTCCGCGACCTGCTGGCGCCGGCGGCCCCGCCGCACGGGCTGCATGTGACCCCGGACGGGGTCACCGACCGGATCCCCGTCCCGCCGCCGGCGGGCGCCGCCTGTGGGCGCTGGCCGGTGGCGCAGTTCCGCGCCTCGACCCGGCTCGGGATGCACGCCCCGCCCTTCCTCCTGACCGACCTCGACGACCTGGTGTCGGTCCATCTCACCTCGGGCCCGCCGCCGGCCGGGGACGGCCCGGTGGCCTCTCCGCACGAGGCGACCGACCCCGCGGCGCTGCGGAGCTGGGCCCGTACGGCGTGCTCCCTGGGGGCGCTGCGGGGCGCCGGAGTGCGCTCGGTCGATGACTGGGCGTTCGCCGAGCAGTCCCTCCCTGAGGGCGCGGGCCGCGCGACCTGGGTCTGCACCCGGGCCGACACCTGGGGCGGCCCCGGCAGCGTCACCGTCCGCTTCCTGCCGCCCGCCGCCCGCCCGGCTGACCCCGGCCGGATCGTCGGGCGGGCCACCGGTACCGCCGCCTGCAGCCGCTTCGGGCCGCAGGTGGTCGGGGCCCTCAACTGGCGGGCGGGATCCGGCGCGTGGTACCTGCTCGCGGCCGGCGGCGGCACCGTCGCGGGCCTCGACGCCACCGGTGGCGTACGGGCCTCGGCCGGGACCGCGACCCTCGCTGCCCCGGCCGCGCCGGGCGCCCGCGCGGAGGTCGTGGGGCGGCTGGCGGACGGGGGGAGCGTACGGGCGGTGCGGCCGTAGCTGTCGGACGGCCGTCACCGGCCCGGCAACGTCCAGAGAATCCAGACAGCAGGTGTCGGGTTTCGCTGCCACCGTCGTCGCGTACGGAGACCCAGCACACCGAGGAGTGACGTACGTGACGGGACAGTCAGCACCGGGCCGGTCGGCAGCGGCGGTGGAGCAGATGGCGGAGGACATGGCGGAGCGGGCAGGTGGGCCGGCGGGGGAGTTGGCCGGACGGGTGGCACTGGTCGCCGGGGCGACCCGGGGCGCGGGCCGGGCGATGGCGGTGGAGCTGGGCCGGGCCGGCGCCCTGGTGTATGTGACCGGGCGGACGACCCGGGACCGGGTCAGCGAGGTCGGCCGGCCGACGGAGACGATCGAGCAGACCGCGGAGCTGGTGACCGCGGAGGGCGGCACCGGCGTCCCCGTACCGACCGACCACCTTCAGCCGGGCCAGGTCAAGGCACTGACCGAGCGCATCGACCGGGAGCAGGGGCGGCTGGACGTGCTGGTCAACAGCCTCTGGGGCGGCGACCGGCTGATCGAGTTCGACACCCGGCTGTGGGACCTCGACCTGGACAAGGGCCTGCGGATGTTCCGCCTCGGCATCGACAGCCACGTCATCACCGGCCATTACGCGCTGCCGCTGCTGATCAGGCGGCCGGGCGGGCTGGTCGTGGAGATCACCGACGGCACCGCCGCCTTCAACCGCCGCTACCGCGAGAACCTCTGCTTCGACCTCACCAAGAACGCCCCGCACCGCATCGCCGTCGGCCTCGCCGAGGAGCTGGCGGAGTACGGCGGTACCGCGGTCTCGCTCACCCCTGGATTCCTGCGGTCCGAGGAGATGCTGGACCACTTCGGGGTGACGGAGGAGACCTGGCGGGAGGCGGTGGCGCAGGAGCCGCACTTCGCCATCGCGGAGTCACCGGCCCTGATCGCCCGCGCCGTACGGGCGCTCGCCGCCGACCCGGACCGGGCGCGGTGGACCGGCCGCTCCCTCTCCAGCGGCCAGTTGGCGAAGGAGTACGGCTTCACCGACACCGACGGCTCCCGCCCCGACTGCTTCGGCTACTTCGAGGACGTGGTCTTCGGCGGCGGGGACGGCAGCGCCGAGGACTACCGCTGAGCCTCCTCGCCCGAGCCCCTCGCCCGCTCCCCCTCGTCGTCCCCCGCCGGTCAGCCGTACAGCGCGGCCGTCCGGCGGGCCGCGGCGGCGAACCGCTCCCGCAGCCCGGCGGGCCCGAGGACCTCGCCCTCCGGGCCGAGCGCCAGCAGCTGGGCGAAGGCGACCTCGGCGGACTCTACCCGCAGGGTGACGGTCAGCCGGCCCTGCCCGTCGGGCCCGCCGGCCGCCTGCGCCGCCTCGACCGCCTCGCGGGCCGCCGCGCGCTCGGTGACGTACGGCAACTGCCGCACACCGCGCGGGGAGAGCCGCAGCACCACCTCCTCGCGCAGCAGCGAGCGCGCGAACTGGTCGGCCCGCTCGGCCCAGAACGCGGGCAGGTCGAATGACCCGTCGCGGACGAACCGGGCGCCGTGGGCCCCGTGGTCCCGGCCGTCCCCGTGGTCGGCGACGGGTGCCACGGTGGTGAACCGGTCCACCCGGTAGACCCGGAAGTCGCCCTGCGCACGCGCCGCCAGGTACCACACCCCGGCCTTCAGCACGAGGCCGTACGGCTCCAACTCCCGCTC
The DNA here is from genome assembly GCF_040641675.1 of Streptomyces sp. NPDC020742. NCBI lineage: Bacteria > Bacillati > Actinomycetota > Actinomycetes > Kitasatosporales > Streptomycetaceae > Streptomyces > Streptomyces sp. NPDC020742. Next base: position 161,608 of record NZ_JBFAEA010000015.1, read on the forward strand.
CACTGCGGTGTCCTTGCGGAGGTAGCGGGCGGTGATCCGGCGGTCGTCCCACACCGCGTCGGCGATCTCGGGCAGCAGCGCCGGGGTCTCCGGCTCCTGGTACCAGGCGGGCGCGTCGAGGTGGAAGCGCTGGGCGGCGCCCGCCGCGGCGTCCCGGAGCTCGGGCAGCAGCGCCGCGGAGACCTTCAGCCGGGCGGCCGACGCGGCGTCCGCGAGGCCCATCTCGCGCAGGGCGGAGGGGACTCCGGACAGGAAGAGCGCCTCGGCCTCGCTGCGGCCGAGGCCGGTGAGGCGGGTGCGGTAGCCACCGATGAGGCGGTAGCCGCCGGCCCGGCCGCGGTCGGCGTAGACGGGCACACCGGCCTCGGAGAGCGACAGCACGTCCCGGGCGACCGTGCGCTCGGACACCTCCAGCTCCCGCGCCAGCTCGCCGCCGGTCATCGACGGCCGGGACTGGAGCAGCAACACCATCTTGATCAGCCGGGCAGCGCGCATGTGTCCATCATGCCGGGGGGACTGACAGTGGCCGTTGGCGTGCCGTGGGGGCGGTCGTGCGGCTTCGGCTGCGGGTGGGTTGTGGCTGGGCGCGCAGTTCCCCGCGCCCCTTTGGGGCGCGATCTGGTCGCCCTGGCGGGGTTTGGTGCGGGCCCGGTGGGGGCTGGGGTGTTGCGGGGTGTGTGGTTGCCGCGGGGGTCGGAGGGGACGCACCGGGGCCCGTCCTCGGCGCGGGCGACGCGGCTAGGTGCCATTGAGTGCCCCGGTGTTCGCTCCGGTCCTGCGGGCGGGCCCCGGTACGTCCCCTCCGACCGTCCCCCGTTGCCGGCTGCTGGCCGGTGACACCGCGGGTCACAACCTCGTACCTCGGCCGCGCCCAAGCAGCGGGGCCGGCCAGATCCCTGCGAACGGGATGCCGTACACCCGCCGTAACGGTGATCGGTACGGCGGGACAGCCGCGTACGGACGGCGGTCGGAGGGGATGTCCGGTGAGCCGCCCGCAGGACCGGAGCGAACATCGGGGTTCCGAATTTCTGGGACCCGCGTCGCCCGCGCCGAGGACGGCTTACCGGGCGTCCCCTCCGACCCACCAGCGAAGGCGACCCGGCGTCAGCCCACGGCAACCCGCAACCGGAAACGAGGAAATCCCGGCCCGGCCGTAGTCAGGGCGTGACCGGCCGGGCCGGTGGTGGGATCCCGTGCGGAGGCTCCGGGCGCGGGAAGGTGGCCTCCGCACGGGAGATCGGGGTGCCTCTGAAGGGCGAGGGGCGGTCGGCCGCCGCACAGGGAAAGGCCCGGCCGTAGTCAGGGCGTGACCGGCCGGGCCAGTGAGTTCCCGTGCGGAGGCTCCGGGCGCGGGATGGTCGCCTCCGCACGGGAGTTGTGGGGCCCGGGGAAGGGCGGACGGCCCCGGTGTCGTCCGGGGCCGCCCGCCCGGGTCTCCCAGGGCGGGGTGCCGTCCGCCCGTTACCGGGCGCGGCGGGTGCCACGCCCGGCGGGGGCGCGGCGGGTGGGCCGGCTCACAGCCCGTAGCGCTCCTTCGCCTCCTTGACCGTCTCCGGCTTGACCTGGCCGCGGCGGGCCAGTGCCGCCAGGCACTGGACGACCACGGACTGCGGGTCGACGCCGAAGTGGCGGCGGGCCGCCTCACGGGTGTCGGAGAGGCCGAAGCCGTCGGTGCCGATGGAGGTCCAGTCCTGCTCGACCCAGGGGGCGATCTGGTCGGGGACCGCGCGCATCCAGTCGCTCACCGCGACGACCGGGCCGGGGGCGCCGGCCAGGGCACGGGTGACGTACGGGATCCGGTCCTCGCCCTCCATACGGGCGGCGTCGCACTCCAGGGCGTCGCGGCGCAGCTCCGTCCAGGACGGCGCCGACCAGACGTCGGCCGCCACGCCCCAGTCGGCGGCCAGCATCCGCTGGGCCTCCAGCGCCCAGTGGATGGCGGTGCCGGAGGCCAGCAGCTGGAGGCGGGGGGAGTCCGTGTCCACCCCGTCGCCGGCGGCCTCCTGGAAGCGGTAGAGGCCCTTGAGGATGCCCTCCTCGACGCCCTCCGGCATGGCCGGCTGCACCTTGGTCTCGTTGTAGACCGTGAGGTAGTAGAAGACGTCCTCGCCGGCAGGGTGCTCCGCGCTCCCGCCGTACATCCGGCGCAGGCCCTCCTTGACGATGACCGCCACCTCGTAGGCGAAGGCCGGGTCGTAGGAGAGCGCCGCGGGGTTGGTCGAGGCGATCAGGTGCGAGTGTCCGTCGGCGTGCTGGAGGCCCTCGCCGGTCATCGTCGTACGGCCCGCGGTGGCGCCGATGACGAAGCCGCGGCCCAACTGGTCGGCCAGTGCCCAGAACTGGTCGGCGGTGCGCTGCCAGCCGAACATCGAGTAGAAGATGTAGAACGGGATCATCGGCTCGCCGTGCGTCGCGTACGAGGTCGCGGCGGCGGTGAAGTCGGCGAGCGAACCGGCCTCGGTGATGCCCTCGTTGAGGATCTGGCCGTCCTTGGCCTCCTTGTACCAGAGCAGCTGATCCCGGTCGACGGGGTCGTACGTCGCGCCCTTGGGGGAGTACAGGCCGGCCGTCGGGAAGAGCGACTCCATGCCGAAGGTACGGGCCTCGTCGGGCACGATCGGGACCCAGCGCTTCCCGGTCTCCTTGTCCCGCATCAGGTCCTTGACCAGCCGGACGAACGCCATGGTGGTGGCGATCTCCTGGCTGCCGGAGCCCTTCTTCAGGGCGTCGAAGGCCTTGTCGGCGGGCATCGGCAGCGGCTTGGGAACGACCTTGCGGGCGGGGGCCGGACCGTCGAGGGCGGTGCGCCGCTCGCGCAGGTAGACCATCTCCGGGGAGTCCTCGGCCGGGCGCCAGTACGGCACCGCCTCGCCCTCCAGCGCGCTGTCCGGGATGGGGAGTTCGAGCACGTCACGCATGGTGCGGAACTCCGCCATGGTGAGCTTCTTCATCTGGTGGTTGGCGTTGCGGGACTCGAAGCCCGCGCCGAGGGTGTAGCCCTTGACGGTCTGCGCCAGGATGACGGTCGGCGCGCCCTTGTGCTCGACGGCGGCCCGGTAGGCGGCGTAGACCTTGCGCGGCTCGTGACCGGCCCGGGAGGTCTGGAAGAGCTCCAGCAGGGTGGCGTCGGACAGCCGGTCGGCCAGCGCGCGCAGCGCGTCGTTGGCGCCGAAGAAGTGCGCGCGCAGGTAGGCGGCGTCACGGGTGGCGTAGGTCTGGAACTGCGCGTCGGGGGTCTCGCCCAGGCGCCGGATCAGCGCACCGTCGGTGTCCAGCGCGAAGACCTCGTCCCAGGCGCGGCCCCACAGCGCCTTGACGACGTTCCAGCCGGCGGCGCGGAACTGCGCCTCCAGCTCCTGCACGATCTTGAAGTTGGGTCGGACCGGGCCGTCCAGGCGCTGCAGGTTGCAGTTGATGACGAAGGTGAGGTTGTCCAGGCCCTCACGGCCGGCCAGCGCCAGTGCCGCGGTGGACTCGGGCTCGTCCATCTCGCCGTCGCCCAGGAACGCCCAGACGCGCGAGCCGGAGGTGTCCTTGATGCCGCGGTGCTCCAGGTAGCGGTTGAACCGCGCCTGGTAGATCGCCGAGAGCGGGCCCAGGCCCATGGAGACGGTGGGGAACTCCCACAGCCAGGGCAGGCGCCGCGGGTGCGGATAGGACGGCAGGCCCTCGCCGCCGGCCTCCTGGCGGAAGCGGTCGAGGTGCTCCTCGGTGAGGCGGCCCTCGAGGAAGGCGCGGGCGTAGATGCCGGGGGAGGCGTGGCCCTGGATGTAGAGCTGGTCGCCGCTGCTGTCGCCCTCCTTGCCGCGGAAGAAGTGCTGGAAGCCGGTCTCGTAGAGCCAGGCGGCGGACGCGAAGGTGGCGATGTGGCCGCCGAGGCCGAGGGCGGAGCCCCGGGTGACCATGGCCGCCGCGTTCCAGCGGTTCCAGGCGGTGATCCGGGCCTCCATCGCCTCGTCGCCCGGGAACTCGGGCTCGGCGGAGGTCGGGATCGTGTTGACGTACTCCGTCTCCAGCAGGGACGGCAGGGCGGTCCCCTCGGTGCGCGCGGTGTGCTCCAGGGCACGGCGCATCAGGTACGCGGCACGCTGCGGGCCCGCTGCCTCGGTGACGGCGTCAAGCGACTCGCGCCACTCGGCGGTCTCCTCGGGGTCGCGGTCCGGGAGCTGGTCGAGCTGGCTGTACGGCAGGCGCACGGGGTCGGGCATGGGTGGCCCCTTTCCGGACGGGGGGAAGCTCGGGGGTGTCGTCGGGACCGGGCCGCGCCGTGGTGGGCGGCGGGATCTCGACGACACCCGAGGGCGAGTTCGGCAGATTCGGCAGGCAGGGTGTCGCGCCCCGACGGGAGAATACGCCCCTGATCGATGATCGATCAACGATCGGGAGGGAAAAACCCCAGGTCGGCACGGGGTGCCGCATTTTTGGGCACCGCGTGCCAGCAAAAAGGAGGGCCCGGCCAGGCCCCTCAGAGGCTCGCCGGGCTCGTCCCCACCGCGCCCGTACGGCCGCCGGAGCGCCGCTCAGACCCTCGGCGCGCAGCTCAGCACGTGCGACTTCAGCAGGCTCCCGATCTTCGGGTCGCGCCGCCGGAAGGCATCGACGATCTCCTGGTGGTCCCGGGCGTGCGCCCGCGGCTCCGGGCTGAACCAGCGGATCGACAGCGTCGTCCAGACCTCGATGCCCAGCGACTCCCAGGTGTGCAGCAGCACCGCGTTCCCCGCCGCCCGCACGATCTCCCGGTGGAAGGCCACCGTGTGCCGCACCTGAGCCTCGCCGTCCCCCGTCCGGTCGGCCTCGCGCAGCGCCGCCACCTCGCGCTCCAACGCCGCGGTGTCCGCCGCCAGCCGCTCCGCCGCCAGCTCCGCGGCGACCTGCTCCAGCCCGGCCCGCACCGGGTAGCTCTCCTTCAGGTCGTCCGCGGTCAGGTTCCGCACCCGTACGCCCTTGTTCGGCGCCGACTCGATCAGTTGGAGCGACTCCAGCTCCCGCAGCGCCTCCCGCACCGGCGTCTGGCTGACCTCCAGCTCCACCGCGATCCGCCGCTCCACGATCCGCTCGCCCGGCTGCCAGCGGCCGCTGACGATCCCCTCGAGGATGTGCTCGCGGATCTGCTCGCGCAGCGAATGGACGACGGGCGGGGTCATGAGGTGCTCCTTCAGAGCGGGCGGTGACGAGGGGGCCATTATCGGGGACCACGACAGGCGAAAGGGCCGGCCCCGGTCCGTACGGATGCCGTACGGACCGGGGCCGGCCCCTTTCACACGCCTACCGGGTGGCTACCGGGGCTCAGAGACCGATCTCGGTCTCGAACTCGGCGGCCTCCAGGATCTGCTTGACCGTGGTCAGGTAGCGGGCGGCGTCGGCGCCGTCCACCAGACGGTGGTCGTAGGAGAGCGCGAGGTAGGTCATGTCGCGCACCGCGATGGTCTCGCCGAGGTCCGGGTGGTTGATGACCACCGGGCGCTTGACGGTCGCACCGATGCCCAGGATGCCGACCTGGTTCGGGGGCACGATGACGGTGTCGAACAGGGCGCCGCGCGAACCGGTGTTGCTGATGGTGAAGGTCGCACCGGACAGCTCGTCCGGCGTGATCTTGTTCGCGCGGACCTTGCCCGCCAGGTCCGCCGTCTTGCGGGCGATCCCGGCGATGTTGAGGTCACCGGCGTCCTTGATGACCGGGGTCATCAGGCCCTTCTCCGCGTCCACCGCGATACCGACGTTCTCGGTGTCGAAGTAGGTGATGGTGCCCTCGTCGTCGTTGATCCGGGCGTTGACGACCGGGTGGGCCTTCAGCGCCTGGACAGCGGCCTTGACGAAGAACGGCATCGGGGAGAGCTTGACGCCCTCACGCTGCGCGAAGGCGTCCTTGGCCTTGTTGCGCATCCGCATGATCGCGGTGATGTCCACCTCGACCACGGAGGTCAGCTGCGCCTGGCCGTGCAGGGCCTTCATCATGTTGTCGCCGATGACCTTGCGCATCCGCGGCATCTTGACGGTCTGGCCGCGCAGCGGGGAGACCTCCAGCTTGGGCGCCTTGGAGGCGGCGGCCGGGGCAGCGGCGGCGGCCGGCGCGGCGGCCTTGGCGGCCTCGGCGGCGGCGATGACGTCCTGCTTGCGGATCCGGCCACCGACACCGGTGCCCTTGACCGTGGCGAGGTCGACGCCGTTCTCGGCGGCGAGCTTGCGCACCAGCGGGGTCACGTACGCGCCCTCGCCCTCACCGGCGGCCGGAGCCGGGGTGACCGGGGCGGGAGCGGCGGCCGGAGCCGGCGCGGGGGCCGGAGCCGGAGCCGGGGCGGCCGGAGCGGCGGGCGCTGCCGGGGCGGCGGCGGCCGGCGCGGGGGCCGGGGCAGCGGCCGGAGCCGGGGCGGGCTCGGCGGCCGGGGCGGCCGGAGCCGGAGCGGCGGCCGGGGCGGGCGCCTGGCCGGCGGCACCGATGACGGCGAGCTTGGCGCCGACCTCGGCGGTCTCGTCCTCACCGACGACGATCTCCAGCAGGGTGCCGGAGGCCGGTGCGGGGATCTCGGTGTCGACCTTGTCGGTGGAGACCTCCAGCAGCGGCTCGTCGGCCTGCACCTCCTCGCCGACCTGCTTCAGCCAACGGGTGACGGTGCCCTCGGTGACGCTCTCGCCCAGCGCGGGCAGGACGACGTCGGTGCCCTCGGCGCCACCCGCGGGGGCGGCGGCGGGGGCCGGCTCGGCGGCCGGGGCCGGGGCGGGCTCGGGCTGGGCCTCCGGGGCGGGCGCCTCGGCGGCGGCCGGGGCCGGAGCGGCAGCCGGCGCACCGGTGCCGTCGTCGATGACGGCCAGCTCGGCGCCGACCTCGACGGTCTCGTCCTCGGCGACCTTGATGGAGGTCAGGACGCCGGCGGCCGGTGCGGGGATCTCGGTGTCGACCTTGTCGGTCGACACCTCCAGCAGCGGCTCATCGGCCTCGACGCGCTCGCCCTCGGCCTTGAGCCAGCGGGTGACGGTGCCCTCGGTGACGCTCTCGCCGAGCGCCGGAAGGGTTACGGAAACCGCCATGGTTTCGGTTGCTCCTTACGGGATGGGGTCTCCCCTGCTCACGTGGTGCGCGAGCGCGGGGAAGGATGTGGTCGTGGCGCCCGGACTTGGGTCAGTCGTGGGAGTGGAGGGGCTTGCCGGCCAGGGCCAGGTGGGCCTCGCCAAGCGCCTCGTTCTGCGTCGGGTGCGCGTGGATGAGCTGCGCAACCTCGGCCGGCAGGGCCTCCCAGTTGTAGACCAGCTGGGCCTCGCCGACCTGCTCGCCCATACGGTCACCGACCATGTGGACGCCGACCACTGCACCGTCCTTGACCTGGACGAGCTTGATCTCGCCCGCGGTCTTGAGGATCTTGCTCTTGCCGTTGCCGGCCAGGTTGTACTTCAGGGCGACGACCTTGTCGGCGCCGTACAGCTCCTTGGCCTTGGCCTCGCTGATGCCGACCGAGGCGACCTCGGGGTGGCAGTACGTCACGCGCGGCACGCCGTCGTAGTCGATCGGCACGACGTTCTGGCCGGCCAGTCGCTCTGCCACCAGCATGCCCTCGGCGAAGCCGACGTGCGCGAGCTGGAGGGTGGGGACGAGGTCACCGACGGCCGAGATGGTCGGCACGTTGGTCTGCATGTACTCGTCGACCAGGACGTAGCCGCGGTCCATCGCGACGCCCTGCTCCTCGTAGCCCAGGCCCGCCGAGACCGGCCCGCGGCCGATCGCGACCAGCAGCACCTCGGCCTCGAAGGTCTTGCCGTCGGCCAGGGTGACCTTGACGCCGTCGGCGGTGTACTCGGCCTTGTCGAAGAAGGTGCCGAGGTTGAACTTGATGCCCCGCTTGCGGAAGGCCCGCTCCAGCAGCTTGGAGCTGTTCTCGTCCTCGACCGGGACGAGGTGCTTGAGGCCCTCGACGATCGTGACGTCGGTGCCGAAGGACTTCCACGCCGAGGCGAACTCGACGCCGATCACGCCGCCGCCCAGGACGATCGCGGACTTCGGCACGCGGTCGAGCGTGAGCGCGTGGTCCGAGGAGATGATGCGGTTGCCGTCGATCTCCAGGCCGGGCAGCGACTTCGGCACGGAGCCGGTCGCCAGCAGGACGTGGCGCCCCTGCACCCGCTGGCCGCCCACGTCGACGGAGGTCGGCGAGGACAGCCGACCCTCACCCTCGATGTAGGTCACCTTGCGGGAGGCGATCAGGCCCTGCAGGCCCTTGTACAGGCCCGAGATGACCTCGTCCTTGTACTTGTGGACCGCCTCGATGTCAATGCCCTCGAAAGTGGCCTTGACACCGAACTGCTCGCTCTCGCGAGCCTGGTCGGCGATCTCACCGGCGTGCAGCAGAGCCTTCGTGGGGATGCAGCCGTTGTGCAGGCAGGTACCGCCGACCTTGCCCTTCTCGATCAGGGCGACGTCCAGGCCCAGCTGAGCCCCGCGCAGGGCGGCGGCGTAACCGCCGCTACCGCCTCCGAGGATCACTAGGTCGAAAACGGTGCTGGCGTCGTTCGCCACGTCACGTCCTCCATGCATGGATGCGCCGGAACCGGTCTGCGATGACCGGACCGCGGCTGTTGTTCGGCCGCTTTATCTTCGGCCCTGGGTAAGGGGGGCCCTGTCCTGCCGAGAACCCATCTTCGCACTTGTTCCGCGAAGCCGGGACGCGGGGCCGGACTCTGGACGGCCGATCAGCCACCGCGAGGGGGTTACTGGTGCGTACCGGAGTCGCCGCGGCGCGAAGCGCCACCTGGGGAGGGCAGCGGTGGGTGGCGGAGGGTGCGGATTTCGTCGAGGGCGAACAGATCCCACCCGCACACCGTACGGCCCCGGCCGGTGAGCCGGGGCCGTACGGAGGTCGCGGACCGGACGGCGTCAGCCGAGGTCGCCCGCGGCGGTGCGCTCGGCGAGCCGCACCAGGGTGCGCACGGCGGAGCCGGTGCCGCCCTTGGGGGTGTAGCCCCAGGGCGCGCCCTCGTGGAAGGCCGGGCCCGCGATGTCCAGGTGCGCCCAGGTGATGCCCTCGCCGATGAACTCCTTCAGGAACAGGCCGGCGACCAGGCCGCCGCCCATCCGCTCGCCCATGTTCGCGAGGTCGGCGACCGGGGAGTCCATGCCCTTGCGCAGGTGGCCCGGCATCGGCATCGGCCAGGACTCCTCGCCGACCTCCTCCGCGATCTCGTGGATCGCGGTGCGGAAGGCGTCGTCGTTGGCCATGATCCCGAAGTGGCGGTGGCCCAGCGCCAGCACCATCGCACCGGTCAGCGTCGCCACGTCCACGATCGCGTCCGGCGACTCCTCCGAGGCCCGGGTCAGCGCGTCGGCCAGCACCAGCCGGCCCTCGGCGTCGGTGTTGAGCACCTCGACGGTCTTGCCGCTGTACATGGTCAGCACATCGCCGGGGCGGGTGGCGGAGCCGGAGGGCATGTTCTCGGCGAGCGCCAGCCAGCCGGTGACATTGACCCGCAGGCCCAGCCGGGCGGCGGCCACGACCGCGGCGAACACCGCGGCGGCACCGCTCATGTCGCACTTCATGGTCTCGTTGTGGCCGGCCGGCTTCAGCGAGATGCCGCCCGAGTCGTAGGTGATGCCCTTGCCCACCAGCGCCAGGGTCTTGTCCGCCTTGGCGTGGGTGTAGGCGATCCGCACCAGTCGCGGCGGGGCCTCGGAGCCCTGGCCCACGCCCATCAGGCCGCCGTAGCCGCCCTTCTTCAGCGCCTTCTCGTCCAGCACCTCGACCTTGAGACCGAACTCCTTGGCCGCGGCCTGCGCCTCGGCGGCGAAGGACTTCGGGTCCAGGGCGTTGGAGGGGGTGTTGATCAGGTCGCGGGCGCGGTTGATCTCCGCGGCCAGCGTCTGGGCACGCTCGGCGGCGGCCTTGAACTCCTTGTCGCGCGGCTTGCCGCCGACGATCACGGCCTCCGCCAGCGGCTGGGAGGCGTCGTTCTTCTTGCCGCTCTTGGCGCTCTTGCCGTTGCCGTTGCCGCGGAACGAGGTGAAGGAGTACGCGCCGAGCAGCGCGCCCTCGCCGACCGCGGCCGTGGCCTCGGCGTCCTCGACCGGCAGGGCGAAGCCGGCCTTCTTGCTGCCGGCCAGGGCCCGGGCCGCGCTACCCGCCCCGCGCCGCAGCGCCTCGTTGTCGAAGGCCTCGCCCTTGGCCGGGGCCTCGCCCAGACCGACCGCCAGCACGACCGGCACCTTGAGGCCGTCCGCGGCGGGCAGCTTGGTCACCTCGCCCTCGGCACCACTTGCGCCGAGGGTCTCCAGCACAGCGGCGAGCTTGCCGCCGAAGGCCTTGTCCACGGCCTCGGCGCCGGGGGCCAGCACGACGCCCTTGGCGCCCTTGGCCACGCCGACGACGACGGCATCCGCGCGCACCGTTGCGGCGGAAGAAGTACTGAGGGTCAGTGCAGTCACGGTGATGAGAGTCCTGTTCCGTCCGGGAATTCCGTTGATGCGCCAGGGGCGCGCTGCTGCGGCCGAGCCTACGCTCGGCGGCGCGGCGAGGCCCGGCCTGCCGACGTACCGGGTCCCTCGGCGTTCCGGCGCGCGGTGGCGGAAACGGCCCGGTTCCGGGCGAACCAGCCCTGAACGGACGGGAGTTGGAAGGGAACGGGCTACCCCAGCGCCAGGACGACCAGGGCGCCGAGTCCCGCGCTCTCCGCCAGCGCGCCGAACACGTCCCCGGTCACCCCGCCCAGCCGCCGCCGGCAGTGCCCCAGCAGCAACTCGCCCGCGCCCAGCCCGAGCAGGGCCGCCAGCCCCGCGTGCAGCGCCCCGTACGGGCCCCATGCGGCGCCCAGGGCCGCGCACCCCGCGGCCACCAGCGCCGCGCAGCCCAGCGCCGCCCGCACCGGCACGGCCCCCGCGACCGCGGCGCCCAGCCCCTCCGGACGGGCCGCCGGCACCCCGGCTCGGGAGGCCAGGGTCAGCGCGGCCCGCGCGGTGACCGCGGCGACCACCGCCGCCGACGCCCCCTGCGCCCAACCCTCGGCGTAGCGCCCGGACAGCGCCGCCACCTGCGCCAGCAGGACGAGCAGCAGGGTGATGACCCCGAACGGGCCGATGTCGGACTGCTTCATGATGCGCAGCGCGTCCGCGGCCGGCTTACCGCTGCCCAGGCCGTCGGCGGTGTCGGCAAGCCCGTCCAGGTGCAGTCCGCGGGTGAGCACCGCCGGCACCGCGGCCGAGCCCACCGCGGCGAGCAGCGGGCCGCCGCCGAGCAGCAGCAGCGCCCCGCCGAGCGCCGCCGCGCCCAGCCCGACGACCAACCCGGCCAGCGGGGCGCAGAGCATGCCGCCGCGCGCCGCGTCCCGGTCCCAGCGGGTGACGTGCACCGGCAGCACGGTCAGCGTGCCGAACGCGAAGCGCACGGCGTCCAGACGGGACGGGGGAGCGGGGGTGTCGTTCACCGCGGCAGGCTATCCGGGCGTCCCGGGCGTTTGGTTCCCGCCCCCGAACGCCCGGAGAGGGCCTAATGGTCCCTGGATGTCGGACGTCCTCGACGCCGCAACGGGACGGGAGCGGGCGGAATGGGCCACTGGTGGTACCGCAACATCGTCGAGCCGGGGAAGCTGCCGCTGCTGCTCGCCCTGGCCTCCTTCGTGCTGACCTTCCTGATCACCCGGGTCATCACCCGGATGATCAGGGCGGGCAAGGGCCCGTTCCGCAACATCACGCCCGGGGGCGTGCACGTCCACCACGTCGTGCCGGGCGTACTGCTGATGGTGCTCGGCGGCTTCATCGCGCTCGCCGGCGGCCGGCGGGGCTTCGGCTCCGGGGTGGCGGCGGTGCTCTTCGGGATCGGCGTCGGGCTCGTCCTGGACGAGTTCGCGCTGATCCTGCACCTGGACGACGTCTACTGGACGGAGGAGGGGACCAAGAGCGTGGAGATCGTCATCCTCACCGCCGCCCTGGTCGCGCTGATCCTCGCGGGGTTCCTGCCGTTCGGCGTCAACGAACTGTCCCCGGACGAGAGCGACGACCGCTTCACCGTCATCCGGACGGTGGCGGTGAACTTCCTCTTCGCGGTGATCGCCCTGCTCAAGGGCAAGGCCCGGATCGCGGTCATCGGGGTCTTCGTGCCCTTCGTGGCGCTGTTCGGCGCGATCCGCCTGGCCCGGCCCAACTCGCCCTGGGCCAGGCGCTTCTACCGCAGGAGGCCCAAGGCGCTGACCCGTGCCCAGGTCCGCGCCGAGCGCCACGACCACCGCTGGTCGGCCCTGCGCCGCAAGGCCGAGCACCTCATCGGGGGCGCCCCCAACCGGTGACGCGGTGCGCGTCGCGCGGCTTGACCGGCCGCCACACCTCCCACAGCCCGCACACCGCCAGCACCGCCAGGATCGCCGCGATGTGCTCCTTGCCCGCCAGGTTGCTCTTGATGAACAGCACCTCGAACACCATCGACAGCACCACCAGCCCGCCGGTGAACCACGCCCGGTAGCGCCAGCAGACGAACACCGCGAGCCCCACCACCGCCGCCGACGGCCCGGTGTCGATCACGTACTTGTCGGAGTCGGGCAGCCCGATGGGGCTCTCCGGACCGATCCAGATGCCGATCCGGGCGTACATCGTCCCGGCGAGCGTGGCCAGGTAGGCGACGCCCAGCGTCTGCCGCCAGCCCACACAGATCTCCGCGATCCCGAAGACGACCAGGATCTGCGCCAGTGCGCCCCACACCGGGAGGTCCAGCGCGGGCACGAACAGCGACAGCGGGGTGCGCAGCAGCGCCACCCACAGGTGCTCCCAGGCCTGCACCGAGCCGATGTCCTGGACCGTCTGGTAGCCCCAGGCCTGCCTCTGCACGAACTGGAAGACCACGGTGAGGCAGACCGCGGCGAGCGTCACCGGGACCGCCCGCAGCTTCGCCACGGCCAGCGCGGACCGTACGGTCCCCCACAGCGGGCCCCACTCGGCACGCACGGCGCGGCGCAGGACGGGCACCTCCTCCCGCCCCGCACGGGCCTGACTCATCTGACCTTCTCCAGGTGTGTGCGGTTCAGCCACTTGGGCAGACCGGGAGCTTCCAGGAAGCCTTCCGCCCGGCCGGCGGCGAGGCTGATCCGCAGCAGATCGGTGCTCTTCTCGAAGAGCAGGAACCGGGGCTCCCAGATCGGCCGGTACTTCGCGTTGGCGCGATAGAGCGATTCGATCTGCCACCACCTGGAGAAGAAGCTGAGCAGCGAGCGCCACAGGCGCAGCACCGGGCCCGCGCCGAGTCGCGATCCACGTTCGAAGACGGAGCGGAACATCGCGAAGTTGAGCGACAGTTGAGTGATGTTCACCTCGTCCGCGCGCTGGATCAGCTCCAGGACCATGAACTCCATCAGCCCGTTCTCGGAGTTCCGGTCCCGCCGCATCAGATCCAGCGACAGGCCCTTCGCGCCCCACGGGACGAAGCTCAGCAGCGCCCGCAGCTCACCGGGCGCCTCCTCGGTGCCGCCGTCCCGGCACTCCAGCATCACGCAGCGCCCGTCCCCGGGGTCGCCGAGCCGGCCCAGCGCCATCGAGAAGCCGCGCTCGGTCTCCCCGTCGCGCCAGTCGTCGGCCAGTTCCAGCAGCCGGTCCAGCTCCGCCGCGGGGATGTCCTCGTGGCGCCGGACGGTGACCGTGTAACCGGCCCGCTTGATGCGGTTGTAGGCCTGCCGCACGGTGCGCATCGCCCGGCCGTCGAGGGTGAACTCCCCGATCTCCACGATCGCTTCGTCGCCGAGCTCCAGGGCGTCCAGGCCGTGTCGGGCGTAGATCGTGCCGCCCTCCTCGCCGGCGCCCATCACCGCCGGTGCCCAGCCGTGCTCCCGCGCCTCGGCCAGCCACGCCTCGATCGCCCCGGGCCAGGCCTCGGGGTCGCCCAGCGGGTCGCCGGAGGCCAGCGACACCCCGCCCACCACCCGGTAGGTGATCGCCGCCTTGCCGCTGGGGGAGAACAGCACGCTCTTGTCGCGGCGCAGCGCGAAGTAGCCCAGCGAGTCGCGGTCGCCGTGCCGGGCGAGCAGCGCCCGCAGCCGCTCCTCGTCGTCCTCGGTGAGCCGGTCGGTGCTGCGCACCGAGCGGAACGCGGCCCACAGCACGGCCACCAGGAGCAGCGCACTGAGCGCGTTGATGGTGACGTTCACCCAGTTCGGGGTGTCGATCCCGGGGAAGTGCCGGTCGTCGGCGGCCAGTGACACCAGCCGCATCACGCCGTACCGCCAGCGCTGGACGAACGTCGAGGAGGCGCCCTGCGCGGTGTTGGTGACGGTCACCAGCAGCGCCGCGAGCAGCGAGGTGACCAGCAGTCCGCCGGCCGCCACCGCCGCCGCCAGCTTCGGGTTCGCGCGGTCGCCCTTGGCGTAGAACTCCCGGCGACCGACCACCAGCGCGGCCGCGAACAGCGCCGTCAGCGCCAGCGACACCCAGTTCTGCGGATGCCCGCGGAACTCCGGGTCCGCCGCCAGCGCGATCGCGAACAGCAGCGCCGTCAGCCCGGACAGCAGCAGGTTCAGGATCCAGGCCGCCCGCTTCCGCCGGCGCAGGGTGACCGACAGGAAGAGCGAGAAGGCGGCGGAGGCGAACCCGGCCGTGAGCAGGTACGGAGTGAAGTACTCCGCGGCGTTGTGCCGGCGGATGTCGTCGGCGAACGACACCCACACCGCGCTCAGCAGATTGATGAAGGTGACCGTGCGCAGGTACCAGATGCCGAACGCGGCCCCGCGCTGTGACCAGCGACCGCCGGTGCCGTTCCGGTGGTCTTCGTCCCGACTCAAGCGTTGTCTCCCATAAAACGTGTAAAACGCGATCTTATGGGGCGCCGCCGGTGGTCCGGTACGGGCGGGAAGCGGTGAGCGCCCAGGTCCGGGGCGCTCGTCCGTGCACTGCTGGCGGCGGGCCGGCCCCGGTCGGCCGGCGGCGCGTCAGTCGCGTACGGGCAGTTCTGCCGCCAGGGCCGCGGCCGCCCGCACCAATGGCAGGGCCAGCAGCGCCCCCGTCCCCTCGCCCACAGTGACGCCGTGGTCCAGGAGAGGGTTGAGCGCGATCCGGTCCAGCGCCTTGGCCTGCGCCGGCTCCCCGCTCGCCTGGCCGGCCAGCCACCAGTCCGGAGCCCGGAACGCCACCCGCTGCGCCACCAGCGCACAGGCCGCCGTGACCACCCCGTCCAGGATCACCGGCGTCCGGCGCACCGCGCTCTGCAGCAGGAACCCGGTCATCGCGGTCAGGTCCGCGCCGCCGACCGTCGCCAGCAGCTCCAACTGATCGCCGAGCACCGGCCGGGCCCGGCGCAGCGCGTCCCGGATCGCCGCGCACTTGCGCATCCAGGCCAGATCGTCGATACCGGCCCCGCCCCGGCCGGTGACCACCGAGGCGTCGGTGCCGCACAGCGCGGCGATCAGGGTGCTCGCCGCGGTCGTGCCGCCGACGCTCAGATCGCCCAGCACCACCAGGTCGGTACCGGCGTCCGCCTCCTCGTCCGCGATCGCCATCCCGGCGAGGAACGCCGCCCGGGCCTCCTCGGCGGTCAGCGCGTCCTCCACGTCGATCCGGCCCGAGCCGCGCCGCACCCGGTGCCGGGTGACCTCCGCCGGCAGCTCCTCCGGGTCGCAGTCCACCGCCATGTCCACCACCCGCAGCTGCGCCCCCGCGCCGCGGGCCAGCACCGCGGCCGGGCTCGTGCCGTCCAGCACCGCCCGTACGAGGTCCTTCGTCCCGCCGGCGGGCCGGGCCGACACCCCCAGCGACGCCACCCCGTGGTCGCCCGCGAACAGCAGCACCCGCGGCCGCTCGAGGGGCCGCACCGGCACCTGCTGCTGGGCCCCGGCGAGCCACTCGCCGATGTCGTCGAGCCGGCCCAGCGCCCCGGGCGGCACGGCCAGCCGCGCCCGACGCTCCTCGGCGTCACGGCGCACCCCGCCATCGGGGCGCTCGATCAGGTTGGCGAAGTCATCGAGGTTCAGGGCGCTCATTGGGCGCAGATTACCGGCAATGCGTGCGACGTGCGGCGGGGTTGCCGGGCAGCTCCCCGCCCGCCGCGAACCGGAGCTCGCACACCACCGGCAGCAGCGCCCGCAGCACCGGCAGCCGGTACCGCAGCCCGGCCGGCCGCCGTACCCGCATCGCCACGGTCCCCGGAAGGCCGCGCGCCAGAGCCGTCGCCCACCATGACGGTGCGTCACATACCAGCGCACCGCCGGGGAACCGCTGCGCGCAGCGCGCCGCCAGCCCCCGCACCTGGGCGACCGACAGCCGCCGGCCCGCGCCCCGCGCCAGCACCACGACCCCGCGCCCCGGTGCGGGCACCGCCGCCAGCCAGCGGGGGTCGGCCACCGGGCAGCCGACGGTCCACCGCCGGGCGCCGTCCGGCAGCAGCATCCGGCGCAGCGCCGCGGGCTCCGGCGGCTGCACCGTGAGCCAGTGCAGCCGTCCGTTGTCCAGTCGCCAGAAGGCGGCGCCCAGCCCCTCGCCGAGCGCGACCACCGTCGCCTCCGGGTGCCGCGCCAGATAGGCGCGCACCACCGCGTCACAGCAGTCGGTCAGCTCGGCTCCGGTCACGGGTCAAGGGCACCCGCCGCTGCGGCCCGGGGCAAGCGGACACGGGCCCGGCGGCCTCCGCGTCATCCGCGCAGCGCAAGCGCCTGCCCCGCGACGACCAGCAGCAGCTGCTCGCACTCCGCACCGAACGCCGCGTTCAGCCGCCCCAGTTCGTCGCGGAACCGGCGGCCCGCCGCGGTCGCCGGCACCACCCCCGAGCCGACCTCGTTGCTGACCGCCACCACCGGCCGCCGGGTCGCCCGCACCGCCGCCACCAGCGCGTCGGTCCGCTCGCGCAGCGCCCGCCGGCCACTGGCCTCCCACATCGCGTCGTCCCACGCCCCGACCTCGTCCATCACCCGGGTCAGCCACAGCGCCAGGCAGTCGATCAGCAGCGGCGCCCCCTCGTCCGGCCCGTCCGGCGGCTGGGGGGCCTGGCCGTCCCCGGGGCCGGTCAACAGCGGCACCAGATCGCAGGTCTCGACGGTGCGCCAGCTGCTGGGCCGCCGTTCGCGGTGCAGCGCGACCCGCTCGGCCCACTCCTCGTCGCCGTCCCGGGTGCCGCCGGTCGCCACATAGACCACGTCCGGGAAGGCCGCCAGCCGCCGCTCCGCCTCCGCCGACTTCCCGCTGCGCGCCCCGCCCAGCACCAGCGTGCGGCGCGGCAGGTCCGGCACCGCGTGGTACTCGCCGACCACCAGGGAGCTGCCGTCGGCCACCGCGCGGGCGCCCACCGCCGCCAGCCTGCGGTGCAGTTCCGGCCCCGGCGGCACCTCGTGGTCGAGGTGCACCGCGACCACGTCCGTCGCCGCGTCCACCGCCCCGGTAGCACGCAGCCGGGCCAGCGCGTCCGGCCGGGTCAGCACATCGAGCAGCACCAGGTCGTAGGGGCCGCCGCCGTGCGCCGCGTCGGGGTGTGCGGAATGCCCCTCGCCCGGCCCGGTCAGCCCGGCCGGTGCCGCGCCCGGCGGAAGGTAGAGCAGCCGCTCGCCCTCGGCGCCGGTGATCTCGTACCCGGTACCGGGGATGTCCACGGCCAGCGCCCGCACCCGGTGCCCGTCGAGCAGCGCCAGCTCCCGCCCGTCGGCGACCCGGCCCGGCGTGGGCAGCCCGGCGGGGACCTCCATCGCCGGCCCGTCGTGCGGGTGGGAGAGCAACACCTGCCGCACGCCGGCCAGCGACTGCCCGGCGCGGGCCGCGGCGAAGGCCGGGCCCGGCGTCAGATCGACCAGCAGCACACCGTCGACCAGTAGCGCGGTCGCCGCCCGCGCCTCGTCGCCGACAGCCGTCGCACACGCGGCACAGGGGCAGCCGGGACGCGGCAGCCCCTGCGGGGCGCCCGTACCGAGGAGAGTCACATCCACACCGCGAGTTTCTCGCGTCCCATCACGCTGAGCGCGGCGGGGGCGGGCTCGACACGGCCGTTAGGCTGCCGACCAGCACACAAGCACGCCATGGCGGAGTGCGCCCCGGCGCGGTCCGCGGTGGCACAGACACGTACCCGGTGGGATCCAGGAGGCGCACATGGCGTGGACGTGGCGGTTCGAAAAGGCTGACGGCACGGAGACGGCCCCGGCCGTGGAACCGGAGGAGTTCACCACCCAGGGCGACGCGGAGTCCTGGATCGGCGAGGAGTGGAAGGCCCTCCTTGCGGGCGGCGTCGACCAGGTCCGCCTCCTGGAGGACGGCAAAGAGGTCTACGCGGGCCCGATGAGCCTGCACGCCGACGCGGAGGCCTGAGCGCACACGACAGCGGGCCGGGTCCGTACCGTACGGATCCGGCCCGCTGCCGCGGCGGCGGTTACGGCCGCTCGCCCCGCTTGACCTGCGGCTTCGGCAGCCGCAGCCGGCGCATCTGGAGCGTGCGCATCACCGCGTACGCCTTCACGCCCTTGAGGTTCTCGTTCGGGAACTTCTCCTGCAGCCGCTTGCCCAGTCGGAACCAGATCAGCACCGAGTCCAGCACGATCAGCACGATGATCACGAGCCACAGCAGCAGCGCGATGCTCTGGATCGACGGCACCCGGACCATGGTCAGCACCAGGATCACCACGGCCATCGGCAGGAAGAACTCCGCCACGCACCAGCGCGAGTCGACGTAGTCCCGCGCGAACCGGCGCACCGGCCCCTTGTCGCGCGTCGGCAGATAGCGCTCATCGCCGTTGGCCAGCGCCTCGCGCTGGCGGGCCATATCCACGCGGCGGGCCTCGCGCTGCGCCTTCGCCGCGTCCTTGCGGTTGGTCGGCGTGTGCGCGCGGGCCCGGCGCTGCGACTGGGAGTCGCTGCGCTTGGGCGTTGGGCGGCCCTTGGGGGCCTGCGGGTCGCGGGGCTGCTGGGGCTGGTCCGCGGTCACCTTGGCGGTCGCGGCCTGCTCATCCTTCGAACGGCTTCGGAACACAACACCCAAGGGTACGTGCTCGCCGCGGATGGGCCAGGGTGCGACGGGGAACGATCCGGCAACGGCGGGCGCTGTGCCCCGGTGTCCGGAGGCTCCCTACTCCTTGCGCGGGAGAAACAGCGCTCCGCGATCGTCCTGGAGGAGGAGCGCATCCGGGCGCGAACAGTGCGGTAATGGAACCAGGGCCCGTACTGTGGGGTCTGTAGATGTGCTGGAGCCTAAGCCCGGGGTGACTCGGGTCAGAAGGGGGCGCGCGAGGCCCATGAGCGATGGTGTCATGAAGCGGATGGGGATGATCTTCCGCGCGAAGGCCAACAAGGCCCTGGACCGGGCCGAAGACCCGCGCGAGACCCTCGACTACTCGTACCAGAAGCAGCTGGAACTGCTGCAGAAGGTGCGCCGCGGCGTCGCCGACGTGGCGACCTCCCGCAAGCGCCTCGAACTGCAGCTCAACCAGCTCCAGGGCCAGTCCGCCAAGCTGGAGGACCAGGGCCGCAAGGCGCTGGCGCTCGGCCGCGAGGACCTGGCCCGCGAGGCGCTGACCCGCCGCAGCGCGCTGCAGCAGCAGGTCACCGACCTGGAGACGCAGCACCAGACGCTGCAGGGCGAGGAGGAGAAGCTCACCCTCGCCGCGCAGCGGCTGCAGGCCAAGGTCGACGCCTTCCGCACCAAGAAGGAGACGATCAAGGCCACGTACACGGCCGCCCAGGCGCAGACCCGGATCGGCGAGGCCTTCTCCGGCATCTCCGAGGAGATGGGCGACGTCGGCATGGCCATCCAGCGTGCGGAGGACAAGACCGCGCAGCTGCAGGCCAGGGCCGGCGCCATCGACGAGCTGATGGCCTCCGGCGCGCTGGACGACCCGTCCGGCATGGCCAAGGACGACATCACCGCCGAGCTGGACCGGCTCTCCGGCGGCAGCGACGTCGAGCTGGAGCTGCAGCGGATGAAGGCCGAGCTGGCGGGCGGCCCCTCGGGCGGCCAGCAGGCCATCGAGCCCGGCCAGGGTGGCCAGGCCCAGTCCTCCGGGCAGCAGCAGGACCAGCCGCGTTTCGACAAGCAGTGACGGCCGGCGGGGGTTAGCCTCGCAGGGATCGTCGGGACCGGACCGAGGGAGACCGTCGTGATCGTACGGATCATGGGGGAGGGCCAGGTGAAGCTGGACGATTCCCACTTCATCGAGCTCAACAAGCTGGACGACGAGCTGCTCGCGGAGATGGAGCGGGACGACGAGGAGAGCTTCCGGCGGACGCTCGGCGCCCTGCTGGAAGCGGTGCGCCGCTTGGGCACGCCCCTCCCCGACGACGCCCTGGAACCGTCCGAGCTGATCCTGCCGTCCCCCGACGCCTCGCTCGCCGAGGTCCGGGAGATGCTCAGCGACGACGGGCTGATCCCCGGCTGACCCGCAGCAGCGCGTCCGGTACCTCCCGGACCCAGCACTCCAGCGCCTACGGCACCCAGCGCCCCGGTCCCCCGTCGGACCGGGGCGCTACCGTTTGCTCTTGTGAGTCTCCCAGGCCCCGCTCCGGACGCGCCCCGCGTCACCGGCCGCTTCCGGTGGCCCCGTTCGCATCCCCTGTTGGTCGACGCGGCCCTGGCGGTGGGCGCCTTCGGGTGCATCCTGATCGGTGCGGTGGTCAACCCGCACCGTCAAAACGGCCCCCGCATCGACCCCCACCAGGTCTCCGCGGCCACCGTGGCGCTGGCCGCGGTGGCCTGCGCCGCCCTGGTCCTGCGCCGCAGGCTGCCGCGTACGGTCCTGGCGGTCACCGCCGGGCTGACCCTCGTCGAGCTGGTCATCAGCGCCAGTGAACCGCGCGCCCCGGTGTCCGCCTCCGCCGTGATCGCGCTCTACACCGTCGCCTCCCGCACGGACCGGCCCACCACCCGGCGGATCGGCGTCCTGACTGTCGTGGGGCTGACCGCCTTCGCCATGCTCTGCGGCCCCAGCCCCTGGTACGCACAGGAGAACGTCGCGATCTTCGCCTGGACGGGCATGGCCGCCGCCGCGGGCGACGCGGTCCGCAGCCGCCGGGCGTACGTCGACGCCATGCGGGAGCGGGCCGAGCGGGCCGAGCGCACCCGCGAGGAGGAGGCCCGCCGCCGGGTCGCCGAGGAGCGCATGCGGATCGCCCGTGATCTGCACGATGTCGTCGCCCACCACATCGCCCTGGTCAACGTCCAGGCCGGGGTGGCCTCACACGTCATGGACAGCCGGCCCGACCAGGCCAAGGAGGCGCTGGCGCACGTCCGTGAGGCGTCCCGGTCGGCGCTGGAGGAACTCCGTGCCACGGTCGGCCTGTTGCGGCAGTCCGACGACCCCAAGGCCCCCACCGAGCCGGCCCCGGGCCTGGGCGTCCTCGACCAGCTCGTGGAGGGCTTCGTCCGCGCCGGGCTCCCGGTCGACCTCGACCTACCGGGCGAGGACCGGCAGTTGCCCGCCTCCGTCGACCTCACCGCCTACCGCGTGGTCCAGGAGGCGCTGACCAACGTCCACAAGCACGCCGGCGAGGGCGCCCGGGCCACCGTCCGGATCGTCCGGTCCGACTCCGCGCTGACCGTGACGGTCCTGGACGACGGCGCGGGCCGGGCCGGCGTACCGCGCCAGAAGGGCGGCGAGCGCGCCGCCGAGGTGGCCGACGGTGGTGAGCCGGCCGACGGCGGCGGCCACGGCCTGATCGGGATGCGGGAGCGGGTCTTCGCGCTGCGCGGCACGGTCGTCACCGGCCCCCGCGCGGCCGGCGGCTTCCAGGTGCGGGTCACCCTTCCGCTGCAGACCGTCCGTACGGGGGAGACCGCATGACGATCAAGGTATTGCTCGCCGACGACCAGGCCCTGCTGCGCAGCGCCTTCCGGGTGCTGGTCGAGTCCGAGCCGGACATGCGGGTGGTGGGGGAGGCCTCGGACGGCGCCCAGGCGTACGAGCTGACCCGGGCGGCGCGCCCCGACGTGGTGCTGATGGACATCCGGATGCCCGGGGTGGACGGCCTGGCCGCGACCCGCATGATCAGCCAGGACCCGGAGCTCACCGACGTCCGGGTGGTGATCCTCACGACGTTCGAGGCCGACGACTACGTGGTGCAGTCGCTGCGCAACGGCGCCAGCGGCTTCCTCGGCAAGGGCGCCGAGCCGGACGAGATGCTGAACGCGATCCGGATCGCGGCGGCCGGCGAGGCCCTGTTGTCGCCCGCCGCGACCAAGGGGCTGATCGCCAAGTTCCTCGCCCAGGGCGGGAGTCCGGACGCCGCCGGCCCCGGCAGCCCCGGCCAGGCGCGGCTGGCGACGCTGACCGGCCGGGAGCGGGAGGTGCTGACCCTGGTGGCCGGCGGGCTCTCCAACGACGAGATCGCCGAGCAGCTGGCGGTCAGCCCGCTCACGGTCAAGACGCACGTCAACCGTGCGATGGCCAAGCTGGGCGCCCGGGACCGCGCCCAGCTGGTCGTCATCGCCTACGAGTCAGGGCTCGTACGCCCACGGGTGCAGTAGGGGTGGAGCACCCCGTACTCCGATCGCGGTACGGGGCAGCGGCCGGAAACCGACCTGCGAGCGAGGAAAACCGGCCTGGCCATGGCCGAAGGTAGAGGTGGGCCTGAGCAGGCCCCTGCCGTCGGGCCCGTGCGGGGCCCGCCGGCCCGTCCCGCCGTTCAGAACAGAAGAGAGTGACCCCTGCCATGTCCTGGCTGTCCCGGCTCAGCCTCGTACAACGGGGCCTGATAGCGCTGATGTCGATCGTCGCGATCGCCTTCGGAGCCATCGCGATACCCCAGCTCAAACAGCAGCTCCTGCCCTCCATCGAGCTCCCGATGGTCTCCGTGCTGGCCCCCTACCAGGGCGCCTCGCCCGATGTCGTCGAGAAGCAGGTGATCGAGCCGCTGGAGGACGGCATCCAGGCCGTGGACGGCATCAAGGGCGTGACCTCGACGTCCAGCGAGGGCAACGGCGTCATCATGGCGCAGTTCGACTACGGCAACGACTCCCAGCGTCTGGTCGCCGACGTCCAGCAGGCGGTCAACCGAGCCCGCGCCAAGCTGCCCAAGGACGTCGACCCGCAGGTGGTGGCCGGCTCGACGGACGACATCCCCACCGTCGTCCTCGCCGTCTCCTCCTCCACCAAGGACCAGCAGACGCTCGCCGACAAGCTGGACCGCAGCGTGGTACCGGCCCTGAAGAACATCGACGGCGTCAGCCAGGTCACCGTGGACGGCGTCCGGGACCAGATCGTCGCGGTCACGCCCGACGACCGGAAGCTCGCCGCCGCCGGGCTGACCGCGCAGTCGCTGGGCCAGGCGCTGGAGGCCGGCGGTACGTCGGTGCCCGCCGGCTCCTTCGCCGAGCACGGGCAGAGCAAGACCGTCCAGGTCGGCGCCGGCTTCACCTCCGTCGCGCAGATCAAGGACCTGCCGCTCGCCCCCGCTGCCGGTGCCGGCGCGGGTGGTGCGGGCGGTGCGGGTGCCGGCGGGCAGTCGGCCGGTCCGGTCAAGCTCGGCGATGTCGCCACCGTCAAGGAAGAGGCGGCCACCCCGACCTCCCTGACCCGCACCAACGGCAAGCCCAGCCTCGCCGTGATGGTGACGATGGACCAGGACGGCAGCGCGGTCGCGATCTCCGACGCGGTGCAGGACAAGCTCGGCTCGATCCGTCAGGACCTGGGCAAGGGCACCGACGTCACGGTCGTCTCCGACCAGGGCCCGGCGGTCTCCAAGTCGATCGACTCGCTGACCACCGAGGGCCTGCTGGGCCTGGTGATGGCGGTCATCGTCATCCTGGTCTTCCTGCTCAGCCTGCGCTCGACCCTGGTCACCGCGGTCTCCATCCCGCTCTCGGTCGTCATCACCCTGATCGTGCTGTGGACCGGTGACCTCTCCCTCAACATGCTCACCCTCGGCGCGCTGACCATCGCCATCGGCCGCGTCGTCGACGACTCCATCGTCGTCCTGGAGAACATCAAACGGCACCTGGGCTACGGCGAGGAGCGCCGCGAGGCCATCCTCTCCGCCGTCAAGGAGGTCTCCGGAGCGATCACCTCCTCCACCCTCACCACGGTCGCGGTCTTCCTCCCGATCGGCGTGGTCGGCGGCATGGTGGGGGCGCTCTTCGGCTCCTTCTCCATCACGGTGACCGTGGCGCTGCTCTCCTCCCTGATCGTCGCCCTGACGGTCGTCCCGGTCCTGTCCTACTGGTTCCTGCGCGCCCCCGAGGTTCCCGAGGGCACCACCGTGGAGGACCTGCGCCGCGAGGCCGAGGAGAAGGAGGCCCGCAGCCCCCTCCAGCGCCTCTACGTCCCGGTCCTGCGCTTCGCCACCCGGCGCCGCGCCACCAGCCTGGTCATCGCCGTGGCCATCCTGCTGGGGACGTTCGGCATGGGTCCGCTGCTGAAGACCAACTTCTTCGACCAGGGCGACCAGGACACCCTCACCGTCAAGCAGGAGCTCGCGCCCGGCACCAGCCTCGGCGCGGCCGACAAGCAGGCGAAGAAGGTCGAGAAGCTGCTCGCGGCCAACGACGACATCGCCGACTACCAGGTCACCGTCGGCTCCTCCGGCTTCATGGCCGCCTTCGGCGGCGGCACCGGCGCCAACCAGGCCAGCTACCAGGTCAAGCTGAAGAACTCCGAGGACTCCGGCAAGGTCACCGACGACCTGCGGGCCTCGCTCGACAAGCTCGGGAAGTCCATCGGCGACACCACCATCACCGCGGGCGGCGGCTTCGGCAACCAGGACCTCAGCGTGGTGGTCAAGGCCGCCGACGCCGACGTTCTGAAGAAGGCCAGCGAGCAGGTCCGCAAGGCCGTCGCCGGGCTCGACCACGTCACCGACGTCCAGAGCGACCTGTCCCAGAGCGTCCCGCGGATCTCCGTGACGCCCAACGCCAAGGCCGCCGCGGCCGGTTACAACCAGACCACCCTCGGCGGGGCGGTCGCCCAAGCGGTCCGCGGCACCACCAGCGGCAAGGCCGTCCTGGACGACACCGAGCGGGACATCGTCATCAAGGCGGCCCACCCGGCCACCACCGAGAGCGAGTTGAAGAACCTCGCCGTCCCCACCCCGGGCGGCCCGGTCAAGCTCGGCACCCTCGCCACGATCAAGACGGTGGACGGTCCCGTCCAGATGACCCGGATCGACGGGGCCCGCTCGGCGACCATCACCGCCAAGCCGACCGGTGACAACACCGGCGCGGTCAGCACCCAGCTGCAGAGCACCCTGAACGACCTGAAGCTGCCGGAGGGCGCCACCGTGAAGGTCGGCGGTGTCTCCCAGGACCAGTCCGACGCCTTCTCCTCGCTCGGCCTGGCCATGCTGGCGGCCATCGCCATCGTCTTCATGCTGCTGGTCGGCACCTTCCGGTCGCTGATCCAGCCGCTGGTCCTGCTGGTCTCGATCCCCTTCGCGGCCACCGGTGCGGTCGGCCTGCTGCTCGCCACCGGCACCCCGCTGGGCGTCCCGGCGATGATCGGCATGCTGATGCTGATCGGCATCGTGGTCACCAACGCCATCGTGCTGATCGACCTGATCAACCAGTACCGCGCCCAGGGTTACGGCGTCGTCGAGGCGGTCATCGAGGGCGGCCGCCACCGCCTCCGCCCCATCCTGATGACCGCCCTGGCCACGATCATGGCGCTGGTCCCGATGGCCCTGTCCCTCACCGGCAACAGCGGCTTCATCTCCCAGCCGCTGGCGGTGGTCGTGATCGGCGGTCTGATCACCTCCACCCTCCTCACCCTCCTCCTCGTCCCGACGCTCTACACGATGATCGAGCTCCGCAAGGAACGCCGGGCGAAGAAGAAGGCCGCCAAACGCGCGGACCGCCCCGGCGCCCCGACCGAACCGACCGACCGCACCCCGGAGCCCGCGGGCATATAACCCCCACCGGGCCACACCTGAGGGAGCCCCCGCCACCGTTGTCACGGTGGCGGGGGCTCCCTTGCGTATCCGAGGCCCGCTGCCGGTCCCGCCGTCGCCCGCCGCCTGTATCGAGGACGGCGAACCCCGCCGGCCTCCTGGGCCGCCGACGCGGGACCGGCTCGCGGATTGCCGGGAGTGATGCGACGGTAGCTGTGCGTGCTGTATCGACGAAAGGCAGGCAACCGTGCTCTCCGCGCTGGCCGCCAAGGCCGTTCTCGTGCCCACCACCGGGCTGGCCCTCGCCATGGGCCCGGTGGCCGCTCCGCCCGTCGGTGCGGACGGCACCGGACTCACTGCCGCCGTCCGGGTGGGCGTATCGGGCGGGGCCTTCACGGCCAACGTCGGGCTGGTGCGGACCTTCGCGCGCACCGGCGCCGGCGGTGTCTACTGCGCCACCACCGAGGGGAAGCCCACCCCGCTGACCGCCCTGCTGGACGCCAACGACCGGTACGGCTTCGGCGTGCGGGTGAACTGGGACACCGCCAAGCAGGACTACGTCGTCACCAACATCCACGGCGATGAGGCGACCGCCACCAAGGTGTGGAAGGCCTATGTGGGCAAGGACAAGATCACTACCGGTCCCTGCGGTACCGCCGTCAAGGACGGTGACAAGGTCAGCTGGAAGCTGGAGGCCGCGAGCTGATCCCCGGGCGGAGCCTCCACCTGCGGGCCGGGGCTCACGCTGCCACGTCGAGCCCCTCCCGCGTCGAGCCCCTCCTGCGTCCAGCCCCTCCTGCTCCGGCCCTCCCGCGCCCCGCCCCTCCGCCACCCCGTACGGCGCGGTGAAGGGGCGCGGGACCACGGC
The DNA here is from genome assembly GCF_040641675.1 of Streptomyces sp. NPDC020742. Taxonomy (NCBI): domain Bacteria; kingdom Bacillati; phylum Actinomycetota; class Actinomycetes; order Kitasatosporales; family Streptomycetaceae; genus Streptomyces; species Streptomyces sp. NPDC020742. The sequence continues at coordinate 188,205 of NZ_JBFAEA010000015.1, forward strand.
GCGTGCGCCTACGGGAGCGCCAGCATCCGCTCCAGTGCCAGCTTCGCGAAGTGCTCGGTCTCTTTGTCGACCTCGATGCGGTTGACGACCTTGCCGTCCGCCAGCGACTCCAGCGTCCACACCAGGTGCGGGAGGTCGATGCGGTTCATGGTCGAGCAGAAGCAGACCGTCTTGTCGAGGAAGACGACCTCCTTGTCCTCCGCGGCGAAACGGTTCGCCAGCCGGCGGACGAGGTTCAGCTCCGTGCCGATCGCCCACTTCGAGCCGCGCGGGGCGGCCTCCAGGGCCTTGATGATGTACTCCGTCGAACCGACCTGGTCGGCGGCCGCCACGACCTCGTGCTTGCACTCGGGGTGGACCAGGACGTTGACGCCGGGGATCCGGGCGCGGACGTCGTTGACCGAGTCCAGCGAGAACCGCCCGTGGACCGAGCAGTGACCGCGCCAGAGGATCATCCGGGCGTTGCGCAGCTGCTCGGTGGTCAGGCCGCCGTTGGGCTTGTGCGGGTTGTAGACCACGCAGTCGTCCAGCGGCATGCCCATGTCGCGGACCGCGGTGTTCCGGCCCAGGTGCTGGTCGGGCAGGAAGAGCACCTTCTCGCCCTGCTCGAACGCCCAGTCCAGCGCGCGCCGGGCGTTGGAGGAGGTGCAGATGGTGCCGCCGTGCTTGCCGGTGAAGGCCTTGATGTCGGCCGAGGAGTTCATGTACGAGACCGGAACGACCTGCTCGGCGACGCCGGCCTCGGTGAGCACGTCCCAGCACTCGGCGACCTGCTCGGCGGTGGCCATGTCGGCCATCGAGCAGCCGGCGGCCAGGTCGGGGAGGATGACCTGCTGGTCGTCGCCGGTGAGGATGTCGGCGGACTCGGCCATGAAGTGCACGCCACAGAAGACGATGTACTCGGCGTCCGGCCGGGCCGCGGCGTCCCGGGCGAGCTTGAAGGAGTCGCCGGTGACATCGGCGAACTCGATCACCTCGTCGCGCTGGTAGTGGTGCCCGAGGACGAAGACCTTGTCGCCGAGCTTCTCCTTGGCCGCGCGGGCCCGCTCGACGAGGTCGGGGTCCGAGGGGGCCGGCAGATCGCCGGGGCACTCCACGCCGCGCTCGCTCTTGGGGTCGGCCTCGCGGCCCAGGAGGAGCAGCGCCAGCGGGGTCGGCTGGACGTCCAGGGGCTGGGCGGTGGTCACAACACGCACCCTCTCTTTTCTGCAGACGGCTCTTGGTGCAGCCTTTTCGTCTATTTGACGCTATCTATCATAGCCGCTTCACGTCACTTTGACGATGGCCATTGCGTCGATGTGACGCATCAGTACCGCGCGGTGTGTGGTCGGCCACCAGCTCTCGGCCGGCGGTGTGCGAGCATGAAGAAGAAACGCCAAGCCGGAATTAATCCGGGGCGTCGCCGGTTGCAGCTTGTTGCATCCGATGACAAGCGGTCCGTACAACCCGGGAGAGATGTAGATGAGCGTGCAGGACGAGAAGACCACCGTCAGCGACGGCATCATCCTGTCCGACGCGGCCGCGTCGAAGGTCAAGAGCCTGCTGGAGCAGGAGGGCCGGGACGACCTCGCGCTGCGGGTGGCCGTTCAGCCCGGTGGCTGCTCCGGCCTGCGCTACCAGCTCTTCTTCGACGAGCGTTCGCTCGACGGCGACGTCGTCAAGGACTTCGATGGCGTCAAGGTCGTCACCGACCGGATGAGCGCCCCCTACCTGGGTGGTGCCTCCATCGACTTCGTCGACACCATCGAGAAGCAGGGCTTCACGATCGACAACCCCAACGCCACCGGCTCCTGCGCCTGCGGCGACTCCTTCAGCTGAGCCGGCTGCGGCACCAGCGGACACGCCGAGGGCGGCACCCCCGTGGGGTGCCGCCCTCGGCGTATCCAGGTGTCCCGGTCGTCACCGCTTCGGCACGGACTCACCGCTCGACACATCGATCACCTTGCGGCCGTCCAGCGGCTCCTTCAGCGTCACGGTCTTGGTGAACTCCTTGGCGATCTTCACGCAGATCTGGCCCGGCTTCTTGTCCTTGCCGGTGACCTTGGTCTTCACCTGCGAGCCCGACTCCTCGGCGGTCACCGAGTAGACGCTGCACACCCCGCCCCAGAAGTGCACGGTCAGCTTCCGGCCGCCGTCGCCCACGTCGTACGACTCCAGCGCCATCGCCCCGGGCTTCCCGGACGGGCCCTTGGGCGTCCGGTCCTTGTGCGTCAGGTACTTCGGGTCTACCGCGGGGTGCGCCACGGTCGTGCCGGCGGTGTCCGGACCGCTGCCGGCGCCCGGCTGCCGGACCCGGTACAGCCACGACGGCACCAGCGCCTGGCCGCCGTCCACGTACTGCACCGCGAGCCCGAAGACCGCACCGGTCACCTCGGCCGGCTTCTGCGGCTTGTTCGGCGCCGGCTCGCACGGGGCGATGGAACCCTTCCCGCCGTCCTTGCCGGGCGCCGAGGGGCAGTCGGCCGGCTTCCGGCCGTCGCCCGCGTTCAGCCGGTCCAGGGTCTTGTCCGCGTTCAGTACGGGGTAGACCGCACCCTTCGCCGGATGCGCCAACTGCCCGCTGCCGCCGACCACCTGGCCGTCCGAGCCGACCTGTAGATCGCTCTGCCAGCCGTACGTCGGCAGCCCGCCCAGCACCGGGTCCGCGCTGACGATCCGCACCGCGCCGGACAGCCCGCTCGCGTCCAGCTTGGCGTTCTGCTGGCCGAGCGCCGCCAGAACCGGCCGCACCGCCTGCTTGGCCTTCTCCGGCGACACCGCGCCCTTGCCGCTGCTGTCGTCCTCGGTCGTGATGTCCCCGCCGCCCCGGTACGAGGGGCAGCCGGGCCGGTCCTTGCCGGTGCCGCCCGCGCCGGTGTCGCCCTTGGGGGAGGAGGGCAGCGCACAGTTCGTGCCGCCGGGCGTGCCGTACTGCGCGTAGGTCCACGAGCCCGAGCCGGTCTTGTTCACCTGGAGCACCGGGCTCCGGGCGTCCCGGGTCAGCCCGCCGACCTTCCAGGAGGTGCCCTCCGAACGGACCTTTCCGGACACATCCAGCGCCTTCGCCAGCCGTTCCACCGACTCCCGGCTGATCTGGCCCGTGGGCCGGTACACCGGCGCCGACGAGGGGCCGTCGGGCAGGTCCGCGACCGCCTTGTACTTCGCCCCCTGCGGGTTGGGCTCCCCGGCCGCGATCGAGCCGCCGCCCGAGTAGCCGTCGAGCGCCAGCGGCGGCGGCTCACCCGCCGGGCTCGCACCGGAACCCCCGTCGCTGGAGGCGGACGAGGCCCAGTACGCCGCGCCGCCCCCGGCCAGCAGCACCGCGGCGGCCATCGAGGCGATCAGCACACGGCTGCGCCGCCTGGCCTCCTTGGGGGCATCCGGGGTGTCAGGGGTGTGCTCGGTGTCCTCGGTGTTCACCGCATCGCTCCTTCAGCTCCGCTGAGCATCTGACGTGCCCACCTTGGTGAGGTGGACGCCGATGGGACGGAGCGGGGGCGCAAACGGTTCCCCACCCCCGCGGGCGCGCCGGCGGGCGGCGGTTCCAGGGGGCGGCGGACACCCGGACGGCTCAGTCGCCGTACTCGGACATCCCGTCCAACAGCGCCGCGGAACGGGCCGGGACCTCGACCCCGTGCAGATCCGACGCACGGCCCCGTGCCGGCGCGGTCCGCCGCCCGGCGTGCCAGCGCCCGGCCATCCGCGCGCAGTCGCCCCGCAGCTCGTCGAACGACTCCGGGTCGGACGCGGAGGGCGAGGGAGCGGTACGCGGTGTGACAGCTTTCACAGGCTTGGTCATAGAGGCACCGTACGCAGCCGGGTTCCGAGGAGAAAGGCCTACTATTTAGTAGTTTCCATGGTGCCGGGCGGGCGGGACGGCCCTGTGGCGAAGCCCCCCGCCGGGTAGCGTTGCTTTACGTCCGTTCGTCCCTCCGCCTTCCGCAGGAGCAGACCCGTCGTGCGTATCGCAGTCACCGGCTCCATCGCCACCGACCACCTGATGACCTTCCCCGGCCGCTTCGCCGACCAGCTCGTGGCGGACCAGCTGCATACGGTCTCCCTCTCCTTCCTGGTCGACCAACTCGACGTCCGCCGGGGCGGGGTCGCCCCCAACATCTGCTTCGGCATGGGCCAGCTCGGCATCGAGCCGATCCTGGTCGGCGCCGCCGGCAACGACTTCGAGGAGTACCGCGCCTGGCTCGACCGCCACGGCGTCGACACCCGCTCGGTACGGATCTCCGAGGTGCTGCACACCGCCCGCTTCGTGTGCACCACCGACGCCGACCACAACCAGATCGGCTCCTTCTACACCGGCGCGATGAGCGAGGCCCGACTGATCGAGCTCCAGCACGTGGCCGAGCGGGTCGGCGGGCTGGACCTCGTCCTGATCGGCGCGGACGACCCCGAGGCGATGATCCGGCACACCGAGGAGTGCCGCAGCCGCGGCATCCCCTTCGCCGCCGACTTCTCCCAGCAGATCGCCCGGATGGACGGCGAGAACATCCGCTCCCTCATGGAAGGCGCCACCTACCTCTTCTCCAACGAGTACGAGAAGGGCCTGATCGAGTCCAAGACCGGCTGGACCGCCGACGAGATCCTGGCCAAGGTCGGCGCCCGCGTCACCACCCTCGGCTCCAACGGCGTCCGCATCGAGCGGGTCGGCGAGCCCGCCATCGAGGTCGGTGTCCCGGAGGAGAAGCAGAAGGCCGACCCCACCGGCGTCGGCGACGCCTTCCGCGCCGGCTTCCTGTCCGGCCTGGCCTGGGGCGTCGGCCTGGAGCGCGCCGCGCAGATCGGCTGCATGCTGGCGACGCTGGTCATCGAGACCGTCGGCACCCAGGAGTACGAGCTGCACCGCAGCCACTTCATGGACCGCTTCACCAAGGCCTACGGCCACGAGGCCGCGGCCGAGGTCCAGCAGCACCTGGCCTGATCGGGCCGTCAGACGGAGCGGCGGACCACATAGGCGACACCCTGGTCCGCCGCCTCCGTCCCCACGTACTCCTGGTGCTGCGTCCAGCACCACGCCGGGATGTCCACGGCCGCCACCTCGTCGTCCGACAGGACCGTGACGGTGCCGCCCAGCCGCACCCGGCCGATCGCCTTCGCCAGCTCGATCACCGGCAGCGGGCAGTTCATCCCGAGCGCGTCCACGGTCACCGCCTCGGCACCCTCCGCGGCGCCTCCGGCCGCGACCGGCGCGCCCAGTTTCTCCCGTACGCCTTCTACGACCCGGGGCAGCACCTCCAGGAAGCGGTCCACATCCGCCTCGGCCGTCCCGTACGGCAGCGAGACCCGGACGTTCCCCTCGGACAGCACGCCCATCGCCCGCAGGACATGGCTCGGCGTCAGGGTGCTGGACGTACAGGACGATCCGGACGAGACGGAGAAACCGGAGCGGTCCAGCTCGTGTAGCAGGCTCTCCCCGTCGACATAGAGACAGGAGAAGGTGACGACGTGGGGGAGGCGGTGCACCGGGTCGCCGACCACCTCCACCTCCGGCACCAGCTCCGGCACCCGCGTACGGATCCGGTCCACCAGGGCCCGCAGCCGGGCCGCTTCGGCGGCGGTCCCCGGGTCCGACCGCAGGGCGCGCAGCGCCGCCACGCCGGCCACGATCGCCGGGAGGTTCCCAAAGCCGGGGCTGCGGCCCGACTCCCGCTCGTCCCGGGCGCCCTGCGGCGCGAACCGGGTGCCCTTGCGGACGACGAGCAGCCCCACCCCGGGCGGGCCGCCCCACTTGTGGGAGCTCGCCGTCAGCAGCGACCAGTCCCCGGGCACCGGCCCCCACGGCAGCGACTGCGCGGCGTCCACCAGCAGGGGCACCTCGGCCTCCCGGCACAGCGCGGCCACCTCCTGGACCGGCTGTTCGGTGCCCACCTCGTGGTTGGCGGACTGCACGGCGACCAGTGCGGTGTCCGGGGTCAGCGCGGCCGCCACCGCACCGGCCGCCACCCGGCCGCCGCGGTCCACGGCGATCTCCGCACGGGTGCCCCCGGCCGCCTCGTGCGCCTGCGCGGCGTGCAGTACGGAGGAGTGCTCCACGGCGGAGTGCAGCAGCCGGCGGCCGACCCGCCGCCGGGCGGCCAGGGCACCGGAGAGCGCGGAATGCACGGCCTGCGTCCCCGATGGAGTGAAAACCAGCTCGTCCGGGCGGCAGCCGACGGCCTCGGCGGCCGCCTCGCGGGCGGCGTCCAGCAGCAACCGGGCGCGGCGTCCCTCGCGGTAGAGGCGGGCCGGATCGGCCCAGCCCTCGTCGAGCGAGGCGAGCAGGGCCTCACGGGCGACGGGGTGGAGGGGGGCGGCGGACGCGGCGTCGAAGTAGGGCACGTACGAGACGTTAGCCGCCGGTGCCCGGGCGGTGCCGGTTACCTCGTCAGATGCCTGGTGGCAGGGGGTATTCGGGCCGCCGCCCGGCGCCCCGCGGGCCCGGTGGCCACCCCTTAGGGGTGCGGCGCGGCGCGTTGGGCACCCTCCCCGCGCGACCCCAAATAGCGTCCAGTAAGGTTTGGCCCGCATAAACATCCAAACCCCTGCCCGACGCAGGGCGGCGACCGACCAGCGAGTAAGGCCGCAGCCGACCGCGCGGGCGAGACTCTCGGGAAGGCGCTACGTGAGTCCCAACGGCTCCGACCGCTCGTCGCGGCGCCCGATGCGGCGGAAGCTGCCGCAGGTGCTTGCTGCGGGCCTGGTCCTGGCGACCGCTACTGGTTGCACATACAAGGACTTCCCCCGCCTCGGCATGCCAACGCCCGTCACCGACGAGGCGCCGCGGATCCTCTCTCTTTGGCAGGGCTCCTGGGCCGCCGCACTCGCAACGGGTGTGCTGGTGTGGGGCCTGATCATTTGGAGCGTGATCTTCCACCGCCGCAGCAGGACCAAGGTGGAGGTCCCCGCGCAGACGCGGTACAACATGCCGATCGAGGCGTTGTACACGATCGTCCCCTTCATCATCATCGCGGTGCTGTTCTACTTCACCGCGCGTGATGAGAGCGCGCTTCTGAAGACCTCCAAGAAGCCGGACCACGTCATCAACGTGGTGGGCTTCCAGTGGAGCTGGGCGTTCAACTACCTGGAGAACGTGGACGGCAACAAGTCGACCTCGAACATCAACTCCAGCGCGCTCGACGGTGTCCCGACCAAGTGGAAGAAGACCGCGCCGGCCGGTGCCGACGGTGTCTACGACACGGGTGTCCCGGGCGAGCGGAACCCGCAGACCGGCAACCCCGGCCCGACCCTGTGGCTGCCGAAGGGCGAGTCGGTCGAGTTCGTGCTGACCTCGCGCGACGTCATCCACTCCTTCTGGGTGGTGCCGTTCCTGATGAAGCAGGACGTGATCCCGGGCCACACCAATGTCTTCCAGGTGACTCCCAACAAGGAGGGCACCTTCATGGGCAAGTGCGCCGAGCTGTGCGGCGTCGACCACTCTCGGATGCTCTTCAACGTCAAGGTCGTCTCCCCTGAGCGTTACCGGGAGCACCTGAAGGACCTGGCGAAGAAGGGCCAGACCGGATACCTGCCGTCGGGCATCAAGCAGACGGATCACGCCAGGAATGCGGAGACCAAGAACCAGTGAGCATCCTCAACGAACCTCAGGGTGCCGCCGCCGAATCGGCTCCGGCAGCACCGCCCGTACGCAAGAAGCAACCCGGCATCGCCGCCGTGAAGTGGCTCACCACCACTGACCACAAGACCATCGGCACGATGTATCTGGTGACGTCGTTCGCGTTCTTCTGCGTCGGCGGCCTGATGGCGCTGCTGATGCGCGCCGAGCTGGCCCGCCCCGGCACGCAGATCATGTCGAACGAGCAGTTCAACCAGGCGTTCACGATGCACGGCACGATCATGCTGCTGATGTTCGCGACGCCGCTGTTCGCCGGTTTCGCGAACTGGATCATGCCGCTGCAGATCGGCGCGCCCGACGTGGCGTTCCCGCGGCTGAACATGTTCGCCTACTGGCTCTACCTCTTCGGCTCGCTGATCGCGGTCGGCGGCTTCCTCACCCCGCAGGGTGCGGCCGACTTCGGCTGGTTCGCGTACTCCCCGCTGTCGGACGCGGTCCGCTCGCCGGGCGTCGGCGCGGACATGTGGATCATGGGTCTGGCCTTCTCCGGCTTCGGCACGATCCTCGGTTCGGTCAACTTCATCACGACGATCATCTGCATGCGGGCACCCGGCATGACGATGTTCCGGATGCCGATCTTCACCTGGAACGTGCTGCTGACCGGTGTGCTGGTCCTGCTGGCCTTCCCGGTGCTGGCGGCGGCGCTGTTCGCGCTGGAGGCGGACCGTAAATTCGGGGCGCATGTCTTCGATGCCGCAAATGGCGGGGCGTTGCTCTGGCAGCATCTCTTCTGGTTCTTCGGCCATCCAGAGGTGTACATCATCGCGTTGCCGTTCTTCGGCATCATTTCCGAGGTCATTCCGGTGTTCTCCCGGAAGCCGATGTTCGGTTACATGGGCCTGATTGCCGCGACGGTTTCGATCGCCGGTCTTTCGGTCACGGTGTGGGCGCACCACATGTATGTGACGGGCGGCGTGCTGTTGCCGTTCTTCTCGTTCATGACGTTCCTGATCGCGGTGCCGACCGGTGTGAAGTTCTTCAACTGGATCGGCACGATGTGGAAGGGCTCGCTGTCCTTCGAG
>NZ_JBFAEA010000016.1:0-185896 GCF_040641675.1 Streptomyces sp. NPDC020742
CGGAGCGCGGCCGCCGACCGCACCCGAAGCGGGGTTTGCGCAGGTCAGAGCCTCAGCATGGAGGCGACGTGGACGATCGCGTGCCCTGGCTTGCCGTAGCTCACCGTGATCTGCTGGTACGGATGTGGTGCCTTGCTCGTGATCAGGGCCGGGGTCTTCTGGCCCGGAGAAGCGGGGTTGCGGGGTGGGCGCGGACAGCTCACTCACGCGCTCCACGCTCTCAGATCTCACTGTCCCTTCCACAGGGCCTTGCGCCGGACGACTATCCCCGAAGCAGGGCTTCGGCGTAGTCGGCGGGCATCCGTTTCGTGGCCACTTGCAGTGAAGGGAGTACGAGCGGACGGTTCCTTTCTCATGTCTATTTCGCCTCGGTGGCCTGCGTCTCCGCGCACCGTCGGGCGGAGCCAGCCGACGGTGCCGGGGAATGGCCCCTGCCTGGCTGAAGAGACGGGTGCAGATGCGGACGACGCTCGTGCATGGGATGAGCGGCTGGGCTGGGCGTTCGGGCTGATAGCAGATCATCCGGCTGCGAGGAGTGCGGCACGCGCTGGCCGCCGTCCTCGACCTGACCGCGTGCGCGGTGGCGGACCGACAGCGCACCCCGCGCTATGGCGACCTGGCGCAACCTCGCGGTCGGCGCCCTGCGAATGAACGGCGCGAAGAACATCGCCTCCGGCCGTCGCCGCAATGCGCGTGACGCCCGCCGACCCCTCACACTCCTCGGCCTCGTCTGAGCACGAAGTGGACCTCGCTCGACTACGCCGAAGCCCTGAGGGCTGTCGCAGAAATAACTTCAGACTTTGATCTTGGTCAGGCGGGCTGTCTCGCGAGGTCATCGAGTGGAACGGCGCTTCGGCGTTCGTGAGTTATTTTCCGACGGCTCCCTGGGCCCGCTCAGGGGTCGACCGGGGCCGGCGCATGCGTTCTCGGCGTTCTCTCAGGCCGAGACCGAGAGGTAACGCCGCCTCAGATGGTCGGGGTGTCGTCAACAACCGGCCTGTGAATCTCAACGACCGGCTTCCACCCCGCGGAGAACTCGATGAAGTCCGCACGGGTGGGGTAGGTGTCGACCGCGCGACGGTCACGCTTGGGGCTGTCGCTCCCCTTGCGCCCCCGGGGAATCTGCTCCTCGAAGATGTCGACCTTCACGTCGGGAACCTCCTTGAGGCCCTGGCGCCAGATCTGCACGACGTCGGCGCCGAAGGCTTGCCGGGCTGCAGCGTAAAGGGCCGTGAGGGCCCCCTTGTCCCCACTAGGGACGAAAAGCGCCAGGTCCAGCACGACACCGGCGGACTGGAGGACCTCGATGGTCACCGAGCCGTTCTCGTCGGCCAAGTAGATTCCGGCTTCATTCTCGTCGTCGGGAAGGCAGGAGACCACTTCCTGGAATATGGTTCTCGCCGTGACCGAGCCGCCCTCGAAATCCTCACCGGACTTGGTCAGAAAAGCAGGGACATAGCAGTCGGGAAGCTTGAGTTCTGCCGTGTCGGCGGAAACGAAGAGCCTGTCTTTCACGCCGAGCTTCGCCACCTCTTCCAGCGAGAGGCGGCGAGCGGCGATCTTCTCCGTGTTCACGTTTTCCCTTTCAGGTTGCATTGTCCCTCCGAACAAGGACGCTACCACGAAACCCTGAGGTCAACTGCCCAGCAATCTTTGGGTAAATGGCCCTCGATGACCTGCACGGGAGGATACCGAAGCGAGTGCCACTCGGCCGGGAACACGCATCCGCCAGGTAGTGTCCCTCGCCGTGCTGTTGCGGATCAACTGGCGGCTGCATTTCGGTGCGTTGGGCAGTGCGGAGGAACCAAAAGAGAGCTTACGGCAGATACCACCCATATCCCCCTTCGGGGAGGTGGCGGTGCGGTAAGGCGATCCATTCGTCGTGCATCTCGAAGAGCGCAGCGGAAACCAACCGGATGGTCCGACAACGCAACAACGGAGACCCCCACCGGCAACATCTGGATGAAGCGCGAACCGGAAGTCGCGTACTACCGTCGCGCCCTCTTCGTTCAGGACTCGGCGTAGTCGACTGACGTCCGCTTGCTGACGCCTCGTCATGTTGAGGGGGGTTGGGTACACAGCAGGCACGGGCGTCCGCGATCACGGGCGCGCCGGTGGGGAAGCTGGTCCGTCCCCGTGCTCTCGCCGGAACACCCACAGAGGCCACGGAGCCCACAACGGGTCTCCAGCGCCCCTGCATGGCGTCTATTTGCTCTTGTCTCCGTGAGGCGTGGGCGGCACTGTGTGTGGCTCGTATCGGAGGGAGCGAACGCGTGAGGGATCAGCGAAGCTCCTCGAAGGACGCAGTGAACTGCTCGTGGTGGTCGAGGTGCTGTCCGGCGTCCACGTTCGCAACGACGCGAGCATGTCCGACCCGCCACCGGACGCCACAGGCGACACCCAGCCCGACGGTGACTGCCTCAACCACCCCGCCGATTAACCGCCCCGCTGGGCCGTGCGGCATATGCCGCACGGCCCGCCGCTCGTGGCCCGGCACACACAGAGGAGCGCTGTGGAACACCGGCTTATCCGTGAGGTCGAGGAAGCCCTGGGGTGGAGCGGCCCCGAGCCGCTGGGCGAGCAGTTCGCCCGCGGGAGCATCGCTCACCCGGATGCGCGGCCGCCGGCCGCGCCCGGAGGATGGTTTGTGCAGGTCAGAGACTCGCCGTGGAGACTGCGCAGGCGATTGCGCGACCTGGATTGTGGTAGCTCATCGTGATCCGGTGGTGCGGATGCGGTGCCTTGCCTGTGCTCAGGAGCGGGGTCTTCTGGCCAAGAGAAGCGGCGTTGCGGGGTGTGCGCCGACATCTCACTCAGGCCCTGCACGCTCTCAAATCTCACAATTTTCCACATGCTGAGTTGGAGCCCCGTGCAGGCCACCCATGCTGCGGCGGCTTCGCGAAGATCTTCCACGTCCGGCTTGATGTACCACCGCTTGGTCTGGTCAGGCATGGTTTCGCTCGGAGTGAGGGAGGCATGCGGCGTCTTGTGTCCGCTTCATGACGGAGGGGTGCGCGGTGGCGTCGGTGCTGGGAATGCGGGAGGAGCGGGAGGCGGCTGCCCGCGTGCGGGTGGAGGGCCTGCGGGAGGAAGCCGCGCGGTTGGCTGAGGTGTTGGAGGCCGCGGAGATCGAACTGAACCGCCGAGTGGTCGCGCGGGCGGAACTGGTCGAGGCCCTGGCTGTGTCCGCCGACGGGGCGACTGCCGTGACCGGTCGCGTTCACGGACCCTCCCGCGCAGCCGGTCATGGAACTCGGCGATCAGCCCGTGCTCGCGCCAGCGGCGGAAGAAGGCGTAAACGTGGCCCCATGCGGGGAAGTCCGCGGGCATCGCCCGCCACGAGATCCCGCCCGCGACCAGGTAACGGATCGCGTCCAGCATCTGGCGGTGGCAGTAGCCCTCGGGCTGCCCGCCCCGCCCTTGGAGCCACGCCGGCACCGGCAGCAAAGGCCGGCCCTCCGCCCACTCCGCGTCCGTCATGTCCGACGGACGCCGGCGCCCCCGATCGGGATGATCGGCCGCGTTGCCGTCCACATGCGCGAGGCAATCCCACGACACGACGGACGAGTTGAAGTGAACCGGCTCGGGCGCGTACAACAACGACAACAGGGCCTCCGGGAACCGCTCGGAATGGGGTCGCACCCCCGAGCTAGCAGGAGGCCCTGCCTTCATGCGCGTACGGCTGGAAGATCACCCGACCAGGAACTCCGTTCGACTCGCAAATTCCACGATCGGTTGAGATACGGCTTCTAAGGAGCCTTGACACAGTCCCGGTACGCCTGCGCCACACGTTCCAGCGACAACAAACGCGACATCACATCACTCACCGCCCTCTCAGGACCCGGTCGAGCGCCGCCCGTCCCGCCGGACCCCAAGCCGGCTTGCCGCCGGGCAGGCCGCGGTCCCCGTTCTGGCCCATCAGCATCAGGAAGAGGCTCTTCAGTGCGGCCAGCCCGCGGGCGCGCCGCACCGTCGCCTCGTCAGCCTCCGCGTACGCGGCGAAGAAGCGTGCGGCCGCGCCCTCCGGCAGCAGCACCCAGGCGGCCGCCAGGTCCAACGCCGGGTCGCCGACGTACATGTCACCGAAGTCGACCACGCCCGCCAGCGTCCCGTCCGCGACGACGACGTTCGCGGGATGCAGGTCGCCGTGCACCCACACGGGCGGCCCCTCCCATGCGGGGGCCGCGACAGCGTCCTCCCAGATAGCCCAGACGTCGGCGGCATCGGAGCCGATCGCGTCAGCGTCGACGGAGTCGAAGAACTGGTGGAAGCCGTCCGTGCAGTCCTTGGGGTGCGCGCCGCGGCCCGTATCAGCCGGTGCGTCGGCGGGCGCTGCCACGTGCAGCGCCCGCAGGAATGCCGCCAGGGTGTCGGCCGCATGCTCGCCACGGGTGATCGACCCATGGTCCAGCGGCAGGCCCGGCACCCACGTCATGACCGTCCACAGCTTGGGAAAACGCTCGGAGGGCGCACCACTCCGCACCGGGACCGGAATTGGCAGCGGCAGGCGTGGGGCGAGCAGTGGCAGCCACCGGCGCTCCTTGAGCTGGTGATCCGGCTCGGTGTCCATGCGCTGGATCCGCACGGCCAGCTCGTCCCCGAGGCGCCACATCTCGTTGCCCCAGCCGCCCTCCACCTTGCGGAGGGGCAGCTCGGCCAGGTCCGGGTGCTGGTCCCGCAGCAGGTGGCGGATAAGACCCGCGGTGATCTCGGGCTCGGTCTCAATCTCGGTCATTGGTGGTTGGAGGCGCAGTACTCCTTGCGGGCCCGTGCCCTCCGTCCCCTTTCAATCCTAGTGTGCGGCGCAGTTCTCCCGTACACGACTTTCTGGTGATCTTCTTGTCCGTGTTACGCGGCCACCGGGTGCCTGGCGTCCCGCCGAGGCAGTAGATCCCTTGGCCGTGGAAGCCCTGCCTCGTCCGTTGTTTCGCCTGTCCGGCCCGCAGGTTGCGCCCACGCTTCTTGATCATCAAGCCCCTGAGGCGCCGCTCCACGTACTGATCAGCCTGGCGAAACTTGGCGGCGGCATTGCCGGTGAGGAAGTCGAAACCCTCCTGGCATTCCCTGAGGCAGGCCACCCGGGTCTTGTCCGAGTGGAGTTGCAGACGCAGCCCGCCCAGGATCTCCCGGGCCGTGATCAGGGCCGCCTCGGCCGACAGCGGCGAGATCACCCCGCCCTGCGGAGTCCCGGCACAGTGCGCCGGAACTCGCCGCCATCCAACCGTCCCGCCCACGGCCACTTGCGGATCGGCTTCAGCACCCGCTGATCCTAGGTCCTCCGCTCGACCTCGCGCATCAGCATGGCTTGATCCATCTGGCCGAAGAAGCCCGGGATATCAGCCTCGGTGACATGCCTGTCCCCCGCGGGAAGTGCACGCGGATCTGCTCCATCGCCTGCGTCGCGGACCGCTTCGGCCGAAACCCATATGAGACAGGCATGAAGTCCGCCTCCAGAATTGGCTCGATCACCATGCGGGCCGCCTGCTGGGCCACGCGATCCCGGACAGCCGGGACAGAGGCGGTACATGGCTGCATCGTCCAGGCAGCATTCGCGTTGGTTGACGGTGACGCACCCGTTTCACCCGCCGGCCGGGCGTCGGGTCGAGGCCCGTCGGCGGCCCAGCGGCGGTGGCGGGCCTACACGGTCTTCCAGGATCCGAACCTGGCTGGGAGGTCTCGCCAAGGAATACCGGTGCGGTACCGGTAGACGATCGCCTCCACAATGCGGCGGTGATCGGCCCACGGCCTGCCACGACGACTGGTGCTGGAGGGCAGCAGAGGTCGGATGCGGTCCCACTGGTCGGTCAGCCGGGCGTGACGAGGCATCAGGATCAGACCGCAGAGGTGCTGTGCACCTGGGCCGGCAGCCCGGCCGGGCTCAGTCGATCGTCTTGATCACCCGGGCGGGCACTCCCGCGACCACAGTGCCGGCAGGAACATCACGAGTGACCACCGCACCGGCGGCGACCACCGCTCCGGCACCGATGGTCACCCTCTGCGTGATCACGGCAGCCGTCCCGATCCAGACGTCGTCCTCGATGACGATCGGCGCGAAGGAGAGGTACTCGCGGCGCTCGGCCAGGGGCAGTGGATGGCCTCCGGTGATGAGGCTGACCTTCGGGGCGATCATGACGCCGTTGCCGATACGGATGCCTCCCCTGTCCATTAAGGTGCATCCCTGGTTGACGAAGACGTTCTCCCCGAACGTCGTGTTCAGCCCGTACTCGGTAAAGAACGGCGGGTAGATCATCACCGACTCCGGCAGCGGGCCACCGAACACAACAGAAAGTAGTTCCGCACGACCTTCGCTGTCGCTGAACGGAAGCACGTTCAGTCGAGACGTCGCATCGGTCACCTCCACGATCCGCTCCGCATGACGCGCGAACTCAGGCGTCTGGACATACATAGCCTGCTCTGTGCGGGTAGACATGCGCTGATCCCACCACCGCGCAGAACACCCGATCAAACAACCCTGCACCACACCAGACACAACTAATGGTTGTGGAAGCAGGGTGGAAGTGTGGATGTTGAAGCGCTGCGGACGTTCGTGGCCGTCGCCGAGACCGGCCAGTTCCAGGCTGCGGCCGACGAGCTGGGGATCAGCCAGCAGACGGTCTCCAAGCGGGTCGCGGCTCTGGAGAGGCACATCGAGGTCACGCTCCTGGTGCGGACCTCCCGAGGCTCCCGGCTGAGCCTGGACGGGCAGGTCTTCCTGCCGCACGCCAAGAAGGTCCTGGCGGCCATCGAGCAGGCCGTGCACCCCGGCAGCGCCCCTTGTTGGGGCCGAGCGCGTCGATGCGACCGCAGGGCGGGTGTCGGCGTCGATGACGACCTGGTGGTTGGTGGAGTACCTGTAGTTCTTCGACGGCTCGGCGACCTGGTGGTCGCGGATGGGGACCAGGGTCCCGTCCACGATCAGCACGGAGAACCGGCGGTACCCCTTGCAGGGCTGGAGCGCGAGCGTCGGCCCGAGGTGGTCCCGATGATGCGGTCGGTGGCCGACTTTGACACCCCAAAGAGCGGGGCTAGTTGACGCAGCGTCAGGTTGGGGCGTCCTCTGTACGCGGCGACCAGCAGGACCCGGTCCTCCAGCGGCAGGCTCCAGGGTCGGCACCGGATCCGCCCCTTCACGCCGCAGCGCGGTGATCAGCTTGCCGAACTGCCGCGGGCTCAGCCCGGTTTACGGGGCTATCCAGGACGGCTCCAACGCCGTGATCACACCAGCCACACCAAGATCACCTCACCCGTGACCAGTAGTTACGGGACAGCCCTTAAAGCGAGGCCATTACTCCATGGCCGAAGAGCCAATAGGCAAGGCGCAGGCCCAGTAGAAGTATTATTTCGGATTCCAACACATTGATATCCGTTCGCTGCAGTGACTTTCCTGAGATGAAAAGGCATTGAAGGGCTGCAACACCACCGAGGCGCCGCTGGCGTCCTGCATACCCAAGGAAAGGCAGTCGCGGCCTTCACCGCGTGACGGCAGGAGATGGAGGTTCTTGGCGGAGGAATTGGCCGACGTCGTGCTCTACGTAGCGAGCATCGCCGAGATGACCGACCTCGATCTGCAGTACGCAGGCACGAACGCGGCACGCCCTGAGAGGCGTTGGACGCCGAGAAGGTGAAGGTGCTGAGCATGGCCGGGAACCCGACTCCAGAGAGGCCGACAGCGATGCTCAGCGGGAACGGTACGGCGCGTCCCACGCTGGTCCGGCAGCCGCGTCCCATGCTGATCCCACTGTCACCCGCCCAACGGCAACTATGGATTCTTGACATTGTCTCGGGAGGTGCGGATCGCGCACCAATGGCGCACCATATCCCGTTGGTGCGGCGCCTATCCGGACGGCTCAACTCCGCTGCCCTGCGGAGCGCACTCGGTGACGTGGTGACGCGGCACGAGGTGCTGCGCACCGTCTTTCCCAGAACGGAGTCCGGAACCACCTACCTCGCCCACCAGGTCATCCTCAGCACCTTCAAGCCCGCGCTGCCCGTTACGGACATCTCGCCCGAGAGACTGGATGAAGCGCTGGCGACCGAGGCGGCACGCAGATTTGATCTGACGGCTGAGCCGCCGATCCGCTGCCATCTGTTCGCTGTCTCACCGGACGAGCATGTGTTGCTGATAACGATCCATCACATCGCGATGGATCGCTTGTCTTGCGGCCCGCTGGCCGCGGATCTCTCACTGGCCTACACCGCACGGTCCCAAGGGCGAGAGCCCAGCTTTGAGCCGCTGGCCGCCCAGTTCGCCGACTATGTCCTGTGGCAGCAGCGCATGCTGGGCGACGAACGCGATGCCGACAGCCTGGCGAGTTCGCAGCTCGCCTTCTGGCGGCGGACGCTTGCCGGCCTGCCGGATCAGCTGGAACTCCCGACCGATCGACCCCGCCCGGCCGAGGCGAGTCGGCGCGGCTCGACCGTTCCGATCCGGCTTGACGCTGCGCTGCATACCCGGCTGATGCAACTGGCGCGCTCCACCAACACAAGCTTGTTCATGGTGCTGCAGGCCGGACTCGCCGCCATGCTCACCCGCCTCGGCGCCGGGACCGACATCCCGCTGGGCTGCCAGATGGCCGGCCGCGGCGACGCGGTCCTGGCGGACATGGTCGGCTGCTTCCTCAACCCGCTGGTGCTGCGGACCGACACATCAGGCGACCCGGCCTTCACCGAACTACTCGAACGGATCCGGAAGAGCGATCTGGCGGCCTATGCCAACGCCGACATACCATTTGACCGCGTGGTGGACGCAGTCAATCCGACGCGCTCCCTGGCCAGGCATCCGCTTTTCCAGATCATGCTGGTACTGCAGAACGCCTCGGCACGGCAATTCACTCTGCCCGGAATCGACGTCACCGAGCAATACATCCACACTGGCGGCGCCCGCTTTGACATGGTGATCGACTTTCGCGAGGAGCCCGGCGGCGACCTTGGCGGGGTCATCGAATACGCCAGCGACCTGTATGACCAGGTCAGCGTCGAGCGCTTCGCGGCGCGGCTGGTGCGCCTGCTGCGCGCATTCGCCGCGGATCCCAGCCTGCCCATCGGACAGCCGGCGCTGCTGGAACCAGCCGAATTCGAGCGCATGGCGACACAGGGACAGGGCCCCGATGTTGATGCGGAGCTGGTTCCCGTACAGAGTCTGTTCGAGGCCCAGGCGCGACGGACGCCCGACGGCCTCGCGGTGGCCTTCCGCACCCGGGAAATCAGCTACGCCGAACTCAACGCGCGAGCAGACGACCTGGCTCGGCGGATCGCCGCGCGAGGTGTCGGTCCGGAAAAGCTGGTAGCGGTGTGTATGCCCCGATCCGAATGGCTGGTCGTCGCGTTGCTAGCGGTGCTCAAGGCCGGCGGTGCCTATCTGCCGATCGACCCGGACTACCCGCCGGATCGCATCGGGTTCATCCTGGACGATGCCGCCCCTGTGCTCGCGCTCGCCACGTCCGCGACGGCTACCAGGCTTGCAGAGGGCAAGGTGCCGTGCCTGCTCCTGGACTCGGACCCGGCTGGCGACGAGCAGACCAGCGAGGGGAAGTCGGCCGATAGCGGCACCGTGGCCCAAGTCCCACCAGCAGCACCCGCCTACGTGATCTACACCTCGGGCTCGACCGGACGACCCAAGGGGGTCGTCATTTCCCACGGCGCGCTGAGCAACTTCCTCGGGGCAATGCGGGAGCGTTTCCCCCTCGGCTCCACTGACCGGTGGCTCGCGGTGACCACGATCGCCTTCGACATGTCCAACCTTGAGCTATGGCTGCCCCTGATATCCGGTGCCGGAGTCGTCCTCGCAGACCGGGACATCGTCTACGATCCGGCCGCCCTCAGCACCGTCGTCAAGTCCGCCGGGGTCACCCACATGCAGGCCACGCCATCGCTGTGGCAGTCCCAGCTCGGCGCCGACCCCGAAGGCGTGACGGGCCTCCGCATACTCGTCGGCGGAGAGGCGCTCCCGTCGGCGTTGGCAAGAGACATGGCGCAGCGGGCAGTTGAGGTCGTCAATGCCTACGGCCCCACCGAGACCACGATCTATTCAACGATGGCCGCCGTACCCCCCGCAGTCGGCCACGCTTCGATCGGGCGGCCGATCTGGAACACTCGAGCCTACGTCCTCGACGCCGGTTTACGGATGCTTCCCAGTGGCGTCGTGGGTGAGCTCTACATCGCCGGCACCGGCCTTGCCCGTGGTTACTTGAACCGTGCCGCACTGACCGCTGAACGCTTCGTGGCTGATCCATTCGGCCCGCCGGGCTCGCGGATGTACAGGACAGGCGATTTGGTGCGCTGGCAGGCCGACGGCACCCTCAGCTACATCGGCCGGGCCGACCAGCAGGTGAAGCTCCGGGGTTTCCGTATCGAGCTCGGCGAGGTAGAGAACACCCTGGCCACTCATGAGAGGGTTGCGCAGGCCGCCGTGGTGCTCCGCGAGGACCGTCCAGGAGACAAGCGGCTGGTCGGCTACGTGGTTCCCGCCGTCCCGGACGGACCGGCCGCGGCCCCTCTCGACCCAGTCGACCTGCGGGCTTTCGCGGGAGAGAAACTCCCGGGCTACATGGTGCCCGGATCGATCGTTGTGCTGAATACGCTTCCGCTGACCCCTAACGGCAAACTGGACCGCGGGGCGTTGCCAGCCCCGGAGCTACCGGATGCGACTTCCCATCAGTCTCCCGCTTCCGCGACCGAGGAACTCCTGTGCCGGTTGTTCGCGCAGGAGCTTGGCCTTACCGACGTCGGCGCCAACGTCGGGTTCTTCGACCTCGGCGGGAACAGCCTCGCTGCGATCCGGCTGGTCAGCGCCGCTCGCAAGGCCGGGCTGCCGCTGAAGGTACAAGACGTTTTCGCGCACCACAGCGCCGAGCGCCTCGCCCGTGCCGTCGGCGGTCGCTCCGGATGACAGGAACCCGTGCAGCGGGCCGAATTCGGCCCGCTCATGCGCTACGGATCGGGACGGCAATCCGTTTCCCTCTTGGCGACCGTAGACGGGCAGTCACATGGGAAGGAGCCGCTTCTCCATGACCAATCCCTTCGAGAGCCCCCAAGGCAGTTACTTAATGCCTGGACCAGATCAGTGAGAACTGGGCCGACATGCGACCGAAGAGCCTCGTGGTCGCGATGTGTTCGGACGCGCCGGAACCCGCTGTAGCAGATCACTAGCAACAGGTTGATTGCTGGAGGATAACCGTGGATTTCAGTCTTCTCTACTTCGCTCACGACGGAGCCGGCGGAAGCCGGCAGATGCCTGGCGATCTCCTGCTCGAAGGAGCACGTTTAGCAGATCGGCATGGGTTCACGGCGGTGTGGACCCCGGAACAACACCTCCATCCGTTCGGCGGGATCTATCCCAACCCTGCCCTGACAGGCGCAGCAGTCGCGGCCATCACGGACCGGGTCGAGATCAGGGCGGGGAATGTCGTTGGCCCGCTTCATGCCCCGATCAGGTTCGCCGAGGACTGGGCGGTGGTCGATAACCTCTCCAAGGGCCGGGTAGCGTTGTCCTTCGGCCCCGGCTGGCCCAGCCCCGATTTCGTCCTGCCGCCAGAGGACTATTCCCAGCGTCGGGAAGTTCTCCTGCGAACGATCGATACCGTGCGGCAGTTGTGGCGCCAGGAGGCGTTCGAACTCGCAGACGGCACCGCCGAACCAGCGACCAAACGCATTTACCCAGCCCCGGTGCGGCCCGAAGTGCCCGTCTGGCTCACGAGTGCGGGCAGCACCGAGACCTTCCAGGCAGCCGGTCAGCTCGGCGCTGGGCTTCTCACCCACCTGCTCTGCCAGAATCTGGACGAACTCGCCAAGAAGATCACTATCTATCGTGAGGCCTATACCGGGACAGCAGCGCCACGGGTAGCGCTCATGCTTCCCACCCTCCTCGGGCATGATCGCGAGATGGTACGGGAGACCGTCCGTGTCCCGTTCCTGCGCACCAAGGCGGGGCTGCTCCTGCAGGCACCAAGCGACCTCCTCCCTGGAGTAGATCCAGACGACCTCGACCCGGAAGACCTGGAGTTCGTCGTCGATCAGGCTTTCGATCGCTACTTCGAGAACGGCGGTCTGTTCGGCCAAGTGGAAGTTGCCGCGCGGCTGCTGGACAGGGTCGCCGAGATCGGCGTCGACGAGGTGGTGTGCATGATCGACCTCGACGTGGAGGCCAGCGCCGTGCGTGCCAGCCTCGGCCATCTGGCCACGCTCAAGGACGTATGGCAGACCTCGCGACCGGCCTCCGGGTAGCTTTGACGGCGTCTGCGCGGCCGGGACCTCACTCATGCGGCGCGTGGTGGCCCTGATCGAGCCCGTCATCGCCTCCTGGAAGGCTCGGCATCCCTCCGTTAGCGGCCACCAAGGCACCCGCTGGAGGCGGGAGATCGTCAACGCCCTGCCCTGCCAGTCCCGTACCGCAGTGGACCAGGGGTTCAAGACCGTCGTCATCTGTCGAGAAGACCGGCCGATGCTGTGTTGACACGGATGCCGCGCGACCCGGTGCACATGGGTGTCCACGGCACGCTGCCATTCGCGGTCGGTGAGGTCGTCGTAGCGGGCGAGGACGCCGCGCGCCGCTTTGTTCACGAGGACGTCGAGCAGTCCGTGGCGGCGCGCCCAGCCGGCGAACCACCCGGCGGCCGCGTCGCGTTCGGCTACCCAGGGCGCCTGGTGATCCTCTCCGTCCATCCCTCCATCCGCACTCTCGACCCGGAGCCGCAGCGCAAGGGCGGCCACCTGGTCCTCGCTGTCGGTACCAGAGGACCTGGCCCGCTTCTACGCCGGCCGCGGAGTCGTCCTCGGCCCGCCCCTGACCTCGGACAGGGGGCATGGGCCCGGGCAGCCGCACCCTGGTGGCCCCCGGCACCGTGCGTAAGCCCCGGATCACATGGGAGCCGTGCTCCGGCTTCGAATGCGGGGAGCAAGGGTTCGCTGCCCGGCGGCAGCGGCCAGGCAGAGGGCCGCGCAGATGAGCCACAGCCAGTCTGCGCCCATTTCGAGCAGCCGCGTGCCGACAAGGGGCGCAGCAAGCATGGCGGCGGACCACACCCCATGCCGTACACGCCGTAGTAGCGGCCGTCCGGGCATTGCACGATGAGGCAGGGCCGCCGCCTTGACGGAAGTCAGTCGACGATCGCCTGGTAGGCAGCCGTCCAGAAGTCGACGAGAGCTGGCAGTTCGAGCCCGTCCTCCCGCTGGATCATGAAGATCGTCGTCATGTCCTCGGCAGGGTCATTGCACCAGGCGGTGCCGTACTTGCCGTACCAGCCGTAGCTCCCGGCCGACGGGCCGAGGTTGGTGCGCCGGGTGCGGACCTCCATCCCGAAACCCCAGCCGAAGTCCGCGAAGTGCTCCAGCGGCCAGATCCACCTGGAGGCCGCCTTCTGCGCCGGTGTCAGGTGGTCGCTCGTCATCAACGACACCGACGGCCGTGACAGGACCCGCTCGCTGCGGTGGGTACCGCCGGCGAGCAGGGCCGAGGCAAAGGCCAGGATATCGACGGCGGTCGAGACGAGTCCGCTGGCGGGCGCCTTGAACGTTGACGGTCGCTTCCGGATGCCGTCGAGGCCTTCCTCGACGAGCTCGCCGGCGGCTTCGTCGTACACGTACGCGGCCGCCGCCCGGCCGGCGCTCGCGTCGCCCAGGCCGAAGGTGGTGTCCTTCATCCCGAGCGGCTCGCAGATCCGTTCACGCACCGCGTCTTCGAGAGACATGCCGGTGGCACGCGCGATGAGCAGGCCCGTCGCGGTGGGGCCGGTGTTGTACATCCAGCGCTCACCCGGCTGGTGGACGAGCGGGAGCGTGCCGAGTCGGCGGAGCCACTCGCCCGGCGACAGCTCAGGCTCGTCCGGGCCGTCCCCGCGATCGAGGGCATTGAGTGCGTCGCAGATCGGGACCGTTCCCGGCTCGGCCAGGATCGCGCCGGTGCCGAGGCGACAGGTGAGCAGGTCCGACAGTGTGATCGGGCGGTTCATGGGGACGGTGTCGTCCAGCGGCCCGTTCGGATCGGCGAGCACGGTCATGTCCGCCAGTTCCGGCAGGAGCGCGTCGACCGGGTCGTTGAGGCGGAGCGTGCAGTCCTCGACAAGCGTCATCGCGCAGGCGGCAACGATCGACTTCGTCATCGATGAGATACGGCAGATCGAGTCGGCTGCCATCGGTCTGCTCGCGCCCGCGCCCTCGAAGGAAAGATTGCCCACTGCCTCGATGTGAACCTCGCCATGGCGGGCGACGACGGCGGCCACGCCCGGGCTGTAGCCGGCGTCGACGCGACGCTCGAGCACGTCTCGCACACGGGTGAGCCGTTTCGCCGAAAAGCCACTCCTGGTCACCTGATCCCCTTACTCATCCATGTTGTACGTAACCGACACGAGATGACCGCGCGCATCCTCACCAAGGGAATGTCCCGGCGATTGCTTTGTCTATCAGCCCGGAAAGGCAGTCCGTTACCTCAGTAGCGGTTGCCGCGTCGAGGCGCGTACGATCGTATTCGAATACACCGGCGAGACTGCTGTCTTCCATGAATTCGATGGACAGCGCCGTGGGAAACAGGCCGGAGACAGGGCTGTCGAATTCCAGAATCGGTGCGGCGGGAGGGAATCCCGACGGTGTGGGCATCGACCGTTGGACTCCGACGAGGTCACGGGTTCCCGTTGAGCTGTTCTGCACCACGAACAGAGCGCTCGCTGCGGAAAGTTCGGGAAGGATGTCGATGAGGTCGTTGCGCGGCACGTCTTGGCGGCCGAATGCCTCGATGCAGCCCTCTCGCAACGCCGCGATCGGCGTCTCGCCTTCGGGGGCGCGCTCGATCGAGCCGAAGACGGGGACCAGGTTCATGAACAGGCCGACGCTCCGGCTGAAAGAACTAGATACGCGGCCGGACATGGGGGACCATACAGGGGAGTCGGGCGACAGGAATCCCTTTTCCTCGAGGGCGGAGCGATAGGCCGCCAGAAGCACCATGTACAAGGTCAGACCCAGCTCATCGGCACGAGCTGCCAGCTTCCTGCTGTCGTCGATGCCCCAGCGCAGCGTGATTCCGCCGAGGTCCACATGGTGAGGGCGCGGGCGCGTATCAGCCGGGCCGTCCAGGGCTTTCGGGTACCGCGAGCGGATGGCTAGGGCGGCCTCCTTGGCCCTCGCGACCCTGCGGGCCGACTGCTGCTCGGCGAATTCGCCCTGCTGGAGCGGGGCGGGCGCGTCTCCCGGGTCGTTGTACGCCTGGCACAGATCGTCCCACAGGACTCCGAGCGAGTATCCGTCGACGACGGAGTGATGCCATGACAGGACGAGAAAGTGCGTGTTCTCGCGGCCGAGTACGAGCTCGGCACGGGCCAGCGGGCCACCGACGAGGTCGAAGCCTTCGGCTCGATGCCGGCCGACGGTCTCGCTCATCGTACGTTCATCGATTGCGGCGCCACGGATGACGAGTTCACTCGTCCTCTGAGTTGCTTTCTGGCGCCACTGGCTGCTCTTCTCGCCAAAGGTGGTGCGGAGGGCGTCGTGCCTGTGCTGCAGCTTGCGCCATGCGATGCGCATTCGCGCCGGATCCACGATCCCCTTGAGCACGAAGAGTTGGTGGATGCCCGCGCAGCGGCTGTGCGGGTGGACGCGCGCGACCTCAAGAATTTCTTCCTGGAACGCAATGGTCGGGAGCCACTCGTTCTGCTCGCACCCTCCGTCCTGCGTCAGGAGGTCCAGCAACTTCTGTTGTTCTTGCGCAGAGAGCTCCTTGAGAATCCCCTCGATCTCTGCATCGGAATCGCGATCAATGTCGCGCGCATCCTGTGGTCCGGGCACGGTTCTTCTCCTAGTCAGGACGAGGAGTCGACATCAGACGACGAGATGGCCGAATCAGCGGCCTGGCCCACCTTGACCGCGAGGCCGCGAATCGTAGGATTCTGGAAGAAGTCGACGATCGCCAGCGGTACGCCGAACTTCTCCACGACCCCTCCGACGATTTGAGCGGCCTGCAGCGAATTTCCGCCCAGCTCAAAGAATCCGGCATCGGGGTCAGGGTTACGGATGCCGAGGGCGGGTCCGATGAGCTCTTCGGCAAGTCGCCGCTCGGTGGCCGACAAGACGTACTCGGCCTCACCGAAGCCACCGGTGTCCTGGCTGGCGAGGACTTCCTCCAGAGCCGATCGGTCGACCTTTCCGTTCGGCGTCAGGGGCACGTCGTCAAGAGGAATGAACCTCCGCGGGACAGAGTACGCAGGTAGCCGGTTCGCGGCTTCCTTCCGCAGGGTCGCCGCATCCGGCCCGGTTCCTTCCGCGGCAGGGACGACGAAGGCAACCAGGCTCCGGCCGAGCGCGGGGTGGTCGAGGTACTCCACTCGCACCCGTTCGATGCCGTCGATGGCGCTCAGGACCTGCTCGATTTCGGACAGCTCAACACGAAACCCATTGACCTGGACCTGGCGGTCGTTCCGACCGTAGAAGTCGAGATTCCCGTCCGGGCGCCACCGTACAAGGTCACCGGTCTTGTAGATGCGTTCACCAACGGCCGGTACGGAGCGGAAGCTGCGGGCTGTGAGGGCCGGTTCTCCGAGGTAGCCGTCAGCGAGGCTGGGGCCCGCGATGCAGAGTTCGCCGATGGCGGCGGGGGGCAGCAGTTGGTCGTGAGCGTCCAGGATGTAGGCGCGCAGGCCGGGTATGGGCCGCCCGATGGGCGGCGAGGTGGACCATTGGCCCTCGCAACGCATCAGGGTAACTCCGACGGCTGTCTCGGTCGGGCCGTAGCCGTTCCAGAATTCCCGGCCGTTCCGTGTCCAGTCCTCGACGAGGGAGCCGGGGAAAGCTTCGCCTCCGACGGAGACGATACGCAGGTGGGGGTACTCTCCCTTGAGCCGCGGCATGAGGGCAGGGGGCAGCTCTGCGATGGACACCTTTTCGTGCCGCATGAAGTCCGCCAGGAGTTCCGGATCTCGCCGCTGTTCAACGGTGGCGATACAGACGGCGGCCCCGGCGTAAAGGGTCGCGAGAACCTCTAACACGGAGACGTCGAAGCTCAGCCGGGCGAAGGCCAGGACCCGGTCGTCGGGCCGCGTGTTGAAGGCGGTGGCGAACTCGTGGCAGAAGTGCAAGCACGCGCGCTCGCTCACCACCACCCCCTTCGGTTCCCCTGTGCTGCCGGAGGTGAAGATGACGTAAGCGGTGTCATCGGGGGTGGGCAGCGTCTGCGGGGCCCAGCCCACGCCTGCACGCGGAGCACGCTTCTCGGCTTGGGGATCAATGACCGGGAGGGAGTCGCCGACCAGCTCGCGAGCTTGCTCACGGCTCGCGTCCGTGCCCACCACCAAGGCAGCGGCGTCAGTCTTCTTAACAATCGAGGCGAGCCGCGCCGCCGGTGCTTCGATGTCGAGCGGAACGTAGGCGGCGCCCACCATGGACGTCGCGAGCACGGCGCTCACAGCGACCGGACTCTGACTGCTCAGGAGCAACACACGTGCACCCGAGCCCACGTCGTTCGCCACCAGGGCGTCGGCGATCGCTCGCGCGTCCGTCAGGATCTCTTCGTAGGTGTAACTGCGACCGCCGTAGCGGACTGCTTCGCTGCCCGGCCTGCTCGTGGCGTGCTTGTAGACCGCCTCAAGGACTGTCTCGCCGGCGGCCTTGGTCGAGTCCCCTCCGTTTGCGAGGCGGGCCAGCGCGTCGCTCTGGCGGTCGGTCACGATGCTGAGGCGGCCGAGAGGCGTTCCGTCGTCCTGGGCGGCAGAGCGGAGCAGTTCACGCAGCGAGTCGACGAAGTTCTCCAAGCTCGCTCGATCAAACAGGTCATCGCGGTAGGACGCGATGAGGTCCAAGCCGCCGTTGCGTTCTCGGACGAGGAAGGACACATCCACGTCTGTGGCGCTTGGATACACCTCTTCCAAGGCCATCCGGCATCCCCCGAGATCAACAGCGGGAACGGCCATCTCGCTGTTCTCGTATCCGTACTTGAGCTTGATGATGGAGTTTGTCCCTGGCTCACGAGGGTTCATGGCACTGGCGATCTGCCCGAACGGAAGGTCGCCATGTTCAGCAGCCCGAGAGACGCGCGTACTTACGGTCGAGAGAAACGTCGGCACCTCCGCCGCAGGATCGATGCTGATCGAAACGGGGAGAACGTTCGAGAAGGGGCCGATGACATCACCGAACTGCTCCCCGGGCCGGGTATCACCGGTCCAGCCGATGGTGACTTCGTCTTGCTGGTTCCAGCGGGAGACCAGTAGGGCGAGGAGCCCGAAGACGACGGTCGGCACATCGGCGCCCACGGCACGCCCGACTTCCGCGAGTGCCGACGTAGCGCCGCTGCTGGCCACTTCGGCGCTTATCCGGGCAGGGGTAAGACTGCGGAGCCGACCCTCGTTGCCATGGTCTCGTCGAGGGCGGTCCAGCGGTAGCGAAACACCGCTGTATTGGTTCGCCGACCACCACTTCCTCAGAGCGTCACCGCGCCGGTTGAGCATCTCGTACTGCCAGTGGCTGAAGTCGGAGTAGGAGAGTTCAAGATCCCTCCCCGCCATCGTTGAGAGATAGGCGGCTGCTACCTCGCGCATGAAAATGGCGACGGAGTGGGCGTCCCAGGCAGCTTGGTGAACTGTCCAGACGAGCAGATGCTGGTCGTCCGAGCAGTGCACGAGCGTCGCGCGCGCAAGGACCTGGTTCTCCAGCGTTAGAGGATGCGCGGATTCAGTGCGTAGGACCTCGCTCAGTACGCTGTCCGTAGCCGAGCCGGTAGCGTCGACAGTGCGCACCTGGAGATCAGCGCGCGGCACGGCGGCATCCCGGCCTTGCGGCGCAGAGAGTACGGACTGCCTGCTGACTGTTGACCGTAGCGCCGCGACCAGCCGGTCGTCGTCAACTTGGCCGTACAGGACGAACCGGTACACAAGGTTGTGCTCGGATGGGTCGCCCCCTGTCTGTTCCCGGAACCACATCCGTTCTTGCTGCGCGGACCAGCGCAACTGTCCGGGAGGCACGGCCGTCACCGGTGGTACGTCAGAGACGTTGCCGCGGAGGTGCGCCGCGAGGAGCTTCCGCCTTTCAGGAGACAAACTGGCCAATTTCTCGGACAGGTTCGACAACGCAATCCTCCTGAAGGGTGATCTCGCGGTGGCGCATCAGTGACGCAGGGCGTCCAAGTCGCGTAGCTGTTGTCGGCTCAGAGCTTGCCGAGGTCGACACGCTGTTGCGGCCAGGGGCATCGACAGCGGAGACCGCCATGGCCAGCGACAGAACGCCGTGGGTGGCCAAGAAGTGGGTCTCCGGGCGGGTTGGCCCCGATCAACCGGAGTGGGTCCGAGCCTCGTCCTCCCTTTTCGCCCGCATCATCGCGGCGTCGGCCACAGCCTGGGACCAGTCGCTTTGCACCTGTGTGTACGGCTCGTCGAGCACCGCGCACCGCAGTCGGGGCCACATACGTGCCTTGGCCCACTGCCCGAAGCGCCATTGTGCCGCCTGAAAGGCCACCCCGAACGTCGGCGGCAAGTCCCGCCACGCGCATCCGCTGGTCACCACGTAGACGATTGCGGTGAACACTGCGCGATCCTCAGCGGAAGCCGTCCCTCCTGCCTGCGGGTGATCCCGAGGCCGCGGGATCATCGGCTCCACCAGCATCCATAACTCGTCTGGCACTAACCGTTGCGATAACTCGTCGATGCCGCCATCCTGCCACTCCAAGCGACCAGATAAGGCGCCCTCAAACCTCCATTTGGTGGCGATCACGGCTATTTCGACCCGGGAGCCCACTCCGAGCTTGAGCATGATGCGCGCAACGTGCTCCCGCGCCGTCCTTTCGGATATTCCCAGCTCCATACCAATGCTGCAGTTGGTCTTACCGGTGGCGACCAGATGAAGAACCTCCATCTCCCGCGCACTCAAGGAGAGTATCCCGCGGCGCAGCTCAACGACCTCGCCGCTCGGTTCGATTTCGTGGGTCGTGGCAGTGTTATACACTCTTTCCCCTCCCGTTATGAACAATCATCGAATACCTCTTGCCCTGCGGCGCATCTGTACGCACTGACTGCAACCAACCCATGAGAGTGTTTTGGATTCAGCCACAGAGGGAACCTCGCCGGCCGTCGACCAGTAGTGGGACGGCATCGAGACCGTACGTCCTGAGAGACCGCAAACGCCGCCGACCAGGGCAGCAACCGCGTCATCAAGCGCAGCGCACGATGCATCTTCGGTTCACGCGCCCGCGCCGGCCAACGCCTGCGCTCACTCTGCGCAACCGCGAGACGCTCCCGACACGAGGCGTTTCGAAGACCCGAAACGACGTCAGCGCCACCGGAACTCCAGTCAAGGGCTTCTTCCGTGAATCCTCCCGCCGCCACGACGGCTGAGGGATCGAAGACCTCATTCAGAGTTCCTTAGCTCACGAAAAAAATTACTCTCTTGGCGATTCACCGACTCGACGTTGATCGACCCTACGAAGTCATATGCCCTTGAGCAACACCGCGCATGTATCGAGGAGGGCGGATGGCAAAGTCTCGGTCATGGCCGGACAGGCAACTTGAAGCGCTTTACGGGGCTCGAAGAACGGGGTGATACGAGACGATCGCCGGCACAGCGGCACCACCGCAACGGGGGGCATAGCCCTATGCTCCCGCTGGTCATGGATGCGCCATGCACGTATCGGCTTGAGCCGGTGTCCGCCAAGCGGCCACCGACTGGCACTTGCTGGAGCGACGACGGGTTGACGGTGGAGCGTGATCACGTCAGCTACAGCGGGCAAAGGTCTGGCTGAATCGGGCCCTGGTGGGGGTGGAGTCAACTTCCCTTTGCAACGGGTGAGTTGGGTCGGCCAGACATCAGCGTGACCGACACCCGCGACACCGCCGCGACGGCAGCTCGTTATGAGGCCTCCGGTACAAGATCCAGGGGCTTCCGCGCTGCGGGGGCCGGGGTGTCCGGTGCCATTGGTGTGGCCGTCGCAAAGTAGTGCGCTCCGGTCTCGTGGTTGTCGAGATGGAGGTAGAAACCGCGGCGGGAGCGGAACTCGTACGCGGTGGGGTTCGCTTCGGGAAGCGTCAACACACCTCCGGCGAGCCGCTCATAGGCGGCAACCACGTCGAACGGAAACCTCGCAAGGTCCTGGCTCACGTATGCGTCGCCGCTCTCGTCCAAGCGCCAGCCTTCAGGCATGCTCGCCCCCGGCGGCTGGTAGACGGGCCGGGAGAAGCGTTCGAAGCGATACAGGTGGGGCCCGAACTCGGCCCAGGCAGCGGGAAATCGGGAGACGACCTGTTCGTTCCACCAGCGCTCGACCTCGGCGTCGAGCTCCGGATCGGAGTACAGCATCCGATGACCGGCGGCGACGGCCGGCGACTCGGCAAGCACGGGGAACGCTTCGCGGAACGCCAGGACGGAAGGGTGCTCGGAGGCGTCGATCCACTCCAGCAACGAGTGGATGACCTGCGACTGCGTCATCCCGGCGAGTAGCCTGGCCGGGTGCCACAGCCGCTTGAAGTACTGGTTCTCGCCCAGGATGCGGGCCAGGAACATGAAGCGCTGCATCGCGAAGTTCTCGGCGAGGCTGGCACTGCGGCTGGCGAGCACGTACTCGAAGTCGTCCGACTCGCCGCGCACGGTGACAAAGCCATGCAGCTCCCGCTTTTCGCTGTAGTCCGTGTTGGGCAGCAGAAGCAGCGGATAGACGGCGATGCGGGGCACCTTCTCTGCGATTCGGTCGTAGCCGTCGAGGAACGACTCGACGGTTTCGCCGGGGGCGCCCCAGATCAACTCGACGAAGGACTCCATGCCCTCGGCGGCCAGCCATTCGGCGAGATCCTGCCACTGGTTGAGCTTCATGTTGCGCCGCCGCATGTCGGTGAGCGCCTCGTCGGTGAGGGTCTGCAGGGCAAGCGTGAAGGAGCTCTTGAAGCCGTTCTGCTTCAGGGTGCGCACGATGCGGTGGAAGCGCTGGGACTTGTTCTTGGCCCAGTTGGCCTCGAGCGAGGTGGGGAAGCCGTACTTCTCGTGAACCTTCAGTAGATCCTCGGTGAACTCCTCGTCGGCTTCAAGCATCCCGAAGTTCGCGTCACACAGGAACACGGTGGGGACCTGGTGGTATCCGAACAGGTCCAGCTCGGCGGCCAGGCGATCGCGGGAGAAGGAGCGCACCCGCTGGCCGGTCGCCCCGCCCCAGTAGCAGAAGGAACAGCGATACGGGCATCCGCGGTTGGTCTCCATCAGGGCGAACTCGTAGGGGAAATGGCCCTTCTGGTCGAGCAGGGGTATCGCTCCGGTGAGGAACGGCGAGGGAATGATGTCGAGGTCGTCGATCCTGGGTCGGTCGGGCGTGGTGGAGAAGTCCTGGCCGGATGTGCGGTACGAGAGTCCGGAGACGGCCGCGAGAGCGGGGGCGCCCCGGTCGGCGAGGACGGCCGCGACCAGTTCGCGGAAGGTCAGTTCGCCCTCACCGTTCACCACGATGTCCACGTCCGGGCATTCCCGGAACACCTTCTGAGCCTGGTGGCTCACGTGATTTCCGCCGAAGACGGTGAATCCAGCGGGTTTCAGCTGCTTGTGCACTTCCGCCAGAAGGGAGAAGTTCCGGTAGTTCCAGCCCACCACGGAGAACGCCAGCACGTCCGGGATTTCCTCGCTGAAGATGGCCTTGGTCATCTCGTTGACTCGCCAGCCACCGCGCATGTTGTGTATGCGTACGTCGACTTCGGGACTGATGTCGGGATCGGCGTCGAGCACTGCTTTGAGATAGCCGGCCGCGAGGGGCATCGAATCGACGGGAAGGTCCCAGGCGCTCTGCTGCACCAAGGCGATCTTGAGCATGTGCAGTTGCCTCCATAGCTGAAGTCCATGAGATGTTCCGCGGTCAGCTGCTGGGCGCCCAGGTGACCTCTGCGTCTGCGCTGCGCTCGAAGGCGTACAAGGGCCACTCGGGCGTGCCCTTGGTGCGGTCAGCGTCCCTGCGATTCCCGTGCCGGGTCAGGACATGGGAGCCGTCGCCGTGGACGGCTTCGCCCTCTACGGGTGTCTCGCGGAAGTGCCGGGGCCGCTCAGGCGTTCTTGGTGGCGCGCAGGCACCGGCATGCCACCGGCAGATCGATCGTCTTGTCCCCCGACAGCCCCAGTTCCTCGCGTACGTACGCAGCCACCTGCTCGTCCACGGCACTCCGGGCATCGACCGGCAGCGCGATCGCGCTGGCGTCAGTGCCCAGGAGCCCGACAAGCTCCCCCGCAGTCACCGGTTTCGACCAGGTCATGCGCATTTCGGTGAATACGGAGAACAGCGATCCGGTGGGCGGATCCGTGGCCTCCCTGGTGGGCGCCGCACCGGTACCCGTCGGTCCTTCCGCGGCGGCACGGGCACGCAGTTCGCGGGTGAAGCTGTCGAGTTCGGCCACCCAGGGGACGGAGAGGGCCCGGTGGTTCCACGCCACACCGAACGTCCCGCCGCTGCGGAGGACGCGTGCGATCTCCGGGACGGCCCGTTGCGGATCCATCCAGTGCCAGGCCATGGAAATCAGCACCGCGTCAGCCTGGCCGTCGGGCAGCGGAATCTGCTCGCCGGTTCCCGACAAGACCCTCGCGTCGGGACAGTTACGGCCCAGGGTCTCCCGCATCCGTGGGTCCGGTTCCACCGCGATCACGTGTTCCACGTGATCGACCAGGCTTCGGGTCAGCGCACCCGTGCCGGCTGCGAGGTCGACCACCGTCTTGCAGCCGTCCGGGACGAGCCAGTCCACAGCCGCCTCGGGCAGACCGGGACGAAAGCGGTCGTAACGCTCGACAATCTCGCCGAACGACAGTCCTCTGGCCGCGTGTTCAGGAGACACGTTCACTCCTCTGACCCCTCTCCGATTTCTTCACTCGCTTTTTGACATGCGTTGAGGACTGCGACGGCCTTTTCCAAACGACCTTTCCTTGAGAAATGCAAGAATGCAGCGCCCTTTCGCTGCCCAGGAGTTGACCGTTGTCACCAGATCAATACTCCACGTTGGCCTGTTGTCTTGCCTATTGGCTCTTCCGCCACGGGGAACTGTCCGCCGTCAGTCGACCGACGCAACTTCCGCCATTCAGGTCAAGAATGAGTGCATGAAATTTTTTGACGGGGACTCAAGGGATTCGGGACGGCTGGGCGCATCGCTGCAGGTCAGTGCGCTCGCGGGAGCAGGGCCTCAAGATTATCTGGGGCAATAATTGCCCGGCCTGTTCCCGCAATTGCGGACACGACTCGGATCGCCATCGGGCCAGGCTGTCCTACACTGAGGCGAACTGCCGGAGGCCGCCCGATCTGAAGCCGACGTACGCCCCGAGTCAGCTGTTCCGTTTGAACTCCACCATCCCGCCGTTCGACAACGGTGAGTGCCCCGGCCGGTGCCGAACCGGGCGTCAGCCCGGGAAAGCGGAAAGGGAGAGATGAAGTGAAAGCCTTGGTCCTCGCCGGAGGTTCCGGAACCCGGCTACGGCCGATCACGCACACTTCGGCCAAGCAACTGGTGCCGGTCGCGAACAAACCCGTCCTCTTCTACGGCCTGGAGGCAATCGCCGAGGCCGGGATCACCGACGTCGGCATCGTGGTGGGTGACACCGCGCAGGAGATCCAGCGCGCCGTCGGGGACGGATCCGCCTTCGGCTTGAATGTCACCTACCTGCCCCAGGCAGCGCCGCTCGGCCTGGCGCACGCGGTGCTGATCGCCCACGATTACCTGGGCGACGACGACTTCGTCATGTACCTCGGGGACAACTTCCTGATCGGCGGCATATCGGAGCTGGTGGAGCGGTTCCGCAAGGAGCGCCCCGCGGCCCAGATCATGCTGACCAAGGTCGCCGATCCCCGTGCGTTCGGCGTGGCGGAACTGGACGCCGAGGGGCGGCTGATCGCCCTCGAGGAGAAGCCAGCCAAGCCCAAGAGCGATCTGGCCCTGGTCGGGGTCTTCCTGTTCACCGCCGCGGTGCACCCGATCGTGGCGGACCTGGCTCCGTCGGACCGGGGCGAACTGGAGATCAGCCAGGCCATCTCCGGGCTGATCGACGCCGGTCATCCGGTGGCGACGACGATCACCGAGGGCTACTGGAAGGACACCGGCAACGTCGCCGACATGCTGGAGGTGAACCGGCTCGTCCTGGAGGCGATGGAACCCGACCTCGCCGGTGTGGTGCGGGACTCGGAGCTGATCGGCCGGGTGACGGTGGCGCCCGGCGCCGTGGTGCGCAACTCCCGCATCGTAGGCCCAGCCGTCATCGGACCAGGCAGCGTGGTGCAGGACTCCTACCTGGGGCCGTTCACCTCGGTCGCCGAGGACTGCCAGATCATCGACAGCGAACTGGAGTACTCCGTCGTCCTGCGCGGAGCCGCGGTCCGCGGGGTGCGGCGCATCGAGGCCTCACTCATCGGCCACGAGGTGGAGGTGACCCCGGCGCCGCGGACGCCACGGGCGCACCGTCTGGTCCTCGGCGATCACAGCAAGGTGCAGATATGCGCGTACTCGTAACCGGCGGCGCCGGCTTCATCGGCTCGACCTACGTGCGCGAGCTCCTCTCCGGCGCATACCCGGCCTGGCAGACCGCCCAGGTGACCGTGCTCGACCTGCTCACGTACGCGGGAAACCTCGCGAACCTGGCGCCGGTGGACAGGCGGTTCACCTTCGTGCACGGCGACATCGGCGATCGCGCCCTGCTGGAGAAGGTGGTGCCGGGGCACGACGTGGTGCTGAGCTTCGCGGCCGAGTCCCACGTGGACCGCTCGATCGCGGGAGCCGCCGACTTCGTACAGACCAACGTGCTCGGCGTGCAGAGACTCTTCGACGCCTGCCTGGAGGCCGGGGTCGGACGCGTCGTGCACGTCTCCACCGACGAGGTGTACGGCTCCATCGCCTCCGGATCCTGGGACGAGACCGCACCCCTGGCCCCCAACTCGCCCTACGCCGCATCGAAGGCCGGCAGCGACCTGCTCGCGCGCTCCTACCACGTCACCCACGGGCTGCCCGTGGTCATCACCCGGTGCGGCAACAACTACGGGCCCTATCAGCACCCGGAAAAGGCCATACCGCGCTTCGTGACCCGGCTGCTCACCGGGGGGACGGTGCCGCTCTACGGGGACGGCACCAACGTGCGGGACTGGATCCACGTCAACGACCACTGCCAGGGAATCCAGGTCGCCGCCGAGCACGGAGCGGCCGGCGAGGTGTACCACATCGCCGGAACCCACGAGCTGACCAACATCGAGCTGACGGACCGGCTCCTGGCCGCCTGCGGAGCGGGCTGGGACCGGGTGGAAAAGGTGCCGGACCGGCCCGGCCACGATCGCCGCTATTCCCTGACCGACGCGAAACTGCGGACCCTCGGCTATGCACCCCGGATCTCGTTCGAGAAAGGACTGGCCGAAACCGTCCACTGGTATGCCAGAAATATCGCCTGGTGGCAGAAGTCGGGACCGTACTGAGTACCCCGCCGGTCACGTGCATAATGCACGTGCTTGCATCACAGCACTATAGTTACGGCCGTGACGGACACCGAAAATGAGATCACCGCGGATCTGATTGCAGCGTTACTCCGCGAACAGCACCCCGACCTGGCCGACTTGCCGCTGACGCTCGGCGCCCGCGGTTGGGACAACCAGTTGTGGAGGCTCGGCGACGACCTCGCGGTCCGGCTGCCCTGGGCCACGGAGGACGCGGACGAACTGCTCCTCAAGGAGTACACCTATCTGCCTGGCTTGGCACCCCAACTCCCCTTGCAGGTACCGGTTCCACAGCGTCTGGGTCAGCCTTCCGAGCGATTCCCGCGCCCTTGGATCGTCACCACCTGGGTCCCCGGCGAACCTGCCGACCGCGCCCCCGCGACGCACGGCGTCGCAGCAGCCGATGCCTTGGCCGCCTTCCTCAAAGCCCTGCATCAGCCCGCGCCCGGCGACGCGCCTGTCGGCCGTAATCGAGGAGGTCCGCTGGCCAACGCCGACGAAGGCTTCGAGTATTTCCTCAAAGAGACGGCGAATCGCGGGTTGATTCCCCACCCGGATACCGTGCGCGAGGTCTGGAAAGACGCGCTGAACGCACCTGTCTGGACAGGTCCGTCTTTGTGGCTGCACGCAGACTTGCACCCGGCCAATCTTCTGACGAGAGACGGTACATTCTGCGGCGTCGTCGACTTCGGCGACCTGTGCGCGGGAGACCCGGCCTGTGACCTGGCGGCCGGCTGGCACGTTCTGCCGGACGGGGCCATAGACCGTTTCCACCAGAGCTACGCGTCGGCTGCTGACGTGGCGACCCTGCGCCGCGCTCGCGGCTGGGCCGTGCTCAAGGCACTCGCATGCCTGCTCATCGGCGACAACGGCGTCCATGGCCGCACGGGTGGCAAAGCCACGTGGGGGCCGCCGGCGGACGCGGCTCTGCGGCGCCTGACCGCGACTCACTCCTGATGTGAAGTAGCCGCGCCGGGGTCGCGGGTGTCGGACACGAGGAGGTCCAGCGCGTCACTCCCCTGACCGGCCCGCGACTCACGGAGCCGGGCCCCGCCGTCAGGACACGCTGTCCCGCCACGCCCGGTGCAGCTCGGCGAAGCGGCCCCGCCCGATGACGAGTTCGGCCGGAGAGCCGTCCTCGACGATACGGCCTTCGGCCAACACCAGCACCCGGTCGGCGATCTCCACCGTGGACAGGCGGTGCGCGATGACCACCGCCGTACGGCCGTGCAGCACGGTCCGCATGGCGTGCTGCACCGCCCGCTCGCCGGGGATGTCCAGCGAACTCGTCGCCTCGTCCAGGATCAGCACGCCCGGGTCGGCCAGCAGGGCGCGCGCGAGACTGACCAACTGGCGCTGGCCCGCCGAGATCCGCCCGCCCCGCTTGTGTACGTCCGTGTCGTACCCGGCCGGCAGCGCCGCGATGAAGTCGTGCGCGCCGATCGCCTTCGCGGCGCGCTCGATCTCCTCCCGGCTCGCGTCCGGGCGGCCGATCGCGATGTTCTCCGCGACCGTGCCGGAGAACAGAAACGCCTCCTGGGTGACCATGACCACGCCGCGGCGCAGATCGGCGCCGGACAGCTCGCGCAGGTCGACCCCGTCGAGCAGAACCCGGCCACTGGTGGGGTCGTAGAAGCGGGCCAGCAGCTTGGCGAGAGTGGACTTCCCCGCGCCGGTGGGACCGACGACGGCCACCGTGCGGCCCGCCTCCAGCGTCAGGCTGAAGCGCGGCAGGACCTCGCCGCCGGTGCGGTAGGCGAAGCGTACGGAGTCGAGCACCAACGCGCGGCCGGGGCCCGCGCCACGGAGCGGAGGCAGTGCGACGGGCGCCTCGGCCTCGGGGACCCCGGGGCGCTGAGCGAGCAGTCCGGCGATCTTCTCCAGGGACGCGGCCGCCGCCTGATAGCTGTTCAGCAGTACGCCCAGCCGGTCGATGGGGTCGTACAGCCGCCGCAGATACAGCGCCGCTCCGACCAACGCTCCCAGCGCCAGAGCGCCGGTGGCCACCCGGTAGGCGCTCCACAGCATCAGCACGGCCACCGCGGAGTTGGCGACCAGGCGGGAGGAGGCCACATAGCGCGCCATCTCCAAGGACGCGTCGCCGCTGACCTGTTCGTGCCGCTTGTTCAGCCCGGCGAACTCCTCGTCGTTAGCGGGCTCGCGGCGGAAGGCCCGCACCGGACGGATGCCGTTGAGGGTTTCGGCGAACTTCACGACGATGGCTGCGGTGGCCGTGGACTTCCTGCGGTAGGCGCGCATCGAGCGCCACTGCAGGGAGCGCACCAGGAGGGCGAGCGGCGGCGTGGAGACGAGCACGGCCACGCCCAGGCCCCAGTCCAGGTACAGCAGCATCCCCCCGATGTAGACCGTGGACAGGCCGATCGCGATCAGCTCCTGCAGGCCGTTGCCGTTGTTGAGCAGCGCGCGCAGGTTCTCGACGTCGGCGGTGGCCCGGGAGACCAGGCGCCCCGAGGTGTAGCGCTCGTGGAAGTCCAGGCTGAGGGCCTGCGAGTGCCGGAAGATGCGGGTGCGCAGCTCCAGGAGCGCGTCCTGGCCGAGGCGCCCGAAGAGCTGGATGAAGCCGTACTGCAGAACACCGGCGGCCACGGCGCACAGCAGATACGCCGTCGCCACGGCCAGCAGCGGACCCGTGTCGTCGCGCCGGAGGGCGGGCACGGCACGGTCGATCGCGAACGCGACCAGCAGCGGGCCCGCCTGCACGGCCGCCTGCTGCAACAGGACCAGCAGGGCCGCCGCCCCCACCTGGCGGGAGTGCGGGCGCAACAGGGAGCCCAACAGTGCTCGGGGGGCGCCCTTGGGCGTGGGCAGCGCGTCCCGGTCGAAAGGGTCGTCAGGGCCGGGCCCGGGCCCGGAGTCCGCGGCGGCGTCGCCCAGGGGCGTGGCGTCGACGGCGGCAGAGGCATCAGTGGCGGTTGCCGCGCCGGCCGGCCCGGTGCCCGTGCCACGCCCCTGCGGGCCGTCCCGCCCGTCCGCCTGTCCGGTGGTCGCGCTCGTGCTCATCGCTTGTCGTCCTTCTGCTTGCCTCGCGTGCCGGTACGGGCCTCGGGGCCGGCCGTTGCGGCGGCGGTGCCGACGGCAGGGGAGGGCGCGGGCCCCGCCGGGCCGCCCGACATCAGGGCCGCGTACTCGGCGCTGTCCCGTAGCAGTTCGTCATGGGCGCCGACCGCGGCGATCCGCCCCCCGGAGAGCAGCGCCACCCGGTCGGCGAGCAGGATCGTGGACGGGCGGTGCGCCACGATCAGGGCGGTGGTCTCCGCAAGGACGCGCCGCAGCGCCGCTTCGACCATGGCCTCGGTCCGGATGTCCAGCGCGGAGAGGGGATCGTCCAGGATCAGATAGCGCGGCCGGGCGACGACGGCGCGGGCCAGCGCCAGCCGCTGCCGCTGGCCGCCCGAGAGGCTCAGCCCCTGCTCACCGACCTGGGTCCGTGGACCGTGCGGGAGCGCGGACACGAACTCGTCGGCCTGGGCGACCTCCAGGGCCCGCAGCAGATCCGTGTCCGTGAGTCCGTCCCCACCCATCAGGACGTTCTCGGCCACGGTCGCGGAGAACAGCGTCGCTTCCTCGAAGGCGACGCTGACCAGGGTCCGCAGCTCCTCCCGCGTCAGCGAGGCGATGTCCCGGCCATCGAGCAGAATCCGGCCGCCGGTGGGCTCGTACAGCCGCGGGACCAGGGCCGTGAGGGTCGTCTTGCCGCTGCCCGTCGCGCCGACCAGGGCCATGGTCTCGCCGGGCCGGACCCGCAGGTCGACCCCTTGCAGGGTGGCCGGGGCGTAGTGCGGTGCGTGCGGGTAGCGGAACTCCACGCCTTCGAAGGCCAGTTCACCAGGTCTCGCCGCGCTGCCCGCGCCCGCCCCGGGCGCCTTCGCCTCGACCGCCGCGCCGCGCGTCTTTCCTGGGCTACGGGCCTCTCCTGCACCGGGCGGCGTCCCGTCCGTTACCACTCCGGCCTCTACTGCCGCCGTGGCCTCTCCCGCTCCTTGCGGCTGCGTTTCCCACTCCGTGGGCTCGTCCATCACCTCGAAGTAGCGCTCGGTGGCCGCGGCCGCCTCGTTGCTCATCGCCAGCAGAAAACCGATCGACTCCGTCGGCCAGCGCAGCGCAAGCACCGTGGACAGAAACGCGACCAGCGTGCCCGCCGAGAGCCCGCCATCGGCCACCTGCACGGTGCCGAGCACCAGCGCCGCGCCGATGGCGAGCTCCGGGAGCACGGTCATGACCGCCCAGAGCGCGGCCATCAGCCGCGCCTTGCGCAGCTCGCTCGTACGCACCTTCCGGGCCAGCGCGGCGAAGGAGCGGGCCTGGCTGCGGTGGCGGCCGAAGCCCTTGACGATCCGGATGCCGAGGACCGACTCCTCCACCACCGTGGTCAGATCGCCTACTTGGTCCTGGGCCCGGCGCGAGGCGACCAGGTACCGCGCCTCGAAGAAGGAGCACA
The DNA here is from genome assembly GCF_040641675.1 of Streptomyces sp. NPDC020742. NCBI lineage: Bacteria > Bacillati > Actinomycetota > Actinomycetes > Kitasatosporales > Streptomycetaceae > Streptomyces > Streptomyces sp. NPDC020742. The sequence continues at coordinate 30,843 of NZ_JBFAEA010000016.1, forward strand.
GCACCACCAGTGGCACCACCGGAGTCAGCAGCACCAGCCCCAGCGTCCAGCGCTGCCCCAGCAGGATCACGAAGCCGATGAGGATGGTCAGGCCGTTCACCACCAGGTACGCCAGCGGGAAGGTCAGGAACATCCGGATCACGTTGAGGTCGGTCGTGCCGCGGGACAGCAGCTGGCCTGAGGACCAGTGGTCGTGGAAAGGCATCGGAAGCCGCTGCACGCGCCGGTACAGAGCGCCGCGCAGCGCCGCCTCGACTCCGGCCAGCGGGCGCGCCACCAGCCAGCGCCGCAGCCCGGACAGCCCGGCCTCGGCAACGCCGAGCACCAGCAGATAGATGCCGCCCAGCCAGACACCGCCCGGATCGCCCTCCGCGACGGGCCCGTCCACCATCCACTTGAGCACCAGGGGGATGACCAGCCCGGCGCAGGAGGCGAGCAGTGCGACGACCACCGAGGTGAACAGCCGCCCGCGCACCGGCCGGACATACGGCCACAGCCGCAACAGGGTTCGTACGGCGGACCGTTGGGTCGAGTCGGGCTCGGCGGGCGCCGCCGCGCCGGGCGTACCGGTCATCAAGAGCACTCCGTTCCGGCTGCGTCGAGGACGGCGCGGCGCGTCAGCACCCGGGCCAGGTGGGCCCGGTAGGCGGGCGGATGGTCCGGGTCCGTCGACGGCGGCGCGGTGCCCTCGGCCGCCGCCTCGGCGGCCCGGCCCACGGCCTCGGCCGTGGCGTCCGCACCGGCCAGGGCCGCCTCGGCGGTGGACGCCCGCAGCGGGGTGACGCCCATGTTGGTCAGCGCGATACGCGCCTCGGCGATGCCGCCGCCCTCGCGGCGTACCGCCACGGCCACACCGACCAGCGTGGCGGTCTGCGCGGAGAGGTGGAACTTCTCGTAGTGGCAGCCCCAGCCCTCCCCGAGCTTGGGCACGCGGATCCCGACGAGCAGTTCGTCGGGCTCCAGCGCGGTCGTCAGCTGGTCGACGAAGAACTCGGCGGCCGGGATGGTGCGTCGTCCGCGCGGGCCCTGCGCCACCAGCTCGCCGTTCAGCGCCAGGACCACCGGCGGCAGGTCACCGGCCGGATCGGCGTGAGTGACCGAGCCGCCGAGAGTGCCGCGGTGGCGAACGGCGGGGTCGCCGACTGTCTCCGTCGCGGCGGCCAGCAGCGGGGCGTGGCGCCGGACCAGCTCGTGGTGGAGGACGTCGTGGTGGGTGGTCATGGCGCCGATGACGAGCGCGTCCGCCTCCTCTTGGACGCCGCGCAGCTGCGGCACCCGGTTGATGTCGACCACCAACTGCGCGGAGGCGCGCCGTAATCGCAGCATCGGCAGCAGGCTCTGGCCACCGGCCAGCACCTTCGCCTTCCCGCCGCGCTCTGCGAGCATGCGGACGGCCTCCCCAACGCTCTCCGGGCATGCGTAGTCGAATGCCGCGGGGGTCATGCTGCCCTACCTTCCACTAGCCTTCCGGGCGCCCGGAAGGCACGGCCAGCTGCGGTCACCGGGGCGGGTTCCGGGGTGGTCATGCGTACGCCTCGTCCCCACGCGGGGCCGGTTCCGCCGGGCTTACTGTCTGGCAGCCGCAGCGAGCACGGCCTTGACGATGTTCTGATAGCCGGTGCAACGGCAGAGGTTACCCTTCAGCGCGCGCCGGACCTCCTCCTTACCTGGTTCGGGGTTGTGCCGCAGCAGATCGCGGGCCGCCATGATCATTCCGGGGGTGCAGTAGCCGCACTGCAGGGCGTGGTGCTCGTGGAACGACCGCTGCAGCGGATGCCACTCGCCGTCCCGGGCAAGCCCTTGCACGGTGGTCACCTCACCGCCGTCCGCCTGCACCGCCAGGACCGAGCAGCTCTTGACGCTCGCCCCGTCCAGATCGACGGTGCACGCCCCGCAGTTCCCGGTGTCGCAGCCACTCGACGTGGCGGTCAGGCCCAGCCTGTCCCGCAGGTAGTGGACGAGGAGAAGCCGCGGCTCCACCTCGTCCTCGTACGTGGTGCCGTCCACGTGCACCGAAATGCGGTTCATCTGATCTCCCTCAAGGAAGGCCGAGCGGCGCCGATGGAATGCGGAATGCGGCCGATGGGGTACGGCGTGCGCCGGCCTCAACTGTCGCCGCGGGCTCCAGCGCCCGGAGCCCGGAAGATGCCGTCGATCATCAGCATCTGACCGGTCGTGTCGTCGCCGCTGTGATTCTGCTCCAGGGCGACCGCCGAAAAGCCCCGTCCGCTCAGGAAGTTCAGCACCTCGCGGAACGTCGGCGCGCCATGGTGCATGTCGACCAAAGACAGTTCGACTTCGAGCAGCGCGATGTGGTCGAGGACCGGCCCTGCGCCCTCCAGGACAGACAGTTCGGCGCCCTCCACGTCCAGCTTCAGGTACACCCGGCGCCCGTCGCACCCCAGCTCGTGCCAGAGCGAGCGCAGCGACCGCATCGGGACCATCTCCGTACCGGCCGCGACGTCCTTGGGCCATACGCGGGAGTGGAGCTCGGTCCGCCGGAAGACCGACGAGCCGAGCGAGGTTCGGCTCAGGTACAGCAGGACTTCGCCGTCCTCGGGCCCCAGTGCCACGTTGTGGCAGTGCCAGTCGTCGTCCGACCGGGCGGCCTCGGCAAGGACACCGAACGTCTCGGACCCCGGCTCGAATGAGAAGATCTCCCCGCGAAAACCGCACTGCCGCATCCACTTCGCGTACTGGCCGCCGTTCGCACCGCCGTCGATCACCACATCGATGTCCTGCAGAAGAAGACGTCGCCGTTCCTGAGAGGTCATCAAGTTTGCGGTTTGCGGTGGGAGATCCTGTACATCGCGTGGTGCTGGACGTGTCACGACAGCCTCGCTCTCGGCGTGAGGGTGGGTAGGGTTCGGCCCGTGGGCGACGGGGGAATGAGGCGCCGAGCGGCAGTGGATGCCGTCCCGTCGCCGACGGCCGGAGGTGCTCTCCCGGCCCCGGACCGTCAACGCCCGGAGCGGCACGCGTCGCCAACTTCCCTGATCGCCGCCCAGACGCGGCCCGGCGTCATCGGCATGTCGATGTGCCGGACGCCGAGGTGAGCGAGCGCGTCGACGACCGCGTTCTGCACCGCGGGAGTGGCACCGATCGTCCCCGCTTCGCCGATTCCCTTGACGCCGAGGGGATTTACGTCCGTAGGGGTCTCCCCGGCCACCAGCTCGAAGTCGGGCAGATCGGCGGCGGCGACGGCCCCGTACTCCGCGAGCGTCGCGCTGAGCGGGGCGCCGTCTGCGGCGTAGCGCACCTCCTCGAACAGCGCCTGGGCGACCCCTTGCGCGATGCCGCCCTGGCGCTGGCCTTCGGCGAGGGACGGGGTGAGGACCGGCCCCGCGTCGTCCACGGTGACGTGGCGCAGCAGCGTGGTCCTGCCCGTCTCGGTGTCGACCTCGACGACCGAGAGGTGCGCACCGAACGGAAACGTCGGCCCGTCCGCGTCGAACTCGGCGTCGGCGCTGATCTCGCGCTCGGCGTGCTTGACCAACTGGGCCCAGGTCAGGGTGCGGCCGGGGCTGCCTGCCGCATGCCAGGTACCGGAACCGGTGTCGAGAGTGACGTCGGACATCGGGACGCCGAGGAGCTCGGCGGCGTACCCCCGGGCCTGGTTCCTCACCTCGGAGGCAGCCTTGACGACCGCGGAGCCGCCGAGCTGCAGGGACCGGCTGGAGTAGGTGCCGACGGCCTTCGGGATGAGGTCGGTGTCCCCGTGCACGACGGTGACCAGGTCCATCGGGATGCCGAGCTCGGCCTCGACCAGGACCGCCCAGGCGGTGTGGTGCCCCTGCCCCTGCGCCGAGCTGCCGGTCAGGACCGTGGCCTGCCCCCTGCCGTCCACGGTCACCTTCGCGGTCTCACCACCGCCACCGGTCATCTCCACGTAGACGCAGAGACCGATGCCGAGCACGTTCACGCACCCGTTGGCCCTGCGGGCGGCCTGCTCAGCCCGGAGCCCGAGGTAGTCGGCGGCCCGCAGGACCTTGTCGAGAGCCGCCTCGTAGGCACCGGAGTCGTAGCGGACCCCCGTTGCGGTGCGGAACGGGAAGGCGTCCGCGGCGATGACGTTGCGGCGGCGGACCTCGGCCGGGTCCATGCCGATTTCGGCGGCGTACAGGTCCACCGCGCGCTCGATGGCGGCCGTGGCCTCCGGCCGGCCCGCGCCGCGGTACTTGTTCACGGGGGTGGTGTTGGTGACGACGACGCGGAATCCGCTCTGCACGTGCGCGATGTCGTACACACCGGGGGCCATCGTGCAGGTCACGGGGGCGAGGGTGCTGGTACGCGGATAGGCGCCCGCGTCCTGGACGACGTCGAGGCGGTACGCCGTGATCGTGCCGTCACGCGTGCCGCCGAGCTTGACGCGGTTGAGCTGGGCACGGCCCTGCGTCATGGCGATGAGGTTCTCGGCGCGGCTCTCCACCCACCGCACCGGGGTTCGCGACTTCCACGCGGCCCAGGCGACGACGATGGAGTCCCGGTCGATGCCGATCTTCGCGCCGAAGCCGCCGCCGACGTCGGGGACGATCACCCGGATCGCCTCGGCCGCGATGCCGAGGGACGCGGCGAGGGTGCTGCGGCAGCGCTGAGCGTTCTGGCTGCTGTGCCAGACCGTGAGCCGGGTACCGTCGAAGGCCGCCGCAGTGGCACGGCACTCCATCGGGACGCAGGCCACCCGGTGGTTGACGATCTCTCGCTCGACGACCACGTCCGCTTCGGCGAAGACGGCGTCGTCGTAGCCGTCGCGGTCGCGCTGGTCGGCGATGTTGGTCCCGGCCTCTTCGCAGAGCAGCGGCGAGTCGTCGCGCATTGCCAGTGCGGGGCCCACGACGGCGGGGAGCTGCTCGTAGTCCACGTCCACGAGCTCCGCGGCGTCCTGGCCGTCGTACTGCGTGCTGGTGAGCACGACCGCGACCGGCTCGCCCACGAACCGGACCTTCTCCTCGGCGAGCAGGGGCTCGGCGAAGAACCCGCCGCCGCCCTCCGGCTGCCGGAACGGCTGCGGTGCGGGCAGGCCGGTCAGGTCCGCGGCCGTGTAGACCGCCACCACGCCGGGGTGCGCCTCCGCCCGGGACGTGTCGATGCCGGTGATGACCGCATGCGCGACCGGGGAGCGCACGAAGGTCACGTACGCCGCCCCCATGAGCTCGGGGACGCGCAGGTCATCGACGTAGACGCCGCCCGAGGTGAGCAGCCGCGGGTCCTCCACCCGGTTCACTCGGGTGCCGAATGCGTTCATGGCGCGACGCCCGGGGTCATGGTGGTACGCGGCCAGCGGCGCTCGGTGCCGGGCCTCGGGCGCCGACGTGATCGCGCCGGAGTCGGTCGGCTCGCCAAAGGACGGTGCGCGCGTTCCGCTGCCGGCCATGCCCCTCACCTTCTCAGCACCCCAGCTCTCAGTCGGGACGTGCCGCGTTCTTGTCGACCTTCTTCTTCACTTCGTGCTGCAGGTCGAGACCGGTCATTTCGGCGATGCTCGTCGCGTAGAGCACGACATCGGCGAGTTCTTCCCCGAGGAGCTCTTCCTGCTTCCGCCACGCGGTGAAGGACGTGGCCACGTTTTCCTGGAGCATACAGAACTCCAGGGGCGTATCGGTGGTGTTGTAGCCCTTCCGTACCTTGTTCTCCCAGACGAGTCGCTGCAGCGAACTGAGGTCCATGCATTTCTCCCAGCGGTCGAGCGCGCTCACTCATTGGAATGCGGATCAATAGTCCCGCTCGAGCCGTCGCCGTGCCTAGTGGCCCTTCGGCCACGGGAGATCAGCCGGGTCACTGAAGCCTTTCCGGAAGCGGCCGGTTGCGGGGCGGTGGCGGGGCCCCGGCCTGACGACCACCGGCCCGGCAGTCCGGGCCGATCCGCCAATGATGAAGAGTCGGTAGACGGGTCGTCACGCACCGCAGCAGACTAAAGATTGCACGAGAAAAGCACGTACGTTAGCTGCGGCGTACAGAATTAGGCACTCACGAGTCGCCCCGGTGAACAAGCGGGTCTCAACGTGATGGGGCGCTGCGATGGCGGCCTGGCGGTCACGCTGTGCCACCCCTTTCCGGAGCCGACGAGAGGCGTACCCCATTGACTTCGAAGACCGCAATAGGCGCACTTTCGGGAACCACGGTATGACTGACATCGAGGAGCTCCGTAAGGTCGTCGACCGATTCCGTACCCAGGAGCGGAAGGCAGCGGACACCGTCAATCTCGTGCCGAGCGAGAACAAGCTGTCGCCGCTGGCCCAAATGCCGCTCAGCACTGACTACTACAACCGATATTTCTTCAATGACCAGTTGGATCCCGGCTTCTGGCAGTTCCGCGGTGGCCAGGAAGTGGCCGAGATCGAGACGGAGCTGGCCCGTGGACACCTGAGCCGGCTCGCTCGCGCTCCGTACGTCAACGAACGGCCCATATCAGGGCTTTCGGCCATGATGCTGGCCATGGCGGGACTCGGCGGGAAGCCGGGCGGCACGGTCGTCTCCATCGACGCCGCGTCCGGCGGGCACTACGCCACCGCCGACATGGCGCGCCGGCTCGGCTTCGAGTCCGCCACCGTTCCCGTCGTTCGCGGCCGGGTCGACGAGCAGCGGCTCGGGCTGGTTCTTCGCGAACGCGCACCCGAACTGGTCTATCTGGACCTGCAGAACAGCCGCCACGCGCTGGAGGTGTCCCGCGTCGCGGAGCTCATCGAGGCGCACTCCCCGCGCACGCTCCTGCACGTCGACTGCAGCCACACGATGGGGCTGATCCTCGGGGCCGCCCTGAGCAACCCGCTCGACGCCGGGGCCCACACCATGGGCGGTTCCACGCACAAGACCTTTCCCGGGCCGCACAAAGGGGTCCTGTTCACCCGGAGCCCCGAGCTCCATCAGCGGCTCAAGAACGCCCAGTTCACGATGCTCAGCAGTCATCACTTCGGCGAAACGCTCGCCCTGGGGCTGGCCGCCGCGGAGTTCCGCCACTTCGGCCAGGCCTACGCGGAACAAGTGATCGGAAACGCGCAGCTGTTCAGCAAGCTGCTCGCAGCGGACGGGTTCGACGTCACCGCCGACGAGAACGGCCACACCACCAGCACCCACCAGCTCTGGGTGAGGATCGGGGACGCGGAACAGACCGACCGCTTCTCGGAGTCCCTCTACGACCACGGGATCCGGGTCAACGTCCAGGTGGACCTCCCCGGCCTGCCCGGCCCTGTGCTCCGCCTGGGGGTCAACGAGCTCACCTTCCTCGGGGGGCGCGAGGCCGCCGTCCATGCGCTGGCCGAGGAGTTCGGCCATGCGCGGGCCGGTGCCCGTCGGGACGGCCAAGGCAGCCGACGGGTTCGCGAACAGTTCGGGCCTCCCTTCTACTTCGTAGAGTTCTCCTGACTGGATGGTGCTCGCAGAGCAATGACCGACCAACCCATCGTCGTCGTCGACGCAGGTTCATACTCCCTGTCCGAGACCTCCATCGCCGGTGCCGGCCAGCGCCTCGCGGAGATCGCCCAAGTCCTCAGCCGGCACTACACGGTGCGCGTGCTCACCCAGCCCGCCGCCGATACCGTCGACCTCGGTGCCGCGGAGCAGGTGGGGCTGGGCGAGGAGGCGGCACGGGCCATCGCGACGGCCGACGCCGTCATGTTCTTCGACACCCCGGACCGGCGCCGGATCGAGCTCGCCGTCGCCCACCGCAAGCTGATCATCGGCGAGTGCCGGGCGCCCATCGAGCACATGAGCTTTCCGTCGGTACTCGCCCGCGCCGACCCGACCGGCGAGCACCAGCACTTCCTCGGCACCTACCGGCGCCTGCTGCAGGTGACGCACCACTTCCTGTGCCGCTCCCAGGTCGAGCGGGCGGCGCTCCTGTCGACGCTCTGCGCGTTCGGCCGGACGACGCCCGATGACATCGCGCGGTCCGCGACGCTGGACCACCTGATCAGCACCTTGCCGGTCGGGTTCAGCCGGCGCAGTCTGGAGTCGGCGGACGCCACCGCGCCGGTCCACATGGCCGACTTCCTGTGGACCGGCGGCATCTGGGCCTTCTTCGAGCCGCTCATGCTGGTGGAGGCCATGGCGATACTCCGGGACCGGGGCGTGGAGGCCAGTGCCGCCTTCCTGCACGCGGCGCCGACCGAGGACACCCGCTCCGCCATCGCCGTGGTCCGCAGGGCGATCGACGGCCTCGAGCTCGGCGACCGCGTCCACCTGCACACGCAGCCCCTCGCCCTGTCCCAGCGCGACCAGTACGTGAAGGCAGCCCAGGCGTACGTCTGCATCGCCAAACCGGGCGCCGAAAACGAGACCGGCACCCGACTGCGGCTGCGCGACACCTTGCTGCATGGCATCCCCACGATCATCGACCCCCACGGGATCTCCGGCGACCTGGTCGCTCGCGAAAACCTGGGAGTCGTCCTGCACCAGCCCAGCGCCAAGAGCCTGGCCGACGCGCTGGAGCAGGTGAAGTCCGGCGCCGTGGGCAGACCCGCACGGCGCATGGAGCGGCTCTACGAGAACAGCATGGCCCCTTTCATGACCTGGCTGGACAAGGAATTGCGCGGTGAATGAGTTGGAATTCCCTCCGAATGCCGAACGGCGAACTGGGAGCCACACCATGGAGTACCAGGACCTCGGCGTCGCACCCGTCGTCAGCGCACAGGCCAACTCGACCCCGCTGGGCGGCTGCACGCTCAGCGACGGCGTCATCAAGGCCATGGGCAGCGCCGCACGGTTCCACGTCGACATGGACGAGCTCTGGCAGGCCGCCGGCAGCTACCTCGCCGAGGCCACCGGCAGTGAGGACGCCTGCCCGGTCATCGGGGCGGCCGCCGGCATGGCGATCGCGGTGGCCGCCTGCGTCGCCGGGACGGACGGCTTGCGCGTCCAGCGCCTGCCCGACCCCGGGGACAGGCCCAACGAGATCGTGCTGCAGAAGGGCCACGCCATCAGCTACGGAGGCGCCCCCCTCGCCCAGATGATCGCGCTGGGCGGCGGCCGGGCCGTCGAGGTGGGCGCCGTCAACGAGACACCGCGCAACCACGTCGCCAGTGCCGTCACCCCACGCACCGCGGCCCTGGTGTACGTCACCTCCCGCACCCACGCGGTCCACCGCAAGGGAGTCCCGCTCGACGAGCTGGTCGCCATCGGCCGCGAGCACGGTGTCCCCGTGATCGTGGACGCCGCGGGCGAAGGGGATCTGCGGCGCTGGGCGGCGAGCGGCGCCGACCTGGTGATCTACAGCGGGCCCAAGATGCTGGGCGCGCCCACCTCCGGGTTCATCTGCGGGCGCAGCGAACTGGTCGCAGCGTGCCGGGCGCAGTACTCCGGCATCGCCCGGCCCATGAAGGTCGGCAAGGAAAACCTGCTGGGGCTGCTCCAGGCCGTCCGCGAGTACACCGCCGTCCCGGAGGAACAGCGGGCCGCGGAGCAGCTGGAGCGGATGACCAAGCTCGCGGCCCGGCTGGACAAACTCCCCGGTCTCTGCGCCCGCACCGCCCAGGACGACTCCGGGCGCACGATCTACCGCGTCCTGCTGACGGTCGACCCCGCCGCGGGGCGCAGCGCCACCACCCTCGCCGAGGAGATGAAAGCAGGCGTTCCGTCCATCTATCTGCGGGACTTCAAGCTGCACCTGGGCCAGCTCGAGGTCGACCCGCGCGCGCTCAGCCCCGACGGCGAGGAGTCGATCGTACGACGGCTGGAGGAACTGCTGTTGGACCACGGTGACGCACGGACCGGCAGGGGGGCCGCACGATGACACGGCTCACCCTGATCGGCGCGGGCTTCCTGGGCAGCGCGCTGGCCCGGGGCGCGGCGCGGCGCGGCTGGAGCGCCACCGTGATCAGCCGTTCCGACCCCTTCGCCACCCGGGACGCGGATCCCGGGCCGGGTGAGATCCGCCTGCTCTCCGGCGAGGGCGCCGACCGTCTTCCACAGGCCCTGGACCAGGGCGTGGACGCGATCGTGATCGCCGCGGGCGGCCGGTTTCCGCTGCCCTCGGCGGCGGCACCCGCGGCCGACGCCATCGGGACGCTCTCGCTGGTGATCGAGCTCTGCGAGAAGGTTCGCTCGCTCAGCCCCGGCACGAGGATCGTCTTCCTGTCCTCCGCCGGTGCCGTGTACGCGCCCGGCGACGAACTCAAGCGCGAGTCGGATCCCGGGCAGCCCACCTCTCCGTACGGGATGTCGCGACGGATGGGCGAGGAGTACATGGCGTACTACCGAAGAGTGCACGGCTTGGCAACCCTCTCCCTGCGCTGCGTGAACGTCTACGGCCGTCTCCTGCCGCAGTCGCGAGGGCAAGGTGTGGTGTCGGCGGCATTCTGGAGCGCCCTGACCGGGGCTCCCTTCACGCTCCACGGCAACGGGCGGCAAACCAGGGACTTCATCCACGTCGACGACTTCGTCACGGCGACGCTCGGCCTCGTAGCCTGCGGCCGGGAGCTTCCCGGAACGGTCAATGTCGGCACCGGCACGGGCAGATCCATCGCGGAAGTGCTCGACGCAGTCAGCAATGCCACGGGCTCCCCGATCGCCACCACTCCGGGCCCCGACGCACACACCGACACCGGCCACCTGGCGGTCGACCTGTCGGTGCTGCGGCGCATCATCGATTTCGCACCGCGCAGCCTCGATGCCGGCATCGAGCTCATGGCCCGGGACATCGCGGCCGACGGTGCCTTCGGCGCCATCCAGACTCTGTGACCCCTCGTCGCACTCCACCGACGTAGCTTGAAGGAGAGCTGCTTCATGCCCACCAAGGTGAGTCGTGCCGATGGATTCCTCTCCTCGTCCACGACCCTGAGCACCGCGGAGACCCCGGACCCCGACGCCTTCCTCGAAAAACGATCCGCGTCCTCCACCTTCAGCGTCGAACACGTTCCGTTGGCCGCGCTCCCCGACTGGCAGCTCGACGACCGCCTTCAGCATGCGTCCGGCCGGTTCTTCTCGGTGGAGGGACTGTCGGTTCGCACGGACTTCGGGCCGATTCACGAGTACCGTCAGCCGATCATCGTTCAGCCGGAGATCGGCATCCTCGGGATCCTCGTCAAGCGCATCAAAGGCGTCCACCACTTCCTGATGCAGGCGAAGATGGAGCCGGGCAACAGCAACCTGGTGCAGTACGCCGCGACGGTGCAGGCCACGCCCAGCAACTACCAGCGCGTGCACGGCGGCCGCTCCACCCCGTACCTGGAGTACTTCCAGGAGCATGCCGGACGACGCATCGTCTTCGACCAGCTCCTCTCGGAGCACGCGTCCTGGTACCTGCACAAGCGCAATCGCAACATGATCGTCGAGGTTCCTGAGGACGAGGACATCGCGCCGGCCGACGACTTCACCTGGCTGACGCTCGGCCAGTTGCGGCACCAGCTCGCCCAGGGCAACCGCGTGAACATGAACGCGCGCACGGTGTTGTCCGGCATCTCGTACGCCGCGGAGGACGACCCGGAGTTCTACGGCGACATCCCGGACGCCTTTCACCGCCAAGCAGTCGAGTCACACACCGCGGGGCGCTCGAACGCCGACGTCATGGCCGCGACAACCTGGCTCATCGACCAGAAGGCGAAGTTCAGCCTGGACGTCCGGCGGATCAGCCTGCGCGACATGGACGAGTGGGTGTGCGGCGAGGACAGCATCCGCCACCGCGAGGGCCGCTCCTTCCAGATCATCGGGCTTTCGGTCGCGGCGACGAGCCGGGAGGTAGGCACGTGGTGGCAGCCGATGCTCGAACCGACCGGCGGCAACGTCGTGGCCCTGATCTGCCAGCGCCGTGAGGGAGTGCTGCACTTCCTCGTCCAGGCCATGATCCAGCCCGGCCTCACGGACCGGATGGAGCTCGCCGCGACGGTGCAGCTGACCCCGGGAAGCTATCGCGGCCCGGATGAGGTCCCTCCGCTCGCGGAGTACCTCAACGCACCGGAGTCCTGGATCCGCCTCAAGGCCGTGCAGTCGGAGGACGGCGGGCGGTTCGCCCGCGCGGACACGACGCACGTCATCGTCGACGTCCCGGAAGGGCACACGGTCGACGCCCCGGACAACTACCGGTGGATGCCCCTGGGCCTGCTCAACCGCCTGATTCACTCCGGCTATTACGTCAACGTCGAGGCCCGCAGCCTCCTCGCCTGCCTGCTCTGACCCCGCCAAACCGAAAGGAGATCCGTTCCGTGTCTTCCTCGATCACGTCTTCTTCGACCATCGACTGTGCTCCGTACCGGGAAGAACTGCTCGAACTCGCCGCCACGCTGCCGAAGGTGCCCCGGGCCGACCTGTACGCGTTCTTCGAGGACGCGATGCGGCTGGCCAAGCGGCTGCCACAGGAACTGCGCGACGGCCTGGACGAGTTCAACGCCAACGGCAACCGGGACGGCTATCTGCTCCTGCGGGGCCTTCCCGTCGAGCCGGACGACGAGTTGCCGGCCACGCCCACGTCCAGCCCGCCGCCGGAGGACCGGCGCCTGCTGAACATGGAGGCCATGCTCTGCATCGTCGGCGGCAGGCTGGGGCTCCTCACCGCTTACGACCAGGGCTACGGGAACCGCCGCTCCATCACCGTCCTGCACGAGCTGTACCCGACGCCCGAGGCCCACCACCTCTCGGGGGGAACCTCCCATACCCAGCTCGAGTTCCACACGGACCTCTCGCACCACGCGCGCCAGCCGAACTACATCCTCCTCTCCTGCTCTCGCGGCGACCACGAGGGCAAGGCCGCCACACTCGTCGGCTCGATCCGCAAGGCGCTGCCGCTCCTCAGCGACGAGGTCCGCAACCACCTGTTCGACCGGGTGTTCACGCGGCGGTTCGACGCCGCGGACCCGGAGGCCATTGCCCACGTCAAGCCGCTGTACGGCGACAAGGACGACCCATACGTCAGCTTCAACCGGTCGTTCCTGACCGCCGAAACCCCCGAGGACATCGCCGCCCTCGACGCGCTCTCCGCGGCCCTGAGTGAGGTCACCGAGCCGGTGCTGCTGACCCGGGGCGGCCTGCTGATCATCGACAACTTCCGGATCGCCCACGGGCGGGCCCCGTTCACCGCGCGCTGGGACGGCAAGGACCGCTGGCTGCACCGGGCGTACGTCCGCACCGACCGCAACGGCCAGCTGTCGGGCGGCGAACGGGCGGGCGACATCGTGCCCTTCACCGCCCGCCGCTGACCCGGTCGAGGCCATGGAACTCCTGCTGATCGGCATGTCGCGGTTCGCTCAGCGGCGCGTGCTGCCGGCCGCCGCGTCCCTCCCCGAGATCGAGACGGTCCATGTCGTCACCTCGCACGCGGACCCCGCAGCACTCGCGCGCGTGCCGAAGCTCGGCACGGTGTACACCGACTGGGACGAGGCGCTGGCCGTCGCCCGCCCCAGCCTGGTCTACGTCTCACTGGTCAACAGCGACCATTCACGGGTGGTCCGCTGCGCGCTCGACCACGGGCACCACGTGGTGGTCGACAAGCCGGCCCTGCCGGACCCGCACACCGCCGAGGAGTTGGTGGCGCTGGCCCGGTCGTCATCGCTCGTCATCGCGGAGGCCACCTGCTACGCGTTCCACCCGTTGTTCGCGGCGGTCGAATCGGTCCTCGCGGACCTCGACGCCGAAGTCACCAAGGCGCTGGCGGTGTTCACTCCCCCCGTTCCGGCCACCGACTGGCGGTACGACCGGGCCCGGGGCGGCGGGGCGCTGCCGGACACAGGCCCCTACGCTGTGTCCCTCGGCCGGGTGCTGTGGGGCGCCGAACCCGAGCGGATCGACGCCGTCGTGGGCGATCGCACCGCCGACGGGCTGGAGACGTCTTACAGCATGCTCACGGGCTACCCCGGCGGCCGGACCGTCGTCGGCCAGTTCGGTTTCACGACCCTCTACCAGAACACGGTCCGGCTGATGGGAAAGGGGATCACGATCGAGATCGACCGGCCCTTCTCCGCACTACCGGGGATGGCGGTCGACCTGCGGATCCAGGCCGGGAACCGGACGTACGTGCACAGCGTGGAGCCCGCCGACAGCATGCGGCTGTTCCTGTCCGAGGTCCTCGCGGCGGCGGAGAAGGGGGGACAAGGCTTCGCCGTCCCCCTGCTCAGCGATGCCCGGGCACTCGCTCGTCTCACGCGGGCGGCAGCGTCCTCGTAGCCCGGAATTCTCTTTTCTCGCTTACGCACCAGAATTCTCTCTTACGTGCCAGAAGTGAGGGGCGTTAATGATCATCTGCGGTATCAAGTTGACCCACGACGGTGCGGTGGCGGTCATTGAGGACGGTCGTCTCCGATTCAGCATCGAGGCCGAGAAGATTGCCAACGGCGCCCGCTACAGCGCACTGGGAAACCTGCGGCGCGTGCTCGACCTCCTTGCCCTGGAGGGAATGTCACCGGCCGATGTCGACCAGTTCGTGATAGACGGCTGGTACACGACCGGCGTGAACGGCAATCACGCCATCACCCTCAACAACGGCGACCTGCCAGTGGAACTGGCTGTCGCGCCCTACCTGGAAAGCTCCGCCGGGGAAGACCCCCTGAAGCGGCATCACTTCGACGCCGATGGATTCGGCTTCGACGGACTCGACGGCAACGGCTTCAACGGCCGCTTGGCCTACGCCAGCTACAACCACGTGACCAACCACCTGCTCGGCGCCTACTGTTCGAGCCCCTGCGCCGCCCGCGGCGAGGACGCGCTCGCCCTGGTGTGGGACGGAGGCATCGAGCCGCGGCTCTACCACGTGCGGGCCGCCACATGCGAGGTGACGCTGGTCTCCGTTCTGCTGCCCATTACCGGAAACAGCTTCGCGAACTTCAGCGCGCAGTTCGGCCCGTACGCGGCCGACCTCAGCGGCATGACGCGGGAGGAGGTGCTCCAATACCGTCTGTCCATCGCAGGAAAGGCGATGGCGTACGCCGCGCTGGGCAAGACGGAGCCCGACGCCTTCCCGCTCCTCGATGGCCTCGTCGCCGAGTTCGCCAGCGCCCAGATGGAGAACGCCCGAATCATGGGAGCGAAGGTCGCTTCGAACCGGGACGAGTTGATGCCGGGCATGTCCGACGCGGACATCATCACCACGTTCCAGGACTACCTGGGCACGCGCCTGCTGGACCGACTCTCGGCGGTGGTGAAAAGCAAATTCCCCGACCAGCGCCCCAACCTGGTGCTCGGTGGCGGCTGCGCGCTCAACATCAAATGGAATACGTCGATGCGCGCGAGCGGGCTCTTCCGTTCCGTGTTCGCACCGCCGTTCCCGAACGACGCCGGAGCGGCCATCGGCACGGCAGTGTGCGAGTCGTTCCACCGCGGGAACCTCGCCCTGCTGGAATGGGATGTCTACAGCGGACCCTCGCTGGTGGCCGGCCCAACCCCCGAAGGGTGGCAGGCACGGCCCTGCGACGAGGCACAGCTGGCGCAGCTGCTGCACGCCGAGGGCGAACCGGTGGTCGTCCTGTCGGGCCGTGCCGAGTTGGGCCCGCGCGCCCTGGGAAATCGGAGCATCCTGGCCCCTGCCACCGATCCCGGGATGAAGGACCGGCTCAACGCGATCAAGAACCGGGCCGGCTACCGACCGGTGGCTCCGATCTGCCTGGAATCCCGCGCGCCCGAGGTGTTCACCCCCGGCACCCCGGACCCCTACATGCTCTTCGAGCACCGCATGCGGCCTGGCTGGGCCGAGCGCGTCCCGGCCATCGTCCACCTGGACGGCACCGCCAGGCTCCAGACCATCAACGAGCACAGCCGCTCGGCCACGGCCCGCATTCTGGCCGCGTACGAGGAAATCAGCGGCGTGCCCGTGCTCTGCAACACCAGCGCGAACTTCGAGGGGCGAGGGTTCTTTCCCGACGTCGCATCAGCTGCCCGATGGGGAGGGACGCGCCGCATCTGGTCGGAAGGCGTGCTCTACACCAACTCGGTGGCCAAGTGACGCACGCGGAGACGCCGAATGCGGACTCACCGCATGAGGCCGGTCGGTCCCCGCTGGTCCCAGCTGAACCGAAGTCCCTCCCCGCCCCGGACAACCGCGCAGCGAGTAGTAAGAGGCATGCACGGCAACGACCCCGTGGAAGGTGACAGCGTGCAACAGTTGCAAGCCGACTTCAGCGATCCACGGTGCACCCACACCGTGGACTTCGCGGAGCACGACGCCCCGAAACAAATCGTGAACATCCTGGAAGAACGCGGCTTCGCCGTGGTCACGATGCCGGACCCAGGACCGCCCGACGCCGAACTCATGTCACTGGCCGCGGCACTGCAACTCGGAAATCCATACATTCCGGCCCTGTACCGCTACGCGGAGGCAAAGGACTACTCCGCGGCCTACAGCCACATCCGCAGCGATACGAAGGACCGGCACCCCGGCTTCAGCACCACAGCGGGTCAGGCCTGGCACGTGGACGGTCTCCTCGACGACATCGGCGATATCCGAACCACCATTCTCTACTGCATCCACGCCGCCCACCGGGGTGGTGAGACCCTCCTCTTCAATTCGCTGGCCGCCTTCGCCGAACTCCGCAAAACGGACCCGGCCGCGGCGGAAGCACTCCTCTCCCCCCGAGCGCTCAACCGCCGCTCCACACTCCCCGCCATCGACGTGAGCGCCACGGGCCCGGTGTTCGCCGTGGACGAAGCGGGCAACCTCCTGTCCCGCTACACGGACAACGACACCTGCACGTGGAACTTTTCGGTAGGCACCCCTGGCGGCCTGCGCCGAGCACTGGCCTTCCTCCGCACGGCGTCCGACAACCCCCGCTACCGACTGGCCATAAGCCTGGCCCCCGGCGAAGCGCTGATCTTCCGCAACGACCGCCTCTCCCACGGCCGACGCCCTTACGAGGACCGGCCGGACGCCCGCCGTCACCTGGTCAGAGCGCTGTATGCCAAGGTCCCGAGCTGCCATCCGAACGCGATCGGTGTGGAAGTCTCGGCGTCGAAGGCGGAATAGCAGGACTTCGTGAGCAGCCCAGCAGCGTGCGAGTTCCAGGCGCCGGTTCCTCTGCGGCCACTGCCGGGGTTCCTCGCCTGGGCACGCGCCAGGCCCTCTGACCGTGGTCAGCGTCGTCGTACGCCGCGTGGGTCACGCCGTGTCGTACACCCTTCATAAACGGCATCGCGCGCGCCAGCGAAACCGGCCGCGCGTGCCGCAGCCTCATTTCCCTTCGCCGTCGGCGGTCTGGCGGCGGTCCACTGGGACCACGCGCAGCTGGCATACCTCTCGGCCTGCCGTACCACGGTCGTGGAGTCCGCCTCTGCCGGCCGTGCGGGATCGCTTCCCCCCCCAGACACAGTCCCTGTGGGCCGGCCGGCTACCTCCACGCCGGAATCCGTACACGCAATCAATTGCTGAGTGGTTTCCGTCATTTCGTGCTCGGCCCTGGCGATGGGAGAGCAGTCGCAAAACCAATCCTTACTCACATCCGACGCCCCGTGTGCTCTGGCGGCCACACGGGACGAGCGATGCCTACCACGGGCCTCGGGCTCATGTCGATGCAGGTCATGGGTACTTCTCGCGTTTGCGTAACGCCCCCGCCCTCCGCCGCACTTCGGCCACCGCGCCCACATCGTCACCGCTGCCCTCCCTACGCCGCCGAGATCGGCGAGCCGGCACAGCAAGACCGCGTTTGAACACCACGCACCAGACCCATCCCCGAACGCAAAAACCCCCGCCGGAGCCTACGCGCGCGCGTGGTGGGGGGTGCCGGACAGCGGTCCACGCCGACTCGGCCGATTCCCGACGTGAGTACCTCGGTCGGCGGAGAGCTGAGGCACCATGGTGATCACGCGGGATCACGCTCATCAACGGGGAGAACACACATGGCGAGATTTCATGTGCTCTGCAGAGGTATCTGCACGTCCTTACGGCCCCGAGGAGCGCCGCCGCAGCCGAAGCACCGCATTGGGCGGCATTCCTGGGTCGAGATGAAGAGGACCGATGCGGTGGGCCGACGGCGGACGCGCTTATGCGGTCTGCTTCCGGTCTCCCGGTCCGACCTGGCAATAGCGCTGGGGATCACGGCAGTTGAAGTGATCGAGGCCCTCTTCGTCCGGGACGGTTGGCGGCCGGTCCTCCGCACCTCGCCGGAACTCCTCTTCCCTCCGGTCCTGTTGGGGTTGGTCGTCCTGGCCCTGCTCACGCTGATCCGGAAGGCCCGGAGGGACATGCCGGCCGAGCGGGCCTGCCGGTCCCGGCGGGAGCGCGCTTTGCTGGCCGAGCGCGTCCGGGTGGCGGAGCGGGCCCGGCTCCACAGCGAACTGCACGATGCGGTGGGCCACCAGGTGAGCCGCATGGTGCTGGCCGCCGGAGCGCTGGAGTTGACCGCCGAGCAGGGCGCGGAGACGGTCCGCGCCCAGGCCCGGACGATCGGCGCCACCGGCCGGCTGGCCCTCCACGAGATGCGCAACCTGGTGAAGAGGCCGGGCCGGGACGGCCTCGCCTGGGCGCCGCCGTCGGCCGCCGCCGGCATCGAGCAGCTGGTGGAACACGCTCGGGCGCAGGGCCGCCGGGTCGCTGTGCGTATGACCGCCGACGTCGACGCCCTGCCGGAAGGCGTGCGGCACTCCCTGTACCGGCTGATCCGTGAGTCGCTCACCAATGTGTTCAAGCACGCGCCCGGCGCGGACATCGCGATCCGTGTGACGCACCGATACGGCTGGGTGGTGGTGGAGGTCGTCAACACGGTCGCCGGATGCCGGGGTTCCGGAATGCCGGGCAGCGGAAGGGGGCTGGCCGGGCTCGCGGAAAGGATCCGTCAGGAAGGCGGCGTCCTCACGGCGGGACGCCTGGCGGGCGGTGTCTTCCGGGTCACCGCGTCGATACCCGTCGACGGGGACGGTGTGTGGGGTCGCGGGGCCGCGGGAAGTGTCTGGGGCCGCGCGGAGCCGGATGTGCGGCAGCCGGCGCGGGGCCCGCTGGAGGTCCTGTCGTGATCAGGGTTCTGGTGGCGGACGACGACCAGTTCGTCCGGCAGGGGCTGACCACCATTCTCGAGACCAGTACGGACATCCACGTCGTGGCCCAGGCGGAGGACGGGCGCGAGGCCGTTGAGGCCGCCCGCCGCTTCGCGCCCGATATCGCGCTGCTCGACGTCCGGATGCCGCGCGTCGACGGCCTGCGAGCAGCCTGGAAGATGCGGACGCTGCCCAGCCCGCCGCGCGTCGTCATGCTGACCAGCTTCGGCGAGGACGAATACATCGCCGAGGCCGTGCGGGCCGGGGCTGCCGGCTTCCTGACGAAGGACACCCCGCCGGGCGGGCTCATCGAGGCGGTGCGCACCGTCGCGTCGGGGCACGGCATGCTCTCGCCCGCCGTGACCGTCCAGGTGCTCAGCGCGCTCCGGCGGCGGTCGGGGGCGGTCACGGCGGAGCTGCGGGAACAGCTGGCGTCGCTGACCCCACGGGAGCGGACCGTGCTGGTGCTCCTCGCGACGGGGCTGCCCAATACGGGGATCGGAGCCCGGCTGGACATGACCGAGGCCACCGTCAAGGGACATGTCACCCGCATCCTGACCAAGCTCGGCGCGGCCAATCGCGTACAGGCGGCGCTGCTGGCGGACCGCGCCGGGCTGGCCGAATGAGCCCTGGTTGAGCCCTGGTTGAACGCACCTCTCCGGGCGGGCCGGGGGCGGCGGGACGCCGGATCACCGCTGCCGCCTGGCGGCGTGCCACGCCCACAGCAGTTGCACGGCGCCGACGGCGGACAGCCAGAGCACTCCGCCGGCTCCCAGCGCCCCGCGGCCGGCGGTCAGGACGAGGACCGGGACGGTCAGCAGCAACGCCCCCAAGGGACCGCGCAGATACCAGGCGGCCATCTGGAGCGGCGCCGTGTTCCCGAACGGGGTTTCCACACCGATGGCCACATGGGGCGGCATGGCCCCACGGTAGGCACTCACCAAGGCCGCCCCCACCATCGTCGGCACACAGAGCGGCAGCGCCGGCAGGCCGGGGTGCCACAGCCCGGCGGCCGCGCAGCCGGCGAGCCCCGCCGCGGCCCCGGTGAGCAGCAGGCCCGCCGGGACGGCGGCGTGCCACAGCCCCAGTGAGCCCGGGGAACAGGGGAGGTTGGTCGACCTCCGGGGATCGTCGCTGTCCACTCGGGCGGGCTCCGCCAGCTGGGCCGCGGCCAGATACATCGCGCCGAGGGCGCCCGTTGCGCAGAGGATCTGCAGGCGCAGCGACGGCCCGTCCATGGTCGCGGTGAGCACGACCGCGGCGACCAGCAGCACGGCGGCCCATGCCGGCCGCCCCGGTGCCCTCAGCAGTCCCGTCGCATCGCGCCACGGAATCACCAGCCACCGGGCGCGTGGTGCGGGCAGTCGCAGGACGGGGCGGGACCGGTGGCGGTGCGTGCCCTGGACGGAGAACTTGGCTTGGCGCAGCTCCAGCGAGAAGAGCGACGCCGTCACCTGGGAGACGACCAGAGCCCGTCGGCGCAGCGACTCCCCCGGGATCAGCGCCACCGAACGCCCGGCCTTCCGTACCCCCCACAGGATCACGGCCACCAGCAGCGCGGAGGCGACCGGCCAGCCAGGGGCCGTCCCGCCCAGCGCCGCCAGCAGCGGCTGGCCGGCCCAGCCCCACGGGCCGGACCAGACCAGGACGGCGCCGAACCAGGCCGGCAGGTCCTGGAAGAAGGAGAGCACCGACAGCCCGAGCAGACCGGCCGCAGCCGTCCAGCCGAGTACGAACAGACGCCGGCCGATGCGGGCCACGGCGCTGTCGTGCCGCTCGACGAGGACACCGGCCGCCGCCGAGCCGAGCCCGGCCGCGCTGCCCGCCCAGGCGCCGGCGGCCGTCGCGGCCAGCCAGGAGCCGTCCGTTCCGGTCGCCAGCAGGAAGCCCGCGACGGCTCCGGCAACGGCGCCCGCCAGCGTGGCGAGGACGACGGAAGTCACGAAGCGGGGCATGAGCAGCGACCGCCGAAGGAGCGGCTGCGGCACGGCCCAGAACGCCGTCGGCAGGTCGACCAGGACCGGCCCCCGCCACGCGGCATCGCGCAGGGTGAGGAAGAGGACGATCGCAAGGACGCTCGGCAGCGTCACCGGCAGCGCCGTCAGCAGCTGTTCCGCGAGGGCGCTGCGACCGCGGCCCGCCCGCGACGCGTTCGCGGCGGCCAGCAGGTACGGGGTGCCCAGCAGGGCGGCGACGACCACCACCCCGTAGAGCACCACCGCGTTGCCGCGTCGCTGCGCCCGCTGTCGGGCCTGCGTGGCACCGCGCAGATATCCCAGCGCCTCGGCGGTTGATCCGCGGAAGGCTGCCGGAGCCGACGCCTCACCGGGCACGGCCGGCCTCCGCCCAGTCGTGCTCCCCGCCGTCCACGGGTACTCCCGATTCGAGGACGAGGACGCGGTCGGCGACCTGCTCGGCGAGCTGCGCGTTGTGCGTGGCCATCAGGACGGCCGTCCCCCGCTCCTTGTGCGACACCAGGCGGTCCGCCAGCCCGGCCCGCGCGCGCGAGTCCAGCCGCTGCTCCGGCTCGTCCAGGAGAAGGAGGTCGTGGGGTCGTACGAAAGCCGAGGCGAGGAGCAGCAGTTGGCTCTGTCCCGAGGAGAGCGAGGCCGGCAGGGCCGTCGCGTGATCGGTCAGATGGTGGTCCGCCAGGGCCTGGTCCACGGCGTCGTCGGCGGCCGCACCGAGACCGTGGGCCAGCGCGACGAAGACCATGTGCTCGCGCACCGTCAGGTCGGGGTAGTGGGCGCCCGGGTCGAGTACGGAGGAGATCCGGGCGCGGGTGGCCGGATCGTCCTCATGGAGGGGAGCGCCGTCGAAGAGCACCTCGCCCTCGAAGGCGGTCTCCCGGCCGGCGGCCAGCCGTAACAGTGTCGATTTCCCGCATCCGTTGTGGCCCACCAACGCCACGCATGCGCCGGGCTCCAGGTGCAGGGAGACCGAGCGCAGCACCTCCCGGTCCCCGTAGCGATGGCCGACGCCCTCCAGACGGAGCAGAGCAGCGGCGCGTGTCTTGTGCATCAACGGCTTCACACTTTCGGATAGCGCGGCATCGACGTCCTTGCCGCCCCCCATTCTGGCCGCCGCCCGTTCGGCCTGCGGCCCCTACTCCCGTCGCCGGCCGACCACGACCAAAGTAGGGGACGTGGCCCTTCGGGGACTTGCGATTCTGGGGTGCGAGCCGCTTCCAGCCGACAAGGAGTCCCCGTGCGCACGACGTTCGACCCGGTGGCGCTCCGGGACGCCCCCGGGGTGAACGAGTTCCTCGGCCGCATCGGCCTGGGCGAACTCGCCGACCCGGACGTGGCCTCCCTCATCGGGCGCAACGACAACTGGGTGGGCGTCACCTCCAGGGGCGTCGCCGTGTTCGTCAAGCGGGTGCTGGGTGGCGCCGGGACAGCGGAGCGCCAGATCAGGCGCTCCCTCGCCTTCGAGGCGACGGTCGGGCGGGTGGGCCGGGAGGAACTGCTGACCCCCGCGGTGCTCGGTCACGACGAAGCCGCCCCGCTCATCGTGACGGAGCTGCTGACGGACGCCGTCAACGGGACGGAGCTGGCGGAGCGGGACACGTTCGACGAGGACCTGTCCCATCGCGCCGGGCGGGCCGTCGGGCTGCTGCACGGTGCATCCACCGAAGGCACGGCGCCCGCCCTCGACACCTCGGCCCCCGCGCTGCCCAACGTCGCTTGGTGCGACGCGCTGCCCCTGCCGCTGTTCCTGAACCTCAGCTTCGCCGAAGTGAGTCTGTGGAACATCGTCCACGCCGACCGCGAACTGTGCGCGGCGCTCGCGAGGCTGCGTCGGTGGGAGTCGGCCGCCGAGCGGCGCCCCGTCCACTGCGATCTGCGACTGGACCAGTTCCTGCTGGCCGGCGGCCTGCTCCACCTGATCGACGGTGAGGAGTTCCGGCTGGCCGACCCGGCGCGTGACGTGGGGAGTTTCGCCGGCGAGTGGCTGCACCGGGCGCTCGGCGGACTCACCGGTGGGCGCACGGAACACGGCCGGATCGACCGCGGCCCGTCACACGAGGAACTGGTGGCGACGGGAACGCGGGAACTCGCCCGCTTGCGGCCCCGCATCGCGGAGTTCTGGACCGGCTACCGCAGCGTGCGGGCAGCGGTCGACAGCGGGCTGGCGGTCCGCGCCACAGCCTTCGCCGGCTGGCATCTCATCGACCGCGCACTCGGCGCGGCGGAGCAGAGCTCCCGGCTGTCCGCGGCGACCCGGGCGGCGATGGGAGTCGGCAGGGCTGCGCTGGTGCACCCCGAGAAATTCGTCAGGACGCTGGGTCTGGGGGACGGTCGATGACAGCCACGACCGAGCGGATATGCCGTCGGTTGCATCCGGTCCTGCGGGATGCCGTCGTCGCCGAGGACGGTCTGACCGTCGAGCTCGGCGGTCGGACGGTCCAGGGGGAATCGCTGCGGGAGTGCACGGGCGAACTGGCGAACCTGCTGTACGAACACCTCCACGCCGGGCTGCCGTCCGAGGACGGCCCGCTCCCGAAGCGGCTGCGCGACCCGGCCACTGAGGCGGCCCTGGCGGCCGCGGTCCCCCACGGGACGACGCGTTACCCGGCCGCGGCGGCGAGGGCGGCCGGCGGGCACCTCGTGGCGAAGATCGACGGCGTGCGGGTGACCGTTCCGTCCTCGGCCGTGGACCCGGCCGAGGACGTGCTCCGGCTGCCCGCCGCCCGTCCCGCCCTGTCCCCCGGCTTCTTCCTGGTCGACGGCTCGCGGGGACGGCCGTCCAGGGGGCCGCTGCTCCGCGTCTACGTCCATATCGCGGAGGCGCGGTATGTCACCGGGATCTGGCGATCGGTGCTGGCCCGGATGGAGGCGGCGGCCGTCCCGTACCGGGCAAAGGTCATCTCCTCCCCTCGGCTCCTGCCGCGC
The DNA here is from genome assembly GCF_040641675.1 of Streptomyces sp. NPDC020742. NCBI lineage: Bacteria > Bacillati > Actinomycetota > Actinomycetes > Kitasatosporales > Streptomycetaceae > Streptomyces > Streptomyces sp. NPDC020742. Next base: position 54,617 of record NZ_JBFAEA010000016.1, read on the forward strand.
CGGGACTCCCTCGTCGTCTACCTGGGCAGCGATGCCTGGCCCGCACTGGATGCGCTGGTCGAGGAGCTGTCCGGGGCACCCGGGCTGGCGCCCGGGGTCTCGCCGTTCGCGAAGATGCTGGCTCCGGGGGTCTCCGCCGGCTGGGAGCCGCACGACCGGAGGCCTGGGCACGCCGGGCTGAGCTTCGGCCAGCACCGGGCGCTGGCCCTCGCGGAGGGCCTGCTGGCGTCCCGGCGGGAGCCCGCGGGCACACGGCGCCACACGTATGTCGCCGAGGCATTCACGGCCGCCGGAACAGACCCACTCGAAATCTCACGGAACATCGATTCACCTGAACTCTCATACGGAAAAGGCGGGGTGTGACTCATGGCACGGCGCCCGGTGCTGCCACCGCAGGAGAAGGCAAAGATCGTGCTCTCCGTGCTGTCGAAGGAACGCACGGCGGCAGAGGCGGCACAGCTCTCCCAAGTGTCCGAACAATCCATAGCCAATTGGCGAAGACAGTTCATCGACAGCGGCACGGAGGGGCTGGCGGGCAGCGGGAAGACGTCTGCGCCGCCCTCCCTGCAGGAGCAGAAACTCCGGCATGAAGTGCGGAATCTGAAGATCGCACTCGGAGAGGCATACGTCGAGCTGATGACGTGGCGACGGGTCGGGAATCATCACGGAATCCCTTCTCGGACCTCGAGTTGATACGTCAAGAGCTGGGGATCCCCATCTCGAGGTTCTGTCTGGTCCTCGACATCCCGCGTCGCACATACACCTGGCGCCTCCAGCGACTGAAGAAGGTGGAAAATCGTGGTTGAGAGAGTCGCGGGAAAACTCTCCCTCATGTATCCCGCACAGCCGGACGCCATTGGTCCGGCCGTCGAATTCGCGCGTTTCGCCCAGGAGACATGCTTTACGCGGCTGTGGTTCGGCCAGTCGCTGCGGCTGGACTCCCACCTGACCATGGCGGCCCTCACCGCCCATGTCCCCGGCCTGCCACTGGGCACGAGCATCGCGCTGGCTCCGCTGCGCCACCCTTACCAGGCTGCGGTCGAGGCCAGGACCCTGAGCGCCTTGTCCGGGGCGGGCCTCGTCGCCGGCTACGGGCCGGGGTCGGTGGAGTTCCAGAAGTCGTTCCTCGGTGAGGCCTTCGACCGGCCGCTGAAGGCCATGGGCGAATACCTCTCCGTGGTCCGCAGGCTCCTCGACGGCGAGACCGTGGAGCACGAGGGCGAGCAGTACCGGCTCACGGCCGGCCTCCCGCGCCTCGCCGCCCCGCCCGCCGAGGTCGGGCTGGGCGTGCTGCGCCCCGGCATGGCGAGGACCGCAGGCCGTTTCGCCGACGTCGCCATCACCTGGCTCACCCCGCCCCATTACGTCGCGGAGCAACTGCGTCCCGCGATGGAGGCGGGCGCCGCCGAACGCGGGCGGAAGGTTCCCAGGGTGGCCGCTGTCGTGCACGCGGCGGTGAGCCGGCCCGGCCGCAACCCCGCTCGGGCGGCGTACACAGCGGTGGGCGCGCATCTGTCCACCGACCACTACACCGACATGCTGCGGCGCGCCGGGGTCGAGGCCGACCCCGGTGAGCCGGTGAAGGGCGCGGAGGCCCTCGTGGAGTCGGAGGTCTTCCTCACCGGAACCCCGGACGACATCGCCGCCGCACTGTGCCGGTTCCACCACGCAGGGGTGGACGAGGTGATCCTCAACCTCTCCGGCGTCCACTTCACGGAAGGCGAGGCCGCCGCCCGCCGCGACCTGCGCGATATCGCGAGTGCCGGAGGTCTCGGATGACCGGCGGCCGCAAGGGCGCGGAGCTGCCGCCGTTCGCGGCCCGCAGGCTCCTGTACGTCGGCACCGGTGCCCTAAGCGTCGCGCACGCGCCGTTCTGGATGAAGTGGCTGCGCACCGGATACCCGGACCTGGAGCTCCGCGTCGTCGTCACCCGCAGCGCGGAGCGCTTCGTGGCCCGCGGAGCCCTGGCTCCCGTCGTGGGCCGGGACATCCTCGTCGACAGCTGGCCCGACGGGCCGACAGCCACGGCGCTCCACGTCGAACTGGCCGAGTGGGCGGACACGGTGATCGTCAATCCGGCGAGCATGAACTTCCTCGCCAGGTTCGCCCTCGGTAGCGCCGACACCCCGGTGCTGCTCGCGCTGCAATGCACCACCGCACCCGTGGTCGTTGCTCCGGCGCTGCCGCCGGGCGGGGTGGACTCGGTGGCCTACCGGCGGCACTGCCGGGCGCTCGCCGAGCACCGCAACGTCGTCGTGGTACCGCCGAAGCCCGGTCTGAGCACCACCACCGGCCGGATGGACGCGGCCGTCGCCGCTCCGCTGCCGGAGCTGGTGGAGGCCGCGGAGGCCCTGCGGAACGGCGGAGGCGCACCGTGACCGCGCCCACGGACGCCCCCGGGGGCACGGTGCGCGCCGCCTTCGCCACCGGGTATCTCGCCACCAGGATCGCTGCCAGCGGCCCGGAAAGCGACGAACCGTATGTCTGGGTGCGGTCCCCCGGCCCCCGGCGCCCTCGGCCGTTCTCACCCGTGACGCCCGCGATCCGCGAGGCGGTGGCAGGGCTGTCCGGTGGACCGGTCGTGCTGAACCTCGGCCTGCCGGTCGGGGCAGGACGCAGTTACCCGGCCGGCGCTGCCCGGTCGGCGGGACATGTCCTCGCGGGTGGACCCGACAACGCCGGGTGGCACGGGCTGAGTCAACTGATCCATGGAGTAGGGCAGTTGCTGCACCGGGTGCACACTTCTCTGCCCAAGGCGTGGGCCGCCCGGGAGCCCGCCGGGGCCGCGCGGCTCTCGCTCTGGCTGGACGGCGAGAAGGGGCCAGGAGCCGGGCCCACCCTCCACACCGCGGCGCGCGCACGGCTCGGCCCGGAGCGCTGGGAGCGCGCGCGGACATGGTGCGAGGAGGCCGCCGCGGACCGGGCCGACACGGTATTCCTGTGCGGCGGGGTGAGCATGGGCTCGCTGATTCCGGCGGCCGTGGGCGGGGCATCAGGCCGCGGCACACTGCTGGCCGGCGAGGAATTCGCCGCCGGCCCGCCCGAGTACGACATCGGCTGGCTCCTCGGCGAGCTGGCCGAGTTCCGGCTGCGTCATCTCACCGCACACCCCGAGGCGTCATCACACTGCGCCCACGCCGCACGGCAGTTCCTGGCCGGATACGGAACCGGCTCCTTCGACACCGCGAGGGCGGGCCGGATGGCGGCGCTGCGCGTGCTCACCCACGCGCACGACTTCGCCGCGTACGTCGGATGGGCCGATGACCTCCGCCACCACCTGGACCTCGCCGCAGACCTGATCGACACCGAGGGCGCCCCCGCGCTGTGTGCGGACGGACTCCCGATGACCCCGAGGACGACATGAGTATTGATCACGCCCACTACGACGAGAAGCTGGCCGAGGTCTACGACCAGATGTATCCGGTCGCGGCCGACACCGAGCAGGCCGTGGGGCTGATCGCGGACCTCGCCCCGCCCGGCGGCCGGGTGCTCGAACTCGGCGTGGGGACGGGACGTATCGCCCTGCCGCTCGCCGAGCGCGGCTTCGAGGTGCACGGGATCGACGGCTCCGAGGCCATGCTGGCCAAGCTCAAGGAGCAGGACGCCAAGGGTGCCGTGTCCACCGTGCTGGGGGATTTCACCGAGCGGAGCACAGGGTTGCGCTTCGATGTCATCACGGTGGTGATGAACACCTTCTTCTCCGCCATCACCCAGGAGCAGCAGCTCGGCTGCATGCGGAACGCCGCCGATCAGCTGGCGCCCGGCGGCCGCTTCATCCTCGAAGCGTTCGACCCCGCCGTCTACCACACCATGGAGAAGCAGGAACTCTCCATGCAGCCACTCGGCGAGAACGGCGTCCTGCTGAACACCCTGATGGTGGACCGCTCCCAGCAGATCATGCTCGGTACGCACACCATCCTCGACGGCGGACCGCCGGAGACCAAGCGCCATCTGCTCCGGTACGCCTTCCCCTTCGAGCTGGACCTGCTGGCCAAGCTCTCCGGCCTGCGCCTGGTCGAACGCTGGGAGGACTGGACGAGGCAGCCCTACACCTTCCGCAGCACGCGCCATGTCTCCGTCTACGAGGCCGACACGGGAGAGAACGACGGCAGCACCCCGTGCACCGGCTGACGCTGCACAACGGCCTCCGGACCGTCCTCGACCCCAGACCGTCCGCTCTCGTGACCGAGATCGCCGTCCACTACCACGTGGGGTACAGGTCGGAGCCCGCGGGCCGTTCCGGATTCGCCCATCTCTTCGAGCACTTGATGTTCCAGGGCAGCGAGAACGTCGGCAGGTCGGACCACCACCGGATCGTCAACGCGAGCGGCGGCGTCGCCAATGCGGCCACCCACCCCGACTACACCGAGTACTTCCAGGCCGTCCCGCCGCGGGCTCTGGAGCGGGTCCTCTTCCTCGAGGCCGACCGGATGCGGGGGCCCCGGCTGACCGAGGAGAGCCTGCGGACGCAGATCGAGGTCATCAAGGAGGAGATCCGGCTCAACGTCACCAACAAGCCGTACGGCGGCTTCCCCTGGCCCCTTCTGCCGCAGGTCCTCTACCGGGAGTTCGCCAATGCCCACGACGGATACGGCCACTTCGCCGACCTGGAGCGGGCGACCGTGGAGGAGGCGGAGGACTTCTTCGCCGCGCACTACGCCCCGGGCAACGCCGTTCTGACGCTCACCGGCCGGTTCGATCCGGAGCGGGTCGCAGCCCTGGTCGACCGCCACTTCGGCGACCTGCCGGCGCGACCGGGTGCGGCGCGGCCCCGGCAGGCGGAGCCCGCACCGGAGACGGACCGGCACGGCACGCACCACGACCCCTTCGCCCCGCTCCCGGCGGTCGCCGTCGGCTACCGGCTGCCCGACCCGGAGGCCGAACAGCGGGCCTACCTGGCGCACGTACTGCTGGCCCGGCTGCTCGGGCACCGGCTGCGCAGGGCCCTGGTCGACGGTACGGGTGCCGCGGCATCGGTCCGCACCCACTGCGGCTTCTTCGGCCCGTTCCAAGCCCACTTCCCGGACACCTTCGGCGTCTCGGTGACGCACCGTCAGCCACATTCCGTGGAGCAGGTCCTCGACGCCGTCGACCGGGAACTGGAGGAGCTGGCCGGCCGGGGCCCCGATCCGGGACACCTGCGGCAGGCGGGCGCGCGGGCGAACCGGGAGATCCTCCGTGCGCATGACACTCTGCTGACCCGGGTCCGCAACGCCGGCGCGTACGAAGTCCTGCACGGACGGGCCGAGCTCGTCGACGAGTTCCCCGGACTACTGCTCACCCTCGACTCCCCGGATATCTCCCGAGCCGCCGAGCTTCTCGCAGGGCAGCACCGGGGCGTCCTCACCCTCGTCCCCGGAGGGCTCCGATGAATCCGCCGCGTACGCCACGCCTACTCCCCGCCCTCGGTCCCGACGAGCACTTCCCCATGCCCCCCTGGTCGGACACGGTCCTCGGCGACGGGCTCCGGGTGGTGGCCGTCAAGGCTCCCTCGGTCCCCCTGGTGGAAGTCAGATTACGGATCCCTCTGCCCACGGGTCCGAACCATCCGCCGGCCCTCCGAGAGGTACTCGCCCGCGCTCTCCTGCACGGGCGCGCACCGAACTGGCCGGGCGCCGCTCTCACCGCCGGGCTCGACAGCACCGGCCTCACCCTCTCCGGTACGACGTCGGCCGCAGGCCTTCTCCCCCTGTTGGAGAGCCTGGCCACCGCCCTGACACCACGTCGGTACGACGACGACGTATGCCGCGCGGCAGTCCGGAGAGTGGCGGCGCACAGCGCACTCACGCGTGCCCAGCCGGCAACACACGCGCGAGAGGCTCTGCTCGCCCACGCATACGGGGACGCGTTCCACCGCCTCATGCCGTCCGATGAAGACCTCGCCGCTGTGACCGCCGGGCGCCTGACGGCCCTCCACTCCCCCCTCATGGGGACAGAGGGCGCCGTGCTCGTCCTGGTGGGGGATCTCGACCCGGAAGCGGCGATCGGGAACCTGCCGGCGGAGCTTTCGCAGTGGCCCTCCCCGGTGCGCGCCGACATCGGCCCGGCGCGCACGCCGACAATCACCGGAAGAGGCATCGCGTCCGTCCCCCGCCCCGGGGCCGTCCAGTCCCAGATCCTGCTGGCGGCCCCCGCCTTCGGCCAGTCCGACCCCCGGTTCCCCGCCCTCAGCCTGGCAGGCTGCGCCCTGGGGGGATCGTTCTCATCGCGGCTGGCGCTCGGCATCAGGGAAGCGCGGGGAATCGCCTATCGCACATCGGCCACCCTCGACGAATACCGTGGCAACACGTTCCTCCTCGTCCAGGCCGACACGGCCACCCGCACCACCGGTGCCGCACTCCGCGAGATCCAGGCGGAACTGGGGAGATTCGCGGCCGATCCGCCGTCGTCCACGGAAATTCACGCGGCCCGTGAATTCATCATCGGCGCGACCGCCGCCAGCGCGGCATCCCAGGCAGGCATGGCGGAGTTTCTCCTCACTTCTATGGCGAGCGGTTTCGGCCCGGAATGGCTGCACGGCCATGTGGCGGCCCTCAGAGACACCACCCGCACCGACGTCGTGAACATGGCGCAGGAGTTCTACGCACCGGCCCGCTTCACCGGCGTCGTCATCGGGGCCGAGCAGCCTGCTGACTTGGCCGCCGCATTCGGTTGAGACGCACCTCCCGTCACCCGGAGTGGCATCGGGACACGCCGCTCGCCCCCCCGGAGAACACCACCGCAAGAAAGGGCCCCGGTGCGTCCTGCTCGCACCGGGGCCCGCCTGCACTGTGCCGGTCAGCAGTTCCAGGCCATGGTGCTGGTCACCACGACCGACGGCGTGTTCGCCGGCGCCTGGTCACCCATGTCCGCCTCGAGCTCCTCCGCCGTCGCGTAAGTCGAGTAGCCGGCGATCAGGTTCTCGGCGTCATCCATGAATACATTCTCAGAGGCCATAATAATTCCTCCCCCTGTTCTACGCGGCAATGCCTTTCACTGCCACCTCTTTTCTACCTGACGAAGCGGCCGGAAAGCCATGAGAAAAATAATGTTGCTCAGCCTTGGGAGGTCGCAAAGTTGAGAAACGTGAGGCCGGTGCACCCCGGAGAGCCGCACACGGCAGAAAGCCGCGATCGTGCCCGAGGAAGCGTTAGAGCGCCACTCGTGCGCCGACGGTGTCGGCGCCCGCCACCTACGCGAGGGCCCACCACTACGGCTCGGTGGTTCCGATCCCGGCGAGGGCCGCCCGGGTGCGGGCGATGACGGCCTTGTAGGCCGCCCAACTCCAGTAACGACGGGCTGCTTGATCTCGAGCCCCGCCCAGAGCTGTTGCGGTGGGTGCGGCCTCGCGAAAGAGGGCTCAGCGACAGCTCACTGGATCAGGTCGGTGTGCGGATGCTCCGGGGATGCCGGGCAGACATAGAGCTGCAGATTGTCAGTGCTGCCGACTTCGACCGCGGTCGGCTGCGTGGGGTTCTGGCCGGCGGCATGACCGGCGGCGAACGCGGCGGCCGCATCCTCGTACGGCGCCCAGCCGCGCGTACCACCGTCCCATTCGAAGGAGGCGATGGTCAGCAGCGGAACCATCTGAGCGTCGCAGACAGCGCAGAATCGGCGATACGGGTCGGTGCGGCCCCACGGGGGCCAGCCGCCGACCTTCCAGCCGGGAGCGTCAGCCAGCTCACCGTCATAGAACTCCGTCGGATAGTCCGCGTACGAGCTGTCCACGCCGACGTCAGCTGCCTGCCATCTGCTCCAGTCCCCCACCAGCTGCCGCAACTCCGCGCTCAGATCGAGGCTGTTGGGGTACTCGGTGATCTGCTCTGGCGCGAGCAGGCACGGCTCCGGCACGTAGCCGTCGTAGTCCGCCTCATACGGTTCCGGCGGTGCGGCGAGGATGTCGACCACCGCGGCGGCGGTTCGCCAGAACAGCGCGGTCGACGGCTTGTGATCCGGTTCGTGGTCGTAGGGGCACCAGAGAACCTGGAGCAGATCGGCCCCGCCGGGCGGCCGCAACATGGCTATGTCGCGCAGATACAGCTGGGCCACGGGCAGCATGGGGACCGGGCTCTCCGCGGGCCACGGGGGGCCGGCGTCGAGCCGCTCCATGAACACCGCGTCGTTCCGCTCCTTGATCGCCTCCTCCTCGGGTGTGTACTGAGGGCCGTGGGGATCACGGTGCAGTCGGGCCAGCCTGCGCCGCTCCAGCCTTATTTCTGCGGGTGACCTGGACATGCCGCTGCCCGGGTGCGAGCCGTCGCAGTGCGGCCACGGCTCATCAGCGGGCCACAACAACGGACCCCCCACTGAACTCTCGAACACCGAAGGCGACCCGGCGCGAGGATGCAGCCGAATCGCCGCCCGCGCCAACGGCGCCAACTCGGGAAAGACCGCGGCGACGTCGACCGGCCGCGGCGGAGTGGTACGAACAAGGCTCATATCAGCGATCCTGCCACCAGCCACCGACAGTCCTCGGCCGTCTCAACCGGCGTCAGGCATCGCTCATCCTCTGGCTCCGTGAGCCGTGATCATTTGTCAGACACCGCCGCCGCTGGGGCACCCTCCAAGCTCAGCTCGCGAGCGCGGAGTCGGGTTGTTCTCCCGCCCTTCCTGCGCCGTGGTCTGCCGATCACCGTGCCGATGCTGGAGCCGCCCTCACGGCCGGAGCCCCGCCGCTGGAATCCACACGTGTCCCAAACCCCTCGACTGGTCGGCCGACTCGTCCAGTCGGACCACGGCGTGTTCCTCCCGTCGCAGCAGACCAGGTGACATGGGGTTTCGGAGCCAGTGAGATCAGCCCTGGAGGGGGATGAACAGCAGGACGCCGTGACCGGTGGCGGCGGTGTAGCAGGCAGTGCCGGGGAAGGAGGCGGTGTAGAAGGGGGTGGCGACGGCGAAGACGGGGACGATGGCGTTGTGGAGGGTGGCGGTGCCGTTGGCGTCGGTGACGGCGGTGCCGAGGTTGACCGGGCCGAAGAGCGTGGCGGCGGTGAAGGTCACCGGCTGACCGGCCACCGGCATCCCCGAGGTGGTCGTCAGAGTGGCGCTGAGGGTGGGGATGTAGAACTCGGGCAGCGGGGTCAGCCGGAGCCGGATCGTGCCTGGCTGCGCGGTCAGCGTTGTGGGGGTGGGGTTCACGGTGACGGGGGTACTGGTGGTGGAGCCGATGAAGCAGCTGTCACCGCCGTAGCCGGCGGTGAGGGTGCCGGTGGTCAGGGCGGTGGTGGTGAAGCAGGCCTGCCCCGATGCGTCCACGGAGACCATCTGGGTCTGGCCGTTGGGCAGGGTGAAGGTGACCGTACCGGTCGGCACCGAGGTGGTGCCTGGTGCCGGGGTGATGGTGGCGCACACGGTCACGCTCTGCCCGCAGGTGGAGGGGTTCGGCGTCACCGACAGCGCCGTCGTTGTGGGGTTGGGGCTCACGGTGACGGGGGTGGGGTTGCCGTTCACGGTCGCGGTGAACGTACCGGCGGTGTAGGTGTGGGTGGTCTGCCCGCTCCCGGTGGCGTCCAGAGGGACGGTGACCGTGGGGCTCGCGTCCCCGAAGTTCACCACCGCTGTCCCGTTCGGAGTCCCCCCGGAAATGCTGAACGTCACCGGTTGCCCGCACACCGGCGACGCCGGCGAGGTCGTCACCGTCAACGGCGAAATCTCCGTCACGTTGGCCGAATTGGCGTTGGTGACGTAGACATTGCTGTTCTGCGCCGCCGCCACCGAGAACGGGAAAGCGCCGACGGGAACGGTGGCCAGGACGGTGTTCGTGGTGCTGCTGATCACCGTCACATTGTTGGAATTGCTGTTGCCGACGTAGACGTTGCCGGTCGGCGCCACCGCCACCCCGAACGGGCCCCCGCCGGTGGGGACGGTGGCCAGGACCGTGTTCGTGGCGCTGCTGATCACCGTCACGTTGTTCGAAACGGTGTTGGTGACGTAGACGTTGCCGTTCTGCGCCACCGCGATCACCCCCGGGACCGTGCCGGCGGGGACGGTGGCCACGACGGTGTTCGTGGCGCTGTCGATCACGGTCACGTTGTTCGAGGTCTGGTTGGCGATGTAGACGTTGCCGTTCTGCGCCACCGCCGCATAGCCCGGGAACCCACCGGTGGGGAGGGTGGTCAGGACGGTGTTCGTGGCGCTGTTGATCACCGTCACGGTGTTCGCGTTCCGGTTGGCGACGTAGACGTTGCCGTTCGCCGCCACCGCCACCGCGTCCGGGACCGCGCCGACGGGGACGGTGGCCAGAACGGTGTTGGTGGCGCTGCTGATCACCGTCACGTTGTTGGAGGTGCTGTTGCCGACGTAGACGTTGCCGTTCGGCGCCACCGCCAGCGCGAACGGGCCCCCGCCGACGGGGACGGTGGCCAGGACGGTGTTGGTGGCGCTGCTGATCACCGTCACGTTGTTCGAGCTCTGGTTGGTGACGTAGACGTTGCCGTTCGGCGCCACCGCAATCATGGCTGGGTCTGAGCCGGCGGGGACGGTGGCCAGGACGGTGTTCGTGGTGCTGCTGATCACCGTCACGTTGGCCGAATTGGCGTTGCCGACGTAGACGTTGCCGTTCTGCGCCACCGCCACCGCCAGCGGGGTCGTGCCCGCCGGGATCGTCACCGTGGAGAACGCCGCACTGAACGGCGCGGCCACAAGCCCCCGTACAGCGGCCACCTCGGATCCACCGGCCGGTACAACCGGCCGAACCCCGCCGGCCACCGCCGGAGCTCCCAACCAACCCGTAGTCGGTTCCATGACAAACCTCTCTCAGCTGAGAGGGCCGCCCAAGAACTCCCACCGGGGCCCGCGTCACACGGCGCCGGAATACGCGAACCGGATCACCGCTTGCACACCGGGACAGAGAGAGGACACACCGACACGTACCACGCACCGGCGCACCGGCGCACCGCAGGGTTGCCCATCTCTCCCCGGAGAGATGGGCAACCCACCGGAAAACGGTCACCACCATTAACCCGAAATGGCCAATGGAACACCACCCTCTTGACTCGACTATCACCCGGACAGACCAATACACAGCCCCACCCGGGCACGTCGTTGGAGAGGACGAACTGGCACGCAATGCGGCCCGGAACGTGGAGCTGAGCAGCTCATGCCCATGGCGCACCAGAACCGGGGAGTTCCGGACTTCCGTCTACCCAAGTAGATCTTGGTGTCGCCGCCCTGCTCGCCCATCTCCCGAACCCCGGGCTCGGCAAGCTGGCCTGTATTCGGCAGCTCTCGACGAGACCGTCCAGCAGCCCTTGCCTCGCCCGGCTCGGCCGACACTCAGACATTACGCCGTGTTACACGAGCGTCACCGTGCATAGCCCGTTCTGACGCGCCTGGACCACCCACCACTGGGAAGACCACCCCACCCGCAACCCTCTCTCCGGGCGAGCCCCTAATATCACTTGGCGTTCTCCGACGAACGCTGACGCCCGCTGGGTCGTGCCCGCCGCCCAACGCCCGGCACGACGACTCCATCGCATGGCAATGGAGTCGAGCATCGAGGAGAGGAAGGTTTATGCGAGCCCGGAGCATCGCCACGGCCACCGCAACAGCATTGGCACTGGTGGCCGCTCGTGACCTTGTCCAGAAGAAGCACGCATTGCTCCGGAACTTCCCTGTGCTCGGGCACGCCCGGTACCTGTTGGAGACGATCGGGCCGGAGCTGCGGCAGTACATAGTGACCTCCAATGACGAGGAGCGCCCGTTCAGCCGTGACCAGCGCACCTGGATCTACGCGTCGGCGAAGGGGGAGAACAACTACTTCGGGTTCGGAACCGACAACGACGTCGAGCACATGCAGGGGCACGCGTACCTGAAGCAGCGCACGTTCGCCGGCACGTTGCCCGACCTGCACGACCCGCAGGCCCCACTGCCGTCAGCCAAGGTGCTGGGCGGGCCGCGCGGGCGCGCCAAGGCGTTCCGGCCGGCGAGCGTGGTGAACATCTCGGCGATGAGCTTCGGATCGCTCTCCGGCGCGGCGATCACGGCGCTCAACAAGGGGGCGGCGCTGGCGGGCACCCTGCACAACACGGGCGAGGGTGGTCTCTCGCCGTACCACCGCAACGGCGGCGACCTCGTCCTTCAGATCGGTACGTCCTACTTCGGCTGCCGCAACGAGGACGGCAGCTTCAACATCGACAAGCTCAAGGACGTGGTCGCCGGCGCTCCGGTCAAGGCGATAGAGATCAAGCTCTCCCAGGGTGCCAAGCCCGGGCTGGGCGGAATGCTGCCGGGCGCGAAGGTGACACTGGAAATCGCCGAGATCCGCGGCATCCCGCTCGGCGAGGACTGCGCTTCCCCGTCGCGACACACCGCGTTCGGCGACGTCGACTCGATGCTCGACTTCGTCGAACTGCTCGCCACCGAGACCGGCCTGCCGGTCGGGATCAAGAGCGCGGTGGGCGAGATGGAGTTCTGGCAGGAGCTGGCCACGCTGATGGCGCGTGGTGACCGTGGTGTCGACTTCGTGACCATCGACGGCGGCGAGGGCGGCACCGGGGCGGCGCCGCTCACCTTCTCCGACTCGGTGTCGCTGCCCTTCCGGATGGGCTTCTCGCGGGTCTACGGCGCCTTCGCCGAGCGGGGGCTGACCGACGACCTGACGTTCATCGCCTCCGGCAAGCTCGGCCTGCCCGAGAACGCCGCGGTCGCCTTCGCTCTGGGTGCCGACATGATCAACGTGGCCCGTGAGGCGATGCTGTCGATCGGCTGCATCCAGGCGCAGAAGTGCCACACCGACAAGTGCCCCACCGGCATCGCCACCCAGAGCCCGTGGCTGGCCCGCGGCCTCGACCCGGCCTCGAAGGCCACCCGGGCCGCTGTCTACCTACGGACCCTCCGCAAGGAGCTGATGAAGGTCTCGGCGGCCGTCGGTGTCGCCCACCCGGCGCTCATCACGGCCACCGACATCGAGATCATGAACGGCGACTACGAGGCTCGCACCCTGGCCGGCGTCTACGGCTACAAGGACGGCTGGGGCGAGCTCGGCCCGCACCTCGCCGAGGAGATCACCGCACTGCTCACCACCGCGCAGTCCTCCGACCAGAAGCCGACCGCCTGACGCGCCGATCACGGCAGGCCCCGCGCTCGCCGCTCCCCTACCCGGAGCGCGCGCGTGGCGCCGGCCGGTGGCACCCTTGTCTTTCCTGCTCCACGAACAGCCCCTGCCTAGGTGATCACAACATGAGCGAAAAAGTGAGATTCCCGAGCGTCGTCGGCCCCGAACTGGCCGGCGCGATCGACCTGCCGGACGGCGAGATCCGCGGCTGGGGGATCTTCGTACACGGATTCACCCTCGGCAAGGGTTCACCGGCCGCCTCGCGTGTCAGCAAGCAGCTGGCCCGCGAGGGGATCGGCATGCTGCGCTTCGACAACCTCGGGATCGGGGACTCCGACGGCGACTGGGGAGACGGTTCCTTCACCGTCAAGGTCCAGGACACGATCCGTGCCGCAGCCATGATGGCGGAGCGCGGGACCCCGGCGGACCTGCTGGTGGGGCACTCATGGGGAGGCGCCGCCGTCCTCGCCGCGGCGGCCGAGGCGACCGGCGTCCGCGCGGTCGCCACGATCGGGGCGCCGGTCGATCCCAGCCACGTCGAGCGGCAGTACGACGCGGTCGTGGATCGCGTGCTCAGCGAAGGGTCGCACGAGTGGTTCGTCGGCGGGAGGACCCTGGTCCTCAAGCGCGCCTTCGTCGAAGACGTCCGCCGTGCTCACCTGCGGGACCGGATCGGCGAGTTGGACCTGCCGCTGCTCGTCCTGCATTCGCCGACCGACAACACCGTCGACATCGCCAACGCCGGAGAGATCTTCCGCGAGGCACGACACCCGCGAAGCTTCGTCTCACTCGAAGGAGCAGACCATCTCCTGACCGCCCGAGGACAAGCCCAGCGAGCCGCCCACATCATCAGCGCCTGGGCCGACCAGTACATCCACGGACCACGGTCCGCAGGAGACACATCTCAGGTGGTGAAGAGCTCGCTCGGATAGTCCCGCAGGGTGCACCCCCTGACTGGCGCCCAGTCAACGGACGCAGACAGGAAGAGCCGTCGGAGTGTGGTCGCCGACCGCCGACCGCGACGAGTGCGATCGAGCGGAGAGAGCTGACGTGGGTGCGGGGCTACTACTGCCAGGTCGCCGTGTCGGGGTCGATTCCGTGAGCGCGAGCGGCCTCGTCGATGATCTGCCGGAACCAGGAGGCAAGCCCGGCACGAATGCCGTCGTAGTGGGCCGCGAAGCCCCGGTCGGACTCGAACATTCGCCCAAGACACACCTGCATCTGCCGCGTGAGCGGGAAGAAGTTCGAGAAGACCTTGCGGTGGCGCTCGACGAGCGCGTTCGCCTCCGGACTGCCCGGAGCGACGCCCTGGTCCAGCGCATCGCCCAGATCACGCTGGAGCGTGGACATCGCCTCGTAGAGGGACCGCCACTGTTCGTGCGTGCGGGAAGCGGAGCGTTCGGCGAACTGCGCCCACTGCGGGGAGTCTCCCCAGACAACGCGGGCCTGCCCCGATCCGCGCGGGTCCCAGCCCGGGCCGAACGTTGCCGACTGCTCTTCGTCGCTCAGGAGGATTCCGCGTTCGTGTGCCTCAGCCATCCGTTCCAGGCGTTCGTCGAGCTGTTGCAGGTCGTGGATCCGCTCGGCGAGCTGGGAGCGTTGCTCACGCAAGGTGGCGCCGATCTCGGTGGTCGCGTCGTCGAGAACCCCGCGGATCGCATCCAGTCCGAGACCGATCTCTCGATAGGCGACGATCCGATGCAGTCGCTGCAGGTCCGCGTCGGTGTAGCGGCGGTACCCGGCCGTGGTGCGGACAGACGGCGATGCCAGGCCGATCTCGTCCCAGTGGTGCAACGTGCGGACGGTCACCCCCAGGAGCTGGGCGGCCGTGCCCACCGTGAGACCGCCGTCGAGCTCGGGATCAGTCATGAACGCCATTGTCGCCTTCACCCGTTGATTTCGGGGCGACGATCCCGACCGATTCGAGAGCGCGCGCCTCCCGGCTGCCGGGAACGAGGCGCTTCGCCGCGGTGAACACGACCCGCGCCCGCTCGGGCGTGATCACTTCGACGTCGCGAGTGTTCCACGGAGTATCACGCGGGCCGGTAACGCTATCGGCAACGAGTCCACGACATGCCTCGACGAGCTGATCGACCTCGCTCAGGACGCACGAGAAACTCACGCTCATCGCTGGCACCTGTGTCTGCGCAGAAACACCCTCTGCGGGGACGAGCAACACGTCCTGGAACGCCCACCGGCGCAGGTGTACCACCTGGCCGGGAATGCTGAACAACTCAAAGAATCCGAGCCCTCGCACCCAGAAGTCCGTGGACGCGGCCAGATCGGACGTCGGAATCGTCACGAACGCCGGCATTCCATAGATGCCACGAAACAGCTCCGGCGCAACCGCATCCGGCCCCGGGGTGGGCACGGGACTCATCTCAAACGCGTTGAAGAAGTCACTCATGCACCGCATCGTCCACCCTCACGCAACGTGAGGGTCAATCCCAGCAGCAGATGTACCCACCTCGCGTCTGAAGCGCGCACGGCTGCGCCTGCCAACTACGGCTGTTGTCCGCCCACTTCGGCCCGCCGGTATGCGGCATCGCGCCCGAACCGTTCCTGCTGAGCGCAGCCGTGACGGCGATCCATCACCTGCGGTGGGCTCACGAACCGCATCCGTGTTAGCCGGCTATTAGTGGAGCGACAGCATCTCGATAGTGGCCCAGACCAAAGTGGGTGACGTACCGAAGAGACAACGACACCGACTGCCCCAGGGGACCCCAGTAATGAGCTCCAGCGCCACTGTCCGCACCGCTCGTCGCCGCACCCTGCGCATGGCCGCGGCGGCCCTGGTCGCGGCCGCCGGCCTCACCCTGACCGCCTGCTCCGGCTCGGACGCCGCCGACGCGAAGTCCACGGGCCACACGAGCTCTGCCGCCGCCAAGGCCACCGCCGCGGGCTGGTCCGGAATTCAGAGCTCCGATGGCAAGGAGAGCCCCGATGCCAAGATCGGCATCAGGTCGGTCGCTGCGGGCAAGCAGCCGGGCGGCGCGCAGTCCGCCAGGGCCAAGACGGGATCCCCGGTCCGCACCCAGACCCTGGTGGACGGCAGCACGGCCAAGATCTACGACCTCGGCTCCCAGCGCTACCGCGCCGAGATCGTCAGCGACGGTTCGGTCGTGGCCACGATGGAGACGACGGAGCAGGACGCCGACGCCGGGCTCGATGCGAACGGCATGTACGTCGTGCTCACGATGGGCGGCGAGGTCCACTCCTGGATGGGCGGCGAGCACCAGGGACCGGGCACTTTCAAGCTCGCGGGCGGCTGGCAGGCCAAGGTCACGAAGGTCGGCGAGCTGCGGTACCGCGCGCAGATCATCGGCTTCGAGGGCGTGGCCGCCACGCTGGAGACGAAGGGGCACGACGTGGGGGTCGACGCCAACGGCGTGTACATCGTGCTCAGCGCCGGCGGTGTGATCAGCTCCCACAAGTGAAGACCCGCCCGGCTGCGGCGGTGCAGCCACCTCCTGCGGGGCAGCCCCACCGCCACAGCGACGGAAGCGATCTGCGCACGCACGCACACCATGCGTCATGCACGGCCTGACCATGACGAACGTCAACCTGTGCCAGTGGCCCAGTGCGTGCATCAAACCCAGTGAACTACGCACAGAGCAGGCGGCTTTGGCCGCGGTGCCTCTCCAGGAGAGCTGTGCGTAGAAAGATCCGAAAACACAATGGAGGAATTCATGAAGTCCTGGCGCACCCGTATCGCTCTCGGTCTCGCCGTCGGTGCCGCGGCGGTCACTGTGCCGCTGACGGCCACGGCCGCTTTCGCCGCCGGCCCTCCGCCCGGTGACGGTTGGCAGGCGGTCGGTGGCGAGTCGTTCGACTCCTGGCAGAAGTGCTATGACCAGATGCAGAGTGACCTGTCACAGAACCCCAAGTACCACGAGGCCACCTGCGTCAGCGACCCCCAGCCCGGCCTCCCCAACTTCTACTCGGAGTGGATGCGCTGAGCTTGTTCTTCATAGTCTGAGCTCGAACGATTCCCCGAACCTGATGGCCCGTACGAGGATTCCGGGGATGTGAACACGGCCTTCGTCTGATCCTGTGCTCCGACCAAAGAGGCACATGACCAGTACGAAGGCCGTGGGTTTGAATGAGCCTGCGGCAAACCGGCATCCGGCGGGAAGCGTTCGCCGTCACGCCGGATACGGATACTGCCGCAGCCATTCCCGGACTCATTCATCTAGGGACTGCCGCCGTCGGGCCGCGACGGCGGCAGTCCCTACCCGCGGGTTTCAGCCCTCGCGGGGGGAGAAGGCGCCGACCTCGTCGACCTCGGCCGTGCAGTCCGTGTCACGGTAGCGGTCGGTGAAGGCACCGGTGAGGCCGGTGAACGCGTCGTACGCGTGGTCCATGGGCAGGTCCTTACTCACCCTGAACCGCAGCTGCGCGTGGACGGACTCGCGGGGCTTCAGCGTCTTCGGGCCGGGGATGGTGCCGCGGGCCTTTCCATCGGCCTGGCGCAGCGTCTTCCAGGCGCGCTGCGAGGTGTCCCAGTACTGCAGATCGCCGTACGGGCTCAGGTCGCGCTCGCCCTCGTTGTAGACATAACTGCCCAGCTTGGCGCTGAGTTCGAACGACTTCAGCTCCTTCGCCGAGGCGTTGGTGAGCGTGACGGTGTAGGTCGTCCACTGCGTGCCGAGAGCGATCGACTTGGGTATGCCGAACGAGCGGCCCACTAAGGTGTTGTGGTGCTCCCCGGTGTCGAGGTCGGAGCACTTCGGGAGTTTCGCGGCGGGGGCTGCCTGGGAGGCGGGCGCGGTGGCCATCGCCATGGGGAGCAGGGCGGCCGTCGCGGCCGAGACCGACAGGGCGCGGCGCAGTTTCATGAAGATCTCTTTCCTGGTTCGTCGGACCCTTGGAGCCTTTGTTTCCCGTGTCATTGGGCTTCAAGGCCGTGGATCCTTGGGTTAACAGGTTCGTGGAGGAGTGGTGGGGCTTACGCGGTGACGTCCGTGGCGCCCGGACCAGCCACGCCCGTCCGGCGGCGTACGCCGATGACCGCACCCGCGCCGACCACCATCGCGGCTCCGCCGGCGAGAGCGATCGCCGGGAGCGCGGACGTGGAGCCGGTCGTGGCGAGCTGGCCGCCGCCCTGCGGGCTGAGGCCACCGGTGGAACCGGAGCCACCCGTACCGCCGCCGGACACGGCGCTCTGGCCGGGCTCGGCCGTGCCACCCGGCTCACCCGGCTTGTTGGTCGGGGGCTGCGTCGGCTTCGCGCCCGCGGGGAGGATGGTGAAGTCGTACCAGGCTTCCTTGGCCGAACCACAGGAACCGTCGCCGTTGCGGTAGTCGCCGGCGGCGAGCGCGTACCCGGCGCCGGGCTTGGCGTCCTTGACCGCGTGGGTGCGCAGTTGGAGCGTGATGCTGCTGTGCGGACCGATGGCGAAGAAGCCGAACAGGTCCTCGGGCAGGGCGTCATGGAAGGTCTTCCACTTCCCCGTCTTGGCGTCGCGGTACTCGGTCTCCAGCTCCCAGTACGGCCGGTCGACGTCTTCGGCGGAGGACACGAGCAGGGAGGGCTGGACCTTCTCCAGGGGCTTGCCGGTGGTGTTGGTGAGCGTCATGGAGAAGGGAGTCCAGGCGCCGCCCGCGGCCAGCTGGCGCGGCAGCCCGTGGACGGCCGCCTGCAACTGGTCGGACTCGAACGCGCAGGGCTGACCCGCACCGTCGGAGTCACCGGCGTTCTTGCCTCCACCGGTGGCACCACCCGCGCCGGTGGTCCCCTTGTGGGTCCCTTCGGCGGTCCCGGCGGCTTTCGGCGGCTTCCCCGGGGCGTGACGGGTGGCCCCGTCGCGGTCCTGGGACGCCGAGCCACCGGCAGCGGCTTCGCCCGGGCGCCGCGACTCGTCCGGGTGACCCGTTCCGCCGCCGCTCGTTGCGGAATCCGCTGCCCGGTCCGCCGGTGTTGCGGCACCGGGAGAGTCGGCAGAGGCGTGCGTGCGGGGACCGGTCTCGGACACCGGCTCCGTTGCGAACGCGGCGGCGGGCGCGGTCAGTACGGCGGCGGGCGCTAACACGGCAGCCGCTGCGGCGGCCGTCAGGGCGCGGCGAATCTTCATTCAGCAGACCTTTCGTATCCCAAGTGCCGCCTGGGCGGCACAGGTTGACGTTCGTCACGTTCAGGCCGTGCATGACGCATGGTGTGCGCGTGTGCGCATGCAGACATGCGTACATGCGTACCTCTTCGCCTCTTTTAGGAGGACTCGCACCGCGAAGAGGTTCCACACTCAAGCCTCTGAAGTGGCATATGGGGTGGGAAATGTCCTGGGTTTTCCGTCGGGGTTCACGGGGGCTTGTGCCGTCGGTGATACCTGGCCGGTCCTTGCGCATCCCGCCCTCGTCGCGATCCTTCGCGATCCTTCGCGATCTGATCGAATCGAGGAGGACGGCCCCCAGCCCGGCGATCCGCTCTTCCCCGGGGAGAAGAGCGGGCTGCTCACCGACGACTCGCCCTTGAGAGGGGCCAGGTCGCGATGTCGCTCGTCGGCATCAGCATGCCTGAGATTGCTGGAGCCCCTGGAGGAGGAGGGCGATCAGGCGTCGGGGGTCGTACCGGGGGTCGTTGTCGCGCCCGATGCAGAGGTTACCGATGCCGCGCATCAGCTCGTAAGGCTGCGTGCCGGGCCTGATTTCGTCGGCCTCGACCGCGGCGTCGAGCAGTTGGGCGCAGACGGGCAGCAGATGGTCGAGGAAGTAGGCGTGCAGCGCGGCGAAGCGGTCGCTGTCTGACTGCAGGGCGTCGGCGAGTCCGTGCTTGGTGACCAGGAAGTCGACGAAGAGGTCGATCCATTGGCGCAGGGCGTCGAGCGGGGAGTCGGCACTCGCCAGCAGACGGGGGCCGGCTTCGGCGCATGCCTCGATCTGGTGGCGGTAGACGGCGGTGACCAGATCCGCCCGGGTCGGGAAGTGGCGGTAGATCGTGGCCATCCCGACGCCTGCCCGGGCCGCGATCTGGCGGATCGGCGCATCGACGCCGGAGGTGACGAAGACGTCGGCGGCGGCGGTGAGTACCGTCTGCCGGTTGCGCTGGGCGTCGGACCGCTTACTGCGGGGCGGCGACTTCCCTGCGGGGTCCTCGGTGGCCATCACGTTCTCCTTCGACACCACTTGACAAAACGGAGCACCGCTCCAGATATTAAATGGAGCAGCGTTCCGTTTCAGCTTAGCCGAAACGGGTCGCTCCTGACCGCCCCATCCGCCCGCCCGGCCGCAGGAGACCGGGCGGCCGGCAGACGCCACCGAAGGGAACCCACCACGTGAGCACCTCCACCGCCACCAGCGCCGACGCCCTGGGCACGCCCTCCCCGGTCCTGTCCTTCAGCCCCGTAGTCCTCTCCGTGCCCGGACGTCCCGTGGACCTCCAGGTGCGCGTCTCCGCCCCCGCGACCGGAACCGGCCTCCCCGTCATCCTCCTCTCCCACGGCCACGGTCCCTCGAACAACCTCTCCTCGCTCAACGGCTACGCGCCGCTCGCCAACTTCTGGGCGGCACACGGATTCGTCGTCGTCCAGCCCACCCACCTCACCTCCAGGACACTGAGCCACCTGGTCGCTGACGCCTCCGGCGCACCTGCCTTCTGGCGCTCCCGAGCCGAGGACATGACACACATCCTCGACCGGCTCGACGTGATCGAGAACGCCGTGCCGCAGCTCGCCGGACGGATCGACCACGCCAAGGTCGCCCTCGCCGGGCACTCGCTCGGCGGCTTCACCGCCGCCCTCCTGCTGGGCGCCGGGCTCACCGACCCCGACACCGGGAACGTGGTGCACCTCGCCGAGCCCCGGATCAAGGCCGGCGTACTGCTCGCCGCGCCCGGCAGGGGCGGCGACGTCCTCAACGGGCCCATGGCCGAGCAGTGGCCCATCCTCGGGGCCGTCGACTTCTCCACCATGACCGCACCCGCGCTGATCGTCGCCGGCGACAAGGACGACTCTCGGCACTTCACGGACATGGGACCGGACTGGCACGCCGACCCCTACACCCTCGCCCCCGGCCCCAAGACCCTGCTCACCCTGTTCGACGCGGAGCACGGACTCGGCGGGATCGCCGGATACGACGCCGCCGAGACCACCGACGAGAACCCCGAACGAGTCGCCGCCCTCGCCCGGCTCACCGCGGCCTACCTCCACACCCAGCTCCACCCCGGCGCCCCCATGTGGCAGACCACGTGCGAGGCGCTGACGACCGGTCCCGACCGGGTAGGACGAGTCGACGTCAAGTAACCCAGCCGCAGCCACGTCCGCCAACGGGCGGTCCCCACCGTCATCGTCCAACGCACCGCATCGGGTCGCGCAGGGGGCTAGGTGTCCGCGGAGCCGGCCCTGTCCGTCTGCCGTTTGCTTTGCTGAGGCGGCGGTGGCAGATGAGGTGGCGGCTTCCTCCCCCGCGGCCAGGTGGGCGTCCAGGCCGTCGCCCGCGAATCCACCCCGAACTGGCGCGACACCTGAACCTCGAACCAAACGACCTCGCCACACCAACGCGCTCTTTCAGCGAACTCCCCTACCCGGGCGTGCCGCTGTGCCCCTATCTCTTGGCCAATCCGGCCTCGATGATGCCGATGGTGTTCCGGGCGCGGGCGCCCACTTCGTCATCGGACCTGGCATGGTCGCGGAGTACGGGCAGCGCCGGGTGAGCGGCGATGCCCATGTAGCCCAGGTGGTTCAGCGCCCCCTGCGGATCGTGCGGGATCTGTTCGATCAGTGCGCGCCACGCACCGTCCGCGTCACCGGTGATCCGCCACAGCGCGTAGGCCGCGGCCACCCGCGCTTCGGCCGGCTCCGCCGCGCCGTCACGCAGACCGCGGAGGGCAGCGGCGGCGAGCTGCGCCCGCGGGCCCAACTGACTTAGTTGATTACAGGCGTTGACTTCGAAACGCAGGCCACGGCGGCTCCCGGTACGAAGGGTGTGGCCCCGCCGCGCGAGGACGTCCAGCAGCAGGGGCACCACTTCGTCGTCCGCTGATACGCCGACTCCGCTGAGCGCCCCGATGCCGGACAGCCGGAGCTCCGGGTCCGTTCCGGCGGCGACCCGCCGCAGGGCCGACCTCGCCGGCTCGTCGGACAGCCCGTACCGGCGCAGGAACGCGCAGGACTGGTGCGCCGCCTCCAGATCGTCGTCGTCGGGGCGGTCGGTGGCGTCGATGCGTCGGCACAGCCGCTCCAGCGTGCCGATGACCTGAGGGACGGCCTGACCGCCGCCGCGCCATCCATGGGTTTCGGTCAGCAGCGAGCAGACCTCGGCGGACGGGATGTCCTCGGCGAGCCGCTTCTGGAGGTGCGGCCACACCTGGTCGGCCAGGCCCTTGCCCGACCGCAACAGCCCCGTGGGGAGGGTGCCCTGACGGATCCGTCGCTGTAGCAGCGGCAGGCACCGGGGGTCGCCCTTCGCCGTGAGAATCGCCAGCGCCTTCTCGAACACGGCGGGGTCGGGGACGGGGGCACACAGAATCGCGGCCAAGGCATCGCGGTAGCCGTCGTGAAGGTGCAGGTGAAATGTCTGGACGGCAGCGCGTCGTACTGCGGGATCGGGATGGCCGAGCAGACCCGTGACCGCCGATGCATGACCCGCACACCCCTCGCGGTCCTTGGCGAACAGCCGGTCAGCGGCCTCGACGAGTACGGGGGCCGTGGCGGCGTCGAGCCGGCCGTCCCACAGGCCGGGGAGCATGCGGGTCAGCCAGCGGGAGCGCAGCTCGGGGGTGGGGTGGAGCCAGTTGTCGAGCGCGTCCACGGGACCGCGCGGCGCCGGACCGCTCCATTCCGGGTCGCACCATGCCAGCTCCGCCAGCGCAGCCCCGGCCTCATCGGCGCACCGGGCGAGCGCCTCGACCGCTTCGCCGATCACCGCGTCATCGGTTTCCAGGATCGGCGGCAGGAGCAGGCCCAGCGCTGCCCCAAACGCCCCGGCCGGTTCCCCCGCCAGGCGGTGGCGCAGATAGTCGCGCACCTGCGGGGTATCCACGTACCGCCCGAGCGCCAGCAGCAGCCCGAGCCTGACCGGCGCGTCGGGGTCGTGCTCGCTGTGCACGCGGAGCGCGGGGACGATGTCGTCGGGGAGGGCGTCCGTGTAGGCCAACACCACGGCAAGGATGCGACGCACCGCGGGGTCCGGGTGGGACAGCTGCCCGAGGAGTGCGGGCAGCCCCGCGCTGACGGCCAGTGACAACTGCTCCGCCCAGTGGCCGGCGAGGAAGAAGTCCTGGGCATCGGGGGCCGTTCCCAGCTCCGCGTTCAGCGCTTCCAGCGCCGCACCGCTGCGGCTGCCCGGCTCGTCGAGTTCGACATCGAAGTCCCGGTAGATGACGGAGTGCCAGTCGACGGAGTGCCAGTCGAAGGCGACAGTGTCGGCACCCGATCCGTCACCTGGTCCCGGCCGGCCCGAGGCGTCAGGAGCCCCGGGGCCTGTCGTGTCGGGAGGCACGGGGCCCGGTCCATCGACTGATGAGTTCATCACCGGACTCTAACGAGGGAAGCCCCCGAGTCGGGCCGAGGTGGTGGTCCGCACCGCGCCCATGAATGGCGCACTCAACTCGTGAGGGGCACCTCAGAGCAGTCCGAGTGCGGCACAGAAGAACATCAGCGCGAAGAACCCGGCAATGCCGCCGAGGAGGGAGAAATTGCCGCCGATCAGGTAGTCGATTGCGCGCAGCGGATGGTCGCCGCCTGATTCGGATAAGGCGGAGCGCCGACGGAGCTTACGGTTTCGAAGAAATCAGGTGCTCTGGAGGCATACATGAACAGCTGTCCCGGTGTGCGTACGGCCATGATCGTGGGCGCGGGGGTCGCTGGTCTGACAGCGGCAACTGCCCTGGCACGCGCGGGATGGCAGGTTGAGATCGCTGAGGTCAACCCGTCAAGGGCGACTTCCGGCTGGGGGTTGTGCCTGACCGGTCCGGCGCTGCGCGCGCTGGCCGAGCTGGGGCTCGCGGACGACTGTCTGCGCGAGGGCTACGGCATGAGCGTGATCACGCACATGGACGTGGACGGCGAACCCGCGGGTCAGGCCCGGCTGCCGAGCCTGATCGGTGCGCGGCGACCGGCGATGGCCGGCATAGCGCGCCCCGTGCTGCACCGCATCCTGCACGCGGAAGCCGAGCAGCGCGGCGTAGTCATACGACAGGGACTCACCGTCACGGCGGTGGACCAGGAGGGGGAGCTGGTCCACGTGCAGTTGTCGGACGGGACGGTCCGGCAGGTCGCGCTGTTGGTGGGCGCGGACGGGATCCGCTCATCGACGCGGAGCCTGCTGGGCCTTGAGACCTCGCTCGACTATCACGGGCAGATGGTCTGGCGGGCTCTGGTGCCCCGCCCGCAGTGGGCCACCGGGATCCACCAGTTTGCCGGGAAGGCCGACACGGCCGGCCTCGTGCCCCTCTCGGCCAGCCAGGCGTACGTGTTCTTGACGGAGAACGGAGTGGAGCAGGGCGTCCTGCCCGAGGCCGAACTCGTCCCGCGCCTGCAGCAGATACTGGAAGCCTTCCCGGGTCGGGTGGAGGAGATCCGCCCTCTGGTGTCCGTGTCGGAGTCGGTGGTGCGCCGCCCGGTGCTGACTGCGTTCCTGGAGGGCGTCTGGAACCGGGGCAACGGCGTCGTCATCGGTGACGCCGCGCACGCGCCCGCACCGCAGATGGCCAGCGGCGCGGCTCTGGCCATCGAGGACGGGCTCGTGCTGGCCGAAGAGCTCGGGCGGCACAGGTCGGTCGGGGCGGGGCTGGAGGCGTTCGTGAGACGGCGCAGGCAGCGGTGCCGAACGCTCGTGGAGACCTCGGTGGCGATCGCCGGCCTGGAACGCGCGCAGCGCTACCGCGAAGCGTATCCGCTGATGAATGCCGGCCACCGGCTCATGGCCGAGCCCGCGTGACCATCCGGCGCGAAGTGGCCAACGGGACGAGGGAGTTCCGGCGGCCGGCCCGTCGCGCGTCGACGGGGAAAGACCCGTGAGGGCTTTCGCCTGGCTGCACGAGCAGGAGCACCTGGACGCAGACCGGATGGTGGCCCTGAGCCGACCTGCAGAACGCCTCGGCACCGACCTCTACCGAACGACCGAGCTGACCAGCGCATCTCAAGGGAGTTCACCATGAGCAACAACGGCAGTCTGATCACCCACCTGCGGCACATCGATGTCGCCATGCCGAACCTCGCCGAGCAGCGTCAGTTCTACACCGAGCTGTGGGGGCTGACGGAGACCGCCGGTGACACCGGTGTCTCGTTCCTGGCAGCCGAAGGCTCCCCGGAGCAGTACGTGGTGCGACTGCGCGAGGACGCCCACAAGCGCACCGACCTGATCGCCTTCGGCGCCGCCGCCGCGGGCGATGTCGACACCCTGGCCGCCCAGCTGCTCGCGCAGGGCGTGCGGCTGGTCCACGAACCGAAGCCGCTGGACACGCCCGGGGGCGGCTACGCCGTCCGCTTCTTCGACAACGAGGGCCGCGTGGTGGAGGTCTCCGCCGACGTCGCCGCGCGCGGGTACCGCAGGATCGAGGCCCGCGAGCCGATCCCCGTGCGCCTCTCCCACGTCCTGATGAACTCTCCCACCCCCGAGGCCACGGTTGCCTGGTACATCAGGCACCTGGGGTTCCGTCTCTCGGACACCATGTGCCTCGGCGGCCGCGGCGAGGTCATGTGGTTTCTGCGCTGCAACACCTTCCACCACAGCTTCGGCATCGTGCGCGGGCCGCACGCGGCCTTCCACCACGCCTCCTTCGAGATGCGCGGAATCGACGAGTTCATGCGCGGCACCGGCCGGATGCGGCGCATGGGCATCGAGCAGCTGTGGGGGCCGGGGCGGCACCGTGCCGGTGACAACTCCTTCAGCTACTTCCTCGACCGGGCCGGCAACACCGTCGAGTACACCACCGCGTTGGAAATCCTGGACGAGGACACCTGGCACCCCCACACCTACGACCTGCGCGACCCCGCCAACGCGGATCAGTGGGGCACGGCCAACGAGATGGACGAGTTCATCGCCGCCAAGTCCCACAACGACGTGGACCCGGGGCTGTTGGTCGCCCCACCGATGTGAGCACGCCCGCAGAACAACTCACCAAAGAACCCGCTGAAGCTGAAGGACGTTGCCAGACCACCACGGCTGAGACACTGACGCCAGACTCGGGCCGCCCGCCACGGACGCTCCACAGCACCGCGGCGGACGCACCAAGGGAGGCGAACGCCGTGCCGGAGCCACTGCGCACCTACCTCATCAGCAAATCCCGGAACCCCGTCGACCTGCTGAACGCCGCCACCCTGCTCTTCGGCGGCGCTATCGCCACCTCGCCGCTGGACGGCCTGTGCAGCGGTGATCACGAACTGCGCGGCGTCGCCGCCCACGACTTCGCGGTGGGCTACTTCGCCTCGCCGCTCGATGTGCGCGTCGCCTCGGCCGAGGGCCGCAGGTCCTACTTCGTCAACATCGGTGTCTCCGGCGCGATCTCGGCAGCGCGCGGCAGCCTGCGGGCGACCTTGGACAAGTCGACGGCGGGAGTCGTCAACCCCGGAGACTGCCAGGAACTTCGGCCCGTGCGTGCCCGTAGGACGCGGTTCCTGGGGCTGCGCATCGACGCCGCCCTGGTCGACCAGGAGTTCAGTACGTTGACCGGGCACCCGCCGCTGTCCCCCATACGCTTTGACTTCGCCCTGGACCTGACCACGTCCAAGGGCCGGGCGGTGCGGCTACTGGTCCGTTCGCTCCTCGAACAGCTGGATTCGGGAGACCCCCTCTTCCAGCGCTCGGACGTGCAGCGCAGCCAGCTGCGGTCCCTCGTCACCGCCCTGCTCCTGGCCCAGCCGCACTCGCACACGGCCGAGCTGCGCGACGGTCCTCCACCCGGCCACCCGCGTGCTGTGCGGGCAGCCCTCGCGTTCATCGAGGCGAACCTCACCGAGCACATCAGCCTCAGTGACATCGCTGGGGCCGCCCAGTGCAGCCCGCGCACCCTCAGCTCGGCGTTCCGCAACCGGCTCGGCCACTCTCCCCTGTCCTACGTCCGCAACCTGCGGCTCGACCGGATCCGTGCGGACATCCTCGCCTCCACCGACCCCATCGGCACCATCGCCTACCGGTGGGGCGTCTGCCACCTTGGCCGCTTCGCGAGCGCGTACCGCGACCGCTTCGCCGAACTCCCCTCCGCCACCGCAGCCCGAAGGTAACCCCAGCCCCCTGCGGAACGAAGGAGACCTGTGGG
The DNA here is from genome assembly GCF_040641675.1 of Streptomyces sp. NPDC020742. NCBI lineage: Bacteria > Bacillati > Actinomycetota > Actinomycetes > Kitasatosporales > Streptomycetaceae > Streptomyces > Streptomyces sp. NPDC020742. The sequence continues at coordinate 81,843 of NZ_JBFAEA010000016.1, forward strand.
CGCGGTCCCGGCGTTCCATGACCCGCCGGAGCCGCGCCCGTCGGGCACCCCTCAACCCTCTAGCGCACGCCCCCGAAGGGCGCGGCGTTCCAGGGGCTCAGGGGCTCGTGGTGAGTTCGAACCAGGTCGTCTTGCCGCGCCCGGCGGGGGAACTGCCCCAGTCGGCCGCGAGGGCATCGACGATCAGCAGTCCGCGCCCGGACTCGGCCTCCTTGTTGTCGGACTCACCGGCGGTGAGGATCTCGGTCGGCACAGGTGGATGCGGATCGCTGTCCCGTACTTCGACACGGAGCCGGTCCGGGTACTCCCGCAGCCGTAGATCCACGTCGCTGTGCGCATGGATGAGGGCGTTGGTGACGACCTCGGACACCAGCAGCTCCAGATCGTCCAGCATGGGCATCAGGTCCCACTGGCCCAGCAACTCCCGCAGGAAATGGCGTACGTGCGCCACACCGCGCAGATCGTGCCGCTGGACCGAGGTGCGTGCTACCCGGCGCTGACCACCGGGCTGAGCCCCTTCGTAGCGCATCACCAGCAGGGCGACGTCATCGCCCTGCTGTGGCCGCGGTGTGCAGTGCTGCGTCAAACGATCCGCCAGCACCTCGACGTCCTCTGTGCAGTTGTCGGCCACCACACGGGCCAGCCGCCCGACGGCGGCATCCACCCCCAACCGACGGGTGTCCAGCAGACCATCGGTGAACAAGGCCACCACCGACCCCGGCGACAGGAGGGTCTCACTCTGCTGGTACACGGCATGCGGGTCAACGCCCAACGGCGGTCCCATGGGTGGCTGCGCCTGGACGGTCCGGCCCTGGGCGTCACTGATCAGCGGCCCCGGGTGGCCGGCGGTGGCGAGGCTGGCGCTTCCGAGCGCCAGATCCAACCACAGGCAGCAGCACGTGGCGTACAGGTCGGTGTCCAACCCCGCAAGCAGATGGTTGCTCCGCTCCAGCACCCTGGCCGGTTCGTGCCCCTCGGCGGCGTAGGCCCGTGTCGCGCTGCGCAGCTGGCCCATGGTGCCCGCCGCTTCCAGGCTGTGGCCCTGCACGTCCCCGATGACGAGCCCGATGCCGCCTCCGGGCAACCGGAGGATGTCGTACCAGTCGCCACCCACCTCCGCGCCCTCGTTCGCGGGCAGATAGCGGGACGTGGCGACCACCTCGGGCAGGTGTGGCAGGCTCCGGGGCAGCAGGGTGCGTTGCAGGCTCTGTGTGAGGGCGTGCTCGATCTCGTAGGAACGGGCACGCTCCAGGGACAGCCCCACCTGCTCCAGCATGATGACCAGTACGGCCAGTTCCTCGGAGGTCAGGGTGCTGCCGGGGGTGTCGAGGTCGAGGGTGCAACAGCCCACCGCCCCTGCGGCGGAGACCAGGGGAAGGTAGGCCCGGCCCTGGAAGTCAGGGGGGTGGCCTGCGTCGGGATACGCCTTGCGGAACTCACCTACCGTGGCGAAGAGTTTGGCCTCGGCCTGGGCGATGGTGTCGGTCTCAGGGGTGTGCTCGGACAGCAGCGTTCCTTCGATCTGATGGACCGCCTCCCGCGAGAAGCCCGCGGCGCCCACGACGTGCAGACGGCCCTTCTCGGCGAGGGACAGCATGAGTCCACGTGCACCCAAGGGCCGCACATGGGCCTGCGCCGCCGCGACGATGTCCCGGACGCGCCCTGCCGCAGTGAGGTCGAAGGCGAGCCTGTGCAGTTGGTAGGAGTAGGTGTTGCTCGCCAGCAAGCCCTCGGCCGGTTCTTCCCGCTGGTCCTGGGCGGCGGCTTCCGGGACGGCCGTGGTCGGCCGGTGAGGTGCGGTGCCAGGGGACCGGGCGACGAACCACGGGACGAGAGGGGGCTCCAAGGTCGCCCCTTGCTCGACCAGCCTCTCGAGGTCGGACGCCAGCTCGTCCGCGACCGCCTGCATGTACTCCAGACTCGCTGCGGAGATCTTCCGCGCCGGCGTCCAGCGCAACGTCACAGCCCCGAACCGGCGCCGTGGCGTCCGCACCGGCGCGGACGCCAGGACCGTGGCGAACGGGATGTGCAGGAGAAGCGCAGGCACTTGACGGGCGGAACGCCGTACCTCCGTACTGTCAATGAACGCCAACGCACCCGACTGGTGGGCTCTGGCGGAGGCGAGCGAGAGATCGTCCGCCGCCATCGACGGCAGGATGGTGAAGCTCAAGGGCGTGCTCACGGTCATTGCCGCGACCAGCGACCGGGCGTCCGAGGTCAGCAGATAGGCGGTACACGTCGCGGCCCCCAGGCGGGCGTCCAAGGAGCGCAGTGCGGACGCCACGGCTTGGCTCCACTGCGGCTGCGGCTGCGGCTGTCCGGCGACTTCCCGAGTTGCCGATTCGGAGAATTGGGGGGCCATGAGATCCACCCTGGGGGTGCGGCACACGCCCGGCGTGCATTGCTGGAAGTGGACGCGCTCGCCGGGCTGCTTCCTTCCATTATGGATCCGCCCCGGCCCCCGTTCCCTTTCTTAGCGGGATGTTAGATCTGGCGGTCCGGCCTTGTTCCGGCATTGCGGCGCGCGCATGCTCTGGGCACGTCATCACCCCTCTCACCAGGGGTCTTCTCGTCAGGAGCCGCCATGTCACCCTCTGCCCATGCGCGCCCAACACCGCCTGGCGGCGAGCGCGCGCAGCGACGGCTCGCCCTGGTCGGCGGGTCACTCGGCAATCTCGTCGAGTGGTACGACTGGTTCGTCTACGCCACCTTTGCGATCTACTTCGCCGACTCGTTCTTCCCCGGTGAGAGCCCGACCGCCCAGCTGATGAACACGGCGGGAATCTTCGCCGTCGGCTTCCTGATGCGTCCGGTCGGCGGCTGGATCCTGGGACGCGCCGCTGACCGGCACGGACGCAAGAGCGCGCTCACCCTCACCGTCGCCATGATGTCGGTGGCCGCCCTGCTCATCGCCGTCGCACCCACCTACGGGCAGGCCGGCTACTTCGGAGCGTTGGTCCTGTTGCTGGCGCGGCTGTTGCAGGGGATGAGCATCGGCGGCGAGTACGCCGCGAGCGCCACCTATCTGACCGAGGCGTCGGCCCGCGGCCGCCGGGGGCTGGGGTCGTCGATGCAGTACGTGTCGATGACCTGCGGCCAGCTGCTGGGCCTGGGCATCCTCATCACCCTCCAGCACACCCTCAGCAAGGACGAGCTGTCGAGCTGGGGCTGGCGGATCCCGTTCGTGCTGGGAGCGCTCTTCGCGGTGGTGGTCTTCTGGCTGCGGCGTCGTCTGCAGGAGACCGAGGCGTTCACCGAGGTGTCGGCAGCCGGCGGCCGGCCGGACGACACCCGCGGCACGCTGAAGGCGCTGTGGCTGCACCGCCGCCAGGCGGCACTGGTCATGGCGCTCACCCTCGGCGGCACGGTGGCGTACTACACGTACACCACCTATCTGACCAAGTACCTGATCGGCAGCGCGGGCATGGCGAAGTCCACCGCGACACTGGTGAGCTTCACCTCGCTGACGATCTTCGCCGTGCTGCAGCCTTTCGCAGGTGCGCTGTCGGACCGGATCGGCCGACGACCGCTGCTGATCACCTTTGCGGTCGGCTGTACCGTCGGCACCTACCCGATCATGACCGCGCTGCGGTCCGCGTCGTCGTACTGGTCGGCGCTGGGACTGTCGCTGCTCGCCCTGGTGATCGTCACCGGGTACACCTCGATCAACGCGGCCGTGAAGGCGGAGTTGTTCCCCACCGGGGTGCGCGCCCTGGGAGTGGCGCTGCCCTACGGGATCGCCAACGCGCTCTTCGGCGGTACGGCGGAGTACGTGGCGCTGTGGTTCAAGGACGCGGGCCACGAGACCCTGTTCTTCTGGTACGTGTCCGGGTGCGCGCTGGTCTCCCTGGTCACGTATGTGCTGATGCCGGACACCCGCGATGCCGCGCTCAGCCGTGCCGAGGCCGAGCCCGGACCGGCCGTGGCGCCGGGCGCTCCTCTGGGAGCCAGGGGCTGATTTTTCCGCGGCTGCGGCCGCAGGCCGGGGCTCGGCCCTGGTCTGCGGCCGCAGCCGGCGTACAGGTCCGCCTCTTCCGCGAAGGCAGCCGATGGGATATGCCAGAAGGCACACCGTCCCAGGTGACAGGGGTATGACAGGGGTAAGCCCGCATGCATGCACTTCTGGTCGAGGACGACGACCGCATGGCCCACGCCCTCGGCACGGCTCTCGCTCAGCGCGGGCACACCGTCCGCAGGGTCGGCCGGGCCTCGGACGCGCTACAGCATGCGCACGAGGCCGAGTTCGTGCTGCTCGACCTGGGCCTGCCGGACCTGGACGGGCTGGAGCTGCTGCGGCGGCTACGGGCCGTCTGCCGCGCGCCGCTCATCGTGGTCACCGCCCGCTGCGGCGAGCGCGACATCGTGCAGGGCCTGCGTGCGGGCGCCGACGACTACGTGGTCAAACCCTTCCGGACCGCCGAGCTGATGGCCCGCATCGACGCCGTACGCCGCCGCACGGACACACCCTCCGGCGAGCGGGACACCGGCGGAAGGGACACCGGCGGCCGGGTGCGCACCGGTGACGTCGAGATCGACCCGGCGGCCCGTACCGTCACGGTGGCGGGGGCGGAGGTGCGGCTGACCCGCCGGGAGTACGACGTGCTGGCGTTCCTGGCCGCGCGGCCGGGCGAGGTGCACTCGCGGGAGGAGATCCTGGACCGCATCTGGGGCGATGTGTTCCTGACCGCCTCGCGCTCCCTGGACGTCCATGTGGCGGGCGTCCGTGCCAAGACGGGCCGGCCGGGCCTGATCCGTACGGTTCGTGGGTTCGGATACCAGCTGGGTGACGGGGGCCTGGAGGGCGGCCCATGAGGCGCAGGCTGCTGGCGGTGCTGATCGTGCTCATGGGAGCGGCGGTGCTGTTGCTCTCCGTTCCCCTGGCCGGCACCCTCGCGCGGAGCCGGACCGAGCATCTGCTGCTCCAGCGGCGGGCCGATGCGGTGCGGTTCGCCGATCTCGCCGACCGGGTGCGCACCCCGACCGACCGCGATGAGCTGTCCGCCGAGATCGGCCGGTACGCCGAGCTGTACGGGGCCGGGGTGCTGGTCGTGGACGCGGTAGGGCATCCGGTGGCACGGGCCGGGACGGGCGCTCGGGCGGCCGCGGCCGATCGGGCGGTGGACGCCCGGAGCCGGGCGCTGACCGGCCGCCCGACGGCGCAGCTGCCGACGATCTGGCCCTGGGGCCCGTCCACCGCGGTGCTGGCCGAACCGGTCGGCCAGGACGAGCGGGTGAGCGGAGCGGTGGTGCTTGCCGCCCCCACCGACGCGGCGCGACGCGATGTGACCGTCCGCTCGACGCTCATCGCCACGGGCGCACTCGCCGCGTTCACCATGGCGGCCCTGGTCGCGGTGGGCATCAGCCGGTGGCTGATGCGGCCGGTGCGTGACCTGGACCGGGCCGTGGAGGGACTGGCCGCCGGCAGCCTCCGGTCACGCGCCGCCCACGACACCGGACCGCCCGAACTGCGCCGCCTGCGACAGCACTTCAACAGCATGGCGGAGGCGGTCACCGACTCGCTCAACCGCCAGCGTGACTTCGTCGCCGACGCCTCCCACCAGCTGCGCAACCCCCTGGCCACCCTCGTGCTGCAGCTGGAGAACATCGAGCCGCACCTCCGCCCCGGCCCCGGCCGGGCCGAGGTCTCCCGCGCACTCGACGAGGCCGAGCGACTGGGGGAACTACTCGACGGACTGCTCGCGCTGGCCCGGGTGGAGTCCGGTACCGCCGAACTGACCGAGCAGGACCTGTCGGCGGCAGTGCGTGAGCGGGTGACGGCCTGGGGCTCCGTCTTCCGCAAGGCCGGTATCGAGCTGTCCGCCGACGTCGGCGACGGTCTGCGGGGGCAGGTCCTGCCCGACGCGGTGGGCCGCATTTTGGACGCGCTGCTGGACAACGCCGCCAAGTTCGTACCGCCCGGCGGCCGCGTCGACGTACGCGCCGGGCCGCGGGACGGCGGCGTGGTCGTACGTGTCGCCGACGACGGCCTCGGCGTGCCGGACGACCAGTTGCCGGCCCTGCTACGGCGTTTCGGCCGTGGCGCCCAGCATCAGAACACGCCCGGCAGCGGCCTGGGGCTGGCCATCGCCGACGAGATCGCCCGCCTCAGCGGCGGCCGGCTCTCCGTCGGCCACAACACACCGCGCGGTCTCGCGGTGGAGCTGGCGCTGCCGGGGAGGGAGGCGAGGCAGTGACCGTCGTGTTCCGGCTGCCCGGTCTCGTGACCGGTCAGCCGTAGGCGGAGCGGTAGTAGGCGACCGCGCCCGGGTGGAGCGGCACGCCTCCGGTGGAGAGGGCGAAGCGGGGCTCCAGCCGCGCCCCTGCCGTCACGTCCCGCAGCAGGTCGCGCCATCGGTCGAAGACCACCTGAAGCAGGTCGCGCACCACGCCTTCGGGCACATCGGCCCGGGCCAGCAAGTAGTTGCCGACACCGATGGTGCCCACCGGGTCCCGCAGTCCGTACACCCCGGCGGGAAGCGTGACCGCCGCATACACCGGGCCGTAGCGCTCGCGCAGCGGGCCCACGAAGCCGTCCAGCTGCAGGAAGCGCAACGGGACGGTCCGCGCGAGCTCGGACAGTGCGGGCGTCGGTACGCCTCCGGACCAGACCAGCGCGTCGACCGAGCCCGCGCGCAGGGCCCGTACCGACTCGGCGAGGCCGAGCTGCCGCTCGCGCACCGCGCTGTCCCCGGTCAGCCCGGCCACCTTCAGCAACCGCCGCGCCAGCACCTGCACCCCCGACCCCGCCGCGCCCGCGGCGACCGGTCGTCCGGCGAGTGCCCGGACCGTTCGGACCGGTCCGTGCGCGGGGACCACGAGGTGGGTGTAGTTCACATAGACCCGGGCCAGCGCCCTGACCGGGACCGGTCGGGAGAACTCGGCCCGTCCGTGCACCGCGTCCTCGGCGACATCCGCCATCGCCAGCGCGAGCTCCACCGAGCCCCGGTCGAGCCGGTGCAGATTGTCCACGCTCGCCGCGGTGCCCACAGGGACGACCCTCAGCCGGTGGCCGCTCGCGGTGACGGCGTCGGCCAAGGCCTGGCCGAAGGCGTGGTACGGCCCGCCCTGCGGCCCCGTGGCGAACCGCAGCCGACGCACCCGACCGGACTCCACCGCGCACCCGGCCAGGACGACGGCGAGCCCGCCGACGCCGAGCCTCAGCAGACTCCGGCGGTCGAGCCCCGCATTCGCGCTGGTCACGGCCGGAGTGTAACCGCGGACCACACGGGGCGGCCATGCTTCGAGACGGCGGAAACGGGCGGGCAGGCCGCGGTCGAGCCCCGGAGTACGGGGGCTGGCTGCTGGCTCGGCCTCGACGGACCGTGAGCGGTCCCTCCGCGTCAGGCGGTGGTGCGGGCCGCGGCGAGGTCGAGGGCGATGTCGGTGATCATGTCTTCCTGACCACCGACCAGCCCGCGGCGACCGACCTCGATGAGGATCGCGCGGGCGTCGATGCCGTAGCGGCGGGCGGCCGTCTCGGCATGGCGCAGGAAGCTGGAGTACACGCCGGCGTAGCCGAGGGTGAGGGTCTCGCGGTCCACCCGCACCTCGCGGTCCTGGAGGGGGCGTACGACGTCGTCGGCGGCGTCCATCAGGGGGAACAGGTCGCAGCCGTGCTCCCAGTCCATCAGCTCGGCGACCGCGACGAACGCCTCCAGGGGGCAGTTGCCCGCTCCGGCTCCCTGGCCGGCGAGGGAGGCGTCGACCCGGGTGACACCGTTCTCGACGGCGACGACCGAGTTCGCCACGCCCAGCCCGAGGTTGTGGTGGGCGTGGATTCCCAGTTCGGTGGACGGGTCGAGGACGTCGCGGTAGGCGCGGACGCGGTCGCGTACGCCGTCCATGGTGAGGTGGCCGCCCGAGTCGGTGACGTAGACGCACTTCGCGCCGTAGGACTCCATCAACCGGGCCTGCCGGGCCAGTTCGGTGGGGTCGGCCATGTGGGACATCATCAGGAAGCCGGCCACGTCCATGCCCAGGTCGCGGGCGGCGGCGATGTGCTGGGCGGAGATGTCGGCCTCGGTGCAGTGGGTGGCGACGCGCACCGAGCGGATGCCGAGCGCGTGTGCCCGGCGCAGGTCGTGCAGGGTGCCGATGCCGGGCAGGAGCAGGGTGGTGGGCACCGCGTGGGTCACGGCGTCGCAGACGGCCTCGATCCACTCCCAGTCCGTGTGGGCGCCGACGCCGTAGGTGATGCTGGAGCCGGACAGGCCGTCGCCGTGGGCGATCTCGATCGCGGCGACTCCGGCGGCGTCGAGTGCGGCGGCGATGGTGCGGGCCTGTTCGACGGTGTAGCGGTGGCGGACGGCGTGCATGCCGTCCCTGAGGGTCACGTCCTGGACGTACAGGGTGTTCGGCTGGGGCGCGGTCATGGGGAGACCACCTTCGTGGTGCGGTGGGCGGCCATGCGCTCGGCGGTGCGCAGGGCGGCCGAGGTCATGATGTCGAGGTTGCCGGCGTAGGGGGGCAGGTAGTGGGCGGCGCCCTCCACTTTGAGGAACACCGACACCTTGGCGGCCTGGCCGGACCGGGAGGCGGCCGGCAGGAGGGAGCGCAGTGGGTCGTCGGGGGCGACGCGTTCGAACTGCACCTTCTGCTTGAGGCGATAGCCGGGGACGTACGTCTGGACGCGTGCGGCCATCTCCGCCACGGAGGCGGTCACGGCGGCGTCGTCACAGTCACCGACGAGGCAGTGCACGGTGTCCCGCATGATGAGGGGCGGTTCGGCGGGGTTGAGGACGATGATGGCCTTGCCACGGGCCGCGCCGCCGACCTGCTCGATGGCCGACGAGGTGGTCTCGGTGAATTCGTCGATGTTGGCCCGCGTGCCGGGGCCCGCCGAGCGGGACGAGATGGCCGCGACGATCTCCGCGTAGTGGACCGGAGTCACGGCGGCGACGGCGGACACCATGGGGATGGTGGCCTGCCCGCCGCAGGTGACCATGTTGACGTTGGGCGCGTCCAGATGGGCGTCGCCGTTGACCGGCGGTACCACGTACGGGCCGAGCGCGGCGGGGGTCAGGTCGACGACCGTGCGGCCCCGTGTGCGCAGTACCTCGTCGTGGCGCCTGTGCGCCCCGGCCGATGTGGCGTCGAAGACGAGGGACACGTCCGCGAACTCGTCCAGCCCGACCAGGCCTTCCACACCCTCGTGAGTGGTCGCGACCTTCAGCCGTCGGGCGCGTGCCAGGCCGTCGGAGTCAGGGTCGATGCCGGCCATCGCGGCGATCTCCAAAGAGTCGGAGAGCCGCAGAATTTTGATCATGAGGTCGGTGCCGATGTTGCCCGAGCCGATGACGGCGACCTTCGTGGTCATGCTCCGGTTCCTTCCGTGGCGGAGGCGGCGAACGCGGTGCTGACCGTGCCGAGTCCTTCGATGTGGGCGGTGAACTCGTCGCCTTCGACGGCGACGGCCATCGGGCCGAGCGCGCCGGTCAGGACGATGTCGCCGGCCCGCAGCGGCTCGCCCAGGCCGACGAGCGTGGCGGCGAGCCAGAGGGCGGCGGTGAGCGGGCTGCCCAGGCAGTCGGCGCCGGTGCCCCGTGACACGGTCTCGCCGTTCCTGGTCAGGGTCATCCGTACGTCGCGCAGATCGACCCGGTCCAGCGGTACGGGGGTGCCACCGAGGACGAACAGGCCGCAGGAGGCGTTGTCGGCGACCGTGTCGACGATGCTGATGTCCCAGTCGGCGATGCGGCTGTCGACGATCTCCAGCGCGGGCAGGGCGAACGCCGTGGCACGCAGCAGGTCGGCGACGGTCGGGTCCCGGTGCGGCAGGTCCGCGCCGAGCACCAGGGCGACCTCCGCCTCGATCTTCGGCTGCACCAGCCGGCCGGGGGCGATCAGTTGCCCCTCGGGCACCGCCATGTCGGCGAACAGGGCGCCGAAGTCGGGCTGGTCGACACCGAGCTGGCGTTGCACGGCGGGCGAGGTCAGACCGACCTTCCGGCCTGCCAGCCGCCGGCCGGCGGCGATGCCCCGCTCGACGTTCAGGCGCTGGACCGCATAGGCGGCCTCGAGGTCCGCCTCGGGCAGCAGATGACGCACCGGGGGGCACGGGACGCCGGCGCGGGCGGCTTCGTCCAGGACGGCCGCCACCTCGGCCACCGGGCCGGCGGACTCGTGGGCGTTCATGCTTCGCCCCCGTCCGGAGCGGTGCGAAGGGGCTGTGGGATGGACATGCGGGTTACCTCCGGGAGGGAGCGGAGCCGGTGAGGGGCTCGGTACGGGTGTGCCGGCCATCGCTGTGACGCATGCCAGGTATAGACGCGCATCGTGAGCAACGGCAAAATATGTTCCATGACACGGAACAGCGCACAGGGAAACATGCTGGACAAGGCAATGGCAGTCCTGGATTGCTTCCGACCGGATGGCGGATCGTTCCGCCTCACGGAACTTTCTGGACGTACAGGCCTGACCAAGACCACGGCGTTCCGGCTGTGCGGCGAACTGGTCCGGCTCGGTCTGCTCGAACGCGATGCGGAGAGCTACCGGCTCGGCGGCAAGCTCTTCGAACTCGGCTCGCTCGTGCCGCGCCGGCAGGATCTGCGCGAGGCGGCCCTGCCGTTTCTGCAGGACCTGTTCGAGGCCACGCACGAGACCGTCCATCTGGGGGTACGCGAAGGCCACGACGTGGTCTACGTGGAGCGCATCCACGGTCATGGCGCCCTGCGACTGCCCTCCCGGATCGGCGGTCGGCTTCCCCTGACCTGCACCGGCGTCGGCAAGGCACTGTTGGCCTTCTCCGGCGCGGAGCTGGCGGAGGAGGTACTGGACGCACCCCTCCCCAGCCTCACGCCGCACTCGGTCACCGATCCGGAGCGGCTGCGTACCGCCATCGAGCAGGCTCAGGTCGCGGGCCTGGCCTACGAGGAGGAAGAGGCCACCCTGGGCGTCAGCTGCATCGCGGCCCCCGTCTTCGACGGGGCGGTGGCGGTGGCGGCGCTGTCGGTCGCCGTGCCCCGCAACCGCTTCCGACCCGCCCAGCTCGCTCCGGCGGTACGGACCGCCGCGTTGGGACTGTCACGTGCGTTGCGCTCCGGCACGTGATCGGGCGATGAACTCGTCATGCGCCGGGCATGCCTGCGCCACTCAGCGACGGAACCGTGCTCTCCGGGCGACCCAGGGAGCGGGCCCCGGCCTGGAACTGGGCGAGTTTGTCGATGATGGTCCGGCCGACCGGGAGGTGGCCCCAGATGCTGATGCCCTGGTGAGTGGTGGGCTCCCAGGTGGTCTCGTCGATGACGACGGGGTTCCAGCCGACCTCCCAATCGAAGCCCGATGGGGTGCGAGCGTAGTAGGAGAGTTCCTTGTCGTTGGTGTGCTGGCCGACGGACAGGGCCATGTCGAAGCCGAGTTCGTGCACGCGCTGGTAGCTCTGGGCCACGTCGTCGAGGGTGGCGGCCTGGACGTTGAGGTGCTGCACGCGGGTGCGGACCGCATCGATCGGCAGGCCACGGGCGGCGGCGACCGCGATGGAGTGGTGGCGTTCGTTCACGCGTAGGAAGCGAATCGTGAATTTGACGCCGCTGAAGGTCTCGTCGATGTAGTCGGTCAGGCGGGCGTCGAAGACGGTGTGGAAGTAACCCCGGGTCTGCATCGGCTTGGTGGAGGTCAGCGCGATGTGGCCCATGCCGCCGTCGCCGGTGACGAAGCCCGAGGCGAGCATGCGCAGCGGCTCGGCCGACTTCGCCGGGGTGGTGTAGATCTCCTGTGTGAGGCCCTTGGGGCCGGGGAAACGCAGCAGCCGCTCGACGCCGCGCAGGGCGGCCTCCTCGTCGGTGCCGACGGCGAGGGGGACGCCGTGGGCACGGATGCGGGCCTCGATGCGTTCGAAGGTGGCGTGGTCGTCGATGTGCCAGCCGGTGGCGACGACGTCCTCGGCAGGGCCACGCCGGATGAGGAAGCGGCATTCCTGGTCATCGAGGCGGAAGCGCATCAGGTTGCGGGAGAGGGCGTCGTGGTGCATGCCGATGGCGTCGGTGCCGAAGCGGCGCCAGTCGGCGAAGCGGTTGGTCTCGATGACGAGGTATCCGAGGTGGACGGCACCGAAGACGGACGGGTCGTCATGTGTGGTCATCGGCGGCCGGCCAGGAAGTCGGCGCACAGGCCGTTGAACAGGTCGGTGCGCTCGAACTGCACCCAGTGCCCGGTGTTGGCGACGAGGTACAGGTCACAGTTGGGCATGCGGTCGGCCAGCATCCGGCCGCCGGACGGCCGGTTGACCTTGTCCTCCGCGCCCCACAGGACGAGGGTGGGCACGGGCAGCCGGCTCAGGCGCGGATCGCGGGTGAAGTCCATCTTCCACAAGGTGCGCAGCCCGGCGGGGCGTTGCAGCGGCGGAGAGGCGATCACGTCCGGGTCGATGCTGGCCTGGTAGCGCTCCTCGATGGCGGAGTCCGGGACCTCCGCGGCGTTGAAGACGAGGTAGTTGCGGATGAACTTCTCCAGCTTCAGCCGCGAGGGTCCGTCGCCGGTGTAGTAGCCCAGCAGGTTGTTGAGCCCGGGAGTGGGCAGGGCGCGGGTGTTGCCGATCCCGCCGGGGCCCATCAGCACCATGCGGTCGACCCGGTCAGGGGTGTCCAGGGCCAGCCGCAGGGCGCAGGCGCCACCGTAGGAGTTGCCGACCAGATGGGCCTTGTGCAGGCCGAGTGCGTCCAACAGGCCGCGGATGCCGTCGGCCAGGTAGCCGAACGGGTCGGCACCGTCGACGCCCTTGGTGCTGCGCCCGTAGCCGGGCAGATCGGGCACGATGACCCGGTACTCCTTGGCCAACTCGGCGATGTTACGGGCGTAGTTGGATACGCCCGAGGCACCGGGGCCGCCGCCGTGCAGCAGCAGCACGGGCGGGCCGTCGCCCGCCTCCGCGGCGAAGATCTCCTTGCCGCCGATGTCGTACGTCGTCTCCTGCATCGTCGGCAGGCCGGTCTGCGGGGTCATGGTGTCGGTCCTCACTGGGCGGTGTCGCGGTCGGGCGGGGCGCGGCTGCTGGGACCACGCCCACTGGGGGGCGGCGGGGGTACAGGGCGGCTGGGTAGGCGTAGGCGTGGGGTCGCAGGGCGATGACGGCCGTACGGCGGGTGGTCATCCAGGGCAGCAGGACGCTTTCCCTGGCCCTCCCCCGCCGGGCCCGGCTTCCGGACTCCGTTGAGGTGGACCGGGCGCGAGACGAAACCTCAGCATCGCTCTGGGCTTACTGTAGCGTTCACTCCAATTGGAATGAACGCTACAGTAAGCTCGACGCCGGATACGGTCAAGGGCCAGCACAACAGGAGGGAAGTGCCATGACCGGGCCCCACACGACGCGCCGGAAGCGGGCGAACGGAAGGGAGTCGCGGCAGCGCATCCTCGACGCCGCCGTGGAGATCGCAGGTGAACGCGGCTACGAGGGCACGTCCATCGCGGCCGTCAGCGCCAAGTGCGGACTGCCCGCGAGCTCGATCTACTGGCATTTCAAGGACAAGGACGACCTGATCGCCGCGGTCATCGAGCGCAGCTTCGACAGCTGGCTCGCCGCGGTCGAGCTTCCGTGCGAGGAGACGGGCACGTCCCTGCAGCGGGTCACCGCCATGGCCGCGAACGTGGCCAAGTCACTGGTCGACGCGCCCGACTTCCTACGCCTCGGCCTCATGCTCGCCCTGGAGCGGCGACCCACCGAGCCCCGAGGTCGGACCGTATTCCTCCAGGTCAGGGAAACCGCGCGCCGAAAGATCACCGAGATACTGCGGACCCTCTTCCCCGAGTTGGACGAGACCGAGATCCACACGCTCACGACGTACGCCATCGCGGGCGCGGACGGCCTGTTCGTACAGCGGGAGATCACCGGCGACGCCGTCAACTTGATGGCGATGTTCGAACTGCACGCCCAGTCGGTACACGAGGCGGCACGCCGGATGGCGGCCACAGCGGGACGGTGACCGGGGCCGGAAGGTGACCAGGGCTGCTCGGCGACGTGCCTCCAGGGCATCTGGACACCGGGGCACCCGTCGCGGCACTTCGTCGTCTACTCCGGTCAGCAGTGGGACCGGCTCAGCGAGAGCCACGCACAGAACATCCGCGTCCACTGGCCCGACGGTCACTACACGGACGGCATCGACCGGCACATCGCCGACATGAAGAGCCAGTTCGTCTGGGCGCCGGACACACGCATCACCGAGCACCCGATCCGCATCGCCAAGGACAACCTGACCTTCTACCAGCAGATCGGCCTCGCCTGACCCGTGCGTGGCCCGGCGGCGCGGGAACCGCCGGGCCGTGCGGATCTGGCGGGCGAAGCCAAGGTGATGGCGGTCGCCTCAGGGCGCGCGTAAGAATCGCCGCCGCAGACGCCTCAGCCGACGGGCCCTGGCGCGGGTGCGCAGTTCGAACCAGACGATCTTCCCCGCGGGGGTGCGCAGGGTGCCCCAGCGAGTCGAGAGCTGGTCGACCAGGTGCAGTCCTCGGCCGTGTTCCTCGTCGGTGCGAGCGGGCGGGCGGGCTGCGGGCGGGGCGGCGGGGCAGCCGTCGGCGATGTCGCAGCGCAGCGTCCGGCCATCGGCGGAGTGGGCCATGCGCAGTCGGATGGGGCCCCAGGCATGCTGGAGCGCGTTGGTGACCAGTTCGCTCACCAGGAGTTCAGCGGTGTCGACATGCTCGTACAGCCCCCATCGGACCAGCTCGGCCCGGATGATCCGGCGGGCCTGGGGCACGGCGCGCACATGGGGGTCGAGCGGCTGGGAGACCACATTGCCGCGCCTCTTCCGCAGGTACCGGGACAGCTGAGTGACCCGTGCGGCGGTGGCCGCCGCCAGCCGCCCCAGCAGACGGCACAGCGGGAGCAGTACGCCGTCACGTACGGCAACACAGGGTGCGCGAACGACGGTACTCATGGCGGTGTGGTCCGGCCGAGCGGCATCCGCTGCGGCGGAAGGCTGGGACGAATGGGGCTGGGGCGGCCGTACGAGAGCCCTTCCTTGAGGCACGGACCCGGAGAACGCATACGGTGTCGCCTCTGTGGCCGCCCTCGGCGGTCGGGACGCGCCCGGGGGCGGCTCTGGTTCCGGAAACATCTGTCAGCCCTCGCTTCTCAGTGGGGCATCGGGCGACTGGAGGAGTCCGGAGGTCACACGGGCTCCGCTGGCGTCCCCGGGAGGGCTGTGGCGTGCGCACATGGGCCCGGGGCATGACGTCCGCCCCACCTCTCATATCCGCTCCATCGGTTGTGACGGGGAGCTGAGGTATGTCCTCAGCGTGCACCGGCGCCGTACGGGTGTCGTTAGGGGAACCCCCCAGTACGCCCCCTAAACAGGGCACGGTGCGGTGGTGGTGGGGGCTACGGGTGCGGTGGCGAGGGAGGCGGGGACGGGCCGTTGTCGGCGTACAACGCCCGACTGCCAGGGCTGATTGCGTCAGGCAAGCAGGGGCTGCTCAGCGTGACGGCCCCACGCGCTCATCGCTTCGAGGTCACAGCCGCGAGCTGCTGAAGCTGCCGCGCCAGACGCCCGACGGAGTCGGTTTGCCCGGCGAACTGGTCCAGGGCCCCGGCCGGGAGCGCACCGCCGGCCATGGCCTGCACGGCGTCGGCGATGCGACCGAGCCCCTGTTCCACCTGCTCAAGCCGGATCTTCAGCAGGATGTTGTCGACCCTCGATGTCAGCAGGAGGTGGTCCAGGGGCTTCGGTAGGTAGTCCTCGGCGCCCATTTCGAGGCATCGGACGACACTGTCCAGATCGCCGACGGCCGACATCATGATCACGGGTGTACGGCTGAGCTGCTGGTCGTGCTTCATCAGATCGAGCGTCGCGTAGCCGTCCATCCCCGGCATGAGGATGTCAAGCAGCACCACATCGAAGTCGCTCTCCCGCAGCATCTGGAGAGCCTCCAGCCCGTTCTCGGACGTCGCGGTCTCCAGCCCGGCCATTTCCAGGCGATAGGTGAGCATCATGCGGTTCGTGCGATCGTCGTCCACGACCAGGACGCGCCCTTTTCTGCCGGTAACGTCCGTCACGGCGTTGCTATCCGCCACAGCGTTTCCCTCCGTCATGGTCAAGCTCCGCTCTCTGTGCGACCAGCCCGTCTCTCGCAGCGCGGTATTCCGCTTCGATGCGGGATACCAGCGGTGCTGCTTCGCCCAGATCCCCGGTGGCGCCGAGGTCCTCCGCTTCCTGGCACGGCTGAACGAGCCGCGGGAATCCAAAGGTGTTTGCGTGGGACTTGAGCGTGTGAGCTGCCCGACGCAGTGTGCTTCCCTCCTCCGCGTCGAGGCTGCGGCGAAGACTTTCGATCAGTTGGGGGGAGTCCTCCAGGAAGGCATCGACGAGTTGACTGACGAATTCCTTGCCGAAGGAGTCGACCAGGCGCTGGAAAGTGGGTGTGTCAAGGACGGGCGGCGCCGGCTCCTCCGGACCGGGTGCGGGCGCTGCCGTCTCCGGGCTCCGTGCAGGCTGCGCAGCCTCCGGGCCCGGCGCGGAGGGACCGTGGGGTACACCGTCCGCGCGGGGGCCGTGTGGCACACGGTCGAGTGCCTCGGCGAGATCGGCGCCGTGCAGGGGCTTGCTCAGGTAGTCGTCCATCCCCGCGGCGAGGCAGGCGTCACGGTCCTCGCTCATCGCGTTGGCGGTGAGGGCGATGATGTACGGCCGTTCCGCGGCGGACAGGGACCGGTGGATCCGTCGGGAGGCGTCCAGGCCGTCCATCACCGGCATCTGCACATCCATCAGGACCACGTCGTAGAGCGCGTGCCGCAGCGACTCCAGCGCTTCGGCTCCGTTGCCGACCGTATCCACTGAGTGGCCGATCTTCCGGAGCATCCGGACGATCAGCTGCTGGTTCACCAGGTTGTCCTCGGCCAGCAGGATGCGCAGGGGCGCGGGGTGGCTCTCCGCGGCCTCCGGCCGCTGTGCCGCGCGGGGCGTTTCGATGGATGCCGCGGCGCCGAGCAGTGTGCGGCAGAGGTCCGCGTAGAGTTCGGCCGCCCGGATGGGTTTGGTGTGGTATCCGGAGAACTCTGCAAGACTCCTCTGGGACGTCAATGGGCGGCCAACAGAGGTCAGCAGGAACAAGGGCAGCTCGTCCTTGCTACGGTGCCGGCGGATCTCGTCCGCGAGCATGACGCCGTCCATGTCCGGCATCTGCATATCCAGAATTCCAATGTCGAACGGATCGCCCTGCCGGACCCATTCGAGGGCTTCTTGCGGGTATCCCGTGGCGCGTACCACCATCCCCCAGGCGCTCGCCTGGTGGGTGAGGATCATCCGGTTCGTGGATTTATCGTCCACGACCAGCAGGTGTTTTCCTCGGAGGTCGACACGGGGGACAACATGGCTGGTACGCATGGCTTCGGGAACTTCTCGCGTTTCCACGGTGAAGTGGAATGTCGACCCCACGCCGAGTTCACTCTCGACCCACATCGTGCCCCCCATGAGCGCGGCCAGCCGCTTGCTGATGGCCAGCCCGAGTCCCGTTCCGCCGAAACGCCGGGTGGTGGAGGTGTCGAGCTGTTCGAAGGGCCGGAACAGCTGGCCCAGGCGGTCCGCGGCCATTCCGATTCCGGTGTCGCTCACGGAGAAGTGCAGCCGGATGGTGTCGTCCGCGTCCTTTGCAGCGGGCGCATTGACCGATTCCGGCGGCTCCTCGGAGGCATCCGGTTCCGAATCGGCCAAACCGACCCTGAGGACGACCTCGCCGGTTTCCGTGAATTTCACGGCATTATTGAGCAGATTAATGATGATCTGGCGCAGTCGGTCGATATCCCCGATAATTTCTTCCGGCAATTCCGGATCGATAATGTACGCCAGATCGAGATCGCTCTTCTCCGCCGCCATCGGAGATACGAAGTCGAAGGCTGATTCCACGCACTGGCGAAGCTCCAGCGGCTGGAGTCGAAGATCGAATTTTCCGGCCTCGAACTTCGAGAAGTCAAGGATGTCGTTGATGATGGTGAGCAGACTGTTACCGCTGTTCTGGATGATATGCGCGAATTCGGCCTGTTCGGCATTGAGCGGGGTGTCGAGCAGAATTTCGGTCATGCCGATCACCGCGTTCATCGGCGTGCGGATCTCATGGCTCATGGTGGCGAGAAACGCGCTCTTGGCCTGGGTGGCGACCTCTGCCGCCTCCTTGGACGCCTGGAGCTCCGCCGCGGCGCGGGACCGTTCCAGTACCCGTCCGAGCTGGGTGCTCACATCGAGCATGAGCCGCAGCAAGGCGTCATCCGGCTCCATGGCCTGCGGGGTCAGGAAGTCGAGGACCGCCGCGACATCCCGTCCGATGACGACCGGGAGGGCGATGCGGCCGGTCACCCCGGAGCTCTCCGGGCCTACGGACGACGGCTTGCGGGACCCGGAGGAGTCCACGGTGATGTCCCGTATCCAGGCGGGGCGGCCGGTCGCGCGCACGGTGGCAGGCAGGCCCTCCGGCTCGTACAGCCCGGCTGCGGCGGCGATGTCGTGCAGCGGCATCCGCAGGTGCCGTTCCTCGACGTGCCAGAGGGGCACCGCGGTGAGCTCCGCATCCGGGGCGGGCCGGCCGGTGCGGGAGCCCGGGCCGGACGCGGGCTCGACGAGGTAGACGTGGCCGACCGGCCACCCCATGTGCCGGCACACCAGCTCCAGGACCGTCCGCGCCGCGTCCTCCCAGGTCTCCGCCTCGTTCGCGGCCGAGGCCACATGCTGGAGCAGGCTGAGGGATTCGGTCTTCTGGTGCAGCTCCGAGGTGCGCTGGCGGACCTCCTCCTCGACGGCGGAGTAGCTCTCCTGGAGCCTCCCGGCCATGACGTTGAAGGCGGTGGCCATCGCGCCGACCTCGTCGTGGCTCCGTACCGTCGCGCGGCGCGTGAGGTCGCCAGCGGCGAGGGCCTGCGCGGCGTGCACCACGGCCGCCAGATTGCCGGTGATACGCCGGGAGAGCAGCGCGGCCATCACGATGATCGCGGTGAGGACCGCGGCAATGCCGGCCAGGACGTGCAGGTTGCGGTCGTGGAAGTTGTCCAGGCGGGCGTTCAGCATCCGGTCTTCCTGGTCGAACAGGGCTTTCCAGAGGTTCGCGTTCGCCCGGATGGCGCCGGTGGTCCGGGCCGCCCAGGCCGCCCGCGGGATATCGCTCCGGTCGCCGTTCGTGAACTGCCGGTTCACGGTGCCGGTCACCTCACGGACCGATGAGGTCGCCTTGACCAGCAGGGGCTGGATCGCGGGGCGGAGTCCGGTGTGGGAGGTGGACTCGAAAGCCCGGTTCAGATCGCTGTTGAGCTGGAGGAGGTTCTGGTTGAGCCCCGTGGAGTCGTAGGCGATGCGGACCCGGTCACTGTTGGACTTGCTGCCCTGGACCAGGATCGAGTCTCCGGTGCCCGCCACCTGGTAGAGCTGGTTCATCATCTGCGGCTCGCGGAGCAGCAGTCCGGCCATCGTGTAGTACGTGTCGAGGTCGGGGTCGAGAATCAGCTTCGAGGTGTCTCCGACGTAGGAACCGAGCGCCAGCAGCTTCCCGACAAGCCGGTCGTACCGCGGTACGTCGGCGCGGACGTCGGACGGAGCCGAGGACAGCTGCGCCCAGTCGTGGCGCAGCGCCGCGGGCGCCAGCCTGCCCTTCCCCTTGGCGGCAAGGTCGGAGACGGTCGTTCGCAGCGGCTCCCTCAGCCGTCGGTCGACCTTGGTGAGCGCCGTGAAGTCTTCGTTGACGGCACGGTCGGCTGCCGCGACCCGGCTCCTCGGCACGGACTCTCCGGTGATCTCGCGGTGCAGCAGCGCACGACGGTCGGAGACGTCCTGTACCAATGCGCTCACGGGACGCAGGTACTGAACGCCGCTCAGCTCGGTGCGAGCAAAATCGATCTTGCTGTTCTGCTGGTCGACCAGGTAGAACGTGGCCAGCCCCAGGGGGATCATGAGGGCGATGCAGAGGGCCAGCAGCTTGTGCCAGATGCGGGGCGCGAAGCGCATCCTGCGGCTGCTGCGCGACCCGCTCCGCGGTGCGTCCGGTGCTCCGGGCGGCTTCGCATCGGGCACGGCGGACATGAGTCACTCCGGTTCTTCCGTCGCGTCGGTCCGCTCGGACAGCCCACTGAGCTGGCGCCGGCTGGTGACGCCGACCTTCCGGTAGACGTTGGACAGGTGGGCCTCCACGGTCTTGGCCGTGACGAACAGCTGCTGGGCGATCTCCCGGTTGGTGCGTCCGGCGGCGGCGAGGTCATAGACCCTGTGCTCACTCGGTGTCAGCGAATCCAGACCGGTGACCGCGTGGCGCCGCGGGCGGATCCCGGCCGCGTGCAGCTCGTCCTGGATCTGCTGGACGAGGGGGGCCGCGCTTCGGGCCTCGGCGATGTCCAGGGCGTCGCTGAACATGGTCCGCGCCTGGTTCCGCACTCCGTGCCGGCGCAGTGCCGCCCCGTAGTCCGCCAGCGCCTTGGCGTACTCCAGACGGGCCGGAGATCCCTGCAGCCGGGTGACGGCCTCGCGCAGCAGGCCGACGTCCGCGTCGCCCTCGCTCAGTGTGCCGGCGATGCGCAGAGCGCGGCCGAGGGCTCGGGGCGCGCTCCAGTAGCGGGCCAGCTTCAGCTCCGCGTCGGCCAGGGCCCTGGCTTCGTCGTCCCGGCCGAGCAGATGCAGGCACAGGGCGGCTTCCGACCGCCAGGGGACGATGGCGGGATTGTCCCCGCCGGCCGCGCTGAACGACTGGCCCGCGGCCAGCGCGGCGTTGCATGCCTCCGTGGTGCGGCCCTGGAGGCGCAGCAGATGGGACCGGCTGTACAACACGTAGTACATCAGCCCGGTGAGCGGCGCGGGATCGGGAACTCCGGTCCACTCCAGGGTGGCCTGCGCACGGGACAGCGCGCCCTGCTCCATCTGCACCTCGGCCTGGACGGGACCGAGGACCAGCCGGTGCAGCCCTGGCGAGGACGTTTCGACGGCGTGCACCGCGTCCGAGGCGTCCGCGGCGGCCTCTTCGAGGTTGCCCCGGTACAGCCACGCCATCGCGCGGTAGGTCAGCGCCCCGGTCAGGTCGTTGACCGAGCCCTGCCGGTGCGCCTGCTCGACCGCGGTGTCCAGATTGGCCAGCACTTCCTTGCGGTCGGCGCTGATCAGGGCCAGCCAGCCGAAGGAGAGGGACGACTGTCCGTCGGACGGCCGGGCCGGAGTGTCCTCGTGGAGCGCGCGCTGTGCCCGTACGACCGCCCGCGGGTCGCCGATGACGGCGTCATGGCCGGCGATGACGCAGTCCAGGTACCGGCCGCCCCTGCTCTCGCTCGGTTTGGGCGAGCGCAGTTCCGCAATGCGGCTGAGGATGTCCTGACGCAGATCCGGCCGGCCGGGTTCGTAGAGCGGGATCGAGAGGATGCAGGCGTTCAGCCGGTAGAACAGTTCGGTGTCCTCGGGCGCCGTACGGGCCAGGGCCTGTTGCCAGACCGCCAGGGCCTCTTCGGAGCGCCGGAGTGCGAGCAGCGAGTCGCCGAGGGCCAGTGCGATGTCGACGCCCTGCCGTGACGGCCCGGCCAGTTCGTTCGCCTCGGTGAGGTACTGGACGGCTGCCGCGCTGTCCACCCGCCGCATGGCGTTGCCGAGTTCGAAGAGGAGGTCCCGCCGGTCCCCGGTCGGCGGGGGCTCGGCCAGAGCGCGGCGCAGATACTTCGCCGCCGTCTCCGGCGAGCCGCGGGCCAGGGCGCTCCGCGCCGCCGACCACAGCAGGGTCACGGTCGCGGCGTCAGCGGAGGGCAGGGTGCGCAGCAGGTGCAGGGCGACTTTCTCGATCTCGGCCTTGGAGTCCCGGAGCAGGCGCGCGGCGGTCTTGTGTGCGCGGTGGGAGTCGGCCGGTGTGATCTCCTCGTACACGGCG
Source organism: Streptomyces sp. NPDC020742 (assembly GCF_040641675.1). Lineage (NCBI taxonomy): Bacteria > Bacillati > Actinomycetota > Actinomycetes > Kitasatosporales > Streptomycetaceae > Streptomyces > Streptomyces sp. NPDC020742. The sequence goes on from NZ_JBFAEA010000016.1 coordinate 103,647, forward strand.
GCCCGCACCAGTGGATGCACGAACCCCACCCGGGGCTTCATCTCGTCCGAGGGGACGGTGTAGAGGATCCGGGCGTGCTCGAGGCTCTTCGCGGCCTGCATCGCATCGTCCCGGTCAAGCCCCGCCAGCTCCGCCGCATGGATCAGCTCCGCACCGTCCCCGAGCACCGCGATGGCCCGGGCCAGTGGGGCACAGCCCTGAGGGAGGCGCCGCATCCACATCGCCACCCGCCGGGCGATCGCGCGCGGGCCCAGGGCGTAGACCTGCGGGATGTGGGCGGCGGTGGGCTCGACGTGCTCGGTGGTGAGTGCCTCGGTGAGCTCCTTGAGCAGGAGGGGGTTCCCGCCGGTCGCGGACCAGCAGGCGGCGAGGAAGTCCTCGTCCTCGGGTTCGGGTGCCCCGGATTTGGCGAATTCACTGATGATGAGCGAGGTCGATGCCTCGGCGCTCAATTTTGACGGGAAAACGACTATCGAGGGCGGTGCGGTGACAATCTGGTCGAGTGCATTCGACTGGGCATACGCTTCAAATTGCCTCAGGGTGCCCACCACACAGGCCGGGATGTCCTCAAGGCGCGGCATGAGGTAACTGAGAAATTTCAGTGAATCGCTGTCCGCCCAGTGCAGATCGTCAACCGTGATGACCAGGGGCTGCTTTTCGCAGACATCGGCGGTCAGCCAGTACAGTCCATGGAGTACGGAGAAATCGCCGCCCAGGGAGTGCCCGGGAACCGCTTTCCCCAGCACGATCCCCGCCTGGCCCGCGGTGCCGGACAGGATGTGCTGCCGATCTTCCGCTTTCATCCGTGCAAGGAGTGGTTCGAAGAGCTGCCGCACCACGCCGAACGGGAAGTCGCTCTCGAATTCCGATCCTCGCGCGCTGGCTACCTGAAAACCAGCGGAAACAGCAATCCGCTTAGCCTCGGCCAGCAAACTGGTCTTGCCGATTCCGGGCGCACCCTCGATCATCACGGCTTCTCCATGGCCGCCGAGGGTCGCATCCATCGCTGCCCGCAAGACCTTGAGCTCGCCGCTTCGCTCGTAGAGTCCGGCCATATTCGGCATACATTCCATTATGCGCGATAACCCCATCGGGCGGCCCGTCCTGGAGCGCCGTGGAGCCTGTGGGGGCCAGGCACCCGTCGGGCCATGATCCTTCCGGACCTGGTGCAGCGCAGTCCGGCGTGGGCGTCGAGTCCCAGCAGCGCCGTCCGGCTCGCGCCCGCCCCCTGTCACCGTCGTGCACTTCTGCCACAACTCACCCTTTGCCTATGGTGTCTTGAGACCGCAGAGCGCGGTCGAAGGGAGATGCTCATGCCTACGCAGACCAGCCGCGCATCGCACAGCCTTCCTCGCTTCGAAGACGCAGAACCGCTCGGTCCGCAGGACGCGGAGTTCGCCAGGGACATCAAGGCCGTGCTGGAGAAGCACGGCAACCTGGACCGGTTCGGTCTGGTCCTGTTACACGACCACTTCTCGGTCGACAGCGACGAAGTGCTCGTCGAGACGAACGATCCGCAGGCCCGCACACTCCACGTCGAGGTGGAGAAGAAGGGGGAGACCCAGCACGCCCAGCCGTCGCAGTGGCGCTTCGTCGCGGACTCCGGGGAGACGCCCACCGCGCAGAGCGACGGCGCCCCCTACGCGGTGCTGATGCTGTGCCTGACACTCGCCTGCGAGGACCGCTGACCTCGGACGCCCCCGGCTGACACGCCCGCACACCTGGGGAGGGCGCTACGAGCTCCCTCGAGTACAGGCCGGGCATACGGGGCCCGTACGCCCGCAACGCACGGCCCTCTCCGTGGTAGCCCGCTCCGCGCACAGGCCCCGTCGGGATGCTTCCCGACGGGGCTTCGCCGTATGGCGCGCTCTCGCGCCGCATTGCGCGCTCTGACACAGCCCCCACCGCGCGAGACGCCACCGGCAACGCCCGCCCCGCGAGCTCCAAGCGGCTTGCCCCGGCTGGGCCTTGCGGCCATGCGCCCTTAGGGCGTTTCTTTTGGATCTTCGCGAGCCCACGAAGATCCGAAAGAACCGCCCTAGGGCCCGTAGGGGCTGTCGTACCTGGCGATGAGGCCGAACTGGCTCTGGTCGCTGCTGGAGGGCGGCACCTCGGACACGAAGGACACCGTGCCGATGACGCGTTCCGACGCTTCTTGTGCCACGGAGTCCAGCTGTTCCAGCTCCGCGGCCGACACCAGGGCGACGAGCGGCTTGCCGTGGCGGGTCACGACCACTCGCTCCCCGCCGTAGACAACACGGTTGATCAGTTCTGCGAGTTCGGCCCGGGCCTGCGTCACCGGAATCTCATAAGCCATGCGGTCATCTTAGATTCTGTACGTCCTGTACAGTTGATGTTGAACGCGCGCGCTGGGGGGAAGCACAGGCACGTCATGCTCCCCGTCGGCCTGCTGGGTACGTGATCGACAAGGAGCTTGTGAAGTGGGCGGTAGCCTGGTCTGCTTGAAGGCGTCTGGTGGGCGGCGCGCTGTGGTCTTCATCCATCCCGCGAGCGGGTCGGCCGCATCGTTCCGCGCACTGCTGCCGCACCTGACGTCGGACTGCTCCGTCTATGCGTTCCACGCGCCGGGCATCGACCCTGAACGCCCCCGGTCCATCGAAGGCATCGCGGAGGCCTACCTGACGGAGTTCCTGAGCGCAGACTCCCGTTCCACGCCGGTCTTCGTCGGATGGTCCTTCAGCGGGCCGGTCGCGGTGGAGATGGCGCGTCTCGCCGAGGAGAGGGGGATCAGGCCGGCGGGCGTGATCCTCCTGGACAGCGCGACGCACGAGGTCCTGGGATCGCGAACGACCGATCTCGCCACGGAGGTCGGCGGACTCTTCGGGGTCGACATGTCCCGGGCGCACGCTCCGACGGTCGACGGGCTCCTTGACCACGCGGCGGCCCTGATCGCCGTGGCGAGTGACACGCCGGGGCTGACGGGCCAGGATCTGCGCCCCTTCTGGGACATCTACAGCTGGCACCAGGGGATATACGACGAAGGCTGGCGGGCCAGTCCGTGTGCAGCGCCGCTGCTGGTGATCCGGGCGCGTGACGAGACCGGCTGGAATGCGGCGACGGAATGCCTCGGGTGGTCCGAGGCGGTCGGTCGCCCGGTGTCCGTAGCCTGGGCCGGAGGTACGCACTACACGATGATGGACGACAGCAGGCTGGGGGACATCGCGCGCATCATCGAGCGGGCCATGGACACGTGGGACGGCGAGCCAAGCCCCCGCGGGGTACGCCCGGTACCCGACGAGGCACCGCACGCTGGGGTCTCCCCTGACGGCCCTTAGGCACGAGCTCCGGCCCGTCAACCGGCCGCTGATTCGGGAGCTACGCCGGAAGCGCTCGTCCCGATGTGCCCTTTCTCCTTCTTGACTTCCAGATAAGCCCTTCTCACCAACAGGACGGTATTGTGAACTCGAGGAATTTCGCAGACTCTTATGCGCGGCTGCCCGGGGCTGAGGCGCGCTATGTGGTTCCGCGTTTTGTGGAGCGCACCTCGCAGGGGGTCCGCGAGTACGACCCGTACGCCAAGCTCTTCGAAGAGCGCATCATCTTCCTGGGTGTGCAGATCGATGACGCTTCGGCCAACGACATCATGGCGCAGTTGGTGTGTCTGGAGTCGATGGACCCGGACCGGGACATCTCCCTCTACATCAACAGCCCCGGCGGCTCGTTCACCGCACTGACGGCGATTTACGACACCATGCAGTACATCAAGCCCGACATCCAGACCGTCTGTCTTGGGCAGGCGGCCTCGGCTGCGGCCGTTCTGCTGGCGGCGGGAGCCCCCGGAAAGCGGATGGCGCTGCCGAACGCTCGCGTGTTGATCCATCAGCCGTACACCGAGACCGGCCGCGGTCAGGTGTCCGATCTTGAGATCCAGGCGAATGAAATCCTGCGCATGCGGGCGCAGATGGAGGAAATGTTCGCCAAGCACTCCAGCACGCCGATCGAGAAGATTCGTGCGGACATCGAGCGCGACAAGATCCTCACGGCTGAACAAGCCCTTGAGTACGGGATCGTGGACCAGGTCGTTGTGCCACGCAACATCCAAATGAGCTGAGTCTCCCCCTGGTTAATCAGCCAGCCCTCCGGCGTCGGCGGCACCCGGCGCCGGAGGGCTGGCGCGGCGGCATGGTCAGAAGACGAGTGCAGGCAGGCGGTTGCGTCCGTGATGTTCCCCGAGGGTCCCAAGGTTCCCGCTCTCACTGAAGCCGAGAGCCAGGTCGTTGATGCCTATCTGGCTGTTCTGAAACGGTTGAGCGGCGTCAACCCCACGCAGACAACGGGGACTTACACGGCCCTCAGGGCTGCGCAGGCGCTGGTGACCGAGACGCGGGCCCTGCGGGACGCCCTGTCCTTGATGTTCGAGCGGCAGGAGAAGGAGATTCACGTGCGGACCATGGAGAAGGCGTTGCGCTCTCTCGATGGGGACCGCTTCCTCCCTCGGCTGGGTCCGGCCTCGGGAGGGAAGCCGGCTGACGACTCGTGAGGACTGCGGGGCGAGGGATCCGTGGCTGCCCGCGTGTGCGGCGCCATGGCTGGCGGCGTCGAGGGCGGTCCCGCACCGTACTCGCCGTGCGTCGGACTCGCCCTCCCCACGGAGTCGACCCGTGTCGGACTCGTCCTGCATCGGGGCGTGCGTAGTACGCGGCATTCGTCGTGGGCGGAGTTCACCGCGATTACCTGTGCCGGATAGCCGCCCGAAGCGTGACCGAAGGGCGTATCGGAGTTTTGACCCGGTCAGGGTTGACTGCCTCTCGCTCCTCGGTTAGAAATAAGATGATCTTCGTTGCCGTAGTCTCCGAGGCTGCGACAACATGAACTGATCCATCATCGGCATTAATGGTTCGATTCATCGTGCCCGTAATGCGGATGCTTTGAGATAGGGCGACCGGGTTCATCTGCGGTCGCAATCGGCGATGGATTCTCTCCGTCGTCATGAACGGGGGATACGGGAATGAACGCCGTCGGTGTGATAGCGGAACGGTCGAGGCGCGGTTTCACGGAAGACCTTGCGGTACTCGGCCCGCCCCGAGGGGCTACGCCACCCCCCGATTAATGGCGTGAGCGCCGAGGCTGACGGCTGCCCGCGCTCGCACTCGCGCGTACGCTCGCGGCCGAACGTGCCGTAGAGCGGCAAGTCAGCGTCTATAGACCTTGGTTGCCCGGCGCCCCTCCATCATGGCCACCCCTTCATCGTTGCCAGTCATCGTTGTCGCCTCGCCCTGCCGTGCAGTCCGACGCGCACAGCGCAATGCGGCGCGGCGCGATGTGGTGCGCAAGAGGCTTCACCATCCATGGCCCAGGACGCCGGCGATCGGTCCATACTTTTCGTTGCGGCGGTGCGCGGGATTCATTCGCTTTTGCCTGCCCGGAATTCCAGGTAGACACATCAGGTCGATCGCATGGATTTTCATCCAGCGGCGGTTGACTAAATTCCACTCCGCAGGCTAGAAATTAGTTGATCTTCGCTGGCGGCCTCAATGCCTACGCCGGCGTGCAGGTGATCTTTTTCCGGTTCGGGTCTTACGTGCCCGTAATTCGGGTTCTTTGGGATAGAGCGACCGGTTCCTCTCGGGTCGCATTCATCGAGAGCTGCTGTCTCACTTCATGAAATTGGGGATGCGGAATGAAGACCGCCGGTGATATCGCGGGCTGGCTGCGGCAAAAAATCGGAGAAGAGCTGGGGGTGGCGGTCGATGAGGTCGATACGGCCACTCAGTTCCGGGATCTGGGCATCGATTCCGCCGGTATGACCGCCCTGACCGCGCAGCTGTCGGTACGGCTGGGGAAGCCGCTCTCGCCCACTGTCGCCTGGCACTTCCCGACCGTCTCCAGCCTCGCTGAGGCTCTCGCCGGCGAGCAGGACGCATCGGCGCGTCCAGCGGGAACGGCTGCGCACACGACGGGGGGAACGGCAGCGGGAACGCCCGCTCAGAGCAGCGCGGTACCTTCCGACGAGCCCATCGCCGTGGTGGGGCTCGCATGCCGGTTCCCGGGCGCGTTGAATGCGGAGGCGTACTGGGAGCTGCTGCGGTCGGGGATCGACGCAGTGACCGACGTTCCGGCGGAGCGCTGGGACTCCGAAGCGCTGTACGACCCGGACCCCTCCATGCCGGGGAAGATGAGCACCCGCCGTGGCGGCTTCCTGTCCGATGTGGACGCGTTTGATCCGCAGTTCTTCGGTATCTCTCCGCGCGAAGCCGCCCAGATGGACCCCCAGCAGCGGATCGCCCTCGAACTCGCCTGGAGTTCCCTCCAGGACGCCGGCATCCCGCCCGCGTCACTACGGGCCGGCAGCACGGGTGTGTTCCTGGGGACCTTGTGGAGCGATTACGCACGTCTCGCCGGGCGCGATCTGGAGGAGATCCAGCAGCACACGGCCACCGGCCAGGAGCCGAGCATCGTGCCGGCCCGGGTGTCGTACACCCTGGGCCTCCAGGGGCCCAGCATCGGTGTCAACACCGCCTGTTCGTCCTCCCTCGTCGCTGTGCACCTGGCCTGCCAGAGCCTGCGTTCCGGTGAGAGCACCCTGGCACTCGCCGGTGGTGTGAACCTGGTGCTCGCGCCGGAGAGCAGCGCGGCGATGTCGAAGCTCGGGGCGATGAGTCCGCACGGCCGGTCTGCGGCGTTCGACGCCTCCGCCGACGGATACGTACGGGGCGAGGGCGGCGGCATCGTGGTGCTGAAGCCGCTCTCCGCGGCACTGGCCGACGGGGACCGGATCCACTGTCTGATCCGTGGCAGCGCGGTCAACAACGACGGTGCCAGCAATGGCCTCACCGCGCCCAGCCCGTCGGCGCAGGAGGCCATGCTCCGCGCGGCCTGCGCACGGGCCGGCGTCGACGCTCACGACATCCACTACGTGGAGGCGCACGGGACCGGAACGCGGCTGGGCGACCCGATCGAGGCACACGCGCTCGGCAAGGTGCTGGGCGCGGGCCGGCCCGCCGGGGCGCCGCTGCTGGTCGGATCGGTGAAGACCAACATCGGTCATCTCGAAGCGGCGGCCGGAATCGCCGGACTGATCAAGGTGGCGCTGTCGATGCGCCACCGCGCCGTCCCGCCGACCCTCCACCACGACCGGCCGAACCCCGATATCGCCTTCGACGCGTTGCGGCTGGCCGTGCCGACCGCTCTCACTGACTGGCCGGCCGGCGACGCCAGGCTCCTGGCGGGGATCAGCTCCTTCGGGTTCGGCGGCACCAACTGCCATGTGATCGTGGAGGGGCCGCCCACCGGCAGCGCACAGATCCTGCCGCTGTCCGCCGCGACGCCCGAAGAACTGCGGGAGGCCGCGGGCGCGATGCGCGACGCGGTGGCGAAGGCTCCGTCGGACTCCGTCGCGGACTGGTGCGGGACCGCCGCCCTGCGCCTGAGCTCCCACCCGTACCGTGCCGCGGCGACCGTCCGCACCAGGGACGAACTGCGGGACGCACTGGCCCACATCGCCTCCGGTGGCGCCGGCTCCGCGGTCGGGAAGCCGCCTCGGCTCGCCTTCGTGTTCTCCGGTCAGGGCTCGCAGTGGTGCGGCATGGGACGGGACCTGCTGCACACCGAGCCCGTCTTCCGCGAGGCACTGCTGGAGTGCGACCGTCTGATACACGCCCACACCGGGATCTCCGTCGTCGAGGAACTGCGCCGCGCTGACGGCGAGTCCCGGCTGGACGGGACGACGGTGATGCAGCCGGCCGTGTTCGCCGTCCAGGTCGCCCTTGCCGCGCTGTGGGACTCGTGGGGCGTACGGCCGGACGCCGTGGTGGGGCACAGCCTGGGCGAGGTGGCCGCGGCCCACGTGGCGGGCGCCCTTGGCCTGGAGGACGCGGTACGGGTCGTCTGCGAGCGCAGCCGGCTCATGAGCCGGATCGAAGGCATGGGCGCCGTGGCGGTGGTGGACCTCCCCTTCGCCGAAGTGGACGGTCTGCTCGCCGACCGCCCCGGCCTCTACGCCGCCGGCGCCAACAGCACCCGGAACTCCGTCCTTTCCGGAGACGCCAGCGCGCTCGACGCGTGCCTGGCGGAGCTGAGCGAGCGCGGTGTCCGGTGCCGGCGCGTGAACATGGGGGTCGCCTCGCACAGCGGACAGTGCGACCCGCTCCTGCCCGAACTGCGCGAAGCGCTGTCCGATGTGCAGGCGTCACGAGCCGCGGTTCCTGTGATGTCCTCGGTGACGGCGGACTTCGTCGACGGGAGCGCGCTCGACGCCTCCTACTGGGTCCGCAACCTGCGGCAACCGGTGCTGTTCGCCCCGGCGGTCGAGCGGCTGCTCGATGCGGGGTACGACCACTTCCTCGAAGTCAGCCCGCACGCCGTGCTCACCGGCTCGGTGGAGGCCATCATCGAGGATCGCGGTGCGCCGGCCCGGTCCCTGGCCTCACAGCTGCGCGGACGGGATCCCCGCGAGGTCCTGCTGAGCACGCTCGGCGCGCTGTACACCGCCGGCCGCGACATCAACTGGCGCCCCGTCCACCCGGCGGACCTGCGTCTCGTCGAGCTCCCCGCGGCGGCCGACCGGCTCGCCGTCCCCGTGGCGGAGGACCGGCGGGTCCGCGCCCTCCCACTGAGCGCCCACTCCCTCCCGGCGCTGCGTCAGCTGGCCCGCGAGACGGAGACCCGCCTCGCCGGGCCGGCGCACATCGACCTCGACGACCTGTGCGACACCGCGGCACTCCGGCGCGACCACCATGAACACCGTGCGGTGGCATCGTTCACTTCGTCCGAGCAACTCGTCGCGCAGTTGCGGAAGTTCGCCGCTGACGGCTCGGCGGACGGCCTGGTGGCCGGCAGCGCCCTGCGCGGGACGACCGGGCCGGTGTTCCTCTTCTCGGGCCAGGGCGGGCACGCCGCCCGTATGGGCTGGGAGCTGTTCGCCCACGAGCCGGTGTTCCGTGACGTCCTCAAGCGGTGCGACCGGTGGCTGGCCGAGAAGGCCGGCTGGTCACTGATCGCCGAGCTCCAGGAGCCCGAGGGCTCGTCCCGGATCGACGAGACGGAGATCACTCAGCCCGCCCTGTTCGCGCTCCAGGCCGGACTGGCCGCACTGCTGCGGTCCTGGGGCATCACGCCCCCCGCGGTCATCGGACACAGCGCCGGCGAGATCGCGGCCGCCTACTGCGCCGGGGCCCTCACGTTCGAGGACGCGCTCCTCGTCGCGCTCCACCGGGGCCGCATACTGCAGCAAGCCACCGGCAGGGGCCGGATGGCCGCGGTGGGCCTGGGGGAACGGGACATCGCGGGCCTGCTGGCCGGCCGGGCGGGCGAGGTGTCCATCGCCGCCGTCAACGGCCCCCGTACCACGCTGCTGAGCGGCGAGACGCACGCCCTGCAGGAGCTGCTCGACGACCTCGACCCCGCCGTCTTCCGGCGGATGCTCCGCGTCGGTTACCCCTCGCACAGCCCCCAGATGCGCGTGTACCAGGAGGAGCTGGGCCGCCTGTTGGCGGACGTCCGGCCAACGGCGGGCGACATCCCGGTGTTCTCCACCATCGACGCGGATTTCCGCCCGGGGACGCACTTCGACGCCGCCTACTGGGTCCGGACGATCGCCGAGCCCGTGCGGTTCTCCGCGGCCGTCGAGGCGCTCGCCGCCGAAGGCCACCGGTCGTTCGTGGAGCTCGGGCCGCACCCCGTCCTCGTGGCGCCGGCGTCCCAGTGCCTGGAGCAGGCCGGCCACGAGGGCCTCGTCGTTCCCACCATGCGCCGGGAAACCGGTGAACAGCAGGCCGTTCGTGAGGCGGCCGGCACCCTCTGGGCCCACGGACATGACGTCGACTGGAAGGCGGTGCGTTCCCGCCCCGGCCGACTGGTGACCACCCCGGACTATCCGTGGCAGCGGGAACGGCACTGGCTCACGCCCGCGCCACTGACCCGACGGGACGCCGCCACCGGAAGTCTGCTGGAACTGCTGGCGCGCGGCGACGTGTCCCGGGTCACCGACGAGATCGCCCGCCGGGGCGACCTGACGGACCAGGAACTCGGCCTGCTGCCCAAGCTCCTCCAGCGGCTCGCGCCGCCCGGCACCGGGACCCCGCACGAGTGGCTGCACCACGTCGTCTGGCGCGCGAAGCCGCTCGGGGGCTCGGCGAAGTCCGCCGGTCCCGGCAGCTGGATCGTGCTGGCCGACTCCCCGGAGGGGCCGCTCGCCGGTTCCGTGTCGCGGGCCCTTCGCTCGGCCGGGCAGGAGTGTGTGCTGGTCCGGACCGTTTCGGAGCCCGAGGAGCTGGCGACGGCGCTGCGGCGGGCCGCTGCGGAATCGGCCGCTCCGTGCCGCGGGGTGCTGCTGCTCGCCGACCGGGATCCGGCGGCGGGCCCGGAGGAAGCCGTGGCACGCGGCCTCCGTCCGGCCCTGGCCACCGTCCAGGCGCTGGCTGCCTGGCAGGGACGGTCCGCACCGAAGCTGTGGCTGGTCACCTCGGGCGCGCACCCCGTGGGCGAGCGGCCCGCCGAGGCGGACGTGGCCCACGGCGCACTGTGGGGCTTCGGCCGGGTCGTGGCGCTGGAGCACCCCGAGGTGTGGGGCGGTCTGGTGGACCTCGACCCCGTACAGGCCGGCTCGGCAGCAGGGGCCGACGCGTTGGTGCAGGAGCTCCTCGCCGGTGACGGTGAGGACCAGGTGGCGTTCCGCGACGGCAGCCGCCGGGTGGCACGAGTGGCACCCGCCCCGGAGGAGTCCCGGCCCGCGCAGCGGACCGCGATCCGCCCGGACGGCGGCTATCTGATCACCGGCGGGCTCGGGGGACTGGGTCTTGTGGTCGCCCGGTGGCTGGTCGCGGAGGGGGCCCGGCACCTGGTGCTGCTGGGCCGCCGCGCGCCGGACGCGGACGCCGCCGCCACCCTCGCCGAGCTGACCTCCCTCGGTGCCACCGTGGACGTAGTGCAGGCCGACGTCACCCGGGCCGAGGACGTCGAGCGCGTGATCGCCGAGTTCGGGCGGCAACGGCCCCCGCTGCGCGGTGTCTTCCACGCCGCCGGCGTGCTCGACGACGGAACGCTGCTCCAGCAGGACTGGGACCGTTACCGGGCCGTCCTGGCTCCCAAGGTGACCGGCGCGCACCACCTGGACCGCTGCACCCGGGACCTGCCACTCGACCTCTTCGTGCTGTTCTCCTCGTTCGTCGCCGTCCTCGGATCCCCGGGACAGTCCAACTACGCGGCGGCGAACGCCGCCCTGGACAGCCTGGCCCACCACCGCAGCGCGCTGGGGCTCCCCGCGACGAGCGTCAACTGGGGACCGTGGGAAGGCGTCGGCATGACCGACTCGGCGGCCGCCGCACGGTACCGCTGGAGCGAACGCGGAGCCCGGACCATCCGCCGTGACGAGGGCGCCCACCTGCTCGACCGGGTGCTGGAGCGGCCCGCGCCCCAGCTAGGTGTGTTCTCGGTCGACTGGGGCGTCTACCACGACTGGCTGCACCCGACGGCCAACCGCGACCTGCTCGCTCTGGTCCACACCGCGGCCGCGGGGGCGCAGGACGCCGGGCCCGACGAGGACACCGCGTCGTCCTTGCCCGACCGGCTGGCCGCGCTCGATGCCGGGGACCGGACGGAGCACCTGGTCGCGCACCTGGCGGCCATGGTGGCCGACATCGCGGGCTTCGCCGCGGACCACGCCGTGGACCCCAACACCGGCTTCTTCCAGCTCGGCATGGACTCGCTCATGAAGCTGAAGCTGGTCACGCGTCTGCGGGAGGAGCTGGGCGACCGGCTGACCCTGCCCGGGACGCTGCCCTTCGACCACCCGACCTGCGCCTCGCTCGCCGCCCACCTGCTCGACGCGCTGGCGCTCGCCCCCGGCGACGCAGCACAGCCCGACGAGGACGGCGTCGAGGACGGCGTCGAGGAGCTGATGGCCGAGGTGGAACGGCTCACCGCCGACGAGGCGGCCCGGTACTTGAACCAGCTCACCACCGAGAACGCGCCCGAAGGGGGCCAGACGCATGAGTAGCATCGCCGACCGGATCGCGGCACTTCCCGCATCTCAACGGGCCCTGCTGGAAGAGCGGTTGCGGCAGCAGCAACGCCCCGCCACCCCGGCTCCCGAACCGATCGCCGTAGTGGGCATGGGCTGCCGCTTCCCCGGTGGGGCAAGCGATCCCGAGACCTTCTGGAACCTGCTCACGTCCCGGACGGACGCGACCTCCACCGTGCCCGCCGGCCGGTGGGACGCCGAGCAGCTGCACGACCCCGAGGCGGCCCGGCCGGGCACCGTACGGTCCAAGCGCGGCGGTTTCCTCGACAGCATCGACACCTTCGACGCCGAGTTCTTCGGCATTCCCCCTCGGGAGGCGGAGACGCTCGACCCCCAGCACCGGCTGCTGCTGGAGGTCGCCTGGGAAGCCCTCGAACACATGGGTCAGGCGCCCACGGCGCTGCAGGGCACACAGACGGGCGTGTTCGTCGGCATCGGGATCGATGACTACAAGCTCCTGCAGACCGCCGACCTGTCACGGATCGACGGGCACATGGGGACCGGAAACCTCTTCTGCGCGGCCGCCGGGCGCCTGTCGTACCTGCTGGGCGTGCGTGGACCGTCGCTCGCCGTCGACACCGGATGCTCCTCGTCCTTGGTGACGGTCCATCTGGCGATGCAGAGCCTGCGCTCGGGGGAATGCGATCTCGCGCTCGCCGGGGGCGTCCACCTCATGGTCGCCCCGGACATGTCGGTCTACCTCTCCCAGGCCGGCGTGCTGTCACCGGAGGGGCGCAGCCGCGCCTTCGACGCCTCGGCCGACGGCTACTCGCGCGGCGAGGGTGCTGGGATCGTCGTCCTCAAGCGGCTCTCCGATGCCAGGGCCGCCGGTGACACGGTGCTCGCGGTGCTCCGGGGCTCCGCCGTCAACCACGGGGGACGTGGCAGCGGGCTGACGGTTCCCAACGGCAGCGCCCAGCAGGACCTGATCAACAGCGCCCTGAAGGCCGGGCGGTTGGAGCCGGCCGACGTCGACTACGTCGAGACCCACGGCACCGGCACACCGATCGGCGATCCCATCGAGGCGAACGCGCTCGGCGCCGTCTACCAGCGGGGACGGACCCCCGACCGTCCGCTTCTGATGGGCACGGTGAAGACGAACCTCGGCCACCTGGAGGCCGCGGCGGGCATCGCCGGGCTGATGAAGGTGGTGCTGTCGCTGCGCCACGAGGAGATCCCGGCCCATCTCCACCTGCGGGACCGCAATCCGCAGATCGCCTGGGACGATCTCCTGCTCGACGTCCCCACCGAGGCCACGCCGTGGCCGCGGGGTGACCGGCCCCGGGCGGCCGGCGTCAGCTCCTTCGGGATCGGCGGCACCAACGCCCATGTGATCGTGGCGGAGGCGCCGGTCGTCTCCGCGCCGCCGGCCGCTCCTCAGGAGCGGTCACCTCACCCCGTCGCGCTGTCGGCCAAGACCGAGCCCGCCCTGCGGCAGCTGGTCGAACGCTACCGGCGCCATCTCGAAGGGCACCCGGAGGCGGTCTGCGCGGACGTGGCCCACTCGGCGAACACGGGGCGCGCCCACTTCGCCCACCGTGCCTTCTTCGTCGCGTCGGACACCGCGGATCTGACCGCGCAGCTCTCCTCCTGGGACGCACCGGGAGCACCCACCGCGTCCCGCTCCCCCGGCCGCGACTTCCGTACCGCGTTCCTCTTCACCGGGCAGGCGTCGCAGTACGTCGGCATGGGCGCCGGGCTGTACGCCAACCAGCCGGTGTTCCGGCAGGCGATCGACGCCTGCGCCGAGCTGCTGCGGGACCGGTACGGCTGGTCGCTGACCGAGGTCCTCCACGCACCGGACGGCGACCGGTCGCTCCTCGACCGCACCGAGTACGCACAGCCGGCCCTCTTCGCGGTGGCCCATGCGCTGGTGTCCCTGTGGAAGGCGTGGGGCATCACACCGTCCGTCGTCCTGGGCCACAGCGTCGGCGAGCTCGCGGCGGCCTGCGCCGCCGGCATCCTGCGCTGGGAGGACGCACTGACGCTGGTCGCCGAACGCGGCCTGCTCATGGCGAAGCTGCCGGGCGACGGCGCGATGGCCGTCGTCACCGCCGACGAGCCGACCGTGTCGGCGCTGGTCGAGTCCTACCCGGGGCTGAGCGTCGCGGCGGTGAACGGCCCACTGCAAACCGTGGTGTCGGGGCCCGCCGACACCTTGGCGGAGCTGCTCGATGCCCTGGGCAAGGACGGTGTCGGAGCCCGTCGGCTCAACACCTCGCACGCCTTCCACTCCGCGCTCATGGACCCGATGCTGGAGCCCTTCGGCGCCGTGGCGGAAGGCGTGGCGCACCGGAAGGGCGCCGTTCCGGTCATCTCCACCGTCACCGGTGAGCAGGTCCACGGCGACGAAATGGCCCGCGGCGGGTACTGGAGCCGCAACGCCCGCGACGCGGTCCGCTTCCTCCCCGCCGTCCGGACGCTGCTGGAGCGGCGGTTCGACGCGGCCATCGAGATCGGTCCGGACCCCGTCCTGACCCGCCTGGTCGCCAAGCAGGGCCTGGACCCCCGCGCGGACCGGCTCTGGCTGCCCTCCCTGTCCCGGCACACCGACGACTGGCAGCAGATCCTCCAGACCCTGGGGAGCCTGTACGCGGCCGGCGCCGACATCAACTGGCACGCCGTGGACGCCGGGTTCACCAGGAGCCGGGTGCCGCTGCCCAGCTACCCGTTCGAGCGGAAGCGTTACTGGAGGGACACCCGGGCCACTCGCGGCACCCGTCCGGCGGGCACGTCCGTCTTCCCGGGCACCCGGCTGAGCTCGCCGGCGCTGCGCGACACGGTGTTCCAGACCCGGTTCACGGCCGGTTCCCCGGCCTTCCTCGCCGATCACGTGCTCTTCGGCGCGGTGGTGGTTCCCGCCGCGTCCCACCTGGCCATGACGCTCTCCGCCGCCGTGCAGGGCCGGGCGGGCTCCGGCGCACTGCTGGACGGGGTCTCCTTCCCCCAGGCGTTGACCGTGGACGACGCCGAACGGGACGTACAGCTGCTCATCGAGGAGAACGACGGTGCGGACTCCCGGGCCTTCCGGGTGGTCAGCGCCCCCGCGGGCACGACGGACCAGCGGGCCTGGACGACCCATGCCACGGGAACGCTGCGCGTCTCCCCGGCGCCGGGGACGGCAGGCCGCACGTCCGCGCACCGCGAGTTGCTGGGGCGGCGGGGCGAGCGCCTCGACGGGGTCGATTTCTACGCCGCGATGCGGGAGAACGGCGCCGACCTCGGTCCCGGCTTCCGTTACCTCAGCGAGGTCACGCGCTACCCCGGCGAGGTCCTGATCCGGATGCTCCCGCCGGAGCAGGACGACCGGGACGGCCGCTTCCTGCTGCCCCCCGGCCTGGTCGACTCCTGCGTCCAGGCCGTGGTCGCCCTGGTCTGGGCCACCCGGCCGGACGAGGAGCTCGGCGTACGGGTTCCCCTCCGGCTGGACGCCATGAGGTTCCACACGGCGCCGCCCACCGCGCCCCTGTGGTGCCACGTCCAGGAGCGCCCGGACCAGAGCCCGGACGGCGAGACGGTCGTGGCGGACCTGCTGCTGTGCGACGAAGAGGGCACCGTGGTACTGGAGATGGACGGTCTCTGGCTGCGCCGCGTACCGGCCGACGCACTGCTGCGCCGGGACACCGCCGTCGTCCGGCAGCCCTCCTGGCAGGCCACGGACACCGTGCCGGTCCCCGCCGACGGCACCACGCCGGACGCACCCTGGCTGGTTCTGGCCGACCGGCGCGGCGTCGGCGCCGCGCTGGCCGCACGGCTGCGGACGAGCGGACACGAAGCCACCGTCGTCGGGGCCGGTGCCCGTGAGGACGCGGACCTCAGGGCGCTGCTACGGGAACGGACCGCCGGCGGCAGCCCGTTGAACGTGGCCTTCCTCCCGGGCCTCGACGAGCCCGCGGACGAGCCGACCGCGGAATCCCTCGACGGGGCCCAGGGAAGGGCCTCCGCCGCCCTGCTGACCGTCCTGCAGGAGCTCGGCAGTGCCGGGCGTGCCGCACGGGTCCTGGTGGTGACCCGCGGGACGCAGTCGCTGTCCGCGCACCCCGTCCGGGTCGTGCACGCCCCGCTGTGGGGCCTGGCGGCCATCGCCAACGCCGAGAACCCGGACGTACGCTGCGTACTCGTCGACCTCGACCCGGACGGGCCAGCGGTGCAGGACGAGGCCGAAGCGCTCTGCGCCGAGGCGCTCGCGGCCGACGGCGCCGACCGGATCGCCTTCCGCGGCGGTCGGCGGCAGATCGCCGGGACAACGGGCACGGCGCTCGCCGAACGCCCCACCGCGGCCGAGGAGTTGGTGCGGCCGGAGGGCACCTATCTGGTCACCGGCGGGCTCGGCGCGCTCGGCGTGCACACGGCCGACTGGCTGGTGCGCAGCGGTGCCCGGCATCTCGTGCTGATGGGGCGCCGGGCTCCCTCGGAGGCCGCCGGCCGCGCCATCGGCCGGTGGGAGCGGGCCGGGGTCCAGGTCGCCGTACGCCAGGCCGATGTCGCGGACTTCGAGGCCGTGCAGCGGGTGCTGGCCGAGGTGGCAGACACCATGCCACCGCTGCGCGGAGTGATCCACGCGGCCGGTGTGCTGGACGACGGCAGCATCGCGCGGCAGAACGCTCAGCGGCTGCGCTCGGTGATGGCTCCCAAGACGCGTGGTGCGTGGAACCTGCACCTGCTGACGCGGGACGCGAAGCTGGACTTCTTCGTCCTGTACTCCTCCGTAGCCGCCCTCATGGGCTCCCGCGGCCAGAGCGGTTACGCCGCCGGCAACTCCTTCGTCGACGCCCTCGCCTACCACCGGCAGTCCCTCGGGCTGCCCGGAACCAGCGTCGCATGGGGGCCGTGGAGCGGCGACGGAATGGTCGCGACCCTTGACGCACACGCCGAACGCCGGGTGCGGGAGAGCGGTTTCGGCATGCTGGAACCGGGCCCCGCGCTGCGGGCGATGGAGGACGTGCTGCGGGCCGGCGTCCCGCACGCGTACGTCTACGCCGGTGAGCCGGCCGGTGCCCGAGCGGCCGCTACGGGACGGAGCGGAGATTCACGTGCGAAGGCCCCGTCCCCGGCCGGGCAGTCCGTCTACGACCGCCCCGCCGCCCTCGGGCCCGCGCTCGCGCCGAGGAACGAGACCGAGGCCAGGCTCGTGGCCATCTGGGAATCGCTGCTCGGCATCCACCCCATCGGTGTCGAGGACGACTATTTCCACCTGGGAGGCGACTCCATCACGAGCCTGCGGATCATCAGCAGGGCCAAGCAGGCGGGCATCCGGCTGACCGAGGCGGACCTCTTCACCCACCCGACGGTGGCGGAGCTGGCGGCGGCGGTGCGGACCGTACCGACACCGGACGACGGCGGGCCGGCGACGCCCACACCGCAGGGCGCCGCCATTCTCCCCACGCACCTGGCCGAGGACGACCTGCACCGGCTGCTGTCCCGCATCGGGTCCACCGAGGCCGAGGCACCCGACACCACGGCACGACACGTCGATGCGGCCAACGACAGCACCATGGAAAGGCGGAGCCGATGACCACCCGCATTGAGGGCGTACATCCCCTCTCCCCCCTGCAGCAGGGCCTCCTGTACCACACCATCCTCGATCCGGGGACGTCCTTCTACGTCGACCAAGTGATCCAGACGCTCGACGGCGACCTGGACGCCGATGCCCTGGAACGGGCGTGGCAGCGGGCCGTCGACCGGCACACCATCCTGCGGTCCTCCTACCACTGGGAAGAGATCGACGAGCCCGCGCAGGTCGTGCGCGCCTCCGGCACCGCGCACATCGAGCGGCACGACTGGCGGGACACCGGCTCTGACGACGCCGTCCAGGAGCGACTGGAGAACTTCCTGCGCACCGACCGGCGTCGGGGCTTCCAGCTGGACCGTCCGCCCCTGTTCCGGCTGCACCTCCTGCGCGTCGCCGAGCAGCGGCACCTCTTCGTCTTCCGCTACCACCACATCCTGCTCGACGCCTGGTCGGCCCTGATGCTGCTGGAGGAGGCGCTGTCCACCTATGACGACTTGGTGCGGGGTCGGCGGCTGTCCTCCCGGCCGGTGCGGCCGTACCACGACTACGTCGCGTGGATACGCCGCCAGGACATGAGCCGGGCCGAGGAGTTCTGGCGCACCGAATTGGCGGGCTTCCGGCCGGCCCCGCTGGCCGTGACCGGCACGGAGGGCGACGACGCACGGGCGGGGACCGGCTCGGACACCGGCCGGGAGAACCCGGAGGTGTCGCTGGTTCTCCCGCGGGAGACCGGGGAGGCCCTGCGCCGGCTCGCCCGTGAGCACCGGCTCACTCTCGGCACGGTGTTGCAGACCGCGTGGGGCTTGCTGCTCAGCAGGTACACCGACCAGCAGGACGTCGTGTTCGGGATGACCATGACGCACCGGCCGGCCGAGCTGGACGGGATCGAGGACGCCCTCGGACTGTTCATCAACACGCTGCCGTTGCGGGTGCGGTCTGCCCCGCACCGCCCGTTCGCCGAGGTGTGCGCCCGGGTCCAGGGCGCCCAGACGAGGATGCGGGGCTACCTGTCCAGCCCCCTGGCGGATGTGCAGCAGTGGAGCGACGCCGAACCGGGTGAGCCGCTGTTCGACAGCATCATGACCATCCTCAACGTGCCGCGGATCGGCAACCTGGGACGCCGTACCGGCGAACTCGACGTCCGAGGTGGCGCATACCGCTACCACACCAACTATCCGCTGGCCGTTCTCGTCATCCCCGACGAGGAGATCAGCCTGCGCATCGGCTACGACAGGAACCGCTTCGAGGCGGCCGTCGTCGAGCGCATGCTGGGTCATTTCGCCACGATCCTGGAAACGGTGGCCACCGACTTCACGCTCCCGGCCGGCCGGATCCCCCTGCTGACCCGCGATGAGCGGCGGATGATCGACGCGTCGAGCGCCGGCGAGGCGCTGGCGTCACCCGGCCTGTGCGCCCAGCGGCTGTTCGAGGAGCGTGCGGAACGCACACCGGACGCGACGGCGGTGACCTTCCGGGACACATCCCTGACGTACCGTCAACTCGATGTGCGGGCGAACCAGTTGGCGCATCTCCTGGCGGGCCACGGCATCGGTCCGGAGTCGCGGGTCGGGCTCTGCCTGGACCGCTCGATCGACCTCGTGGTCGCGATGCTGGGCGTCCTCAAGGCGGGTGGTGCGTTCGTACCGCTCGACCCCGCCTACCCCGAGGACCGCCTCGACTTCATGAGCCGGGACGCCGAGCTGTCCCTGCTGCTGACGAGCAGCACGGCACAGCGGCAGCTGCCCCGACTCGCCGTCCCAAGCATCCTGCTGGACGAACAGACGGAGACGCTCGACCGGCACAGCACCGAACCCGTCTCCAGCGGCCTCCGGCCGGACGACCTCGCGTACGTCATCTACACCTCAGGGTCCACCGGGCGTCCCAAGGGAGCGCTCATCACCCACGACGGCCTGGTGAACAGCTGCCTCGCGCAGCAGGACGCGTTCGGCATCGGCCCCGAGGACCGGGTGCTGCAGTGGGCGTCCCCGAGTTTCGACGCCTCGGTCTTCGAGGTCTTCCTGGCACTGGGCGCGGGCGCGGTCCTGTGCCTGGCTCCCCAGGAGGAGGTCGTCCCCGGCCCCGGGCTGGTCGACCTGCTGGCCCGCGAGAACATCACCGGCCTGGTGATGGCCCCCTCCGCGCTCGCCGCCCTCCCGCTGGAGGCGCCCGCACGGCTGCCGGGGCTGCGCACCATCGTGCTCGGAGGCGAATCGGTGTCCACCACACTGCTCGATCGCTGGTGCCCCGGCCGACGGATCTTCAACGTCTACGGACACACGGAGACGAGCATCTGGGCCACCGTCGAGGAGTGCGCGGCGGACGGGCGTCCCCCGTCGGTCGGCCGGCCGATCCGGGGCATCCAGCTGTACCTGCTCGACAGCAGTGGGCAGCCGGTCCCGGACGGGGTCGCGGGTGAGCTCCACCTCGGTGGTGTCGGCGTCGGCCGTGGCTATCTGAACCGGCCGCGGCTCACCGCCGAGCGCTTTCCGGCGAATCCCTTCTCCGACGTCCCCGGCTCCCGTCTCTACCGGAGCGGCGACCTGCTGCGCAGGCGTCCGGACGGCCGGCTCGACTTCGTCGGCAGGGTGGACGGGCAGGCCAAGATCCGGGGCCTGCGCATCGAGACGGGCGAGATCGAGAGCGCCCTGCGCGAACACCCGAACGTGAAGGACGCCGCGGTCATGGTGCGCGACGGGCTCGGCGGAGAGGGCACCGACCAGAGGCTGGTGGCCTACCTGTTGCTCCGGCCCGGTGACGAGCGCCCGGCAGAGGACTGGCGCCTCTTCCTGCGCACGACGCTGCCGGACTACATGGTGCCCAACTCCTTCGTCACGCTGGACTCCCTTCCGCTGACCTCCAACGGCAAGCTGGACTACGCGGCTCTGCCGGAGCCCGGACGGAGCGTGCCGGCCGACGGACGGGCGGCGCCGCTCACCCCGCTGGAGAGCCGGATGGCCGAGCTGTGGGCCCAGACGCTCGGACTGGACGGGGTCGGCGCGCACGAGGACTTCTTCGCCCTGGGCGGCAACTCCATCAAGGCCACCCGGATCGCCTCCCGCATACGTCAGGAATGGCAGGTGGAGTTCTCCGTGCGCACGGTGCTGGAGAACGGAACCGTCGCCGGCTGCGCAGCCGCGCTCGGCGGCCTCCCGGCGCATTCCGTGCACGAGCCGTCGGCGACCTGAGCCCCGGCCGCTTCCCCTCGAAAACCGCCGATCGCCTTCCCGGCGAGCGCGCCGAAAAGTGCGCCGATCATTCTCGAAAGGACCACATGAGCCTCACGGTTGATGAACCGGGTGTGCTGTTCCCGTTCGGCATCCCCGACCCCGAAGCGCCCGTCCGAGTCTTCTGCCTGCCCTACGCGGGCGGCGGCGCCGGCCTCTACCGTGCCTGGAGTCGGCGTGCCGTACCGGGCGTGGAGTTCGTCCCGGTGCAGCTGCCGGGGCGGGAGAACCGGCTCCACGAGCCGCCGGAGCACGATTTCGACGCCCTCGCCGAGCGCCTGGCCCGTGCGGTGGCTCCGTGGACGGGCGAGCGCTACGCCCTCTTCGGGCACAGCATGGGCGGTCTGCTCGCCCACGAACTCGCCCACCGGCTGCAGGAACGGACCGGGCGGCCCGCCGACCTGCTCGCCGTGTCCGCCTGTTCGGCTCCTGATGTGGAGCGCCCCGCCTGGCGCATCCACGACCTGCCGAGAGAGGAGTTCGTCGCGGAAGTGCGGCGGCTCAACGGCACCCCGCAGGAGGTGTTCGAGGACGAGGACCTCCTCGACCTGTGCCTGCCGCGCATCCGCGCCGACTTCTCCGTACTGGCGAGCTACCGGTACCAGCAGCGAACGCCGCTGGCCGTTCCGGTCACCGCGCTGTGCGGAACCCGTGATCCGCAGGTACCCACTTGGTCGGTGGAGACCTGGCGCGCGCACACGACCGGCGACTTCCGACTGCACCTCGTCGACGACGACCACTTCTTCATCCACCGTCACGAGCAGGCCGTATTCACGCACATCACCGATGGGCTGCACCGGGAACTCGTGTGAGGCGAGGAATTCACCCGCTCCCACTCCCCGTGCCCACACAGGAAAACGGAAACCGGATATGAGCAATTCCTTG
The DNA here is from genome assembly GCF_040641675.1 of Streptomyces sp. NPDC020742. NCBI lineage: Bacteria > Bacillati > Actinomycetota > Actinomycetes > Kitasatosporales > Streptomycetaceae > Streptomyces > Streptomyces sp. NPDC020742. The sequence continues at coordinate 125,248 of NZ_JBFAEA010000016.1, forward strand.
GACGAGCCGGACGGCTTGTTCCTGGTGCTGGCCAATCACGAGGCGCAGTACTCGCTGTGGCCGGAATTCGCAGAGATTCCCCACGGGTGGACGGTCGCGCATCCGAAGAGCGACCGGAACACCTGCCTGGATTACATCGAACAGCAATGGACGGACATGCGTCCGAAGAGCGTTGGCGAACGACATGACAAGGGGTGTGGCATGAACAAGGTTGGTGCGACGATAGCCGAGGTGTACAACCACGCCCTGGCGGCTTCGGCGATCAGTGCGGCGTGGGAGGTCGGCGCCTTCGACGCGCTGCGGGAGTCCGGCCCCCTGGACGCCGAGGCGTTCGCGGCCGAACGGGGCCTGGATGCCGCCTCGATGCTCGAGTTGTTCCGTGCGCTGGCCGCCGCGGACATCGTCACCCGGGAGGGCGTCAAGGTCCGCCCCGGCCCGAACTTCGACGAGGCGGACCGGTCCAAGTCGCTGTTCCACTGGATGACACGAGGCTGCGGCGAGCTGTTCAACACCCTCCCGGACCTGGTCCGAGTGGAGAACCGCGAGGGTTCCTTCTATCGGCGTGACGCGGCGGCGATCAGCGTCGCCTGCCGCGAGATCAACGCCGAGTGGTGGGACCCCGTCTTCCGGCCGGTGGTGGACAAGCTGGACTACACCTACGTCGCCGACCTGGGCTGCGGCAGCGGCGAGCGGCTGATCCGGCTGGCCCAGTCCCGGCCGGGTGTGCGCGGGCTCGGCATCGACGCCGCCGACGGGGCCATCGAGGTCGCCACGGGCGCGGTGGCGGAAGCGGGCCTGTCGGACCGCATCACCATCACCCAGGGCGACGCCACCCAGCTCGAACCGCGCGCTGAGTACGCGGGAGTCGACCTGCTGACCTCGTTCATGATGGGACACGACTTCTGGCCGCGGGCCGAAGCCGTCGCCTCCCTGCGGCGCATCCGCGAGGTCTTCCCCGACCTGAAGCACTTCCTGCTCGCGGACGCGACGCGGACCACGACGTACGCGGACCACGAGATGCCGGTCTTCAGCATGGCCTTCGAATTCGCCCACGCGGTGATGGGCGACTACCTCCCCACCCTGGAGGAGTGGGGACCGGTCTTCGAAGAGGCCGGGTGGCGCCTTGCGGGCCAGCACCCCATCTCCGTACCGGCGGACAGCGTGCTGTTCCACCTGGTCCCCGCCAGCTGACGCACCGCCGCCGCCCCCGTGCCTCGCCCCGAGGCACGGGGGCGCCGCCCTGGAACGGCCCGGTACGGGGTCAGAACTTCACGGTCGAGACGGTGTGGACGACGGGGTGGCCCGGCTCGTCGTAGCTGACCATGATCCGCTGGGACGGGTGCGGGTCCTTGCTGGTGATCGTCGTGCCCGCCCAGGGCGCATCGGTGCCGAAGTCCCAGCCGACCTTCGCCGCTTGATCCGGCGGGATGGTCATACGGCCCTTGGTGAGGGCGGCGGTGCTGGTGCCGACGGCAGCGAGGAAGTGCTCCAGCCCCCACTCGTTGGTCCTGAACTGCACGAACAGCGAGCTGGTCTGCCAGGAGTTGGTCTCGTAGTAGTAGACCGGGGTGGACCCGATGGGCACCGGGACGTTGTAGATCCGCTGCTGGACCTTGGAGGGGAAGGCGTTGGTCAGGCCGGTGGCCGCGGCCTCGGCCTCCTTGCCCTCGCCGCTGTCCCGGCTCTGCTCGGCGGAGATCACGATGTAGCCGGCCGGGATCGCGATCAGCAGGAAGATGATCAGCGCCATCAGGAAGGGACGGCGGGGCTTGGCCCGGGGCGGCAGCGCGGTGAGGTGGTCGTCATGCATGGCGTGGGATTCGGTTTCGGTCATCGGCGGCCGGCCCGTTCATAGCGCTCGTAGCGCTCGACGCGGCGGCGGTTGGCGCGCCGGAAGCGGCGGGCCACCAGGCGGGCGAGGTCGGCGGCGCCGACCATCCCGGCTTCCGGGCCCAGCTGGGCCTTGGCGAGGGTGGCCTCGGGGCGGTAGCCGCGGCCGGTGAGGTGGCGCCGGAAGGCGTCCCTGGCCGGGGCGATCAGCAGGTCGTCGGCGGCGCTGACACCGCCGCCGATGACGAAGCAGGAGGGGTCGAGCGCGGCGGCGAGGTTGGCGATGCCGACGCCCAGCCACTGGCCGATCTCCTGCAGGAGCTCGACGCACATGGCGTCGCCCTCCCGGGCCAGCTCGGTGATCAGCGGGCCGGTGATGTCCCCGACCCGTCCGCCGACCCGCTCGATGATGTTGTACGCGACCGGGGAGTCGGCGGCGGCCAGCTCCCGGGCCTCGCGCACCAGGGCGTTGCCGGAGCTGTACTGCTCCCAGCAGCCGCGGTTGCCGCACGGGCAGCGGTGGCCGCCGGGGACGACCTGCATATGTCCGAATTCGCCGGCCACGCCGTACTTGCCGCGCTTGACCGCGCCGTCCTCCAGGATGGCGCCGCCGATGCCCGTACCCAGCGTGATCATGACGAGGTGGTCCTCGCCGCGTCCGGCGCCGAAGCGCCACTCCGCCCAGGCGGCGGTGTTGGCGTCGTTGTCGACCATGACGGGGACGGCCAGGCGGCCGGCGAGGCGGTCCCGCAACGGCTCGTTGCGCCAGTTCAGATGGGGGGCGAACAGCACCCGGGAGCGGTCCGCGTCGACCCAGCCGGCGGCGCCGATGCCGACCGCGTGCACATCGTGCCGGTCGGAGAGGTCCAGCACCAGCTCGGTGATGGTGTCCTCGACGACCTTGGGGCTCTTGGACTTGTCCGGCGTCTCGGTGCGGACCTTCTCCAGGATGGTGCCGTCCGCGTCGACCACCCCCGCCATCACCTTGGTGCCGCCGATGTCGATGCCGACGGTGGGCACCCGCGGGGCGGTCAGGTGCGAGCGCCGCTCCCGGGTGCCGACCGTGCGCAGCACGGTGGCCCTGGCCGACCCCCGGTGCACCCGGTCCCGGTACATGCTCATCGACCCACCTCTTCGCCGTTACGGTCACGGCCCTGTTCGCCGTTGCTCCCCCACTGCCTGCGGGGCGTGGGTGGTACCCCCGTGCGGCGGCTGCGTGCTCGCAAGAGTCGTCTCGTCCCTGCGGGGTCTCGGGAGGCCGGGGCCTCGATGTGCGGGTTCGGTGCGATTGTGCATCACCGGCGGCGTCCGGCGCACCGCGACCGGCACTGCGGCGCCCGGCGCGACCGGCCACCGGGGCGGACCGCCGGTGCGCTACCGGCGCTCAGTCGGGCCGGTGACCGCCGGGGAACTCCGGGGTCGCGGTGCGGGCCAGCTCATGGCTGAGCTGTTCCAGCTCGCTGCCGCCCGCCATCTGGCGGGTCAGCTCCTCCAGGGCGATCTCGTCCTTGGTGTGGCTGCCGGCCATGGTGCCGCGCTTGAGGAGGACGAACCGGTCGCCGACGAGGTAGGCGTGGTGCGGGTTGTGGGTGATCAACACCACGCCGAGCCCGGCGTCCCGGGCTGCCGCGACGTACTTGAGGACCACACCGGACTGCTTGACGCCGAGCGCCGCCGTCGGCTCGTCCAGGACGAGGACCTTGGCGCCGAAGTAGACGGCCCGGGCGATGGCCACGCACTGCCGCTCACCGCCGGAGAGGGTCCCGATGGGCTGGTCGACGTCGCGCAGGTCGATGCCCATCCGCAGCATCTCGCTCCGGGTGGTCTCGCGCATGGTGCGGACGTCGAGCCGCTTGAAGGGGCCCGCTCCGGTGGTCGGCTCGGACCCGAGGAAGAAGTTCCGCCACACCGGCATCAGGGGCACCACCGCCAGGTCCTGGTAGACGGTGGCGATCCCGCGGTCCAGCGCCTCCCTCGGGGAGGACAGGGTGGCCTCCTCCCCCTCGATGGTGAAGGTGCCGGCGTCGTGCCGGTGCAGCCCCGCGATGATCTTGATGAGGGTGGACTTGCCGGCGCCGTTGTCGCCGAGCACGCAGGTGATCTCCCCGGGGTACACCGTCAGGGACACCCCGGTGAGGGCCCGGACGCTGCCGTAGTGCTTGCTGACGTCCGTCAGCTCGACCAGCGCGGTCATGCCGTCTCCTCCGCCCGCTTGCGGACCCAGGCGTTGAGCAGCGTGGCGAGCAGCAGCATCGCGCCGAGGAAGAACTTGTACCAGTCCGGGTTCCACTGCGCGTAGACGATGCCCTTGCTGGCCATGCCGAAGATGAAGGCGCCGACGGCGGCGCCGATCGCCGAGCCGAAGCCGCCGGTCATCAGGCAGCCGCCGACCGCCGCCGCGATGATGTACAGGAACTCGTTGCCCACGCCGTCGCCGGACTGGATCGCGTCGTACGAGAACAGCAGGTGCTGTCCGGAGATCCAGGCGGCGAAGGCGACGCCCATGTACAGGCCGATCCGGGTCCGGGTGACCGGGACGCCGACCGCCCGCGCGGCATCGGCGTTACCGCCCACCGCGAAGATCCAGTTGCCGACGCGGGTGCGCAGCAGGATCCAGGTGGCGAGCGCGACCAGGGCGAGCCACCACACGATGGTGATCTGGATGTCGACACCACCGACGGTCAGGTGCGAGGCGAAGAGCGCCCGGGCCGAGTCGAAGCCCTCCATGTCGGCGATGGACTTGGTCGAGACGGTGCCGTCGATCAGCTTGGTGAAGCCCAGGTTGAGGCCGGTCAGCATGAAGAAGGTGCCGAGCGTGATCAGGAAGCTGGGCAGCTTGGTACGGGTCAGCAAGATCCCGTTGAACGCCCCGATCGCGAGGGTGACCAGCAGGGACACCCCGACACCGACCCAGGTGTTGGCGGTCATCTGGTAGCTGAACATCGACGAGATCAGCGCCGAGCTGACGACCATGACACCGGCCGACAGGTCGAACTCCCCGCCGATCATCAGCAGCGCCACCGGGACCGCCATGATCCCGATGGTCGACGAGGCGTAGAGCACCGTGGAGAGGCTGGAGGCCCGCAGGAAGGGCTCGGCGACCAGCGAGAAGAAGACGAAGACCGCGACCGCCCCGACGATCGAGCCCAATTCGGGGCGGCTCATCAGGCGGCGGGCCAGGGAGCGGTGCAGCAGGCGTTCGTCGACCCCGGGCCGGTCGGCCGTCGCGACGGCGTCGGTACGGCTCATCGGGTGCCCCGCTTGGTGTAGTCCGCCAGGGCCGCGGCGTCCTTCTTGGTGATCACCTGGGGTCCGGTGAGCACCGGCTTGCCGCCGCCCAGCATGTCGGCGTTGTGCTTGTACAGCCAGAGCAGATCGACCGCCTCGTACCCCTGGAGGTAGGGCTGCTGGTCGACGGCGAAGCCGAGGGTGCCGTCCTTGAGGCCGGTCGCCACCTGGGCATTGAGGTCGAAGGTGTCCACCTCGGCCTTGCTGCCGGCCTGCTCCGCGGCCTTGACCGCGGTGGGGGCGAACGGCGCGCCGAGGGTGACGACGGCGTCGATGGCCGGGTCCGCCTGGAGCTTGGACTCGATGGAGGACTGCACGTCGGGCATGTTGGTGCCCTCGACGTAGAGCCGCTGCAGGTCGCCCTTGAAGGTCTTCTCGGCGCCGTCGCAGCGCTGTTCATGGCCGACGTTGCCCTGCTCGTGCAGCACGCACAGGGCCTTCTTGCGGCCGCGCTTGTTGAGCTCCTCGCCGACCGCCTCACCGGCCACCGTCTCGTCCTGCCCGATGTGGCTGAGCGCCCCGAACGCCTTGGACGCCTCGGCCCCGGAGTTCACCGTGATCACGGGTATCCCGGCCTTCTCGGCCTTCTTGACGACGTCCTTCATGGCATTGGGCTTGGCGAGCGAGACGATCAGGCCGTCGACCTTCTGGTCGATGTAGGACTGCACCAGCTGGCTCTGCCGCTGGGCCTCCTCGTCGTGCCCGTAGACGAACTTGATGTTGTCCTTGACGGCGGCCTGCTGGGCGCCGTTCTGCACGATGTCCCAGAAGGTGTCGCCGTCTCCCGAGTGGGTGACCATCGCAAAGGTCCACCGGGGGGTGTTCACCGCGGCCCGGCCGCCGGCGGCCTGCGCGGCGCGCTCCTCCTCGGCGCGCTTGCCCCCGGTGCTGCTGCAGCCCGCCAGTGCGACGCCGAGCACCGCCGCCAGCACGCCGCCGATGACGCGTCCCCTTCTCCGAACCCTTGCCACGAGGACTCGCCCTTCCGCTGATCTTGCCGTGCCGGTCGTCGGTTGCCTGCGCTGTGTGGGCTTCCGGTCGGTGGACGCGGTGTCGTACACCGAGGCCGGCCGGGCCCAACCGAGCAAGTATCCGTTACCGATGATCTGTCCCGGTTGATGGGGTGGCGTCATCGCGGTGGCCACACCCGGCGCCCGCCGGGCGGACGCGGCCGGGCGGGCAGGTCGGGCCCGGTCTGGAACCCCCGCGCGGAGAGATAGGTCACACGGCACGGCCCGGCGGCCCGGGGCGGGTGGCTCCCCGGCGGCGCCCCGAGGCGCCGGATGCCTCTCCGGGCGCCTCAGGGCCGTACGAGCAGCTGGAATTCGAAGGCGTAACGGGAAGCGCGGTAGGTGTGCGAGCCGAATTCGACCGCTCGCCCGGTGTCGTCGAACGTCGTCCGCTGCATGGTGAGCAACGGGGCGCCCTCGGGCTCGTCGAGCTGCCGGCCCTCCTCCGCCGTCGCGGCCCGGGCGCCGACCGCCTGGCGGGCGCTGTGCAGGGTGATCCCGGCCGACCGCATCAGCCGGTACAGGCCGGTCTCCTCCAGCTCCCCGGTGTCCAGCTTGAGCAGCCCGGCGGGCAGGTGGTTCCGCAGGTGCGCCACCGGCTCGCCGTGCGCCATTCGCAGCCGCTCGACCAGCGCCACCTCGGCGCCCTCGGCGATGCCCAGTGCGGCGGCGACCTCGGCGTCGGCCTCGGTGGTGGTGTTGAGCAGCACCCGGGTGGCCGGCTTCTGCCCGGCCGCCTCCAGGTCGTCGTAGAGGCTGCTCAGCTCCAGCGGGCGCTTGACCTGGCTGTGTACGACCTGGGTGCCGATGCCGCGGCGACGCACCAGCAGCCCCTTGTCGACCAGGGACTGGATGGCCTGCCGCACGGTCGGCCGGGACAGGCCGAGCCGCCCGGCCAGCTCGATCTCGTTGCCGAGCAGGCTGCCGGGAGCCAGCCGGCCGTTCTCGATCGCCGCCTCCAGCTGCTGGGACAGCTGGAAATACAGCGGGACCGGACTGCTCCGGTCCACGCTGAACTGGACGGGGCTCTCGGCGCCCAGGGCTTCTTCCGCATCGCGTTTCCCCACGCTGGCGAGCGTATCCGCCCGGGCAGATGACGGGAAGTCCGGAGGTCACATTGTCCGGACAAGGACGGTCCCCGCCGACCCTCCGATGACCGGCTCGGGGCGCGGGGCCAGGGGGTCGGGGCGCGGGGCCAGGGGGTCGGGGCGCGGGGCCAGGGGGCGCGGGATGCAGGCCCGGCGCACCGCCCGGCCCCGCGTTCAGGATTCCGCCCCTGACCGGCCCGGGTTCTGGTAAGCCAGTCAGACCCCGCAGCGAGGAGGCCCCATGTCCGTCCGCCGTGTCGTTCCCGACTTCCAGTCGGACGCGCTGGAGGAGAGCCGCAGCTTCTACGGCCTCCTGGGCCTCGAGGAGGTGATGAACCAGGGCTGGGTGCTCACCCTCGCCTCCCCCACCAACCCCACGGCCCAGCTCACCTTCATGACCGCCGACCGGACCGCGCTGGTGGCCCCCGACCTCAGCATCGAGGTCGACGACGTCGACACGGTGTACGCATCGGTCCGCGCCGCCGGCGCCGAGATCGTCCGGGCGCTCCAGGACGAGGAGTGGGGCGTGCGCCGCTTCTTCGTCCGGGACCCCAACGGCCGGGTCGTCAACGTCCTCGGGCACCGGGCGGCAGACAGCCCGGCGGACGGGCAGAACGCTTAGCCCCTACCGGCGTTCCGGGCGTAATGGTCGGCGATCTCGTCGCTGGTGGTCAGCCACACCCCGGGGTGGCCCGCCACATACGCGAGCGCCTCGTCCAGGTACCGGTGCCGGAACGCCTGGCCGATGACGAACGGGTGCAGCGCCAGCGCCATCACGCGCCCGCCGTCCGCCGCGTCCTCGTAGAGCTGGTCCAGCTGGTCCTTGACGATCTGGACGAAGTCCGGGCCGCTGAGGCGCTTGCCGACGAACAGGCCGATGTCGTTCAGCTCGACGGAGTACGGCACGCTCAGCATCCCCGGCACGTTCAGCCGGTAGGGCTGGTCGTCGTTGGTCCAGTCGAGGACATACCGCAGGCCGAGCTCGGCGAGGAGTTCCGGGGTGCGGAAGGACTCGGTGAGCGCCGGCCCCATCCAGCCGCGCGGCCGCGCTCCGGTGGCCCTCTCGATGGTCTCGACGACCTCGGTGAGGTAGGCGCGTTCCTCGTCGGGGGCCACATCGGGCTGGAAGACGGAGTTGTTCTTCCCGTGGGCGAGCCATGCCCAGTCCCGGTCCCGGCCGGCCTCGATGATCTGCGGATTGCGGTCGACGACATCGGAGTTGAGCAGGACGCTGGCGCGGATGCGGTGCCGGTCCAGGGCCTTGATCAGCCGCCAGAAGCCGACGCGGGGGCCGTAGTCGCGCCATCCGTAGTTCAGGGGGTCCGGCGTCAGGTGCGCGGTGCCCGGGAAGGTGCTGGTCGAGGGGCGGTCGAGCCGGTAGTGCTCGATGTTCAGACCGACGTAGAAGGCGACCCGGGCGCCGTCGGGCCAGTGGAGCGGCTCCCGTTCGACGATCGGGCTGTAGTCGAAGAGCTGGTTGTCCATCAGGAATGACCTCGCGTAGGGGTGCGGTTCTGCGTGCGAGGGATATGCTCAAACCTTCACATTGATGTGAAGGTCAAGCGGGAAGATCAGAGCGACTCCGACTGAGGTGGGGCACATGCGGATCGGGGAGCTGTCGGAGCGCACGGCGACACCACGCCGGCTGCTGCGGTACTACGAGGAGCAGGGGCTGATCGCCGCCGAGCGCGCCCCGAACGGCTACCGGGAGTACGACGACCGCTTCGTCGACCGGGTCCTGCAGATCAGGGGGCTGCTCGACGCCGGGCTGCCGACCCGGATCATCAAGCAGATCCTGCCCTGCCTCGACACCCCGCGGACCCTCTACTTCCCCGACGCCACACCGGAGATGCTGGCCACCCTGCGGCGCGAGCGGGACCGGATGACCGAACGCATCCGGTGCCTGACCCGCAACCGGGACGCGATCGGCGCGTATCTCGATGCGGTGCTCGACTACCAGAAGGCCGGCGAGAACGGCACGACGGACCGTCCCTAGGTGTACTGACCGGAGACGTTGATTGAGAGCAGGGCGTTCCGCTCGGCAGTCACGAGGCCGGGGTTGAGTGCCTTTCAACCAGGTCTCTGGCGAGCTGACTGATGCGTTCGCGGGCTGTCTCTGGGGTGAGTATCTCGATGTGGTCGCCGAACTGGAGGAGCTGACGCACTGACTCGATGTCGGGGTAGCGGACGACGACGGTGCACCAGCCGTTTTCCGCGTCGGAGACGTCGTGGATGCGGTTGCCGAGGATGCGCCGCGCCAGGTCGAGTCCGTTTTCTGGCAGGCGGACGGTCACGCTCACGCGACCTTGCCCCTCGGTGCGTTCCTTCAACGCGGCCCATCTGGTGCGGAGGGTTTCGCTTGGTCGGAGAGCAGCTGGCGCGTCGAGTTGTTCGTATGACGAGAGTCGTTCCAGAGCGAACAGCCGACCGTTCCCCTGGTCATCGGCGATGAGATACCAGCGACCGGATTTCGCGACGATCCCGTACGGGTCGACCACCCGCGTTGAGGCCTGATTCTCGGCGCTGCGCCGGTATTGGATTCGCAGCCGGCGGCGGTGTCGCAGTGCCGAGGCCAGATCCGATACGTCGACCCCTGCCTCTGAGTCAGCAAACCACGCGGTGCTGTCTACCAGCACCAGGTCCGCCAGTTGCAGCAGGCTCGGCGATCCAGGTGCTGCAGCCTGCCGAGCGGCGATCTTGCGCGCGGCCGACTCCCACACCGCAGACAGACCCATACGCTCAAGTTGCGCGCTGTCCAAACCGGCTACGGAGAGTGCCTCCAGCTCTGATGGTTCCAGATGCGATGCGTTGAGCCGTGCACTGGGGAGCAAGACGATCCCGCCGTTCCGCCCGCGTTCGGCATAGACAGGCACACCTGCTGTCGAGAGCGCCTCGACATCCCGCAGCACAGTCCGCCGAGACACTTCCAGACGTCCGGCGAGCTCGGTGGTGGTGATGCGCTGACGGGTCTGCAGGAGCAGCAAGAGATGCAACAGTCTCGAAGCCTTCATGCTGACCAACCTTTGCAGAAAAGGTGACAGGCCCTGTCGCGATGCGGCGGTCAACTGGAGCAGTACCGAGAATTCAACGATCTGAGGAGCGCACTATGCCCGCACCCAACCTGTTCCTGATCGGCGTCCGCGACGCCGAGACCGCTACCGCCTTCTACAGCGACCTGTTCGAGATCGAACCGACCTTCATCAGTCCCCACTACGTAGCTTTCGAGGTTGCCCCCGGCGTCCTGTTTGCGCTGTGGACGGGCTACAGCGAGCATGCGGTCCCGAGCACCCCTCGAACGAGCGAAGTCGGACTGATGGTCCCAGGAGGAGCGACCGCGATTGACGAGATCTTCACGAGCTGGGTCTCGAAGGGAGTCCATGTCGCGGAGGAGCCACACGACGCTGTCTTCGGTCGCACGTTCGTCATCACGGACCCCGACGGCAACCTCATCCGGGTCTCCCCGGTGGACTGATCTTCACGCCCTCTACCCACACTTCTAGTTGTCGAAGGGCCGCCCGCACCCGATGGTCGGCCCTTCAGGCTGTCCAGGAGCTCAAACATGTCACATCCGAACGCCGTCCTCACCCCGCGCCACCGTCTGAAAGTCGCTCGACTCGTCGTTGACGACGGCTGGCCGATCAGCGAAGTCGCGGCCCGATTCCAGGTGTCCTGGCCAACCGTAAAGCGCTGGGCCGATCGCTACCTTGCAGGCGAGTCCATGCAGGACCGATCCTCACGACCCCGGAGATCTCCGACTAAAACACCCAAGAACGTGACGAAGCGATGCGTCAGCCTGCGACTGCGCCTGTGAGAAGGGCCCGTCCAGCTCGCCGCGAGACTCGACATCGCCCCGTCGACAGTGCACCGAATCCTGCGATCGGTCCGACTGAACCGACTCGCCTACGTCGATCGAGCGACAGGTGAACCCGTCCGCCGGTACGCGCACGACCACCCGGGATCGCTCGTGCACGTGGATGTGAAGAAGCTCGGGAACATCCCCGATGGAGGCGGTTGGCGGTACGTCGGTCGCCGCCAAGGCGAGAAGCACCGCGTCGCGACACCGGGCAAGTCACGCAACGCCTACGGCGGCCCGAAGCTCGGATATGCGTTCGTGCACACCGTCATCGACGACCACTCCCGCGTCGCCTACACCGAGGTCCACGATGACGAGACGGCCGTGACCGCAGTCGGCGTGCTGCATCGCGCGGTGGAGTGCTTCGCCGAGCGCGGCGTCACCATCGAGAGGATTCTCTCCGACAACGGCGGCGCCTACCGGTCCTACCTGTGGCGCGACACGTGCGACACCCTCTCGATCACACCGAAGTACACGCGCCCTTACCGTCCGCAGACCAACTGCAAGGTCGAACGCTTCCACCGCACCATGGCCGACGGCTGGGCCTACGCCCGCTGCTACACCAGCGAGCAACAACGCCGAGACGCTCTGCCACCGTGGCTGCACCAGTACAACCAGCACCGTCCGCACAGCGCTTGCAGCAACCAGCCCCCGTTCTCACGGTTGATCAACCTCCCCGATCAGTACAACCGCCGGCGGCGCGCCCCCCTGCGCGGTCGGTCGGCATCGCCCCGCGGATCGGTCACCGCGGTGACGCTGAGGCATCGACTAAATACCGGCATTTCTGATACCGAACTACCGTCGCCTGCCGAGCCCAGGCAGCCCGGCGGAAACGTAGGGAACGTGCGCTGCTTCGAGAGAGCAACGCGCTTGTCCGTGACGGGGAGCCGTGGGTGCGATGACCCGGTTCTGAGAGAGGGACCCGTGGGTTCGCCGTCAGCCCGCTGGGGCGGCCTCGGCGCCCTGCGCCGGCAACGCCCGTGCCGAGTCCGGGTCGCCCATCGAGGTCTTCTCATCCGGCCCCGTACCCGTCATGCCGCTCACGGCCGCTCTTGCCGCGGCCACGAATGCGGTGATCGCCGGATGAGTACCGCCGCCCGCACGGAAGGCGACCTTCGATCGGCGGAACAACGGCAACTTGGTCAACACCACGCCTGCGGGGCTTTGGGCCGTGGCCATTTCCGGTAGGAGGCCGGCTCCTTGCCCGGTGGCGGCCAGGGCCAGCACGGTGCGGAAATCGTTGATCTGATGGCGAATTCTCGGCTGGAACCCGGCCGCCTGGCAGGCGCGTACGACCATCGCGTGACCGGTCGTGCCGTCCCGTGCGGTGATCCACGGGGCCTCGGCATAGGGGCCGAGCAGCTCTGCCAGCGTGCCGCCGCGGCCGGTGTTCTCGGTCGCGGTGGCGGTGACGAGGTACATCGGCTCTTCCAGCAGGGGTACCTCGTCCACTGTGGTGTCCGGCGACGCGGGTACGAAGTCGTAGTCGTGGACGAGGGCCACGTCGAGTTCGCCGGCTCGCAGGCCGTGGGAGACGCGGGCGGAGTCGATTTCTTGCACCATCGGTTCCAGCGCGGGATGCCGTTGGGCCAGCTCGGCCAGTGTGGCGGGCACGATGGTGTGGCCACCGGAGGGGAAGGTCCCGATGCGGAACGGCCCGCCGATGCCGTCCCGCGCGCTGGCCAGGTCGGCGACCGCCAGCTCGAGGCGTTGCAGCACGGCGTCGGCGTGGGCGACGAGTGACCGGCCTGCGGGCGTGAGGATCACCCGCCTGCCGCTGCGTTCCAACAAGGCCACGCCTGCCTCGCGTTCCAGCACACCCAGTTGCTGGGAGACGGCGGATGCGGTGAAGGTCAGTGCCTCGGCCACGGCGGCGATCGTGCCCCGCCGGTCCAGCTCGCGGAGCAGATGGAGACGACGAACATCGAGCATAAGCTCAGCTTAGGCATAGAGGTAGAAATCAGAAATGGATCTACCGGGTTGAGGTGAGCCAGGGTGGGACCATGAAGCCGAATCCGATCCTCAACGGCCTGTACGTCCCTTTGGTGACCCCGTTCACCAACGACCTGCGCCTGGCTCCCGATGCGCTGGCCCGACTCGCCGACGAGGCGCTGTCGGCCGGCGCCTCCGGACTCGTCGCCCTCGGCACCACCGCGGAATCGGCCACGCTGACCGCGGAGGAGAAGCAGGCCGTGGTGCGCATCTGCTCGGCCGCCTGCCGAGCCCACGGCGCCCCGCTGATCGTCGGGGTCGGCACCAATGACACCACCACCGCCATCACGTCGCTGCGCGAGCTGGCGGCCACCGGTGACGTGGCTGCGGCGCTGGTCCCCGCGCCGCCCTACATCCGGCCCGGCGAAGCGGGGACACTGGCGCATTTCACCGCGCTGGCCGAACGCGGCGGCCTACCGCTGATCGTGTACGACATCCCCTACCGCACGGGGCAGACGCTCGGCATCGGCACGATCACTGCGCTCAGCCGCCTACCGGGGATCGTCGGGATCAAGCACGCGACCGGCGTGATCGACGCGACCACGGTGGAGTTGCTCGGCTCCCCCTCGCCCGGCTTCGCCGTGCTCGGCGGCGACGACGTCGTCATCTCACCGCTCGTCGCGGCGGGCGCCCACGGCGGGATCGTCGCATCGGCCAATGTGCGCACCGCCGACTACGCCGAACTGATCTCGTTGTGGCGTCGCGGTTCCGGTGCACCCGCCCGCAGGCTCGGCGCCGAGCTGGCCCGGTTGTCCGCTGCCCTCTTCGCCGAGCCGAACCCGACAGTGATCAAGGGAGTGCTGCACGCTCAGGAACGCATTCCCAGCCCGGCCGTCCGGATGCCGTTGCTGGCCGCTTCCAGCCGTACGGTCCGCCGCGCGGCGCTGCTGGCCGACAGCCGTGCACGCCACGCGTCCCCCGCCTGACCCCAAGCCGAGGAGCGCGTTCGGCGCCACGCCAGAGCCACGCCCTGGCGACGTCAGGACGACTCAGGGCGACGCCAGTGTGGTCCAACTTGGTTCGCGTTAGCCCGCGTTGCCCGGGACGGAGCGCATATCGACGTCCCAGTTCAGTTGGCGGGCCAGCGTGTCGTCGCCGGGGCGCTGGGGGGACGGTGCACGGCCGGTGGGTGCCGAGGTGCGTGGCGGGGTGCGGGTGCCGCGGGAGATTTCTCCGCTGGCGGTGATGTTGTGCTCCACGCGGGGGCGGCGGCACGCCTCGTAGAGGGAGAGTGCGCTGTCCGGATCGGGCGCGTCCCGCAGGGACTTGGCGAGGATGACCGCGTCCTCCAATGCCATCGAGGCCCCTTGGCCCGTCGCCGGTGAGGCCGCATGCGCCGCATCACCGATGAGCAGCGTCCGCCCGGAGCGCCAGGGGGTTCCCAGCGGAATCTCGGTGGCGTTGGTGGCCATGATGCCGTCGGTGGAGGCCGCCACGATGCCCGCGGCGGGGGTGGCGTCCTTGCCCAGCGTCTCGACGAGTTGCTCCCGCCAACGGGACGGCGTGGGGTGTGCGAGTTCGTCGGCGGGGACGGCGTCTCCCCCCACGCGGGCGAACCAGTACGTCTCCCCGTCCGGCGAGACCGCGTAGCCGAAGGCGGCGGCGCTGCCCCGCACCATGGTGAGGTGCCCGGTGTCCTCCGCCACCGGGGTGCTGCGCGTGTACCCGTAGAAGACGCTCTGCCCGGCGTAGACGGGCTCTGCGCCGGGCGCGATCGATCGCCGGACGGTCGAGCTCAGGCCGTCTGCGCCGATGAGCAGATCACCGGTCGCGACGCTGCCGTCGGCGAAGCGCGCGCTCACCCCGTCCGGGCCGTTCTCGACGGACACCAGCCGCGCACCGTGCGTCAGTCCGATTCCCCGGCGCACGGAGTCCATGATGCACCCGGAAATCCCTTGCCACGCGGCTGACTTCGGCGGCGTCGAACCGTACGGCGTTTTCGAGTCGTTCCCGCATGCGCCAGTCGACCGGAGGTGAGGGAAGGAGATCGGCGGAGGCCGGTGGAGAGCGGAGGAGTGCCCGCGTCGGCCGGTGCCCCTACGGGCCGTACATGCTGCCCTTCCGTACCTTGCATCGGCGATTGCCTGCCGCGTATCCAGGAAGGGTTGACGAATTCGTGCCAGAAGAGGGGCTCCCGTGCACCATCACGAGCAGGCCGGACCTGGCGGAGCAGGCAGCGACCGTACCGCGGCTCGCAAGCCCGCATCCGCCCCGTCCACACAGCTGCGTGGCCTGCTCGGCCAGCAGGCCGGTGCGGGCAACGCCGCGGTCGTCCAGATGCTCCGTCAGGCCGGCCACTCCTGGGCCCAGGAGCAGCATCAGCACAGTGCCGGATGCGGCCATCAGCAGGCCGAGTCGAAACAGCAGCCCGCGGTGCAGCGCTCCGCCGTGCACGACGTGCTGCGCACGCCCGGCCGGGCGCTGGACGATGCCACCCGTACCGACATGGAAGCGCGTCTGGGCGCGGACTTCTCCGACGTCCGCATCCACAACGACGCCGCCGCCAAGGCCTCGGCCGCCGAAGTCGGTGCGCACGCCTACACCAGCGGCAATCACGTCGTCATCGGAGACGGCGGTGCGGACAAGCACACACTGGCCCACGAACTCACCCACGTCATCCAGCAGCGCCAAGGCCCCGTCGCCGGCACGGACAACGGCAGCGGGCTGAAGGTCTCCGACCCGTCCGACCGCTTCGAGCGCGAGGCCGAGGCCAATGCCAGCCGGGCCATGGCCGCGAGCCCTCAGGCCGCTCAGAACGTGCAACGCAGCACGGCACCCTCCCCCGCGCCCGTCGCCCCCTCCTCCGTGCAGCGCGCCTACGACCACGAAAACCCGGCGAACCCGCAGAACGTGATGACGACCGAGCACTGGGAACGCCAAGCGGGGGTCATGGGCGCCGACGGCAAGGCCACGAAAGAGATGGCCACCGCCAAAGTGAACCTCACCAACGCGGCCAAGAAGAACAAGAAGGCCAAGGCGGGTAAGGGGCGCACGATGGAGGAAATCATCAAGACCGTCGGCCCGGACCTGCTGCGTCAGTTGCAGGGAAAGCCGGAGACGGCGGGGCAGTTGGACCTGTACAGGGCCATGAGCCTGGAAGAGGCGATGACCCTCCTCGCGTACTGGGGTAGTCCCGAAGAGGTTGCCGCCGTGCAGTACGTGGCGGAGGGCGGCGGCTCGGCCAAGGACTTCAAGACCAACCACAAGGGCATGACCGTCGGTGCCCACCTCGGCGACCGGGCCCAGGCCGACGCGTACCACAACATGGGAGGTGAGGCGTATCAAGTCATGCTGAAGTTCACACTGAAGCCCGGTGCACACGAACTTCTCTTCACTCCGCAACACATGGCCCTCGGGCCCTCCTACAACAGCGAATTGGTCCGCCGGGCGAACGGCGGCACCTATCAGAACGCCAGTGGCAACGAGGGCACGCTGCCCGGCTACATCGGCGTGAAGGCGGAAGAGAACGAGCCGTTCAGCGTGGCCATTGCGCAGGGCGCCAAAAACAAGAAGGGCAGAGAAGCCGGCCCGAGCCAGCTGCTGTTCCAATTGTTCGTCGCGGACGTGAAGCTCGTGAGCAACAAGTCGGGGACACCCGTGCCGGGTGAAGCCGTGGCAGCCGGGTAACCACGAACTGCCGTGGAGCCGGCTCCGGTCGGCAGCGGCCGGACGTTCCCCCGTCCTCGCAGTGGGCCTCCGTGGGTGATCCCGGCGGCGCGTCGAGCGCGCGTGCCGGGCGTCGCGGGGCGGACAGGAGCGTGCCGCCGGTGCCTGGTACTCAGGTCACCGGCCGAGGCCCGGGCCTTGGCCGTCGGGCTCCGGTGCGGCGGGTGGTCCGCCGAGCGGCAGTACCGTGCCCTGTGCCACCGCGCACAGGGTCTCCACCCCGTCCGCGTCGAGCATCGTCAGATCGCAGCGGCACACCGCCTGTCGACGTCCGGCCTGGACGACCTCGGCGCGGGCCCGCAGGGTACGGCCGCGCGCCGGGCGCAGGTACTGGATGGTGAAGCCGCCAGTGACGATCGCCGGGCCCAGCGCCGTCCCCGCGGCGAAGGTGAGGCTGTTGTCGGCGGCGTACGAGAGCACCCCGCCGTGCACGAAACCGTGCTGCTGGAGCAGCTCCTCGCGGACATCGATCTCCAGCGTCGCGGCGCCCGCTCCGAACCCGGTGATCCGTGCCCGCACCAGCCTGCTGAACGGCTGCTCGTCCAGCACCTGCTGTGCCGCGGCGAGCTCCAGCGCCGCGCTCCCCTGCTGCTGCCCCGTCATCACACCATCCGCCTCTCGCCCACTGCTTCGCTTGCTCCAACTGCTTCGACTGCTTCGCTTGGGTCCGTCATGTCAGCTGCCGCTTCCGCTACTTCATCCAGGAATCCTCGTACCTCTCGTAGGTGCCGTCGTGTGTGGCCAGGTGCACCCACTGATCCACATAGGCCTTGAAGTCGACGTCCCCGCGGGGCAGCGCATAGGCCTTCTCGGAGAAGGTGAACGGCCGGTCCGGATGCACCGCACAGAGCTCGGGGTGGATCTTGGCCTGATAGCGGGTCTCGCTGGCATCCGTCATCATCACATCCGCGCGGCCCGCGATGATCTCGCCGAAGACGGTGGTGTTGTCCGGGTGGACCCGGAGGGTTGCGCGCTTGATGTGGGAGCGGGCGAACTGCTCGTTGGTGCCGCCGGGGTTGACGATGACGGTGGTGCCGGGCCGGTCGATCTGGCGGAGCGTCCGGTACCTGTTCTGGTCGGCGCAGCGGACGATCGGTGTCTTGCCGTCGGTGCGGGTCGGCTCGCTGAAGTAGACCGAGCGGGCGCGCGGGAGGGTGACAGAGACGCCGCCCATGGCGATGTCGCAGCGGCCGGCCGCGAGGTCGCCGACGATCCCGGCCCAGGTGGTTGCCACGTAACGGGGCCTGGCGCCCAGGCTCTTGGCGAGGTTCCCGGCCATGTCGATGTCCACACCGCGGTACCGGCCGGTGGTGGGGTCCAGGTAGCTGAAGGGGCGGTAGTCGCCGGTGGTGCAGACCCGTAGCACCCCGCGCCGTGGGACGGTGTCGAGGGCCGATGCCTTCCTCCCAGCCAGGCGAGCGGAGGTGGCGGCGGAGACCGGAGCAGCCCCCGCGGAAGCAGAGACGGAGACCGGAACGGCGCCGGCCGGGGCCGGGGCAGCGGCGGTGACGGCGAGCAGACAGGCGAGGGCGGGCAGGGCGACGGCACGCTTCATGGGGGCTCCGGTGGCTGCGGATCGGGCGGTCACCCGGTGCGCCGCCGCGGGCCGGGCACGGCGACCCGCGACGGCACGGCGGCGTGATCGGATGGCCGAAGTTCCCAGCGTGGCAGAGCCGGTGGCCCCGGTGAACCCCTTGACCGGCTGGTGGGACGGGGCCGTGGCGTCAGTCCGCGGGACGGCCCACCACGGGGCCGACGGCGGCCGGGAGATCAGCGCCCCCATGGCCGACGGCGGCCGTCCGGCGGTTCAGCGCCCGTAGCCGCCCGCGGCGTCCGGGCCCATCTGGTCGGGGTCGGCCTCGGCGAGGCGGGTCAGGAGGTCGGCGGCGCGCTTGGCGACCGTGGCGCGGTCACCGTCGGAGAGTTCCACGCCCATGCCGACGGCGACCGCGCCCGCGGCGATCCACTCCGGCGCGCGCTCGACCGTCACCCCGCCGGTCGGCAGCACCGGTACCTGCGGCAGGGCGGCGCGGACGTCCCGGAGCCAGGACGGGTGGTGTGCCGAGGCGGGGAACAGCTTGACCGCGTCCGCGCCCAGTTCGAGCGCGCGGACCATCTCGGTCGGCGTGCACACCCCGGGGAAGACCGGGACGCCGTAGCGGTGGCCGGTGCTGATGACCTCGGCGTCCAGGCTCGGGGAGACCAGGTAGCGGGCACCGGCGTCGACCGCCATCCGGGCCGACGTCGCGTCAAGGACCGTGCCGGCGCCGATGACTGCGTCGTCGCCCAGCTCGCGTGACAACGTCGTCACCGCCTCCAGGGCGAAGGGAGTGGTGAGGGATATCTCCAGGCTCGTGATGCCGGCCGAGAGCAGGGTGTCGGCGGTGGCACTCGCCTCGTCATAGGTCTTGCTGCGGACGATGGCGAATACACGCTGCGCCAGTGCGGCCCGGGTGATCTCCCAGCGATACACGGCAGTTCGCCGTCCTTCCTTGTCTGTGACGCCTCGTGCCGGTCGCCAGGACCTCGGCGGCTGCGGCACTCTCCCGGGCGCGCCGCAGCAGTCGACCGCTCAGGGTCTCTTGTCCGCCGATGCCCGCCCGCTCCTCGTTTCCACCGAAACGCTACCGGGAACCACCGACCATCCTCTCCCGGGGGGTGCGCCCCGCGCGCCCCATTTGCTGAGAGTGATAACAAAGCGGCCGGGGTGCAGGTGCACCCCGGCCGCTCTGTTGTGCCGCTGTGGTGGAGCGTCAGCAGCCCCGGTCGACGAGATCGAACGTCTTGTAGTGGTCGGCGGTGTAGTAGTCCTCGTCCTTCTTCTCACCGGCCACGATCCGGCGCGCACCACGGTCGGGCGAGCCGGGGGTGACGACGGTGTACTCGTGGTAATAGCCGGTGTCATGGGCCGGCAGGACACCCTCGCGGTTGTCAAAGACCGTGCCGTCCTTCGGGTACGGGAACGGCCCGCCCTTCGCGATCAGGTCGAGGGTGTCATGGGCCTGCGAGGGCAGCTTGGTGTAGCAGACCTTGCCGATGTCCTGGGCGTGTACGGCCGTGGCCACGGCGTACGAAGCGGTCGGCTGCACCGCGCCGGCGGCGGGCGTCGCGGCGACCGCGGTACCGCCGAGGAGAAGGGTCGAAACGAGGGCGCCCGCGGCGCCGATCCTGGTGATCCGTGGGGGGATTCTCATGCCCACCAGGATGACGCGCGTAGACATGCCCCTGTCAATGCCAAAGCCCGGAAGTTTTCCGGGAGTTCACACGAGTCGTCACCTTCCGCCCCAAGGGGAACCCCGCTCACCACGGATTTCGGGGTCCGCGGTTGAATCGCCCTGATGCGGTCCCACTGGGCCGTTCCCCGTCCCGACCAACGGAGGAAAGCGCATGCGCGTGAAGGACTTCGACCATCTGGTGCTCGCAGTGCGGGACATCGAGCGCTCGCTGGCGTTCTACTGCGGCCCGCTGGGGCTGGAGCCGGTCCGGGTGGCGGAGTGGCGGGCCGGTACCGCGCCCTTCCCGTCGGTGCGGATCTCCCCGGCCACCATCATCGATCTGATCAGCCGCCCCGAGGACGCCCCCGACGGGTCAGACACGGCAGACGGGTCCGAAGGGCCCGAAGGGTCCAAGGCGGTGTCCAACGTGGACCACATCTGCCTCGTCGTGGACCCGCTGGACTGGCAGGAGGTGATCGACTCCGGCACGTTCACCGTGCTGGACGGTCCGGGCACCCGCTACGGCGCCCGCGGTGAGGCTCAGTCGATCTATGTGCAGGACCCGGACGGCAACACCGTCGAACTGCGCTGGTATCCGCAGGACGCCACGGAGTAGGGGCTTTTGCCTCACAGGCAAATCTTTTGCCTGAGGGGCGAAGGGTGGCTATACCGGGGGTATGACCGAGTCCCCCGAAGAGCCCCCCGGCGCCCCGCCGGAGGAGCTCCCCACCGTCGCGCCGCGCCTGCGTGACCTGCGGCGACGCAGTGGTCTCACGCTGGAGACCGCGGCCCGGCTGGTGGGGCTCTCGCCCGCGCACCTGTCGCGGCTGGAGACCGGCCGCCGCCAGCCGTCGCTGCCGATGCTGCTGGCACTGGCCCGTACGTACGGCACCACGGTATCCGACCTGCTCGGCGAGGCCGCCCCGGAACGGGACCCGGTCATCCGGGCCGACCGCGCGGAGCCGTCGGAGGCCGGCGGCTGGACCTACTGGACCGCGGGCGGCGCCGGGCGCGCGATGCAGGCGCTCCGGGTCCATGTGCCACAGCGGGCGCAGGGCGAGCTGGTGCGGGTACACCCCGGCGAGGAGTGGCTGTACGTCCTCACCGGGCGGCTGCGGCTGACGCTGGGCCCGGCGGTGCACGTGCTGGGTCCGGGGGACGCCGCGCACTTCGACTCGCTCACCCCGCACCGTCTCGCCGCCGCCGCACCGGGCGGGACGGAGCTGTTGTTCGTCCACACGCTGCTGCAGAGCGGTGCCGCCGAGCTGTGCTTGGGCGGCGACGCCCCACGCCGCGGCCTGTGAACAGGGAAGGATCGTACGCCGTGCCCGACCGTGCCACCCCTCCGCCGACGGATCCCGCCGCGGACTCCCCCGGCTCCCCCGGCCCCCTCTCCGAACCGGTACGCAGCCAGCCGTACGTGGTGACCAAGCCGCCCCGCGGGGTGTCCGTGCGGGTGTTCATCTACGTGGTGGCGACGCATGTGCTGCTGGCGTTCATGAGCATGTTGGTGTTCCTCGCCAAGTCCCGCTGACGGCCCGCGCCGTACGTGGTCGGCCCGCGCGATCCGGGCGGTACGGCTGGTCTGGCAGAAGGGCCTGCCGCGCCTGCGGTCAATGAGGTGATTCTGCGCTGACCGGAGGGGCCGGGGCGCCGGAGCGCGGTGCGCTGCCCGTCGCCGGGGCGCCCCGGCGCCTACCCTGAGGCCTTGGCCGCCGTCTCGCGCCGTACCCCGGAGGAGTCCGCCCATGGCCCGCCCCGCGCCCGACACCACCCGACCGACGGCGGTCGCCGTCCTGGACGAGGCGGTGTGTGCGCTCGCCCCGGACGCCGGGGCCAACCGGCTGGTCGCGCGGATCGGGGCGGGCCAGGCACCGCGCTCCGTCTTCGCCACCTTCGCCCTGGAACAGCACCAGGTGATCGCCGCCGACCGGCTGAGCTTCCGTCACCTGGCGCGGCGGGCGGACGGCGACCCGCCGGTGGCCGACTTCTTCGATCTGCTCGCCCGGGGAGAGACCCTGGCCCTGGAGCGGCTGGCCGGGCTGGCGGACGCCTGTGCGCTGACCGCCCGTGACCTCGCCGGCTACCAGCCGCGCCCGGGTTGCCAGGCCTACCCCTCGTACGCCGCGCGGCTCGCGCTGGGCGCCCAGCCGGCCGATGTCGCCATCGCGCTGACCGCCAACTTCGCGGCCTGGGGCGGCTACTGTGCGGTCGTCGAGGCCGCGATGCGCGACCACTACGGCTTCCCGGAGGCTGCCCGCGGGTTCTTCGGCCTCTTCGCCGAGCCGGCGCCGGACGTCGAGGAGCAGGCCCGTGCGGCGGTGCAGCACGGCCTCGACACCGGGCAGGCCCAGCCGGCCGCGGCACACCGCTACGGCCGGCTGCTCCAGGCCTACGAGCTGATGTTCTGGAACTCCGTGGACGGTTGACGCCGCTGCCCCGGACGCGCGGACGGCGGGCCGGCTCACATGGGCAGGGAGTGCAGCCGTACCGGCCCCGGTGGCCACGGGGCGCCCGGGTGCAGCGGGGCCCACAGGGTTGCCAGCGGCATCTCCACCGGGCCGGAGGGCTGCTCGACCTCCACCGGGGAGTCGACGGTGTGCCAGCCGAGCCTCTGGTAGAGGGCGATCAGCGGCGGCCGGCAGAACAGCAGCGCGTACCGCGGGCCCAGCGTGCGGGCGTGCTCCAGAGCAGCGGCGACCACGTGCCGGGCCAGCCCCTGCCCCCGTTGGTCCGGTGCGACGGCCACCCCGCCCAGGCCCACCACCTGCGTGGGGGTACCGCCGATGGAGAGCGGCAGCGGGAGCAGACCGGCGTGCGCCACCAGTCGGCCGTCGCGCCTGATGCCGAAGTGCTCCTCCTTGGGCAGCCAGGTCAGGCCGGTTCCGGCGACGCCGAAGGGGTCGGGTCCGGCGCCGAGGATCTCGTCCTGCTCGGTCTTCGAGTACCGCGAGAGCCGAGTCACCTCGACCGGTGCGGACGGTGGGTTCGCAGTCATTCCGCCATGATCCCGTACCGGCCGTGGCCCCGCACCGGCCAGGAGCGCGAAGTGGCCGGAGGAGGCGAAGAGGAGGGGAAGGGGAGGGGAAGGGGTGCCAAGACCTCGATGGCGTCGGCGGGTTGGGAGTCCCCCGGCTGGTGAGCGGGACGAGCGGGTGGCGGGGTGTCCGGGTGGCACCGCGGGCGGTCAGGCGCGCGGCCTTTCGAGCAGGCGGCCGGTGGGCTCGCCGAGCGTGCCGCCGTCGTTGATCCGCCGGCCGCGGAGCCAGGTGGACCGTACGACGCCGTGCAGGGTCCGCCCGGCGTATGCGGTGATCTTGTTGCGGTGCTGGAGGGCCTGCGGATCGACGGTGAAGGTCTCCTCGGGGGCGAGCACCGCGAAGTCGGCGTCCCGGCCGGGCGCGAGGGCACCCTTGCGGCCGAGGCCGACCAGGGCGGCCGGGGCCGTGGACATCCAGCGCACCACGTCGTCGAGCGAGTGTCCGCGCTGGCGCGCCTCGGTCCAGATGGCGGGCAGGCCCAGTTGGAGCGAGGAGATCCCGCCCCAGGCCGCGCCGAAGTCGGCGGACTTGAGGTCGGCGGTGGAGGGCGAGTGGTCGGAGACGATGCAGTCGATGGTGCCGTCGGCCAGTCCCTCCCACAGCGCGTCCTGGTTGGCGGCCTCGCGGATCGGCGGGCAGCACTTGAACTCCGTTGCGCCGTCCGGAACCTCCTCGGCGGTCA
This sequence comes from Streptomyces sp. NPDC020742, assembly GCF_040641675.1. NCBI lineage: Bacteria > Bacillati > Actinomycetota > Actinomycetes > Kitasatosporales > Streptomycetaceae > Streptomyces > Streptomyces sp. NPDC020742. The sequence continues at coordinate 148,913 of NZ_JBFAEA010000016.1, forward strand.
GGGTCAGGAAGTGCGGACAGGTCTCGACGGTGATCCGGACGCCCTCGCGCCGGGCGGTGGCGATCAGCGGCAGCGCATCGCTGGAGGAGAGGTGCAGTACGTGCACCCGGGCGTCCAACTGCCGGGCCAGCACGATCAGTCCGGCGATGGCGTCGTTCTCCGAGACGCGGGGGCGGGAGGCGAGGAAGTCGGCGTACCTGGGACCGTGCGCCTCCGGGGCGGCGTCCAGATGGCCCGGGTCCTCGGCGTGCACGATCAGCAGGCCGTCGAACCCGGCGATCTCACCGAGGGCGGCGGCGAGCTGCTCCCGGTCGACCTCGGGGAACTCCTCCACGCCGGAGGGCGACAGGAAGCACTTGAAGCCGAAGACCCCGGCGTCGTGCAGCGGTCGCAGGTCCCCCACGTTGCCGGGAATGGCGCCGCCCCAGAAGCCCACGTCCACATGGGCCTTGCTGCGGGCCACCGCGCGCTTGGTGTCGAGGTGGGCCGCGGTGGTCGTGGGCGGCAGGCTGTTGAGCGGCATGTCCACGAGGGTGGTGATGCCGCCGGCCGCGGCGGCCCGGGTGGCCGTCCAGAAGCCCTCCCATGCGGTCCGGCCGGGGTCGTTGACGTGGACGTGGGTGTCGACGAGGCCGGGCAGCAGGACGTCGTCCCCGAAGTCCTCGGTCCGCGCCCCGGCCGGAGCCTCGGCGTCGTACGGCAGCACCGCGTCGATGACGCCGTCCCGGACGACGACGGACGCGGCGCGCGTGCCCTCGGGGGTGACGACGCGCGTGGAGCGCAGCACCAGCTCTGTTTCGGACACCCGGTCCCCTCCTCGTATCGTGTGTTCCATCGTTGCGTGGCGGCGCGGCGGACGCACGCACGGCCATCGGGCCGCAGCGCCACACGGAGCCACCGCCGGAGCCCTACCGGAGTCCCCACAAGGGGGCGCCCTCCAGCACTGCCCCGGAGCGGCGCCCGATCGGCACCGGGGTCGGCACCGGGTCGGAATGCGTATCGACTTGCATATCGGAATGCATATCGGAATGCGGATGCTGAATTCAACAGACTGTTGAACGAGTGTGAGTGTTCACTCCGGACCCCGACCCGTCAAGCCCCCTCCACCGGCACCGACGCGGCGACCACCACACCATCAAGCACACCCCACCCCTCCCTCTCGCCACTCCTGCCACCTTGTGCGATTCCATAGAGTGGAGAATAGATTTCACTCAACAGAATGTAGTGATGGCCACTGGCCTCACGGGGAGCGCCCGGCTAGGCGCGCACCCGGTAGCTCGTACCGTGCGACAAAGCGGGCCTGACCGGCGGGAACGAGTGTGCGAGAGTCCGTGTGCCATCGCAGGGGGACCGGTAGGCTGCTCCGGTCGGGCCCCGCGCCCGCACGCCCCGGCCGAGACCGATCCGCCCCGCCCGAAAGGAACGCGCCGTGCCGCCGTCCAGCGCCAGCACTTCCGCCGCCGAAGCAAAGCCCGCGGGCGCCAGCGGTGGCGTCCAGTCCCTCGAGCGCGCCTTCGACCTGCTGGAGCGGATGGCCGACGCCGGTGGCGAGGTCGGCCTGAGCGAGCTGTCCACCAGCAGCGGGCTGCCGCTGCCCACCATCCACCGCCTGATGCGCACCCTCGTCGCCTGCGGCTACGTCCGCCAGCAGCCCAACCGCCGGTATGCGCTCGGCCCCCGCCTGATCCGCCTCGGCGAGAGCGCCTCCCGACTGCTGGGCACCTGGGCCCGGCCGTTCCTGGCCCGCCTGGTGGAGGAGACCGGCGAAACGGCCAATATGGCCCTCCTCGACGGCGACGAGATCGTCTACGTGGCGCAGGTCCCCTCCCGGCACGCCGTCCGGATGTTCACCGAGGTCGGCCGCCGGGTGCTGCCGCACTCCACCGGCGTCGGCAAGGCCCTGCTGGCCAACCACCCGGCGGAGGAGGTCCGCGCGCTGCTCGGCCGTACGGGGATGCCCGCCGCGACCGAGAAGACGATCGTCGACCCGGACCGCTTCCTGGAGGCGCTCGCCGAGGTCCGCCGGCTCGGTTATGCGGTCGACGACAACGAGCAGGAGATGGGCGTCCGCTGCCTCGCGGTGCCGGTGCCCAACTCCCCCACCTCCGCGGCGATCTCCATCTCCGGCCCGACCGGCCGGGTGACCGACGCAGCGACCGAGAAGATCGTGCCGGTACTGCAGGACGTCGCCGCACAGCTGTCGGTGGCCCTGGCCAACCAGACCCCGGCCTGACACGGACCGCACCCCGCCCCCGCCGGGACCCCGCACCGTACGCACAAGGACACGAGGAGCCGAGGGACCGGACCGCGGCCGCGCACCGCGTCGGCCGGCCACTCCTTCGCGCCCCGGTCACCGGCCGCGCGGCAGCGGTCACCGGCCGCGCGGCAGCTCCCCGAAGCGCTCGATGCCCGCGCGCACCTCGCTCAGCGCGGGCGACAGCGCGCTCACCGAACCGACCGCCCCGGCGATCAACAGCAGGGAGCGGCGCAGCCGGGGCACCTCCGGCAGACCGTGGCTAACCATGGCGTCCAGCGCCGCGAGTTCGTCGTCGGCGGCCGCACGGTCCGGTAACTCCGCCGGCAGTACGGCCAGCTGACGGCGCAGCCGGGCGACCGCGTCACGCAGCTCATGAACCCGCGGGTCGCCCTCGACCCCGGTCACCCGTCCGTCCCTCTGCAGCTGTTCCACAACGACGGCGTCCTCCATGGCCGGTGCCGTTCCGCGCTGCGGGACAGTTAACGCCACTCTGCGCTCCCTGCGCCATACGGAGAGCGAAAAAGGCCGGATCACCCGGGCACGTCCGGGCCGGGCGGTCCGAAGCCCGGAGGCGTGCGTGGCTCAACGGGTCCGCTCTCGCGACGGGTCCGCTCTCGCGCGCGTTGCCCAGCCGCGACCTGATGACACCTCAGCACGTGCGTTCTGCGGGGCACCCGATGGCGTGGGCGTGGCCGATCCCATGCGTATGCGGTGGCGGAACGGAGCATTCTCCCTTCCAAGGAAATATCCGGCATATCACTGGATCGGAGAATGCCATGGAGCCCAACACCGGCCCCGGCACCGGCCCGGAACCCCGCGGCGCCAGCGTCGTACAGCTCATCTGTCGTGCGTTCGGGCTTTCCGATGCATCGGAGATCACGTTGGACCACATACACCGCTACGTCACCGAACGCCGCCGCGTGGAGGAGCGGACCCATCAACTGCGGGAGCGCTTCCGGCCGAACATCCCGCGCCCCCGGGCCTCCGACGACGCGGCCTGAGCCAGGGCGCCCCGCCTCCGCCACCGAGCGCGCCGCGTGCACCAACCCGGCGCACACCACGGTGTCATGAGGTAAGCAGTCCCCATGGCACCGACACCACCGGAAACACCATCCGTTGCACCGCGGCCCGAGGGGCGGGTGGCCGGTCTGCTGCTCGCCGCGGGCGGCGGCCGACGCCTGGGGGGACGCCCCAAGGCGCTGCTCGACCTCGGGGGACGGCCGTTGGTCGAGCACGCCGCACGCGCACTGCGGGACGGCGGCTGCACTCCGGTGCACATCGTGCTGGGTGCGGCGGCCGCCACGGTACGCGAACGCGCCGCGCTGTCGGCGTTCCGCGTCTCGGAGAACCCCGACTGGGCGCAGGGCATGGGGAGTTCGCTCCGGGTCGGCCTCGCTGCGCTGAACGCATCGGAGGCGGACGCGGTCGTGGTGTCCCTCGTGGACCAGCCGGGCATCGGCGCCGCCGCGGTCGCCCGGCTCCTCGCCGCGTACGCCGCCGGAGCGGATCTGGCGGCGGCCTCGTACGCGGGCCGGCGCGGCCATCCGGTGCTGTTCGGAGCCGGCCGGTGGGCGGACATCGCGGCGGCCGCGGAAGGGGACCGCGGCGCCCGCACCTACCTCCGGGATCATGCGGGCGAGCTCACGCTGGTCGAGTGCTCCGACGTCGCCGAGCCGTACGACATCGACACACCGGAGGATCTGCCCCGCCTCGCACCGGGGGCAGGACCCACGGACGGGCGGGGCGGGACCGTCCGAGGTCATGGAGAGTGACGGCGGTGGCACCGAGAGCCAGTCGATCACCGCATGTGTCGACCCGGAGAATCTCGACATCAACAAACCATTGAAGTTCCGCGATAAGGAAACTAGTCTCCACTGGTCAGAAGCGCCTTGAACCCCCACGGCGCCCGCGACCGCACCCAGGGGCCCGCGGCACCCCGTGCCGCCCGGCGTCCCGGCGGCCGCCAGGCACCGCCGCTGAATGGAGTGACAGCTCATGTCCGCACCAGCGCCGTCCCCGCTGGCCATCGTCGATGTCGACCCCGCCCGCACCCCCGAACGGCAGGGTGAGGTCCTCACCGACGCCGCACTCGCCTTCGTCGCCGAGCTGCACCGCCGATTCACCCCGCGCCGCGACGAGTTGCTGGAACGGCGGGCCGGGCGCCGCGCCGAGATCGCCCGTACCAGCTCGCTGGACTTCCTCCCGGAGACCGCGGGCATCCGCGCCGACGACAGCTGGCGGGTCGCCGAGGCCCCCGCCGCGCTGAACGACCGCCGGGTGGAGATCACCGGCCCCACCGACCGCAAGATGACGATCAACGCGCTCAACTCGGGCGCCCGGGTCTGGCTCGCCGACTTCGAGGACGCCTCCGCCCCCACCTGGGAGAACGTCATCGGCGGGCAGCTCAACCTGATCGACGCCTATGAGCGCCGGATCGACTTCACCGACCCCGCCTCCGGCAAGTCCTACGCCCTCAAGCCCGCCGAGGAGCTCGCGACCGTCGTGATGCGGCCCCGCGGCTGGCACCTGGAAGAGCGCCACCTGCAGTTCGAGGGCCGCCCGGTCCCCGGCGCCCTGGTCGACTTCGGCCTGTACTTCTTCCACAACGCCAAGCGGCTGCTGGCCCTGGGCAAGGGCCCGTACTTCTACCTCCCGAAGACCGAGTCGCACCTGGAGGCCCGCCTCTGGAACGACATCTTCACCTTCGCCCAGGACTACGTCGGCATCCCCCAGGGCACCGTCCGCGCCACGGTCCTCATCGAGACCATCACGGCCGCGTACGAGATGGAGGAGATCCTCTACGAGCTCCGCGACCACGCCTCGGGCCTCAACGCGGGCCGCTGGGACTACCTCTTCTCCATCGTCAAGAACTTCCGTGACGGCGGTGCCAAGTTCGTCCTGCCCGACCGCAACGCGGTGACCATGACCGCCCCGTTCATGCGCGCCTACACCGAACTCCTCGTCCGCACCTGCCACAAGCGCGGTGCGCACGCCATCGGCGGCATGGCGGCGTTCATCCCCAACCGCCGCGACCCCGAGGCCAATGAGAAGGCCCTGACCAAGGTCAAGAACGACAAGGACCGGGAGGCCGGCGACGGCTTCGACGGCTCCTGGGTCGCCCACCCCGACCTGGTCCCGGTCGCCCGCGCCTGCTTCGACGCGGTCCTCGGCGACAAGCCCCACCAGAAGGACCGCCTGCGCGAGGACGTCTCGGTCTCCGCCGCCGACCTCATCGCCATCGACTCCCTCGACGCCCGGCCCACCTACCAGGGGCTGGTCGACGCGGTCCAGGTCGGCACCCGCTACATCGAGGCCTGGCTGCGCGGCCTGGGCGCGGTCGCCATCTTCGGCCTGATGGAGGACGCCGCCACCGCCGAGATCTCCCGTTCCCAGATCTGGCAGTGGGTGGACGCCGGCGTCGTCTTCGAGGACGGCGCGCACGCCGGCACCACCGCGACCGCCGAGCTGGTCCGCGAGATCGCCGCCGGGGAACTGGCCGCCATCCGCGCCGAGATCGGCGAGCAGGCCTTCGCCGCCGGCAAGTGGCAGCAGGCCCACGACCTCCTGCTGAAGGTCGCCCTGGATGCCGACTACGCCGACTTCCTGACCCTGCCGGCGTACGCCCTGCTGGACTGAGCGGCGGGCCCGCACCCTGACGGTGCCGCGGTTCCGCTGATCGGAACCGCGGCACCGTGGTGTGTCCGGCCCCCCACCGCGCGGGCGAGGGAGCCGCGGGGCGGTGTGGTGTCATGTGATCACCAAGTGGAGAGGCATTCGGATGGATGGTCGACCCGGAGATCACCGTGAACCGTCGGCCGCGGACGCAGAAGCGAGCGCGGACGCGGGTATCACGTCGGGGATGACAGTGGCCGAGCGTCTGCGGCGGGCCCAGGGAGCCCTATCGCCCGGGGAGCGCAAGATCGCCCGGGCGCTGATGGCGCACTACCCCGCTGCGGGCCTGGAGTCGACGTCCGCACTGGCCGGACGGGCGGGGGTGAGCCCGCCGACCGTCGTCCGCTTCGCCACCCGGCTCGGGTTCGAGGGCTACCGGCAGTTCCAGCAGTCGCTCCGGGACGAAGTGCAGGCGCGCCGCGCCTCACCGCTGACCCTGCGGCCGGTGGTCAGCGAGAGCTCGCCGACCTCGGAGCTGATCGAGGCGGCGGAGGAGGTCGCCCGGGGCGCCTTGAGCCACTCCTTCCACGCGCTGCCGGAGCAGGAGTTCGAGCGGGCGGTCGAGCTGATCTGCGACCCGGCGAAGCGGATCGTGAGCTTCGGCGGGCGGTTCTCCCGCCTGCTGGCCGAATACCTGGACCTGCATCTGCGGCTGCTGCGGCCACACACCCAGGTGCACCTACAGGCACCCGGCGGGGACGGCGGCTTCCGGGTGGATCTCGGGCGGCGGGAGGTGTGTGTGGTCTTCGACTTCCGGCGCTATCAGCGCGACACGGTGGAACTGGCCCGCTATGCGCACGAGCACGGCGCCAAGGTCGTGCTGTTCACCGACCCCTGGCTGTCTCCCGCGGCCGAGTTCGCCGACGTGGTGTTGCCGGTACGGGTCGAGGCCCCCAGCCCCTTCGACAGCATCGTGGCCCCGGTGGCGGTGGTGGAGACGCTGGTGGCCGCGGTCCATGTGCGCCTGGGTGCGGCGTCGGAGGAACGGATGCGGGCCGCGGAGGAGGCGTCGGGCGACCGCACGATGGAGTGAGCGCCCGTAGCGGTGAAACGAATATTTCAAGCCCGACCATTGACGCGCTACATGGAACGTATGTTTCATGGCGGGACTCGGGCTGCTACGGACGTGGCCCGTCTCCTCCTCGGAGCGCCCTGTGTCGCATCACTCTCGAACACGCAAGCTGCGCTTGTGGGAAGCGCTGACACTCTCCGTCGGCCTGATGAGCCCGACCCTCGCCATGGGCCTCAACGGGGCCGGGGTGGCGGCCACGGTCGGCAAGGCCGTCCCCCTCGTCTTCCTGCTCGGCCTGCTCGGTGTCGGCCTCGTCGCCTACGGCTTCTGGCGGCTGACCCAGCACTTCAACCAGGCCGGTTCCGTCTACGCCCTGGCCGGGGCCACGATCGGCCCGCGCGCCGGATTCTTCGGCGGCTTCGCCCTGCTGGGCACCTATCTCGCCTTCCTCACCTGCGCCCTCGCCGCGACCGGCGTGCTCGCCCAGGCGTTCCTCCACGCGATGGGCCTGCGGTCCACCGGGCCCTGGGTGGCCGTCGCGCTCGTCACGGCCCTCGGCGTCACCGCGCTCAACTCCCGGGACGGCCGTACCACCGCGCGCACCCTGCTGATCGTGGAGGGCATCGGCATCCTCGCCATGCTGGTGCTCGCCACCGTCATCGTGGGGCGCACCTCGACGGGATCCGCGCCCCGGCACCAGACCCTCGACCTGTCGGTGTTCACCGCCGGCGGGACCTCATACGGCGCGATCATGACGGCCACCGTCTTCGCCTTCCTGTCCTGGGCGGGCTTCGAGGCGTGCGCGTCACTCGGCGAGGAGACCGCCGACCCCCGGCGCAACATCCCCCGCGCACTGGCCGGCAGCGTGCTGCTGACCGGCGGCCTCTACGTCCTGATGATGTTCGCCCAGACCCTCGGCTTCGGCACCGACGCACAGGGGGTGAGCGAGTTCAGCAAGGCGGAGTCGGCCCTCTCGACACTCTCCGGGCAGTACATCGGCACCTGGTTCGCGCTCGTCATCGCCTTCACCGCGGCCGCCTCCGCCTTCGCCGCCGCACTGTCGTCCTCGGCGGCGGCCGCCCGTATGGTCCAGGCACTGGCCCGGGACGGCTTCGGGCCGCGCGCCCTCGCCCGCACCCACCCCGTCACCGGTGCCCCGACCGCGGCGCTGCGGGTGTGCGGCGCCCTCGCGGCGGCGCTGACCGCCGTGATGTACGGCACCGGGGTCACCGCCGTCGACACCTACTACTGGTACGCCACCATCGGCGTGCTGTGCGTCCTGGTGGGGTACGCGGTCGCGGGGGCCGGGGTGATCGTCTTCACGCTCTCCGGCCGGGGCCGCATCCCCCGCTACGAGTTGGTGATCCCGTGCGCGGGGCTGGGCTATCTGGGCTTCGTCTTCCTCCAGCAGTCGACCGGCCAGAGCGCGCCCTACACCTACTTCCCCTGGATCGCCGCAGCCTGGTGCCTGGCCGGTGTCGCGGTCGTCCTGTGCGCGCCCTCCCTCACCCGGCGCATCGGCGCCCGCCTGACCGGCGCGTTGGCCCCTGAGATGAGTCCCACCGATATCAACCGAAAGGTGCCCTCATGACCCTGGTGCACACGGCGGGGACGGAACCGGGACTCCCCGCTCCCACCGCCGCACCGGCCCCCGGCCCGGTACCCGGCCCCGCTCCCGCTCTCCGTACCGCACCCGAGGACCCCGCCGTGGCCGATGCCGCCACCGTCTTCGTCGCCACCTGTGATCTGGCCGGCCAGGTGCGGGGGCGTGCCGTGCCCGGCTCGGACCACGCCTCCGCACTGCGCTCCGGCACCGGATGGGTCCCGGTCGATCTCGCGATCTCCTCGTTCGGCCCGATCGCACCCGACAACGTCTTCGGTTCGCGGGGCGACCTGCGGCTGGTCCCCGACCCGGCCACCGGGGTCGACATCCCCGCGGACGGAGACCATCCCGCCCTCCGGCTCTACCTGGCCGACCAGACCCTCCCCGACGGGGAACCCTGGCCCTGCTGCCCCCGTACCTTCCTGCGGGGCGCCGTCGAGGAGCTGCGGGAGCGCACCGGACTGGACGTGACCGCGTCGATCGAGCACGAATTCGTGCTCGGCGGGCTGCCGTCGAGCCCGCCCTTCTCCCTCGCGCGCTACCGCCACGCGGAGCCCTTCGGATCGGACCTCGTACGGCTCCTGGAACAGAACGGGCTGCAACCGGAGAACTGGCTCCCGGAGTACGGGGACGGACAGTTCGAGATCACCTTGCGCCCCGGTACCGCCATGGCCGCCGCCGACCGCGCCGTCCTGCTCAAGGAGCTGGTGCGCGACCTCGCCCGCCGTCGCGGACTGCCGGTCAGCTTCGCGCCCCTGCTCACGCCCGACGGGGTCGGCAACGGCGTCCACCTCCATCTGAGCCTGCGCGACGCCGAGGGCCGTCCCGTCCTCTTCGACGCCTCGCGGCCCGGCCGCCTCTCGGCACTCGGCGCCCGGTTCAGCGCCGGCATCCTGCGCCATACGCCGGCCCTGACCGCCTGGACGGCGCCTAGCCCGGTCTCCTTCCTACGGCTGACCCCCCACCGCTGGAGCGCCGGCGGCATCTTCCTGGCCGAGCGCAACCGCGAGTCGCTGCTGCGGATCTGCCCCACCACGCAGCTCGCCGGGGCCGATCCCGCCGTGCAGTTCAACCTGGAGTACCGCGCGGCGGACGCCACCGCCAACCCCTGGCTCGCCCTGGGGGTGCTGATCCGCGCCGGGCTGGAAGGGCTGGTCCGCGACTACGACGAGCCCACGGTGTGGCCGGAGGACACCGACGCCTCGGTGCTCGCCGGTGTCCCGGCGCTCCCCGCCTCCCTCGAAGAGGCCCTGCACGCACTCGAAGCGGACGACGTCGTGCGCTCGTGGTTCGACCCGCGGCTTCTCGCCACCCATCTGTCGGTCAAGCGGTCCGAACTCGCCCAGTTGGCCGGCCTCGACGAGGCCGCACGTATCCGGAAGGTCGCCGATGTCCACTGATGCCCTGACGGCGGCGATCGCGGAGCTGCCCCTGGTGGACCACCACGTCCACGGCGCGCTCCGCGACGACGTCGACCGCGCCCAACTGGAGCTGATGCTCACCGAGTCCGACCGGCCGGTCCCGCCGTGGATGACCCAGTTCGACTCGCAGCTCGGCTTCGCGGTGCGCCGCTGGTGCGCCCCGGTCCTCGGTCTCGCCGTGCACGCCGCACCGGACGCCTACCTCGCCCGCCGTCGGGAGCTGGGCGCGGTGGAGGTCACCCGGAGACTGCTCGCGGCCTCGGGCATCGACCACTACCTGCTGGAGACCGGCTACGGGGGTGCGGAGATCCTCGGCGTCGACGAGATGGCCACGGCCTCCGGGCGCCGCGTCGATGAGGTCGTACGGCTGGAGTCCGTGCTGGAAGACGTGGCCCGCAGCGGGGTGGCCGCCGCGGACCTGCCCGAGCGGTTCCGTACGACGCTCGCCGCACGGACCGTCGACGCGGTCGGCCTCAAGAGCATCGTCGCCTACCGGTTCGGCTTCGACTTCGACCCCGAGCGGCCGGCCGACGACGAGGTCACCGCCGCGGCAGGGGACTGGCTGGCCGAGTGCGAGCGGACGGGCACCGTACGCGTCAGCGACCCGGTGCTGCTGCGCTTCGCCCTGTGGTCCGGGGTCGACCGGGGCCTGCCCCTCCAACTGCACGCCGGATACGGCGACCCGGACGTGGAACTGCACCGCTGCGACCCACTGCTGCTCACCCGGTTCCTCAGGTTGGTGGAGCCGCACGGCGTCAGTCTGCTGCTGCTGCACTGCTACCCCTTCCAGCGCAACGCCGGCTATCTGGCGCAGGTGTTCCCCCATGTCTTCTTCGACGTCGGGCTCGGTGTGAACTACACCGGAGTGCGCTCCGACACCGTGGTGGCCGAATCGCTGGAGCTGGCGCCGTTCGCCAAGATCCTCTTCTCCAGCGATGCCTGGGGACCGCCCGAACTCCACCACCTCGGCGCGCTGTTGTGGCGGCGGGGCATGCTGCGGGCCATGGCACCGTGGGTCGACAGCGGCGAATGGCACCTCGATGAGGCGGTCCGGGTGGCCCGCATGATCGGACACGACAACGCCCGCAGGGTCTACGGTCTGGCGGCGGGCGCATGAGCATCGACCACCCCCTCACCGCCCTCGCCGCCCAGCTTGAACGGGAGCTGGACCACGCCGTCGAGCTGCGCCACCAACTCCACGCCCAGCCCTGTCTGTCCGGCGACGAGGCCGCGGCCCGCGATCTGGTGCTCGCCGCGCTGCCCGGCGGGCACGGCGCGGCCGAGGTCGCCGGCACCGGAGCCGTCGTCCGGGTGGGCGGCGGCGGTCCGGCCATCGCCGTGCGCGGTGAACTCGACGCGCTGGCCGTGCACGAGGACACCGGCGTGCCCTGGGCCTCCCAGCGCCCCGGCGTGATGCACGCCTGCGGTCACGATGTGCACCTCGCCGCGCTGGTCGCCCTCGCCCGGGCCGTGGACCGGGCCGGCGGTCCGGCCCCGCTGCTCGCCGTGCTGCAACCCCGTGAGGAGACCTACCCTTCCGGCGCGCAGGACATCAGCGAGGACGGGATCCTCGAACGGGAGCAGTGCCGGGCGACCATCGGGGCACATGTCCAACCGCTGCTGGCGGCGGGCACCGTCGCCTGTACGCCCGGCGGGGTCAACGCCTCGGCCGACGAGTTCACCGTCACCGTCCGGGGCAGCGGCGGCCATGCGGCCTACCCGCACCTCACCCGCGACCCGGTCGTCACCCTCGCCCATGTCGTCGTCGCCCTCCAGAGTGTGGTGAGCCGCGGGGTCGACCCGATGTCCTCCGTCGTGCTGAGCGTGACCACCCTCGCCGCCGGGACCGCGCCGAACGTCGTACCCGGCTCCGCCGAGGCCCGCGGCACCCTCCGTGCGATGCGTACGGCCGACCGCCAGGCCCTCCACGAGCGACTGGCCGAGACCGCCGATCTGGTGGCGAGGGCACACGGCTGCAGCGCGGACGTCGAGATCACCTGCGGTGAGCCGGTACTCGACAACGACGCCACGCTGGCCGCCGCGACCCAGCCGCTGCTCGCCACGCTCGGCCTCAAGGTCGCCACCGACCTGCGGTCCGCGGGCGCGGACGACTTCTCCTACTTCTCCGAGCGCATGCCCGCACTGATGCTGTTCGTGGGCACGCACGGTGGCACCGAGCAGCTGCACTCGCCGACCTTCCTCCCGCCCGACGAACGGGTGCGGGACGTCGCCCATGCCCTGCTCGCCGGCTATCTGGCCGCCGCGGAACGGTTCGTCCCCCGCTCCCTCGAAGCTCCGGAGGACACGAAGGGCACGGAGGACGCGGAGAACGCGGAGAAGGCGGAGAACGCGGAGAACGCGGAGGCCACGGAGGACGCCCCCTAGCCAGGTCCGCAGCGCCCTCAGCCGTCCACCCCCGCCCCCAGCACCCGCGCCCCCAGGAACGAGGACCCGCACATGACCACCGCCGACACCACCACCGACACCACCGGCGACCGCCCGGCCGACCCCGGCACCGAGCTGCACCTCCAGCTGGCCGAGACCGCCACCGCCCGCAACTACCACCCGCTGCCGGTGGTCCTGACCTCCGGCCGGGGCGCGTGGGTGACCGACGTCGGCGGACGCCGCTATCTCGACTGCCTGGCCGGCTACTCGGCGCTCAACTTCGGCCACGGCCACCCCCAGCTGCTGGCCGCGGCCCGGGAACAGCTCGAACGCCTCACCCTGACCAGCCGCGCCTTCCACAACGACCGGCTCGGCCCGTTCTGCCGGGACCTCGCCGAACTCGCCGGGATGGACCTGGTCCTGCCGATGAACACCGGCGCCGAGGCCGTGGAGACCGTGCTCAAGGTGGCCCGGAAATGGGGCTACGAGGTCAAGGGCGTGCCCGCGGACCGCGCCACCGTCATCGTCGCCGACGGCAACTTTCACGGGCGTACCACCACGATCGTGAGCTTCTCGTCGGACCCGGTCGCGCGGGAGGGCTTCGGCCCGTTCACCCCCGGCTTCCGCACCGTCCCCTACGGAGACGCCGCCGCGCTGGCAGACGCCATCGACGAGCACACCGTGGCGGTCCTGCTCGAACCGATCCAGGGTGAGGCGGGCGTGGTGATCCCGCCGCCGGGGTACCTCGCGGCCGTCCGCGCACTGTGCAGCCGGGAGGACGTCCTGTTCGTGGCCGACGAGATCCAGTCCGGCCTCGGCCGCACCGGCACCACGTTCGCCTGCGATGCCGAGGGGGTCACGCCGGACCTGTACGTCCTGGGCAAGGCGCTCGGCGGCGGCATCGTGCCGCTCTCCGCCGTCGTCGGCCGCCGCGAGATCCTGGAGGTGATCCGGCCCGGCAACCACGGCTCGACCTTCGGCGGCAATCCGCTGGCCGCCGCCGTCGGCCACACCGTCGTCGAGCTGCTGCGGACCGGCGCGTACCAGGAGCGGGCCGCCCGGCTCGGCGAGCGGCTCGGCAAGCGGCTCGAAGCCCTCATGGGCCACGGTGTCCTCGCCGTGCGCAGCCGGGGGCTGTGGAGCGGCATCGACATCGACCCCGAGCTGATGTCCGGACGCGAGGCCTGTGAACGGCTGCTGGCCAGGGGCATCCTCGCCAAGGACACCCACGGCTCCACCATCCGCCTCGCCCCTCCCCTGGTCATCGAGGCCGACGAGCTCGACTGGATGACCGAGCAGCTCGCCGAGGTGCTGACCGTGCCCCGCGCCTGAGGCGGCTGCGCCGGGCCGCCCCCGCCGTGCGCGGGGGCGGCCGTGGACCGGTGGATCCGGCCGGGGCGGGGCGGTCGGAGGGGGCGGGGCGGTCGGATGCCGAACCGACGTCCTCCGGGAGGCCGTCGCGGCGCACTGCCTCCGTGCTACGCCCCGGCCTTGCCGAGGTGCTACCCGCCGGTCGTGGAGCGGACGGTGATCACAGGGTGCGCTCCAGGCGGTCCGCCACCACCTTCACGAAGTGCGCGGGGTCGGACGGCCGGCCGCCCTCCGCCAAGACGGCCAGGGAGTAGAGCAGTTCGGCCGTCTCGGTGAGCTCGGAGCGGTCCTCGCGCTCCTTGTACGCCTGGTTCAGGCCCTTCACCAGCTGGTGGTCGGGGTTGAGTTCGAGGATGCGCTTGGTGCGCGGCACCTCCTGCCCCATGGCCCGGTACATGTTCTCCAGCGCCGGTGTCAGGTCGTGCGCGTCGGCGACGACGCAGGCCGGCGACACCGTCAGGCGCGACGACAGCCGGACCTCCTTGACGTCCTCGTCCAGCCGCTCCCCCATCCAGCCGAGCAGACCCGCGTACTCCTCGGTCTGCTTCTCCCGCTCGCCCTCGGGCTTCTCGTCGCCCTGCGCATCGAGGTCGATCTCCCCCTTGGCGATCGACTGCAGCCGCTTGCCGTCGAACTCGCCGACCGCGTCGACCCACACCTCGTCGACGGCGTCCGTGAGCAGGAGCACCTCGATGCCCCGCTCCCGGAAGGCCTCCATGTGCGGGGAGTTGTCGATGCTCTGCCGGGACTCGCCGGTGATGTAGTAAATGGCCTCCTGACCGTCCCGCATCCGCTCCACGTACTGCTTGAGCGTGACCGTCTCGTCCTCGCCGTGCGTGGTCGCGAACGACGACACCGCGAGCAGGGCGTCGCGGTTGTCGGAGTCGGTGACCAGTCCTTCCTTCAGCACCGCGCCAAACTCCCGCCAGAACGTGGCGTAGCGCTCGTCGTCGCCCGCCATCATGCTCTTGACCGACGACAGCACCTTCTTCGTCAGCCGACGCTGCATCAGCTGGATGTGCCGGTCCTGCTGCAGGATCTCGCGGGACACGTTCAGCGAGAGGTCCTGCGCGTCGACCACGCCCTTGACGAAGCGGAGGTACGGCGGCAGCAGCGCCTCGCAGTCGTCCATGATGAACACGCGCTTCACATACAGCTGCACCCCGCGCTTGTAGTTCTGGGTGAACAGGTCGTGCGGGGCGTGCGCCGGGACGAACAGCAGGGCCTGGTACTCGAACGTCCCCTCGGCCTGCATCTGGACGGTCTCCAGCGGGTCCCGCCAGTCGTGGCTGATGTGCTTGTACAGCTCGTGGTACTCGTCCTCGGACACCTCGTCGCGGGAGCGCGCCCACAGCGCCTTCATCGAGTTCAGCGTCTCGGGTTCGGCCGGCCCGTCACCCTCGTCCGCCGGCTCCCCGACCAGCCTGACGGGCCAGGTGATGAAGTCCGAGTAGCGCTTGACGATCTCCTTGATCTTCCACACCGAGGTGTAGTCGTGCAGCTGGTTGTCGGGGTCGGCCGGCTTGAGGTGCAGCGTGACCGAGGAGCCCTGGGGCGCCTCGACGCCCTCCTCCAGCGTGTACGTGCCCTCGCCGCGGGACGTCCAGCGGGTGCCCTTCTCCTCGCCCGCGCGCCGCGTCAGCAGGGTGACCTCGTCGGCCACCATAAAGCCGGAGTAGAAGCCGACGCCGAACTGACCGATCAGCCCCTCCGCACCGGCCGCGTCCTTCGCCTCCCGCAGCTCCCGCAGGAACTCGGCGGTGCCCGAGTTGGCGATCGTGCCGATGAGCTGTCCGACCTCGTCGTACGACATCCCGATGCCGTTGTCCCGCACGGTGAGCGTACGGGCGTCCTTGTCGATTTCGAGCTCGATGTGCAGGTCGGAGACGTCGGCGTCGAGTGAGTCGTCCCGCAGCGCGGCCAGGCGCAGCTTGTCCAGCGCGTCGGAGGCGTTGGAGACGAGCTCACGGAGGAAGACGTCCTTGTTCGAGTAGATCGAGTGGATCATCAACTGGAGCAGCTGACGGGCCTCTACCTGGAACTCAAACGTTTCGGTCGACATGGTTCGCAATTACCTCATGTGGTCGGTGGATCGCCGGCAACTGGCGCATTCACTGTAATAACACCGTCCGCCGGTAGGGCACCGGATACCCGGACACCCCACGTGGCCGGGAAGCGCGCAGACTCTGTGACCGGTCAGGGCGGCGCGTACCGGCCCTATAGTGGCGCCTTACTACAGAGGTAGTGGTCAGTGGTGGCGAGCGGCATGAGGCAGGGGCGGGAGTGGCACGGCGGCGGGAGCAGGTACTGGAGGCGGCGATCGGGGTCCTCGGGAGCGAGGGGGCCCGCCGGCTCACCTACCAGGCGGTGGACGCCGCCGCGGGGGTCCCGCCCGGCACCGCCTCCAACTACTTCCGCAACCGGACGGCCCTGATCGACGGGATCCTCGACCACCTCCAGGCGCGGGAGCGGCACGACTGGGAGCGCTTCGCTGCCGGGGCCGCGCCGGCGGACGCCGGTGAACTCGCCGATGCGGTCGCCCGGTTCCTGCGGTACGCCACCGGTCCCGCGCGGGCGAGGACCGCCGCCCGGTTCGCCCTCTACCTGGAGTCCATGACCCGGCCGGAACTCCGTCCGACGCTCACCCGCGGCCGGGAGGCCGTCCTGGACTGGGGCACGGAGTGGCTGCGGCGGTTCGGCTCACCGGCACCGCGACGGCACTGCGAGGTCCTCTGTGACTACCTGGACGGCGTGGTGCTCCACCAACTCTCCTTCCCTGACGAGGAGTTCGATCCGGGCCCGGGGATCCGCGGACTGCTCGGCGGGCTGCTGGGGCGGGCAACCAGCGGGCAAGGGCCTTAAGGCGTCGTTTCTCTTGGGGCGTATGGTCGTCAAACCGTTCATGGCGAATCTGGTTGAGCAGCGGGTGCCGGAGGAGTTGTAGAGACAGTTTCGGAGGGTGGTGCCTCCAACCGAGGCTATGCGTCGGCAGGGCGGGCGTCGTCGACGGGCAGAAGACCGCGAGGCTCTGGCGGCCATCTTCTTCGTGGCCACCTCAGGCTGCACGTGGCGGCAGCCCCCACACCGGTCTTCGGGCCGGGCTGGCAGACGGTCTACCGGCGGTTTCGCTCATGGAGCCGGGAGAGAGTCTGGGCCCGGCTCCACCGCGTCATCCTCGACGAACTCGGCACCCGCGGCGAACTGGACTGGTCGCGGTGCGCGATCGACTCGGTCAGCATCAAGGCGGCGAAAGGGGCCACTGACCGGGTTGAATCCGGCCGATCGGCAAGAATGGATCGACGATTCACCTGATCTCGGACCGGAACGGGCTGCCGCTGTCACTGGGCCTCTCCGGCGCCAAAATGCCCGACGGTCTCGGTCTGAAGCCGCTCGTGTGCGGTATCCCACCGGTCCGTGCCCACCGCGGCCCACGACGTCGACGCCCGGCCAAAATCCACGCGGACAAGGACTACGACTACGACCACTTGCGGCGACGGCTCCATGGGCGAGGGATCCGGCACCACATCGCGCGCAAGGGCAGCGAGACGTCGCAGCATCTGGTGCACCGCCGCTGGGTCGTGGAGTCGACCGCGTCCTGGCTTACCGAATGCCGACGCCTGCACCGCCGCTACGAACGCAAGGCCGAGCACTTCCTCGCCTTCGTCGGCATAGCCGCAGCCCTCATCAGCTACCGACGACGCACCAAATGAATCGACGTCTATGTCTGCGAGAAACCACCGTGACAGATCGTCGTGATGGGCAGGATGCCTGCATGGATCAGGGGATGGCAGCCGTGCTGGGTGCGGCAGTTGGAGTCGTAGGGACCTTGGGCGCATCGGGGCTGACGTACCTCGGAGTGAGGCAGCAGACCCGTGCCACGGGGCAGATTGAATATGCGAAGGCTGTTTGGACAGAGCGGGCTGAGCTATACGCCACATTCATCGACGAAGTCGAGGAGGCGCACCATGCGCTGATCCATGGGCGGGCGAGTATTTCCGCACTGCGGAGCGCCTTGAGCGGTCGGTCCAACGAAACCAGTCAGGAAGCAGTAGACGAGGCTGAGGAGGCTCTGGCCAGCCTCCGTGAGGCCAAGGACCTCATACGTGCGGCGTACAAGTGCGCTTCGAGGATCCGTGTACTGGGCCCTCAGGCGCTGGTCGACATCACAACCGATGTGGTGCAGGCACTCAATGGCCGGCTCGGAACCCTATCTCGCAGTCTGGGGGCGGCTGAGCAAGGGGCAGAGCCGGTGGGACGGTTTCTCGAAGAGGAACGCGAGCAAGCATCGAGTTTCACTGAGGCGTTCGGAGGGTTCACGGCCCGGGCTGCTCATGTCATTGAGGGGCACGAGCTGCCGAGGCGAGCCGAGTGACGCCATCCTCGGCGACTACCCACGCCCCGTCGGTCATCTGCCGTTCTACAGACCGACGTACTCAGCGACCAAGAGAGCGACATACACCTCGGAGAGACTCGGGTTGCCGTCGAGGCGGAAGTGCCCTGCCCTGAAGTCGAGTTCGTGTGCGCGGCCAAGGTAACTGACCTTGAGGCACGGCCGCGGACTGTCGGGGTTCGTCTTCGCTAACCCTCGCTGTCAACCCGTCGCACTGGTGGCAGTAGGCGGTTCCCCGTGTGCCGACATGACAACGGCCCTCGCCGGGTGGCGAGGGCCGGTTACTCAGGGTCTGCTGCGGGTTCAGGCGGGGAACTCCCCACCCTTGACGGCAGCGACGAACGACGACCAACCGTTCGCTGAGAAGTTGAGCGCCGGGCCGTGCGAGTCCTTGCTGTCGCGGACCGGGACGACACCGGGGATGCCGGCAGCGACCTCGATGCAGTTACCGCCGTTGTCGCTATAGGAGGACTTGAACCATCGGGGGGAGTAGGTCGTGGTCGTCACGGGGTGCCCTTTCGTGCCTCGTTGATCATGGCCATCGATGCCGCCTGCGACAGCGCCTCGGCCTGTAATTGATGGTAGGCCGTCAACAGAGGCAGTACGGCTGTCGTCTCGCGTTCTAGGTGTCCCCGAATCTGGGATTCGGCGTACGCGATCACGGACAGGTCCGACAGCGTCAGCAAGTTCATCGGGAGGTTGAACGGGCGGCGCTCCCCTATGTCGTACGGGGCGATCTGGAGCACGGTGTTCGGCAGCTCGGCGAACTCGGCCAGTCGCGCCAACTGCGCTCCCATGACCTCATGGCCGCCGACACATCTACGGATACAACTCTCGTCCATCACCACCAGCATCATGGGAGGGCGGGGCCGTACTAGCGCGGCCTGCCGCTCAGCCAGGAAGGAGACCCGCTCGGCTGCTTGCTCGGGTGTGATTGCCCCACGCCGTAGGGCGCTCCCTGCCAGGACCCGGGCGTACTCCGGTGTCTGTAGAAGCCCAGGGATGATCCCGATTTCGTACAGCCGAATCTCTGCCGCCCGGCTCTCGTACTTGACGTACTCCGGGAACCCCTCCAGCAGGCTGCCGTGCCGGATCTCGCGGTACTCACGCTCGAACGAGTCTGCTGTGCCCTCAAGGGCGAAGACGCGGTCCACGCTACGCGAGAACCGGAGGGTTGGAGGCTTCCGACCATTTTCGACTGCGGAAATATGCACGCTGGAATATTCCGCGAGTTCGGCCAGGTCCTCTTGAGTCCAGCCGCGCGCCTCTCGCAGACTGCGTAGGCGCGCTCCGTAGGCCGCCTGCGGGGAGGCGTCCGGGTTCAACTCGTTGCGATTCAAAGGGCGTTCACGATCCTTCCATCCGCAAATGACAAGTTGAATGGTCCCTGACTGTAGGCCACGCTGAGGCTCCCCGGTAGTGGAAGCACTACGGAGAGGAGCAAGCCGTGTCCGGCAGCCTGAACCCACCCGTACAGCTCAGCGAACCCCAGCCCCACCCGAAGCCTGCGGCGGAGTGCGATGTGTGCCAGGCCCTGGTGCATCAGAGACAGTTAGCGGAGGCGCGAGGCGACACGTCAAAGGTGGCCGATCTGAACATCGAACTTCGGCACCATCCGGAGCATGCGGGGTATCAGCGATGACTGCCGAGACACGTACGGCCATCCGGGCGGCACTGCAGGCTCTGCACGATCTTCAACGTGCCCTTGCTGAGGCGAACATGCGACTGCCAGCGATGATGCTCACCGAGATGGCCGACGGAGAGATTCGAATCTATCTGGGCCGTGTCGGCGCTGGGACGGCGAAGGACCTGGCCCGCATCGTGAACGACCACAAGCGGGGGCGGCGACGCGCGTGCGAGCCACGATGGACGGCTTTCTCGTTGGTGGCCTCCTGGCGCTGTGTGAAGGGGCAGCCGTTCTCTTCGTCGTGTTCATCGCTCTGACGAACTGATGAACACTCGCTCCCTGGGCCACCATGCCAGGGAGCGGGGCATAACCCCCGGCTTGGTCATGGCCGGGCGCGCTCCCCGTAGAGGGCCCACACAACCCCCGCGAAGGCCCCAGTCTCCGTGTCCAAGGGCGGGGACGACATGAGGAGCGCAAGGCGGTCGCCAGGTGTTGGGGCGAACAGGCCAGGCGACCGCCATAAACTCCCGCCCCCTTGCCGGATGCCCTTGCCGATGCTGCCCGTTCGAAAGGCCCCGGCAAGGGGGCGGGGCTCCATCACAACTAGGAAAGGCGCCATGTCCCAGCAGGAAGTGCCGTGTAACGCCGATGGTCAAGACGCTGGCGGACAGCCGAAATGCACGACGCACGACGCCACGCTTATTCGCGCTTCCGGTGCTCCGGATGGTGTCTATAAGTGCGGGCCGGAGTACGTCACGGCGAAGGACAAATGTAAGTAAGTGAGCAGGATGTGACACACCCTCGCTACCAGACCCCCGTCCGGCTGCGAAAGAAGGACCGCGACAGTCGGGCGGGTAGCAAAATGCAGTGCACCACCCCGTCCCGGCGGGATCCTTCCGCCCGCAACCTTTGGACAGGTCGAGCGCCTGCCGGAGCGGGTCCTGCACCACACCACCGTACGAAGCGACCAAGGAGGAGACTTGCAAACGAACCTCGCAGGTACAGAGATCACCGGACCGGCCCCCTGGGGGCTGCGCCGTATGGCTCCGCTGCGCAACGGTTCTCCCTCGCCGTGGCGGTACGCGGGCATCGACCCGGCGACGCAGACGGGCCGATGGATCGGGGAGGACGGAGCGATGACGCCGGCTGAGCTTGGCAAGCACGGCACCAGCGTGAACACCTACCCGCCCACGCAGGTCAGCAAGGACGGGAAGCAGGACCCTGACTCCGGCCATGACGCGACACAGGACTAGGGGGTAGCGCCATGGACGGACGCCCGGTGCTGGTCTGCACGGAGTACGAGGACGCAACCGCTGATCTGGTCATCGCCGAGTTGAACCGGCGCCGGGTGCCCGTCCTCCGGTTCGACCCGGGGCGCGACTTCCCGGCGCCCGTGGTGCTCGCCGCATACATCGGGGCTGGGGGCACCTCCCGGACGAAGTCTGGGGAGGGATGGGACGGTCGACTGACGATCGGGGAGCGTACGGCCGACCTTTCCGCCGTACGCGCCCTGTACCACCGTCGGCCGAGCCCCTACCCGACAATCAGCGGCGAGCAGGCGGCCCGGTTCGCTGCGCAGGAGAACCGGCGCGGCCTGGGCGGCGTGCTGGGGGCGCTGCCGGGGTGCCTGTACCTGAGTCACCCACAAGCCATCGCGAGGGCTGAGTACAAGCCCGCGCAGTTGGACGCCGCGACCCGCGTAGGACTCACGGTCCCGGCCACCCTCATCACCAACGACCCGGGGGAGGCCAAGCAGTTCCGTTCCGAACAGCCGACGATCTACAAGCCGTTGCACGCGGGGGCGTATGAGGTCGAGGGCGAGCCCGCCGGAATCTGGGCCGCGCCGGTCGAGGCGGGCGAGATCGACGGCGCGGTGAGCCACAGCGCGCACCTGTTCCAAGCGCAGGTGCCCAAGGTGGCGGACGTGCGCGCGGTCGTCGTCGGCGAGCAGGTGTTCGCGGCGCAAATCACCGCGCCACCCGGGGTCGTGGACTGGAGAGCCGAGTACCAGAGCTTGACCTATGAGCCGGTCGCCTGCCCGAACGAGTTAACCGGGGCGCTGGCGCAGTTCCTCGCCGAATTCGGGCTGTACTTCGGCGCCTTCGACTTCGCCGTGACCGCGGACGGTGCATGGTGGTTCCTGGAGTGCAACCCCAATGGCCAATGGGCGTGGCTCGAAGACGCGGCCGGACTGCCCATCACGATCGCTATCGCCGACCTGTTGGAGAACGGAGCGAGTCAGCATGACTGACCCCCTGCACTCGGAACACCTACGGGCCCACCTCGCGCGCCGCCTGTCCAAGTCCGGCGCGCTGCGCAGCCCCGAATGGGAGGCGGCTGTCATGACGGTGCCCCGCGAGGCGTTCCTCTCGCACGGCTGGTTCGAGTACGAAGAGGGCGGTTGGTACCGACCCGCGGCCGGGGACTCCCCGGAAGGACTCGCGCGGATCTACGAAGACGACACCCTCGTGACGCAGGTCGCCGGGGGCGTCTTCCCTGACCAGGTCGAGGGGCGCATCACCGCGGCCCCGTCGTCGTCGTCCACCCTGCCGAGTCTGGTCGTGCGGATGCTCGAAGACCTGCGGGCGACCGAGGCGACGCGCGTCCTTGAGATCGGCACGGGCACGGGCTACTCAACCGCGCTGCTCTGCCATGTCGTCGGCGAGGACAACGTGGCCACGGTCGAGGTCGACGCGGAAGTGTCCGCCCGTGCCGGAATGGCCCTCGCGGGCGCCGGATACTGGCCTACCCGCGTGGTCGGTGACGGCCTGGGGGGCTACAAGGAGGGCAGCCCGTATGACCGCGTGATCGCTACGTGCAGCGTGCACACCGTGCCGGCTGACTGGCTCGCGCAGACACGGCCCGGCGGTGAGGTCCTGGTCACGGTCGGCGGGTGGATGCACGCATCCGAACTCGTGCAGCTCACGGTCGCCGACGATGGCACGGCAAGCGGCCCGGTTCTCGGCGGTCAGGTCTCGTTCATGCTGGCCCGTCCGCACCTTCCGCCCCCGCTCGGGATGCTGCCGAACCTCAGCGAGGGCGACGCGATGCCCGCAGAGCTGGGCGCGGATGTGCTCGACGACTGGGCAGCCCGATTCGTCGCGCAGTTCGCTGCGCCGCGCGCGCAGCGGCTCACGCTGGAACGGGACGGCCGGGCGGAACACGTCGTGATCGACGTGGACGCCGAGTCATGGGCGGTCGTCTACCAAGACAGCGCGCGGTGGATGGTGCGGCAGGGCGGCGCGGCGCGCCTGTGGGACGAGATCACCGAGCACCTTGCACACTGGCAGGCGGACGGGCGCCCGCAGGCCGACCGTATGCGGCTGCACGTCGGCCCCGACGGGCAACGCCTCACCTGGGCGTGACCGCGAGCTGACACCCCACGCTGCCCCGCCTGTTCGTCGTTCCGCCATGGCGGATGGCGGGGCGCCCCTGCTATGCGCCCTCGCAATCGCTGCCAGCCCTTACAGCCGGCCTTCGGCCCGAGCGTCCGCGACTCCGATCAGTGGTTAGGCCCGTCCAGTGGTGGAGACACCGCGTCGGGCCGCTTGCGTTTTCAGGGATGGGAACGCCCGTCCCGACCGTCGGCTGGGGCGGGCAACGACCGACCAGGGACGTTGAGTCGGGAGCGTGCGACGGCGTGGCCCGGAACCAGCGACCCACCGACCCGCCCCGACGCCTTGTGGACGTGCGGGGCGGGTCGGTGAAACAGCAGGAGGCGGACGGCGGGACCGGCCGGGGCGGGACCGGCCGGGCCGACACCGTGCGGCGGGCGTGTTCGGCCCCGCTTGCGGCCGCTCTTTCAGCTCCTACGCGGACGCCGACACGGTCTCCCCGGGGTCGTCCGCCGCCCCGCGGCCGGGCGGTGGCGGGATCTGCGGGTCCGCGCCGGGTGGGACCGCCGCCTCCCGGGCGGCGCCCTGGCCGAGGTGGTTGAAGGCGAGGTTGAGGACGATGGCGACCAGACAGCCGGTGCTGATGCCGGAGTCCAGGACGACCAGCAGGTTCTTGGGCAGGTGGTGGTAGAAGTCCGGTGCGGCGATCGGGATCAGCCCGACGCCGACCGAGGCCGCGACGATCAGGGCGTTGTCGCCCTTCTCCATCGCGGCGGAGGCCAGGGTCTGGATGCCGCTGGCGGCCACCGACCCGAACAGGACGATGCCCGCCCCACCCAGGACCGGCAGCGGGACCAGCGAGATGACCGAGGCGGCCACCGGGGACAGGCCGAGCACCAGCAGAATCAGCCCGCTGGTCGCCACCACGTAGCGGCTGCGCACCTTGGTCATCGCGACCAGGCCGATGTTCTGGGCGAAGGCGCTGTTGGCGAAGCCGTTGAAGAACGGACTGAGGGCGGTGCCGAGGGTGTCGGCGCGCAGCCCGCCCTCGATGGTGCGCTCATCGGCCGGGCGGTCGACGATCCGGCCGAGGGCGAGCATGTCGGCGGTCGACTCGGTCATACAGACCAGCATCACGATGCACATCGAGACGATCGCGGCGAGGTCGAACTGTGGGGCGCCGAAGTGGAACGGCGTCGGGAAGCCGATCAGGTCCGCCTTGGCCAGGGTGGAGAAGTCGGTGATGCCCACGGGGACGGCGATCAGGGTGCCGGCCACCAGGCCGAGCAGGATGGCGATCTGTTGGAGGAAGCCGCGCAGCACCCGGCGCAGCACCAGCACGATCAGGAAGGTCAGCGCGGCCATCCCGATATTCGTCAGGGAACCGTAGTCCGGGGCACGGGAGTTGCCGCCCTGGGACCAGTTGAACGCGACCGGCAGCAGCGAGACACCGATCAGGGTGATGACGGTGCCGGTGACCACCGGTGGGAAGAACCGTACGAGCTTGGAGAAGTAGGGGGCGAGCAGAAAGCCGAGCACCCCGGCGACGATCACCGCACCGAAGATCACCGGCAGCGCGTGGTGCGGGCTCTGGGCCTTGCCGATGGCGACCATGGGGGTCACCCCGGCGAACGAGACGCCGTTGACGAAGGGCAGTCGGGCGCCGACCTTCCAGAAGCCGAGGGTCTGCAGCAGGGTGGCGATGCCGGCGGTGAAGAGGCTCGCGCCCATCAGGAAGGCGGTCTCGGTGGCGCTCAGCCCGCAGGCCGGCCCCACGATCATCGGCGGGGCGACCACGCCCGCGTACATCGCGGCCACATGCTGCAGGCCGCTGGTGAACATCTTCAAGGGCGGGAGGGTCTCATCGACCGGATGCTTCCGGTCCGCCTCCGGCTTCTGCCCGGTGATTGCGGCCACTGCGGGCCTCCTGTCGATTTCTGCGCCGCCGGGGCCGGCGGTGCGAGGCTGTCACGGAGGGCGTGCCATGTGGTGCGAGGTGCGAGTAGTCGCCGGGTGAGCGGTGTTGCACGGGGCCGCGCTTGTGGCGCGTGGACGGCGGCGGGGATGCCGACCGGGCCCGGGGGTGCGGAGGATCCCGCGCCCCCGGGGTCCGGCTTCCTGTGGACCCCGCTCGGATCCACAGGACCGGCCGGGAGCCGTCCCTCCCGGCCGGGTCTGGGGGTGTGCCGGCCGTACGGACCGTGCCGTGGGGGTCAGCCCCCGGCGGCGATCCGGGCCAGGCGCTGGGCCTCGGCCCGCGTGGTGCGGGCGAGGGCGTCCTCGTCGACGTGCAGCAGCCGGCCGTGCTCGACGACCGGCCGGCCGTTGACGAGGGAGAGGGTGACCGGCGCCGCGGCACCGAAGACCAGGGCGGTCACCGGGTCGGCGATGGAGGAGTGGGCGAGCGTGTCCAGCTTCCAGAGCACCAGGTCGGCGAGCTTGCCCGGCTCCAACGAGCCGATCTGGGTGGCCCGACCGAGGACCTGCGCCCCGCCGAAGGTGCCCAGTCGCAGCGCCTGACGGGCGTTCAGCGCCGCCTCCTTGTGCGCGCCGAGGCGGTTGATGAGCAGGGCGTTGCGCAGCTCGGTGTGGAGTTCGCCGGACTCGTTGGAGGCGGTGCCGTCGACGCCCAGGCCGACCGGTACGCCGGCGGCGAGCATGTCGGGGACCCGGGCGATGCCGGCGGCCAGTCGGGCGTTGGACGACGGGCAGTGCGCGACACCGGTCCTGGTGCGGGCAAAGGCGGCGATGTCGGAGTCGTTCATGTGGACGCAGTGCGCCATCCACACGTCCTCGCCGAGCCAGCCGGTGGACTCGAAGTAGTCGGTGGGGCCCATGCCGAACAGCTCGTGGCAGAACTTCTCCTCCTCGACCGTCTCCGAGCCGTGGGTGTGCATCCGTACGCCGAGCCGGCGGGCGAGTGCAGCGCCCTCGCGGAGGAGTTCGGTGGAGATGGAGAACGGCGAGCAGGGGGCCACCGCGACCTGGGTCATCGCGTCGAAGGAGGCGTCGTGGTGCGCCGTGACGGTCTCCTCGGTGGCGGCCAGGGCGCCTTCGAGGGTCTCCACCGCGAAGTCCGGCGGCAGCCCGCCGTCCTTCTCGCTGCGGTCCATGGAGCCGCGGGCCAGGGTGAAGCGGACGCCCATGTCGGCGGCGGCCCGGATGATGGCGCCGGACAGGTCGCCGGAGCCCTGCGGGTAGACGTAGTGGTGGTCCATGGCGGTGGTGACGCCGCCGCGGGCCATCATCGCCAGCGAGCCCTGCGCGGCCGCGCGCACCATCTCCTCGTCGATGCGGGACCAGGTCGGGTAGAGCGCGACCAGCCAGTTGAAGAGGTTGTGGTCGGTGGCCAGGCCGCGGGTGATCCACTGGTAGAAGTGGTGGTGGGTGTTGACCAGGCCCGGGGTGACCAGGTGGCCGGTGGCGTCGATCCGGCGGACCACGTTCGCAAGGCCCTCGGGGGCCTTGCCCGGTCCGACGGACTCGATCCTGCGGTCGGCGACGACGACGTGCCCGGAGGCGTACTCGGTGTCGTGGGCGTCGACGGTCGCGATCGCGCAGTTCTCAATGACGAGGCGCTGGGCTGCCGATGGTGCCATCGTGCTTCCTCTTCTCTTCTCGTGGCGATGGGGCGCCCCCGGGACGCGGTGCGGTGTCCGCGGGGGAGGGCACGGCAGGACCCTAGGAAGATTTGAGTGCCGGAACCGTGGAACGGCTCCGGGTGCCGAGATGGTGGAAGAACAGGTTCAGCAGGACCGCCGTCAGCGCCCCGGCGCTGATGCCGGAGCCGAGCACGGTCTGTGCCCAGGCCGGGAAGGCCGCGTAGAAGGTGGGGGCGGCGAGCGGGATGATGCCCGCGCCGAGGGAGACCGCCACCAGGATGATGTTGGAGCTGTCGTCCAGGCCGGCCTCGGAGAGCGTACGGATTCCGCTGACCGCGATCGACCCGAACAGGACGATACCCGCGCCGCCGAGCACCGGCATCGGCACCAGGGAGACCACGGCGCCCAGGACGGGGAACGCACCGAGGACCAGCAGGGTGCCGCCGGCCAGCGCGACGACGTACCGGCTGCGCACCCGGGTCAGCGAGACCACCCCGACGTTCTGGGCGAAGGCGCTGGTCGGGAAGCCGCCGAAGACCGGGCCGAGCAGGGAGGCCAGGCCGTCGGTGCGCAGTCCGCGGGTGAGGGTGGCGCCGGTGGTCGGCCGGTCGCAGATCTCCCCGAGGGCCAGCATGCCGGCGGACGACTCCGTCATCAGCACCAGCATCACGATGCACAGCGAGAGGATCGCCGCGGGTTGGAACTCCGGCGCGCCGAAGGCGAACGGGGTGGGCAGCGCGGCCACCGGGGCGGAGCGCAGCGCGTCGACGTTCGCCATCCCGCTGGGGATCGCCGCCAGGGTGCCGACGACCAGGCCGATCAGCAGCGCGATCTGCTTGACGAAGCCCCGGGCGAACCGCTGGATCAGCAGGATCACCACCAGGGTGAAGGCGGCCAGGGCGAGGTTCTGCGGGGCGCCGAAGTCGGGCGCGTGGGTATCGCCGCCCTGGGCCCAGCGGACCGGTACCGGCATCAGCGTCACCCCGATGAGGGTGATCACCACGCCGGTGACCAGCGGCGGGAAGAAGCGCAGCAGTCTGCCGAAGAACGGTCCGACCGCCAGGCAGAAGACACCGGAGACCATCACCGCCCCGTAGATGGCGGGGAGTTGGTGGCCCTTGGCGGTGGTCTCGGCGATGGCGAGCATCGGGGCGATGCCGGCGGAGCTGGCAGCGTTGACGAAGGGCAGCCGGTTGCCGGCGAAGGTCCCCAGGCCGAGCGTCTGCAGGAGGGTGGCGAGCCCGGCGATGAGCAGGCCGGCGGCGATCAGCCGGGTCCGGCCGGCGGTATCCAGGCCGACGGCCTGGCCGATGATGAGCGGAGGGGTGACGACGCCGGCGTACATGGCGGCGATGTGCTGCAGTGCGGCCGGGACGAGCCGCCCGACGGCCGGCTTCTCGTCCACCGGGTGGACCGGGGACGGGGGGTGGTGCGGGACGTGCGATGGCTGTGCCATGGGTCGTTCCCCTCGGGTTCCGCGTCCCCTCCCCCTACGGTGAGGAGGGGACGCGCGGCACGGCGCGGCGTCGGAGCCGTCAGAGGTTCGTCAGATCCACCGGGATCCGCGGCTCGACACCGTCGCGCAGAACGGTGGCTTCGATCAGGCCGTACGGGCGGTCCGCCGCGTAGTAGACGGCGCCGTCGGCGGTGTCGTTCGTCAGCCCGAACGGCTCCAGATCCACCAGGAAGTGGTGCTTGTTCGGGAGGGAGAACCGCACCTCGTCGATCTCGGAGCGGTGGTTGATGATGCGCGAACCCATTTGGTACAGGCTCTGCTGGAGCGAGAGGCTGTAGGTCTCGGCGAAGGCGTGCAGCAGGTGCTTCTTCACCTGCTCGTAGGACCGCTCCCAGTTGGGCATCCGCTGCTCGTCGTCGGTCCAGTTGAACCGCCAGCGGCCGGACACCTCGGTGGCGAGGATGCGGTCGTAGGCCTCCTTGAGCGTCGTGTACTTGTCCTTGATGTAGCCCCAGAACTCCGAGTTGGTGGAGTTCATCACCACCAGGTCCTTCAGGCCGGAGATGACCTGCCACTGCTCACCGTCGTAGGTGATCTCGGTGAGGCGGACCTCCTGGCCCTTGCGGACGAAGGAGTGCTTGACCTCGTCGGCGCCGATGAAGCGGGAGTTGGCGTCGGAGGTCTCGATCCGGTCCCAGGCGTACTCCTCGATCCGGATGCGGGCCCGCTTGATCGGCTCCTGGCTGGTCACGAAGTGCCGGGCCAGGTGGATGCCGAACTGCTCGGCCGACTCGATCCCGTACTCCTTAGCGAAGGCGTACACGGTGTTCTTGGTGGTGTCGGTGGGCAGGCAGTGGGCGTTGGAGCCGGAGAGGTGGACCTCCTCCAGGTCGCCGGAGAGCGAGACGGAGACGTTCAGGTCCTTGATGTGGTGGGTGGCGCCATCGCGGGTGATCTTGACGACGCGGTTCTCCGCTTTGCCGTACTGGTTCTGGCCGAGAATCACCGGGCGGGATTGGGCGGTCATGTCGGTGCTAGCTCCCTCGGTATACGGAGTAGCCGAACGGGTTGAGCAGCAGCGGTACGTGGTAGTGCTCGCCCGGCGTGACGGCGAAGGTGATCGCCACCTCCGGGAAGAAGGCTCCGCTGTCCCGTAGCGCGGGGGCGTCCTGCTGTTCCTCGGCTTGCTTGTGGACGAAGTACGCCTCGGTCTCGAAGGCCAGGCGTACGTGGGTGGTGCCGTCGGGCAGGACCGGCAGGTCCTTGCAGCGGCCGTCCGCGTCGGTGCGGGACGCGCCGTGGGCGGTCCAGGCACCGGCGCTGCCGGAGCGCACCGAGAGCGTGAGGGCGACGCCCTCCGCGGGGCGGCCCACGCTGGTGTCCAGGATGTGGGTGGACACCGACGTCGCTGCGGCCGTCTCGCTGCTCATGGTGCGTCTCCTTCTGCGTGCTCCGCGATACGGGCCAGGCGAATACGGTTGATCTTGCCGAGCTCCCCCCGGACGATCTCGCGTTCCTGTTCCGGCGTGTTGTCGATCCTGTTACGGACCGCGTCACGCATCTGCTCCCCGGTCCTACCGGAGGCGCAGATCAGGAAGACGTGCCCGAACTTGTCCTGGTAGGCCAGGTTGAGTTCGAGCATCTCGGCCTTGAGCGCGTCGGAGGCGCCGGCCATCCCGCGCTGTTCGCGGTGCGAGGTCGCATCGCCCGGCGTGGGCCGGCCGATCGGCGGGTGTCCCGCCATCGCCTCCGCCAGGTCCTCCGCGGTCAGCTCCGCCATGGCGGCGTCGCTGGCGGCGAACAGGGCATCGGCGGTGGCGTACGGGCGCTGGGCGAGGACCTTGCTCCCCCATGCCCGGCTGGCGCACGCCTCGTGCAGTACGGCCCGGGCCGTACCGTCATCGGCGGCGTTGAACCGGGCGAGCCCCGGCGGGGGCACAGGGGTGTCCCCCGCCGGGCGCGGGTGGGTCGACGACACGGGAAGCCTCCGTGGCCTGGTGCTGGACGGCTCTGCTTGGCTGGAAACAGCTAAGACCCCCCGGCAACAGCACGTCAACACTTTGTTGAAAACTCGGCAACGCAAAAGCCGCCGTCCCGTGCTGCGGGACGACGGCTCCGGCGGTCGCGGCGGGGATCTTCGCCGGTGCGCCTCAGTCGGCGTCCTTCGCGGCGTTCTCCCTGTTCAAGTAGTTGTAGACGGTGAATCTACTCACCCCGAGGGCGCTGGCGACGGTCTCCACACCATGCCGGACGGAGAACGCGCCGCGACTCTCCAGGATCCGCACCACCGTCTGCTTGGTCTTGCGGTCCAGCTCCGACAGTGGCATGCCGTGCCGACGCTGGAGCTCGGCGAGGAGGTGGTCGAGCGAGTCCGAGAGGTGGGGCAGCCGCACGGCCACCCGGTCCTGCCCCTCCCAGGCCAGCACCACGTCGTCACCCTCGGCCAGGTCCGGCGCGACCATCTGCCCGCCCATCGCGTCCACCAGCGGCTTGACCGCCTGCACGAACGGGTGGTCGGCGGGCCCGGTCATGTCGCCGCCCCCTCGCCCCGCGCGGCTTCCCCGGCCTCGCCGATCACATTGACCTGCAGGGACACCCGGGTGGCGCCGGCCTGCAAGGTCTCGCGCAGCAGGGCAGAGACCGCATCGAGCACCCGGTCGGCGTCACCCTCGGCGGTATTGCCGAACGGCCCGACGTCGACGGCGTCCAGCGCGGCGCCGGTGACCACGTCCCGGGCCACCACCGCATGCGCCGGCGCCTCGTCCAGGTCGAACGGCTCCGTCGTGAACTCAACTCTCAATCGCACGCCGCTCAACCTACGCGCGGTTCGGCCCGGCCACCAGAAATTGCCCTCAGACCCCCTTGACACGCTCCGAACCCGAGAGGCAGTGTTCCATTAAGCAGAAAAACAGTTCCACTATCCGGAAGGAGCGCGGGGCCTGATGGGTTTCACCGACATGCGCTTCAACGTCAATCTGTCGATCCTGTTCACCGAGCTTCCGTTGCTGGAGCGGCCGGCGGCCGCGCGGGCGGCGGGCTTCACGGCGGTGGAGCTGTGGTGGCCCTGGGTGGACGCGCCGGTTCCCGAGGAGTCGGAGCTGACGGCGCTGCGGACGGCTCTGGAGGAGGCGGGTACCCGCCTGGTGGGGCTGAACTTCTATGCGGGGCAGCTACCGGGACCGGACCGGGGCGCGCTGTCGGTGCCGGGCGCGGAGTCGGAGCGGTTCCGGGCCAACGTCCCGGTGGCGGTGGCCTTCGGGGCGTCGCTGGGCTGCACCACCTTCAACGCCCTGTACGGCAACCGCGTACCGGGGGCGACGGAGGCCGAACAGGACGCGCTGGCGCGGGAGAACCTCGCCTTCGCCGCCCGGGCGGTGGCCGAGGTGGACGGGACCGTGCTGATCGAGGCGCTCAACGCGCCGGAGTCGCCGCACTGCCCGATCGTCAGCGCACCGAAGGCGGTCGAGGTCGTCGACGCGGTGAACGCGGCCACCGGACTGGACAACGCCCGGTTCCTGATGGACCTCTACCACCTGTCGATGAACAGCGAGGACCTGGACGAGGTCATCGACCGCTACACCGACCGGACCGCCCACGTGCAGATCGCCGACAACCCCGGCCGCGGGGCCCCCGGCACCGGATCCCTCGACCTCGCCGCGCTGACCGACCGCCTCCGGAAGAACGGTTACGACGGCTGGATCGGCCTGGAGTACAAGCCCGGGGACCGGCCCAGCGCCGACGCCTTCGACTGGCTGCCGGCCGACCGGCGCGCGGCCGGCTCCTGACCCGACGCGCACCGCGGGCACCCCCGGCCGGTTCGGGCACCCGACCCGCCCGGCACGTCCCCGGCCCGCCCGGCGCGGCGTACGCCCCCGGGACCCGGCCAGGTCAGCAAGTGCCCCGGCCGGCACGGCGAATCCCCCAGCAAGCACTGCGAAAGAGAGACCGATGAGCAACCTTCCCAAGATCGCGTGGATCGGTCTGGGCATCATGGGCTCCCCCATGGCCGAGAACCTGCTCAAGGCCGGCTACCAGGTCACCGGCTACACCCTGGAGGCCGACAAGCTCGACCGCCTCGCCCGCGCCGGCGGCACCGCGGCCGGCTCCCTCGCCCAGGCGGTCGCCGACGCCGACGTCATCATCACCATGGTGCCCGCCTCCCCCCAGGTCGAGGCCATCGCCTACGGGCCCGACGGCATCCTGGACAACGCCCGGCACGGCGCCCTGCTGATCGACATGTCCTCCATCACCCCACAGACCTCCATCGACCTGGCACAGGCCGCCGGCGCCAAGGGCATCCGCGTGCTGGACGCGCCCGTCTCCGGTGGCGAGGCCGGCGCCATCGAGGCCGTCCTGTCCATCATGGTCGGCGGCGAACAGGACGATTTCTACGCCGCCCGCCCGCTCTTCGAGGCCCTGGGCAAGACCATCGTGCGGTGCGGCCCGCACGGCTCCGGCCAGACCGTCAAGGCCGCCAACCAGCTCATCGTCGCCATCAACATCCAGGCCTGTGCCGAAGCCGTGGTCTTCCTGGAGAAGTCCGGCGTCGACCTCACCGCCGCCCTCGACGTGCTGAACGGCGGCCTGGCCGGCTCCACCGTCCTGACCCGCAAGAAGGACAACTTCACGCACCGCGACTTCGCCCCCGGCTTCCGCATCGACCTCCACCACAAGGACATGGGCATCGTCACCGACGCCGCCCGCACCGTCGGCGCCGCCCTGCCCGTCGGCACGGTCGTCGCCGGCCTGGTCGCCTCCCTGCGCGCCCAGGGCGACGGCGGCCTGGACCACTCCGCCCTGCTGCGCGGCGTCGAGCGCCTCTCCGGGCAGCACACCGAGGGCTGACCGAGGCCGTCTCCCCCCGGCGTCCGGTCCACGTGGAGGTCCGACGCCCCAGCCAGCAGTACGCCGTAGGGCTTCCCCCTGCTTCCGGGCGGTGGCCGCGCTGACACCTGTCCTGTCGCGCCCAGGCGCGGCCACCGCCCGGATCGCCCACCCAGGATTGTTTCAACAAACTGTTGACGTCTGGTCGGGGCGCTTCTTACGCTCCGACACGCGGAAGCCAACTTCCGCGCTCTCGTACGGAAGGTCACCATGTCGAAGCCCACGCCGACGGCGCGCGTTCTCACTACGGAGGCTGGCGCCCCCGTCGCCGACAACCAGAACTCTTCAACCGCCGGCGTCGGCGGCCCGATCATTCTCCAGGACCAGCACCTGCTGGAGAAGCTCGCCCGCTTCAACCGTGAGCGCATCCCCGAGCGCGTGGTGCACGCCCGCGGCTCCGGCGCGTACGGCTACTTCGAGGTGACCGACGACGTCACCGCCTTCACCCGCGCCGACTTCCTCGGCGCCGTCGGCAAGCGGACCGAGACCTTCCTCCGCTTCTCCACCGTCGCCGACAACCTGGGCGGCCCGGACGCGGCCCGTGACCCGCGGGGCTTCGCCCTGAAGTTCTACACCGAGGAGGGCAATTACGACCTCGTCGGCAACAACACCCCGGTGTTCTTCATCAAGGACCCGCTGAAGTTCCCGGACTTCATCCACTCGCAGAAGCGCGACCCCTTCACGGGCAAGCAGGAACCGGACAACGTCTGGGACTTCTGGGCGCACGCCCCCGAGGCCACCCACCAGATCACCTGGCTGATGGGCGACCGCGGCATCCCGGCCTCGTACCGCCATATGAACGGCTACGGCTCGCACACCTACCAGTGGACGAACGCCCAGGGCGAGGCCTTCTTCGTCAAGTACCACTTCAAGA
Source organism: Streptomyces sp. NPDC020742 (assembly GCF_040641675.1). Classification (NCBI taxonomy): domain Bacteria; kingdom Bacillati; phylum Actinomycetota; class Actinomycetes; order Kitasatosporales; family Streptomycetaceae; genus Streptomyces; species Streptomyces sp. NPDC020742. Next base: position 182,802 of record NZ_JBFAEA010000016.1, read on the forward strand.
CCAACCAGGGCATCCGCTGCCTGAGCAGCGAGCAGGGCGCCGAGCTGTCCGGTAAGGACCCCAACAGCCACCAGACCGACCTGCTGCAGTCCATCGAGCGGGGCGTGTACCCCTCCTGGACCCTGTACGTGCAGATCATGCCGGCGGCCGAGGCGGCGCACTACCGCTTCAACCCGTTCGACCTGACGAAGGTCTGGCCGCACGCCGACTACCCGCTCCAACGGGTCGGGCGGCTGGTCCTGGACCGCAACCCCGACAACGTCTTCGCCGAGGTCGAGCAGTCCGCGTTCTCGCCGAACAACTTCGTGCCCGGCATCGGCCCGTCCCCGGACAAGATGCTCCAGGGCCGGCTGTTCGCCTACGCCGACGCACACCGCTACCGCCTGGGCGTCAACCACACCCAGCTGCCGGTGAACGCCCCCAAGGGCGTGGCGGGCGGCCGGGCGGACAACTACGGCCGGGACGGCTTCATGGCCACCAACGGCTACGACCGGCACGCCAAGAACTACGAGCCGAACTCCTACGGCGGCCCGGTGCAGAGCGACCAGCCGCTCTCCGCCCCGCTGGCCGTCTCCGGCCACACCGGCACCCACGAGGCCCCGGCCCACACCAAGGACGACGACTTCTTCCAGGCCGGCGAGCTCTACCGGCTGATGTCCGAGGACGAGAAGAAGCGCCTGGTGGAGAACATCGCCGGCGGCCTCTCCCAGGTCGGCCGGGACGATGTGATCGACAAGAACCTCGCCCACTTCCGCGCCGCCGACCCGGACTACGGCAAGCGCGTGGAGGAGCGGGTCCGCGAACTGCGCGAGGACTGACGGGAGGTCAGCACCCCGCGCGTCCGTTCCGGCCGGCCCATTGAGGGGTGGCCAGCCGGGACGGAGAGGCGGCGCGGGCCCCGCGGTTCCCGGGGAGACCAGTGCGGTGGCAGCGCCCGCCCGGCAAGGAGGGCGGGTCACTTCCCCGGCCGCGGGGCCCGCCCCCATCCCCACCCAGACTCCGTCCGGCGGCGCGATGTCCCGTCGCGCCCATCTCTCGCGCCGCCGGACGGGTACCACGGCACCGGCCCGGAATGCGTACGTCACGGATTCCGGGCCCGGGTGCGTATGCGTATGCGTATGCGTATGCGTATGCGTATGCGCAGGGTCACGGTTCCGGGCCCGGGGTGCATGTGCGTGCGGTCACGGTCGCGGGCACGGTCATGGGCCCGGAGTGCGTACGGTCACGACTCCGCGCCCTGGAACGTCCCCGGGCGGGGCGTCCCGGCGCACCGTCATGCGCCCCCGTGCGCGCCCCGGCTCCCCTGACTTCTCCCTGAGCTCTCCCTAGATACCCCCGAGATCCGGCGTGATCGGCGCGATTCGGCCCCCGCCGACCGGCTTTGGGGGACCATGGGACCGCGGCACAACCGAGCCGACTGCCGCCCTACCCGCCAGGAGCCGACCATGGCCGACAGCGTGCCGGTGCGGTGCCCCACGTGCCGCCGCGAGAACGCCTTCACCCCGCCCACCTTCCCGTGCGCCTGCGGGGCCCCGCTGACCGTGCCCGTACTCCGCGGCGGGGTGCCCGTCGAGATACTCCACCGCACCTGGCAGGCCTCCTGGGTCGAGGTGCGCTGTGAGTCCTGCGGCCGGCAGGACGAGTGGCCCGCGCCGGAGTCCGGCTGCGCCTGCGGCACGGTCGTCCGGGTGCCGGTCGTCCCGGCGCCCGCGCCTCCGGTACCGCCGTCCCCCTTGCGCCGGAAACCACCGCAGCCGGCACCGCCCCCGGTCACCGACGAACCGCCGCCGGCCCTGCTGCGGCCGGCCTTCCGCCCGGTGACGATCCGTACGGCGCGCGACTGTGTCACCGCCGCCGAGCAGTATCTGAAGTGGCTGGGCTACACCGACGTCGCCCGGACCCAGGAGCGCACCGCCTCCGGCGTCGACCTGCGCGGCACCGGCGTGGTCGCCCAGGTCGACCCCACCACCCGCGCCACCCAGCTGCGCGAGGTCGAATGCGTCTGGCTCAACGGCCTCAACGACTCGGCCCTCGCGGTCTTCTTCTCGCTCGCCGGCTACGCCCGCGACGCCCGGACACGCGCCGACGAGCTGCACCTCCCGCTGTTCGTCATGGATCTCACGGGCACCCCGCAGCCGGTCAACGACCCGGCCGACGAGCTGATCAGGTTCGGGGCGGCGGGCGACTGAGCCGGCCGGTTACGCCTGCCGGCCAGGGCCGCGATCGAGGCGGCGCCGCGGGCGGGCACAGCGCACGGCCGGACGAGCACACGGCCCGACGAGCACGCGGTCGGGCGGGCACACGGTTGGGCGGGCACACGGTTGGGCGAGCACGCGGTTGGGCGGAGCCCTCCTCCGGGCGGAGCCCATTGGCCGGACGGAGCCCATCGGCCGAGCGGAGCACACAGCCACAGCGCACGGCCGGACGCCATCCCGCACCCGCCCCGCCGGAAACCCGGTCGTCACGGCGCCCGGCACCGGTGACACTAACGGGGTGCTCATCCATCCCCCGCCCCTCGCCGACCTGCCCGCCCTCCGCGCCCTGGAACGCGCCGCCGGGGAGCCGTTCCGCGCCCTGGGCATGGCCGCGGTCGCGGACGACGAGCCGCCGCCGCTCACCGTGCTGACGGAGTTCCACCGGGCCGGGCGGGTGTTGGCGGCGTACGCCGAGGGCCGTCCGATCGGCTACCTCCTCTGGGCGCCGGTGGACGGCCGCACCCATGTCGAGCAGGTGTCGGTGCACCCGGACCACGCCCGCCGGGGCATCGGCCGGGCGCTCATCGACCGGGCGGAGGCGGACGGCGGCCCGGTCGCCGTGACGCTGACCACCTTCACCGAGGTGCCGTGGAATGCGCCGTACTACGCCCGGATCGGCTTCCGGGTACTGGACGGGAACGAACTCACCCCGGGCCTACGGGCGGTACGCGCCCAGGAGGCGGCACTGGGCCTGGACCGCTGGCCCCGGGTGGCGATGCGGCGGGAGCCCCGGATGCGACCGGAGACCAACTGCGAGGATCGGGAAGCGTTCTTCCAGCCGGTCTGACCCACAGACCAACCGGCCGTTTGTGCCTTGTTGCCGATGTGTCGGCCGGCCGG
>NZ_JBFAEA010000017.1:0-81759 GCF_040641675.1 Streptomyces sp. NPDC020742
AGCTTCACAGGCCCCTGAGCCGTCCGGTCCGCTCGGATCGTGAAGTCCATCGCACCCCTTGAGCTGGGGTGTTGCAACGTTCACTAGAACCCAAGCGCTGCTGCGGGGGCGGGCCCTTCATGGGTCCTGCCGGCGCGACCGGTGGCCGGGCCTTCGGCGTCAGGCGTCGAAGGCCTCCGCGACCAGCTGCGCCTGCTCCGCCTGGTGGCGCTTGGCCGAGCCGACGGCCGGCGAGGAGGAGTGCGGACGCGAGATGCGCCGCAGCCGCTCACCGTGCGGGACGTCGGCACCGACGGCCAGGTCCAGGTGGTCGATCAGGTTGAGGCCGAGGAACGGCCAGGCACCCTGGTTCGCCGGCTCCTCCTGGGTCCACAGGTACTTCTCGGCGTTCGGGAACTTGGCGATCTCCGCCTGGAGCTCCTTGCCGGGAAGCGGGTAGAGCCGCTCGATACGGACGATCGCGGTGTCGGTCGCACCGCGCTTCTCCCGCTCGGCCTCCAGGTCGTAGTAGACCTTGCCGGAGCAGAAGATGACCTTGCGGACGTCCTCGGCCTTGACCGTGGAGTCGCCGATGACCGGACGGAAGCCGCCGGTGGTGAACTCCTCCGTCTTCGACGCCGCGGCCTTCAGACGCAGCATCGACTTCGGGGTGAAGACGACCAGCGGCTTGTGGTGCGGGTTGTGCACCTGCCAGCGCAGCAGGTGGAAGTAGTTGGAGGGGAGCGTCGGCATCGCAACGGTCATGTTGTTCTGCGCGCACAGCTGGAGGAACCGCTCGATACGGGCCGAGGAGTGGTCCGGGCCCTGGCCCTCGTAGCCGTGCGGGAGCAGCAGCGTCACACCGCTGGTCTGGCCCCACTTCTGCTCCGCCGAGGAGATGAACTCGTCGACGATGGTCTGCGCGCCGTTGACGAAGTCACCGAACTGCGCCTCCCACATGACCAGCGACTCCGGGCGGGCCAGCGAGTAGCCGTACTCGAAGCCCATCGCCGCGTACTCGCTGAGCAGCGAGTCGTAGACGTTGAACCGGGCCTGGTCCTCGGACAGGTAGAGCAGCGGGGTGTAGTCCTCGCCGGTCACCCGGTCGATCAGCACCGCGTGGCGCTGGCCAAACGTGCCGCGGCGGGAGTCCTGGCCGGCGAGCCGGACCGGGGTGCCCTCCATCAGCAGCGAACCGATGGCGAGGGTCTCGCCCATGCCCCAGTCGATGGTGTTGTCCTCGACCTGGGCCGCCCGGCGCTGCAGCTGGGGCAGCAGACGCGGGTGGACGGTGATGTGCTCGGGGACGTTGACCTGGGACTCGGCGATCCGCTTGACGACCTCCTGGGAGATCGCGGTGTCGACGAAGACCGGGAACTCCGCCTGCGGCTGCGGCACCTCGGGCACGCCCGGGGTCGTGGTGGCGTCGCGGACCTCGGTGAAGACCTTCTCCAGCTGGCCCTGGAAGTCCTGGAGCGCCTGCTCCGCCTCTTCGAGGGTGATGTCGCCCCGGCCGATCAGCGACTCGGTGTAGAGCTTGCGCACCGAGCGCTTCTTGTCGATCAGGTCGTACATCAGCGGCTGGGTGAAGGCCGGGTTGTCCGACTCGTTGTGGCCGCGGCGGCGGTAGCAGATCAGGTCGATGACCACGTCCTTGTTGAACGCCTGGCGGAACTCGAAGGCCAGCCGGGCGACGCGGACGACGGCCTCGGGGTCGTCGCCGTTGACGTGGAAGATCGGCGCCTCGATCATGCGGGCCACGTCGGTGGCGTACATGGACGAGCGCGACGACTCCGGGGCGGCGGTGAAGCCGACCTGGTTGTTGATGACGACGTGCACCGTGCCGCCGGTGCGGTAGCCGCGCAGCTGCGACATGTTCAGCGTCTCGGCGACCACGCCCTGACCGGCGAACGCCGCGTCACCGTGCAGCTGGATCGGCAGGACGGTGAAGTCCGTGCCGCCCTTGCCGATGACGTCCTGCTTGGCGCGTGCGACACCCTCGACGACCGGGTCCACGGCCTCCAGGTGGGAGGGGTTGGCGACCAGCGAGACGGTGATCTGCTCGCCGTCCAGGCCGGTGAAGGTGCCCTCGGCGCCCAGGTGGTACTTCACGTCGCCGGAGCCGTGCATCGACTTCGGGTCGAGGTTGCCCTCGAACTCGCGGAAGATCTGCGCGTAGGACTTGCCGACGATGTTGGCGAGGACGTTCAGCCGGCCACGGTGGGCCATGCCGATGACGACCTCGTCCAGCCGCGACTCGGCCGCGGAGTCGATCACCGCGTCCAGCAGCGGGATGACGGACTCGCCGCCCTCCAGCGAGAAGCGCTTCTGGCCGACGTACTTGGTCTGCAGGAACGTCTCGAACGCCTCGGCGGAGTTCAGCCGGCGCAGGATGCGCAGCTGCTCCTCGCGCTCGGGCGACTTGTGCTGGCGCTCGACCCGGTCCTGGATCCACTTGCGCTGCTTGGGGTCCTGGATGTGCATGAACTCGATGCCGGTGGTGCGGCAGTACGAGTCCCGCAGCACGCCCAGGATGTCGCGCAGCTTCATCATGGACTTGCCGGAGAAGCCGCCGACCGCGAACTCCCGCTCCAGGTCCCACAGGGTGAGGCCGTGCTCGGTGATGTCCAGGTCGGGGTGCTTGCGCTGGTGGTACTCCAGCGGGTCGGTGTCGGCCATGACGTGGCCGCGGACCCGGTAGGAGTGGATCAGCTCGAAGACCCGGGCGGCCTTGGTGACGTCGTCGTCGTGCGACGCGTCAATGTCGCGCATCCAGCGGATCGGCTCGTAGGGGATCCGCAGCGACTTGAAGATCTCGTCGTAGAAGTCGCTCTCGCCCAGCAGCAGCTGGCTCATGACGCGCAGGAACTCGCCGGAGGCGGCGCCCTGGATCACCCGGTGGTCGTAGGTGCTGGTCAGCGTCATGACCTTGGAGACGCCCAGCTTGTTCAGGGCGTCCTGCGAGGTGCCCTGGAACTCGGCGGGGTAGTCCATCGAGCCGACGCCCATGATCATGGACTGGCCGGGCATCAGGCGCGGCACGGAGTGCACCGTGCCGATGCCGCCGGGGTTCGTCAGCGACGCGGTGACGCCGGTGAAGTCCTCCATCGTGAGCTTGTTGTCACGGGCCCGGCGGACGATGTCCTCGTAGGCCTGCCAGAACTCGAAGAAGGTCAGGGTCTCGGCCTTCTTGATGGCCGCGACGACCAGCTGGCGCTCACCGCTGGGCTTCACCAGGTCGATGGCCAGGCCGAGGTTGACGTGCTCGGGCTTGACCAGGTGCGGCTTGCCGTCCTTCACCGTGAACGAGTAGTTCATCGACGGCATGGCCTTGAGGGCCTGCACCATCGCGTACCCGATGAGGTGCGTGAAGGAGACCTTCCCACCGCGGGCGCGCTTGAGGTGGTTGTTGATGACGATGCGGTTGTCGAACAGCAGCTTCACCGGCACCGCACGGACGGACGTGGCCGTCGGCAGCTCCAGGGAGGCGCTCATGTTCTTCGCGACGGCGGCCGAGGGGCCACGCAGGACCACGTACTCGGGACCGGCGGGGGCCTCGCCCTCCTGAGCCTTCGCGGCGGCCGGCTTGGTAGCGGCGGGCTTCGCGGCGGCGGGCTTGGCGGGGGCCGGGGCGGCAGCGGGCTTGGCCGGGGCGGCGGCGGCCGGCTTCGCCGGGGTGGCCGGCGCGGCGGCGGGTGCCTTCGGCTGGGCCGCGGCGGGGGCCGCAGGGGCGGCCGGCGCGGCCGGGGTCGACCCGTCCGGGGCAGCCGTGGCGGGGGCAGCGCCCTCCGCCGGCTTGCTCGGCGCGGTGGCGCCGCCCGGCTTGTAGTCGGCGAAGAAGTCCCACCAGGCTCGGTCTACCGAGTTCGGGTCCTGGAGGTACTGCTGGTAGATCTCGTCGACGAGCCACTCATTGGGGCCGAACGCAGCAGCAGGGCTCTTGCCCTGCCCCGCTTGATCGGCCTCGGTCGAGATGCTCGAGCTGTTGGGGGACTGTAGCGACACGGCGGCAACCGCCCTCTTCCGCTTCCTAAGGTGGTGGACAGCGGGAATAAAGGCTACGCCTCTTGTGACCTTTGGTGCAGTCCGGGAGGGCTACTCGTCGCGCACGTCACATTCCCCGAGTGGTTTCGGGGCATGACTTGGCGGGAAACACACGGAGTTTGCCCGTCTGCGGGTAGGACTCACCGCTGTCGCACTCATGGGATGAATGCTCCTGCCACCGACCCTACGTCAGCGGACGTTCCCGCGGACGTCAGCTCCGTGACGATTCCAGCCCCGGAAGGGTGACCCGGATCCGGCAACCGCGAGCAGATTCGGCCACCCCGATCCGTCCGCCGTGCAGGTCCACCGCCCAGCGCGCGATCGCCAGGCCCAGTCCCGTACCGCCGTCGCTGCCCGGGCCCGAGGGGCCCGGCCCGCCGCGGTTGAACCGCTCGAAGACCCGGTAGCGCTCCGACTCGGGGATGCCCGGCCCCTCGTCCTGCACCTCCAGCTCCAGGCTCTCGGCGCCCTCGCCGCGCCGCGCGTGCACCGTGACCCGGCCGTGCCGCGGGCTGTGCTTGATCGCGTTGTCGATGAGATTCGCCACGACCTGGTGCAGCCGCTCGGCGTCGGCGTGCGCGGTCAGCTCCGGCGGCGAGACGTCGAGGTGGAGGTGGACGTCCGTGCGGGTGTGGGTGCCGGAGCCGGCCAGCCCGGACAGCGTGGAGGCGCCCCGGCTCATATTGGCCTCCTTGAGCACCCCGGAGAGGTACGGCCAGACCTCGAAGCGCCGGACGTGCAGCGGCACCACACCGTTGTCCAGGCGGGACAGGTCCAGCAGGTGCTCGACCAGCCGGCCCAGCCGCTCGGTCTGCCGCAGCGCGGTCCGCATCGTCTCCGGGTCCGGCTCGCAGACCCCGTCCACGACGTTCTCCAGGACGGCGCGCAGCGCGGCGATGGGGGTGCGCAGCTCGTGCGAGACGTTCGCCACCAGCTCCTTGCGGTGGGTGTCCACCGCTTCCAGGTCGGCCGCCATCCGATTGAAGGCGTTGGCCAGGTCGCCGAACTCGTCGCGCCGCGCGGAGCGCACCCGGCGGGTGTAGTCACCGTGCGCCATCGCGCGGGTGACGTCCGTCATCTCGCCGAGCGGCGCGGTGAGGCTGTTCGCCACGAACTGGGTGAGCAGCAGCGAGGCGATGATCGAGAAGATCGTGATCACCCGCAGCTCGGTGGCCGAGTGCATCGCCACGAACACCAACAGTGTGGTGATGATCACCGAGACGCTGACCAGCGCACCCAGCGCCGCCTTGACCGAGCGGTACGGGTCCAGGGGGCGCAGCGCCTCCCAGATCCGCCGCCCCAGCTCGCGCACCGGCGTGAGCCGTACCCGCAGGCGCCCCCGGCTCATGCCGACGGGGTCTCCAGCGCGTAGCCGACGCCGTGGACGGTGCGGATGCGCTCGGCACCGATCTTCCGGCGCAGCGCCTTGATGTGGCTGTCGACCGTGCGGGTCCCGGAGGCGTCCGCCCAGTCCCACACCTCGGCCAGCAGCTGCTCCCGGGAGAGCACCGCGCGCGGGGTGTTCGCCAGGCAGACCAGCAGGTCGAACTCGGTGGGGGTGAGGTGCACATCCGCGCCGCGCACCCGGACCCGGCGCTGGGCGTGGTCGATCTCCAGCTCGCCCAGGCGCAGTATGCCGCTGCGCGGGGTGTGCGCGGCCAGCGCGGCGCGCTCGACCCGGCGCAGCAGGACGTGCACCCGGGCCGCCAGCTCCCGCATCGAGAACGGCTTGGTCATGTAGTCGTCGGCGCCGACGCCGAGACCGACCAGCATGTCCGTCTCGTCGTCCCGGGCGGTGAGCATCATCACCGGCACCGGGCGCTGCGCCTGGACCCGGCGGCAGACCTCCAGGCCGTCGAAGCCCGGCAGCATCACGTCGAGGACCAGCAGATCGGGCTGCCAGGCCTCGGCGGTGTCCACCGCGGCCGGCCCGTCGGTGGCCGTCTGCACCTGGAAGCCCTCGGCGCGCAGCCGGGCCGCGATGGCCTCGACGATCGTGGGGTCGTCCTCCACGACCAGCACCCGGCGCTGGGCGCCCGGCGTGGCAGCGGCGGAGCCGCCCTGCGTTGTCTGAGTCTGGTCCATCGCCCGCCCCTGCATCCCCTGCGTGGTCGCGTCTTGCTGGGCAGCAGCGTACGGGCATGGTGCGACTGTCGGCTACGCACCCTTCAGCGCGAGGTGAACGACGTCCGGGACGCCTCGGACAACGGGGATCTCTTCCGTACGCACCCCCTGGAAACCGGCATTTCGCAAGGCTTCTTCGAAGGCCGGGGAGGGCTGTGCGGACCAGACGGCGAGCACCCCGCCGGGGGTCAGCCGGTCGAGGCAGGCGGCGAGACCGGAGGGGGAGTAGAGGCTGTGGTTGTCCTCGGTGACGGTCCAGTCGGGGCCGTTGTCGATGTCCAGGCACAGGGCGTCGTAGGTGTCCGGGCCCGCGGTGCCGTCGGCGGGCGGGGTGCGCAGGTGGGCGACCAGATCGGTGTGCAGGATCGTGCAGCGCGGGTCGGCGAGCGCCGCCGCGGAGACGGCCGAGAGCGGACCGGTGCGGTGCCAGTCGATGACCGCCGCCTCCCGCTCGACCACGGCGATCCGACCCCAGCGCGGCTCGGCGGCCGCCCGCGCCAGCGAGAATCCCACGCCCAGCCCGCCGATCAGCACCGAGGGCCGCGCCCGGTCGGCAGGCAGCTCGGCCAGCGCGGCGTCGACCAGCAGCCGCTCCGAGCGGCCGTCGGAGGTGTCCATCAGGAAGCAGCCGTTGGCGATGATCTCGTGGACCACGGGGGTCGCGGGTTCCCCGGGGGCGGCCGGGGTCCCGCCCCGTTGTCGCAGCACCACCTCGCCGTGGGGGCCCTCGCGGCGGTCGAGGGTCTGCGGTGCCCCGGGCGGGCCGGTCGTCGGATGCGGAGGAGTCACGGGCGCCATGCGGTCATGGTGGCCAATACCGGCGCCGGGGGTCCAACCGGTTTCGGCGCGTCCCACGACCGACGCGATGCATGCGGTGACCGTTGCCTCATGTGGGGCATCTCACTTGCACAGCTTCCTCATGGGTTGAGCGTGCAGGCTGGTGCGCGACGTTGTGCAGGGCAGAGCCACCACACACCGCCGAGGGCACGGGCGGGGCTCACCGTATGCGCCAGGGACGGAAGGGGCCTTCGACCGTGAGCAGCCTGGAAACCGTCGGGGGAAGGCAGGGGGAGCGGGTGCCGGGCGACCGGGCACCCGCCCCGGAGCACGAGAAGAACGAGGGGCACGAGGAGCGCGAGGAGCACGAAGCGCCGGACGGCCGGGAGGGGGCGCAGGGCCCGGCCGCGCTGTTGGCGGGCATTCCCCGGCAGCGGGTCGGCGGTGCGGACGCCGCAACGGCGGATCCGGCGACCCGGCCCCGGGCGCCATGGGCGGCCCGGGCGGCACGCACCTCCTGGCGGCTGCTGCCCACCCCGGCCGGCACCCCGTTCACCTTCGGCTATGCGGTGCTCCTCGCGGGCACCTCGTACGTCGCCGCGCACGCCGACCCGGGGCTGGTCTCCGCGCTGCTACAGGGCTCCAGCACCGACGTCGTCCACCTCGCCCAGGCGCCAGTGCTGGTGCTGGTCGCCAGCGCGCTGTGGATCGCCGGCGGGGTGACCTCGGGGTACGCGTTGGGCCTGCTCTTCGTGGTCACGGCCTTGGAGCGGAGGGTCGGCGGGCTGCGCACCGCCGCGGTCTTCCTCGGCGGCCATGCGCTGGCCACCCTCGCCACCGAGGTGCCGGTCGCCTTCGCGGTCGCCGCCGGGCGGCTGCCGGAGACCTCGCTGCACCGCCTCGACTACGGCATCAGCTTCGGCGTGATGACCTGCACCGGGGCCCTCGCAGGGGTGCTCCCGGCGTGGTCGCGCTGGCCCCTGCTGGCCGGCGCCGGCTATCTGGCGCTCACCGACCTGATGGCGTACGTCGACCCGATGACCGACTGGGGCCACCTGCTCTCGCTCGCCCTGGGCGTGGCCTGCTGGCCGCTGCTGCGCCGCTGGCGCGCCCACCGGACCGCCCCGGCACCGCTGCTGGGTGACCTGGGCCGCCCCGCGCTGACCGGGGCGCCCTGAGCGTCCGGCCCCTGCCGCCGGGGCGCCCGCCCGTCAGGCCCGAGCGCCCACCCGTCAGACCCGGGCTGCCGACCGGTAGGCCTGGGCGATGGCCCAGGCGCAGCCGCCCAGCAGGGCCACCCCCGACAGCACCCCGCTGACGAACGGCACCCAGGCCACCGCCGAGGTCGCCGCCATGCCGAGGCCCGCCGCGCCCAGGGCGCTCAGCGCCGCGCCGGGCACCGCCACGCTGCGCCGCTGCCAGACCGACGTCAGCGCCAGGAAGTGCACGCCGACGATGAGCGCGGTCCAGGCCACCGCGGTCTGCGCCGGGGCGCCCGCCCTGCGCAGGGCGAGGTTGCCGCCGATCAGCAGCACCACCTCGGCGGCGACGACGAAGCCGAACTTCCCGCCGAACCAGTCGGCCCGGGGCGCCCCCGCGTCCGCCGCGTCCGCCGCGTCCGCCGGGGTCGCCGGGGCCGGGGCGCCGCGGCGGGCGGCCAGCACGGCCAGTGCGAGCAGCCCGGCGAACACGGCCACCGCGAGCACCCGCAGCGCGGTCCCCACCACCGGGGTCAGCGGGGCGTGGGCGTTGGTGACCACGAAGACCGTGCCGAAGAACGCACCGATGAACACGCCGGACATCTGCCTCAACATCCCGCGAACGTAGCAGTTCTGACGGAGTGTGAGGAGCTGCCCCGGCGGGGTTGGCGATCCGTTTCGGCCCGCTGGTGGAGGCCGTCGAGCGGGGTCCGGCCGGCCGGGCGCCGGGGCCCTCCGCCGGCCTGGGAGAATGGGCGCCCTTGTTCGGGCACCACCGGCACGGTGCCCGCCGTCCGCAGGAGTGACGCACCGTGTCCGCAGACCGCACCCCGCCCCCTCCGCCCGCCCGGCCGGACGCCGATGCGCTCGGCCTCCGGGCCGACTGCGGCAGCTGCTTCGGGCTGTGTTGTGTGGCGCTGCCGTTCGCCGCCTCGGCGGACTTCGCGCTCGACAAGGAGGCCGGCCGGCCCTGCCCGAACCTGCAGACCGACTTCCGCTGCGGCATCCATGCCGACCTGCGCGACCGGGGCTTCGCCGGCTGCACCGTCTTCGACTGCTTCGGCGCCGGCCAGAAGGTCTCCCAGCAGACCTTCGGCGGCACGGACTGGCGGCAGGCCCCGGACACCGCCCGCCGGATGTTCGACACCTTCCCCGTCATGCGGCAGCTGCATGAGCTGCTGTGGTATCTGGCCGAGGCGCTGGCGCTGCCGCCGGCCCGCCCCGTCCATGCCGCGCTGCGCGTCGCCCTGGAGGAGACCGACCGCCTCACCCGCGGCAGCGCCGAGGAGCTCGCCGGTCTGGACGTGGCGGCCCACCGGGGCGAGGTCAACGCCTTGCTGCTGCGCACCAGTGAGCTGGTCCGGGCGAAGGTGCCCGGCCGTAAGAAGGAGCGTCGGGGTGCGGACCTGATGGGGGCCCGGCTGCGGGGCGCGTCCCTGAGGGGCGCCAACCTCCGCGGGGCGTACCTCATCGCCGCCGACCTCACCGGCGCCGACCTGCGGCAGGCGGATCTGATCGGGGCGGACCTGCGCGGTGCCGACCTCAGCGGCGCCGATCTGACCGGCGCGCTCTTCCTCACCCAGGCCCAGCTCAACGCGGCCAGGGGCGACGCCGCCAGCACGCTGCCGCCGGCCCTGACCCGCCCCGCGCACTGGTAGACCGCCGCTCCGGCGGCCGTTCGTCTCCAGCGGCCGTCCGTCGCCGGTCGCTGTGCCGCTCCGGTCGTCCGGTTGCCCGGTTGCCCGGTCGCCCTGGTCGCTCCGGGCTTCCCGGGTCTCTCCGGCCGCTCCGGCGGCCGTCCGCCTGATCGCTCACAGCGAACGCACCCGGGGAACATCTCCCCCAGCCCCTGCATTGAGTGAGTACAGCTCAACTTGCTTGCCGAAGGGGAGATCATGGCTTCGACGTCCACATCGCTCACTCTGCCCGTGCTGCCCCTCGATGACGAGGTCGTGCTCCCCGGCATGGTGGTGCCCCTGGACCTGTCCGACGCGGACGTCCGCGCGGCGGTGGAGGCCGCCCAGGCCGCCGCCACCTCGGGCAACAAACCGCGGGTGCTGCTCGTTCCCCGCATCGACGGGACCTACGCCGGCATCGGCACGCTCGGGCGGATCGAGCAGGTCGGGCGGCTGTCCGACGGTGACCCCGGGGCCCTGATCAGGGGCCTGGGCCGGGTGCGGATCGGCTCGGGCACAACCGGGCCCGGCGCCGCGCTGTGGGTGGAGGGCACCACCGTCGAGGAGACGGTCCCCGATCCGTCCCCGAACCCTCCACTCCGTTCGGGCAGGAAAGGCTCCCATTCGGACGCCGTCGCCGAACTCGTCACGGAGTACAAGGCGCTGGCCACCAGCTGGCTGCGCAAGCGCGGCGCCTGGCAGGTCGTCGACCGGGTCCAGCAGATCGAGGACGTGTCCGCGCTCGCCGACAACTCCGGCTACTCGCCGTTCCTGACGATCGAGCAGAAGCTCCGGCTGCTGGAGACCGTCGACCCGGTCGCCCGGCTGAAGTACGCCACCGAGACGCTCCGCGAACACCTCGCTGAGCAGGACGTCGCCGAGTCCATCGCCAAGGACGTGCAGGAGGGCGTCGACAAGCAGCAGCGGGAGTTCCTGCTGCGCCGGCAGCTGGAGGCGGTCCGCAAGGAGCTCGCGGGCCTCAACGGCGACCCCGAGGACGAGGGCGACGACTACCGCGCCCGGGTCGAGGCCGCCGACCTGCCCGAGGACGTCCGCAAGGCCGCCCTCAAGGAGGTCGACAAGCTGGAGCGGGCCAGCGACCAGAGCCCCGAGGGCTCCTGGATCCGGACCTGGCTGGACACCGTCCTGGAGCTGCCCTGGAACGAACGGACCGAGGACGCCTACGACATCGCCGGGGCCAAGGAGGTCCTGGACGCCGACCACGCCGGGCTGGAGGACGTCAAGGAGCGGATCACCGAGTACCTCGCCGTCCGCAAGCGCCGGGCCGAGCGCGGCCTCGGGCTGGTCGGCGGGCGCCGCGGGGGCGCGGTGCTGGCCCTGGTGGGCCCGCCCGGCGTCGGCAAGACCTCGCTCGGTTCCTCCGTCGCCCGGGCCATGGGCCGGAAGTTCGTCCGGGTCGCGCTGGGTGGCGTCCGGGACGAGGCGGAGATCCGTGGCCACCGGCGCACCTACGTCGGCGCGCTGCCCGGCCGGATCGTCCGCGCGATCAAGGAGGCCGGGTCGATGAACCCGGTGGTGCTGCTCGACGAGATCGACAAGGTGGGCTCTGACTTCCGCGGCGACCCGGCCGCCGCCCTGCTCGAAGTCCTCGACCCCGCGCAGAACCACACCTTCCGCGACCACTACCTGGAGGTCGAACTCGACCTCAGCGATGTGGTCTTCCTGGCCACCGCCAACGTCCTGGAGGCCATCCCCGAACCGCTGCTGGACCGGATGGAGCTGGTGCGGCTGGACGGCTACACCGAGGACGAGAAGGTCGTCATCGCCCGGGACCACCTGCTGCCGCGCCAGTTGGAGCGGGCCGGTCTGGAGCCCGGCGAGGTGGTGCTCGAGGAGACGACGCTGCGCAAGCTGGCCGGCGAGTACACCCGCGAGGCGGGCGTACGGAACCTGGAGCGGTCCCTCGCCCGGCTGCTGCGCAAGGTCGCCGCCGAGCACGAACTGGGCGAGCGGGAGCTGCCGTTCACCGTCGGCGTGGACCAGCTGCGCCCGCTGATCGGGCGGCCGCACCACACCCCGGAGTCGGCGCAGGACCCGGCCGAGCGGCGGACCGCCGTGCCCGGTGTGGTCACCGGCCTCGCGGTCACCGGCGCCGGCGGTGACGTCCTCTATGTAGAGGCCTCGCTCGCCGATCCCGAGACCGGTGCGGCCGGGCTCCAGCTGACCGGCCAGCTCGGCGACGTGATGAAGGAGTCCGCGCACATCGCGCTGTCGTTCCTGCGCTCCCACGGCGCGGAGCTGGAGCTCCCGGTCGGTGACCTCAAGGAGCGCGGAGTGCATCTGCACGTGCCGGCGGGCGCGGTCCCCAAGGACGGGCCGAGCGCGGGCATCACCATGACCACGGCGCTGGCCTCGCTGCTGTCGGGGCGCCAGGTGCGGCCGGACGTGGCGATGACCGGTGAGGTCTCGCTGACCGGGCGGGTGCTGCCGATCGGCGGCGTCAAGCAGAAGCTGCTCGCGGCGCACCGGGCCGGGATCGGCACGGTGATCATCCCCCGGCGGAACGCGCCGGACCTGGACGACGTACCGGCCGAGGTCCTGGACGCCCTGGAGGTCCACCCGGTGTCGGACGTCCGGCAGGTGCTGGAGCTGGCGCTGACCCCCGCCTCGACCGGGGCGGCGCCGGAGGTCCCCGTCGCGGCGTGAGGGATGCGCGCGGGGAATCGGGACGGGCCCCTGCCGCACGCGGTGTGCGGCAGGGGCCCTCTCGTGCGTACGACCGGGCGTGGGTGGGGCCGTACGCCCGCATCGGCGCCGTCGGGCTCCGGGCGGTCAGCCGTTGGCCAGCGCCCGGAGCCGGTCGTAGGCGCCGTTGAAGCGGTTGTGGTCACCGACCGTGGGGCCGGTGGAGGTGTACTGCCAGACGGTGTGGAAGCCCCAGCCGGCCGGGAGTTCGCCGACCGAGGAGCCGTAGCGGGGCACCCAGAGCGGATTGACCGCGCCGAACGCGGTGGAGTTTCCCGTGCACTGCTTCCACCAGCTGGTGGAGGTGTAGAGGACCGCGTCCCGGCCGGTGCGCGCCTTGTAGGTGGCGAACCAGTCCTTCATCCAGTTGACCAGCCCGGTCGCGCTCAGTCCATAGCAGGTCGAGCCGTAAGGGTTGTACTCCATGTCCAGCGCGCCGGGGAGGGTCTTGCCGTCCTTGGACCAGCCGCCGCCGTGGGTGACGAAGTAGGTGGCCTGGGCGGCGCCGCTGGAGGTGTCGGGCGTGGCGAAGTGGTACGCCCCGCGGATCATGCCGACGCCGTAGGAGCCGTTGTACTGCTGCGCGAAGGAGGGGTTGGTGTAGCTGGTGGACTCGGTCGCCTTGACGTAGGCGAAGCGGACGCCGCTGTTCCAGAGGGTCGACCAGGCGACGCTGCCGTTGTGGCTGCTGACGTCCACGCCCTCGACCGAGGCGTCGGGCGCGGAGGCCTGCGGGGCGGCGGTACCGGCCGCGGTGCCCTCGTGCCGGGCGATCTGCGAGCCGGCCCAGTCCTGGCCGGGGTGGGTGGGTTCCGGTGCCCGGTGGATGGGCTGAGGCGCCCGCCCACCGGGCGCCGCGCCGGCGGTGCCGGGCAGGCCGAGCAGGAGGGAGAGGACCGCGAGGAGGGCCCCGGCCACGGTCACCAGGGCGCGGGCGGGGCGGTGGGGGGAGCCGGATCTGAGCACGGACATTCGTGCCTCCGAAGATCTCGGTGGATGAACAACCTGAGGGGGGGATGATCTGACGGCCTGACGCAGCGGCGGTGACGCCATGGTGCGGGGTGCATGACGCGCCGCGGAACCCTTGGCATCGGACAGCCGTTTGGTGTGGTCATGCCAGAAATAACGATACGCGCGTAGATGTACGGGGTAAAAGAGGGGCCGTGGGCTGCCGTTGGTCTAATCCTGCGAAATACTGGCCGAGCTGCGGCTTCGGCCGACCGGGGCGGAAACTTTCACATGAGGGAAAGCGGGCATGGGCGCTGACGTGCACAACACCGGAGCCGACGGGACATCGGCGGACGGCTGTCCCATTGGTGTGGATCACGTATTCCTCGCCCTGGAACGCGAATTGGCGGTATTCCTCCGCCGTGCCCGGGCCTCGTCCGGCGAACTGGCCCGGGAGGTGCACCCCGACCTGGAGCCGTCCGCGTACGGGCTGCTGCTCCGGCTGGCCGACGCCGGCACCCAGCGCGCCACCGACCTCGCCGGTTTCTTCGGCGTCGGCAAGGCCACGATGAGCCGTCAACTGCACGCCCTGGAGAAGCTGGGGCTGGTCGCCCGGGAGCCGGACCCGGACGACGGCCGGGCGGTGCTGGTGCGGATCACCGACGAGGGCAACGCCCGCTTCACCCGCGTCCGCAACGGGCGCCGCGCCCAGTACGCCCGGCGCCTGGCCGCCTGGGATCCCGCCGAGGTCGCCGAGCTGGCCCGGCTGCTGCACCGGCTGAACGTCGAACAGGAGGGCGAGGACACCTGAGCCGCCCGAGCCGGGCGGCCGTCCGGGCCGCCGCCCGAGCCGGGTCGCCGTCCGGGCCGCCGCCCGAGCCGGGCCGCTGTCCGGGGCGCCGTCCGGGGCGCCGTCCGGGGCGTCGCGCCCCTGATGCAGTTCCCGGCCCTGTCGTTGCACACCGCGGCACCTCGGCGAAAAGTCCTCACGGAACGACAAAAATCACCGATGCGTCGTCCCGTACCTTTCCCCGGGGGTGTGCCGCGCCGTCCGGATCGGCGGCCTCCGCGGCCCGGACGGCGTCGACCAGCGCCTGTGGACCACGGTCGCCCACCAGGCCGACACAGTCGGCCCAGGACCCCTGCCGAAAGACCTCGACCCAGCGGCCTGCGCCGTCGGAGAGGGCGGTCAGCGAGCGGAGCCCGGTGCGCGGGGCGGTGCCGGTGACCGCGCGGGCGGCTACCGCCGGATCGGCCGCCGCGGTGAAGAATCCGCCCTCGGCGTTGCGCAGCGCCTCCACCGCGCGGACGTACTCCCGGGCCGCCGCGGCCCGTTCCGCCGAGTCCCGCGGTAGCGCCCGTACCGCCTCGCGCTGCGCGGTCACCGCCGGCGGGAGGGTGTCCAGCCGCGGGTCCACCACCGCGTCCACCGAACCGTCCGTGCGCTCCAGCAGCAGCACCGAATCGGACAGCACCAGGTACTCGACGGTGTCCGCGGACCACCTGGCGGCGACGACAGTTGCCTGGGGAGTGCGGACGTGAGAAAGGTCACAGGTACCCCGGTGAACGGCGGTCGTCCGGGCGATGGCGCCGGCGAGAGCCTCAGTGAGCGTCATATCCCGGTGTGAAACCGACAGTTCCAGCAATGCGCCCCCGAGCCGCGCGGTGAACCACGGGACCGTGTGCCGGCATCCGTAGTCCCCTGCGGGGGGTGTCACGCCGTCCAGCAGGACCAGCGCCCCGCCCTCGCCGGAAGCCGGCAGCGCTACTGATGCGTAGTCCTCGTTTGGGTGTTGGGGATCGCCGGGCTCGGTGGCGAGTTCGATGCGCATGCCGGGAAGTCTGCCGGAGGGTGGGTTTTCGGCCCGGTCGCCGGGCGGGGGAGGTGGTGCCGGGGAGCCGGGGAGCCGGCCGCGCCGGAAGGTACGGACCAATGGCCCGGCGCGCTGCGGGCGGGCATCCTGCCAGGAGGCGGACGCATCTCCAAACCCGTCCGGGGGTTGTTAGGGGTTGCCGTGAAAATCGTTGCCGCGCGGAAGTTGATGGCCAAACTCCGATTGAGGTTCACTCATTCAGGTGGCCGGGCATGTGATGCCGAGCCACTGCGCGGTGCCGGTGGAATGGTCGTTGCCCGGTCATGGGTGGGGCCAGAACATCCGTCACGACGCGCAGAGCCGGACTGTTTTCCCTCGCGGAAGTGTGTGCTGCTGCGGTGTTCGCGCAGGTCCGCCCCGCGAGTGGAGGGCGAGCCGGAGTCCGCGACGCCACACGGCGTGGGCAGGCGAGACAGGAATGCGAGCAGCGGTGCGGAAGATGCGGCTTCGGGGCGGCGCAGGGAAGCCGGGTTCACCGGCCGGTTCGGTTTCGGGACCGGGCAAGGGCCCGGGACCCGGCGAGGGACCAGCGACGTCCGTCGATGACCTTGCGGGACGGCGCCCCGCGCGGGTGCGCAACCGGCTCGTCGGGGCGGTGGCCGTGGTGGCCGCCGTGGTCCTCGGCGCCGGCGCCCCCGGCCTCGCCAGCACGGGCGACAACGCCAACAACAGCCAGCAACTGGTCGATCTGGCCGAGCTGAACGCCCGCGCCATCGCGCTGGCGCACTCCCTGGCCGACGAGCGCGACGGGATGACCGCGTACGTCGCCGGCCACACCGCCCATACCGGCACCGGGAACGGCGCCCCGTCCGGCGGCGCCGCGGGGACGGGGGTCAACCGCACCGGCGGTGGCCTGAGCGGTGCCGGTGCCCGTGCGGCCGCCGCCGGGGCCGATGCCGCGTTCTCCGACGACTCCGCGGTCTCCCGGACCCAGCGGGCCCGGGTCGACCGGCAGATCGGCGAACTGCGCTCCGAGGCCCAGGACGCCACCGGCGACACCGCCGTCTACAGGGCCGCCGCCCAGCTGCTGGCCGCCCTCCCGCAGACCCGGAACCAGGCGCTGTCCGGCAGCATCCCGGCCGAGCAGGTCTTCCAGACGTACTCCGAGGTCATCCAGGCGCTGGGGGCGATCAGCGACGAGATCGCCCGCGGCCTGCCGGCCCGTGCGGACTCCGCGGACGCCGGCACCCGGGCGCTGCCCGCCCTCGGCCGAGCCACCGAACAGGCCGCTGCCACCCGGGGGCTGCTGCTGGCCGGCCTGAACGCGGGCGGGAGCCAGCCGCGGCTGACCGCTCTCGCCCAGGTCGCGCACGTCCGCGAACAGGGCGCGCTGGGCGACTTCCGGCAGATCGCCGGGCAGAGCGCCCGGGACCGCTACGACAGCACCGTCAACGGCGCCGACGTCAGCACCGCCGAGCGCTATCTGACCCGGCTGACCGACCAGCCCCGCCTGGACGCCGCCGATATGCGGCTGAGCCGTCAGCGCGTGCAGAGCACCCTGACCACCCGCATCGGGCTGATGCGCGGGGTCGAGTCCGCCATGGCGACCGCCGACATCCAGCGCCTCGGCCAACTGCGCGACGACGATGTGACGGAGCTGGAGATCCGCACCGCCCTGCTGGGGCTCTGCCTGCTGCTGGCCGTCGCGGCCGGTGTCTGGGCCGCGCGGACCCTGACCCAGCCGCTGGCGGCGGTGCGGATCGGCGCCAAGCGGGTCGCCGGGGACCCCGCCAACGAGGAGCCCGTCAGCTACCAGGGCCGCAACGACGAATTCGCCGCCGTGGTCCGGTCGGTGAACGTGCTGCACGCCCGGATCGGCGAACTCGCCAAGCGCAACAACGAACTGGAGGGTGAGCGCAAGCGGCTGGTCGGCGGCCGGCAGCGGCTGGCCGCCGAGCGCGATGTGCTGCGGGAGCAGAGTGCCGCGCTCCAGGCCGAGGTCGCCGACCTCACCGAGCGGCTGGCCAACGCCCACACCGGGGTGCAGGGCCGGTTCGTCAACCTCGCGCTGCGCACCCTCGGGCTGGTCGAGCGGCAGCTCGCGGTCATCGAGTCGCTGGAGGAGAGCGAGCAGGACCCGGAGCGGCTGGACACCCTGTTCAAGCTGGACCACTTCGCCGCACGGATGCGCCGCAACAGCGAGAACCTGCTCGTACTGGCGGGCGCGGAGCAGCACAGCACCAACCACCAGGAACCGGTGGCGCTGCTGGACGTGCTGCGCGCCGCGGTCAGTGAGATCGAGCGGTACGAGCGGGTCCGGATCGAGTCGCTGCCGCCGCACGCCCAGGTCGCCGGCTTCGCCGCGGACGACCTCAGCCACCTGGTCGCCGAACTCCTGGAGAACGCCACCGCGTTCTCGCCGCCGGAGGCCCATGTGGAGCTGTCCGGCTGGCTGCTGGAGAGCGGCGAGGTGATGCTCTCGGTGCAGGACCAGGGCATAGGGATGACCTCGGAGCGGATGGCCGAGCTCAACGAGCGGCTGTCGGACGCCGAGGCCGCCTCGTCCGCCGAGGACGTCGACGAGGCGCTGGGCCTGGGGCTGTACGTGGTGGTGCGGCTGGCTGCCCGGCACGGCGTCCGGGTCCAGCTGCGGGACGCCAAGCAGGGCGGGGTCACCGCCGTCGTCGTGCTGCCCGGTTCGATCCTGCCCACCCGCCCGGCCCCGTCGTCCGCCCGCCCCTCGAGCCAGCGCGTGACGCACACCCCCGGGCTGCCGGGCTCGGCCGCCGAGGCGAACTCCAACGCCCTGCCGGCGCGGGTGAAGCGGCTGGCGCCGGTGGGCGAGACCACCCACGGCACCGGCACGATGCCTGCCCAGGAGCCGCCGCGGCCGACGCCGACACCCGCTCCCGGCCAGGGTCCCGATCCGCTGGTCGCCGCCGCCGAGCGCGCCATCGACCAGGCCGGGCTCGGCGCCGCCGGCCGCGAGCACTCCCGGACCGAGGACCACACCGGCCCGGCCGCGCAGCCGGCGCCCGCGGCTGCCGAGGCCACCGCCTCCGGCCCGTACACCATCGGCCCGGACCAGCACACCCGCCCCGTGGCGGACCCGACGCCCACCGGCGCCGCACCCACCGGCGCCGCACCCACCGGCGCCGCACCCACCGGCGCCGCACCCACCGGCGCCGCACCCACCGGCGCCGCACCCACCGACGACGTGCCGCCGGCCGGACCCGGTCCGGTCGCCGACGCGTCCCCGGCCGAGCCGGCCGGACCGCAGACCGCCGCCGACTCTCCCGAGGAGAAGCGGCGGACCGCCATGGGGCTGCCCAAGCGCACGCCCAAGATCATGGCACCGCAACAAGGGCCCACCGTTCCGCGCAAGAGCGGTGCGGCCAACGCCGAGGCGCTGCGGCGCCGGCTCGGCGGCTTTCAACAGGGGGCGCGGGACGGCCGGCGCGAGGTCGAGGCCGAAATCGCGGAGCGCACTGCGGACCAGACCATCCCACAGACGGACACCGACGGAGCGGGGGCCCCGGGAGAGAGCCACTTTGTCGAGGAGGCACGCGATTGAAGGCGCAAGCGCCCACAGGTTACGGACAGGGACTCAGCAGCCAGGCACGGAATCTGCAGTGGCTGTTGAGCAACCTGGTCGACGAGGTGCCCGGTATCCACTCCGTCGCGGTGGTCTCCTCCGACGGTCTGCTGCTGCTCAGCTCCGACCCGGACCGGGCGGTCGGGGCGGCCGCGACACCGGGCACCACTGAGGGCCCCCGGGGGTCCAGTGCCGATCTCGCCACCATCGTCTCCGGTCTCGGCAGCCTCACCCAGGGCGCCGCGAAGCTGATGGACGGCGGGGCGGTCAAGCAGACGATGATCACGATGGACGAGGGAAGCGTTTTCGTGATGTCCATCAGCGACGGCTCGCTGCTCGGCGTGCACGCCACCGCGGACTGTGACATGAACGTCATTGCCTACCACATGGCGCTGTTCGTCGGCCGGGCCGGCCATGTCCTCACCCCCGAACTCCGCAGTGAGCTGCGCAAGTCGATGGAGAGCGCCCAGTGAGCGAACGTAGTGAGCGAACCCAGGCGAGGCGCGGGCCGCGCACCTGCCCGGCCGGGCGAAGCGAGGTCTCCAAATGAGTAGTAGCCGCAAACTCCCCCTACGCGGCGGGGACCGCAAACCGGCGCGGGTACGGCCGTACTCGCTCACCGGCGGCCGGACGCGCTTCGGTCATGTGCTGCTGGTGGAGACGTTCGTGGCCGCGCTGGAGGCCCCCGAGGAGCGGCCCGAGCTGACCTCCGGCGGCTGGGGCGACCGGGTCATGCCGGAGATGCGCGCCATCGTCGAACTGTGCCGCCGGATGCGCTCGGTCGCGGAGATCTCCGCGCTCCTCAGGATGCCGCTGGGCGTGGTCCGGGTGCTGCTCAGCGACCTCGCAGACCAGGGAAAGATTCGCGTCTACGGCACCGGGCACGGCACCGGCCGGCCCGACCGCGCGCTGCTCGAAAGGGTGCTGAGTGGACTTCACAGGCTCTGACACGATATCGGCCGGGGCCACCACGAACGCCGGTTCCCAGGGGCAGGCCGAACCGGCGGCCACGGCCGCCGACACCGGACTGCAGAGCTGGCAGACGGACCGTTCGCGGGCACCGATCGCCACCAAGATCGTGGTGGCCGGCGGTTTCGGCGTCGGCAAGACCACCTTCGTCGGATCGGTCTCGGAGATCACCCCGCTCCAGACCGAGGCGGTGATGACGCAGGCCAGCGAGGAGACCGACGACCTGACGTCGACCCCGGACAAGACCACGACCACGGTCGCGATGGACTTCGGCCGGATCACCCTCGACCAGGAGCTGGTGCTCTACCTGTTCGGCACGCCCGGCCAGCAGCGCTTCTGGTTCATGTGGGACGACCTGGTGCGCGGCGCCATCGGGGCGATCGTGATGGCCGACACCCGGCGCCTGGAGGACTGCTTCCCGGCGCTGGACTACTTCGAGAGCTGCGGCCTGCCCTACGTCGTCGCGGTCAACCACTTCGAGGGGACCGATCTCTACGAGGCCGAGGACGTCCGCGAGGCGCTGACCGTACCGGCCCGGGTCCCCATTGTGATCATGGACGCGCGCCAGCGGACCACGGTGATCCAGTCGCTGCTGGCGCTGGTCGGCCACGCCCTGGAGACCGCGCCGGAGTAGCCGGGCCCGCTTCAGCCGGGCCCGCCCGCTACGGGCCCGCTCCCGAGGGGCCACCCCTCGCGCCACCCCCCCTCACCCCCCTCCCTGAAACACGCAGTAGCAGAGAAGAGTGCCGCCATGCGGAAAATCCTCGTCGTCGGAGCCGGACAGTCCGGTCTCCAGCTGGCCCTCGGCCTCCAGTCCCAGGGCTATGAGGTCACCCTGATGTCCAACCGCACCGCCGACGAGATCCGGTCCGGCCGGGTCATGTCGACGCAGTGCATGTTCGACACCGCGCTCCAGCACGAGCGGGATCTGGGGATCAACTTCTGGGAGAGCCAGGCACCGCGCATCGAGGGTCTCGGGGTCTCGGTCGCCGCTCCCGGCAGCCACGCGGAGCCCGGCGGCTCGCAGCGCGCCATCGACTGGGTCGGCATGCTCGACGGCTACGCCCAGTCCGTCGACCAGCGGGTGAAGATGGCCGGCTGGGTGGAGACCTTCGCACAGCGCGGCGGCCAGCTCGTCATCCACGGTGCCGCCGTCTCCGACCTGGACTTCTTCGCCAGCCGCTACGACCTGACGCTGGTCTCGGCCGGCAAGGGCGAGCTGGTGTCCATGTTCGGCCGGAACCCCGACCGTTCGCCCTACGACGCCCCGCAGCGCGCGCTGGCCGTCGCCTATGTGCACGGCCTGGGCCCGCGCCCGGAGCACCCCGACTTCGACGCGGTCCGCTGCAACCTCGTCCCCGGCGTCGGCGAGCTGTTCGTGATGCCGACGTACACCACCTCCGGCCGCGCCGACATCCTCTTCTGGGAGGGCATACCCGGCGGCCCGCTGGACGTCTTCCAGTCGGTCAAGGACCCCGAGGAGCACCTGGCCACCACGCTGGACCTGATGAAGACCTTCCTGCCCTGGGAGTACGCGCGGGCCACCAAGGTCGAACTGACCGACGCGGGGGCCACGCTGGCCGGCCGCTACGCCCCGACCGTGCGCAACCCGATCGGCCGGCTGCCCTCCGGCGGGCTGGTGCTCGGCGTCGCCGACGTGGTCGTCGCCAATGACCCGATCACTGGCCAGGGCTCCAACTCGGCCTCCAAGTGCGCCGCTTCCTACCTGGCCTCCATCGTGGAGCGGGGCGCGGAGCCGTTCGACGAGGCGTGGATGCATGCCACCTTCGAGCGGTACTGGCAGACCGCCCAGCACGTCACCAAGTGGACCAACGCGATGCTGGCCCCGCCGCCGGAGCACGTCCTGAACCTGATCGGCGCGGCCGGTCAGCTCCAGCCGGTCGCCGACCGCTTCGCCAACGGCTTCAACGACCCGTCCGACTTCGAGAACTACTTCTACGACCCGGACAAGGCCGGCGCCTACCTGGCGTCGCTGACCGCCTGACGCTCCGCGTCGCCCGGTGGCCGGACCCCGCGTCCGGCTGCCGGGCCGCCACCCCGGCCGCGCTGTGCGCCACCCCGGCCGCGCTGTGCGCCGCCCCGCCCGCGCTGTGTGCGCCGCCGGCTCAACGCGGCTTGCTCCAGGGCCATTTGAGGCCCTTCACGCCCCGGCCCGAGGCCCGGCCCGCCGGGTCGTACGCGTACTTCCACCCGTGGGGCAGGCCCAGCCGCCCCACCCGCCCCGGGACCCTCCGGTAGACGTGCAGGGTCGGCGGGCTCCCGTCCTCGTGGGGCTCGGGGACCTCGTAGGTCTTCGGCGGCTGGCCGGTCATGCCGACCAGCACCGGCAGGACCCGGCCGTCCAGCGGGCCGCCGACGAAGGGGGTGTTCTCGCTCCGCACGTTCCCAGTCTTCCATCCGCGGCCCGCAGGCGCAGGTCACAGCAGGTGGGTGGCCTCGCCCACCACGGGCAGGATGCGCCGCGCCAGCTCGCCGACCGGGCCGTCCCCGGCCTCCATCGTCAGCGCCGCCCGGGTCACTCGCGCGGTCTGCGGGTCGCGGGCCGCGGTCGCGGTCAGCAGCGCGACGAAGTGGTCGACCAGCCAGTCCCGCAGCTCGTCGAGCGGCGGCTGCTTGCCCTCGTCCAGCCAGATCAGCGAGGCGCCCTCCACGGCGGTGATCCACATCCGGACGGTCATCCGCAGCCGCAGGCCCGGCTCCGGCTCGCCCAGGTGCCGCAGGATCTGGTCGGCCGCCGCGCGCCGCACCTCGTCCACGATCGCGGAGGTGCGGGAGGTCTCCACCACGCTGCCGCCCTGGAGGAGCGCCGAGAAGCCGGCGTCGTGCTCGTCGACGAAGGCCAGGTAGCGGTCGAGGGCGTGCGACAGGCGCTGGGTGAGCGGTCCGCTTTCCGGCTCGGCGAAGCAGCCCTCCAGGATGTCGGCCGCGCTGCGCAGCGCGGCCTCGTACAACTGCTGCTTGCCGCCGGGGAAGTAGCGGTAGACCAGCGGGCGCGAGACCTGTGCGGCGGCGGCGACGTCGTCCAGCGAGACGTCCTCCGGCGCGCGCTGTGCGAACAGGTCGAGCGCGGCGGTGAGGAGTTGGCTGCGGCGTTGCTCGACGCTGAGCCTTCGATAGGCGGGTCGGGGTACTGCTGGGGCGGTGCCGCTGCCGTTCATGAACAGCAGCGTAACCGCCCCGGATTTCGGTTCGTACAGGTGCTCGGCCACGTGTAGGGGGCAAGCGGTTCGTTCAGGCCAGCAGCCCGGAGCTGCGCCACAACCGGCGGCCGGCGCCGCGCAGTACGCCGATCTCGTCGAGGAAGTCGGTCAGCCGCCGGGCGCCGGTCTGCATCACCTCGCGACGGTGGCCGCTGGCCTTCACCTGGGCGAGCGCCTCCCGCTTGTCCAGCCCGACGTTGCGGTACACCTGCGGATTGACGAAGGCGACGGAGAACACCCGGGCCGCCTGGCCGGAGCTGATCCGGGTCAGTTCGCGCTCCCAGCGCGGTGCGGTGACCATCTGGCGGCGCAGCTCCTCGCGGGCGTACCGGACGTGCCGGGCCTCCTCCACCACGTGGATCCGGGTCACCCCGCGCACCAGGGGCTGCACCCGCTCGTCGGGGAAGGTCAGCCGCTGCATCCAGTCCAGGATCTCCTCGCCCAGCAGGGTGCAGGCGAACGAACCGGGCGTGGTGGAGACCGTCTTGAGGATCCGGGCGAGGTGGTGGTTCAGGCGGGAGACGGGGTACGCGGGCGCACCGCCCCGCTGGATCATCCGCGCGAACATCTTCGAGTGCCGGCACTCGTCGGCGATCTCGGTGAGGGCATAGCGGACGTGCGCGCTGGTCACCGGCTTGTCGTAGATGTGCCGGACCAGCAGCTGCATCAGGATGATCTCGAACCAGATGCCCAACGAGGCGAGCGAGGCGGCTTCGTGCCGGGCGAGGTCCTGCTGCTGCTCGGTCGACATCCGCCGCCACAGCGGGGTGTCGTAGAGCGAGACCAGCTCCGGCGGCCAGAACCACTTGCCCTCGTCGAGCGGCGCGTCCCAGTCGAGTTCGGTGTCGGGGTCGAAGGAGTGCTTGGCGGAGGAGTCGAGCAGGCGCTCGGCGACCTGCTCCCGGTCCTTGAGCAGACCGAGGGCGTCCCGCAGGACTCCGGTGTCCGACGCGGTCATGGGGGTGGGCGCGCTCGTCATGGCTGTGGCTACCTCGCTCGTGGGTTACCCGCGGTCCCTCCTTATGAGACTTCCTGTCAGCAGGCCCGTCAATCCCCCGTGCGCGACTTATTGACCCGCCGGTAAGAAACGTGTGAGCCTGCCAAGCAGCGCCCGTGGCAAGGCTTTTGGCGAGCCGAGGAGGCTGCCCGTGTCGACCCGAGAGCTCTATGTGCAGGACCCCGGCGACCCCCTGTGGAAGGTGCCCGCCTCCGGGGCGGCCCGCTTCAGCTGGGAGTACGACGACGGACGTGACCGGCTGCTCGCGCTCTACCAGAAGGGCAAGGACAAGCAGTGGGACGCCACCCTGCGCATCGACTGGGACCTGGAGGTGGACCCCACCGACCCGTTGGGCACCCCCGATGAGTCGATGTCCCTGTACGGCACCAAGTACTGGGACAAGATGACCGAGAGGGACCGCGGGGAGTTGCGCCAGCACTACACCGCCTGGCAGTTCAGCCAGTTCCTGCACGGCGAGCAGGGGGCGATGGTCTGTGCGGCGCGGATCGTGGAGTCCGTGCCGGACCTCGACGCGAAGTTCTACTCCGCCACCCAGACCATGGACGAGGCCCGGCACGCCGAGATCTACAGCCGGTTCCTCCAGGAGAAGATCGGGATGCTCTACCCGGTCAACGACAACCTGCAGACGCTGCTCGGCGACACCCTCACCGACTCCCGCTGGGACATGCCCTACCTCGGCATGCAGGTCCTGATCGAGGGCCTGGCGCTGGCCGCGTTCGGCATGATCCGCGACACCACCACCAAGCCGCTGCCGCAGCAGATCCTGGCGTACGTCATGCAGGACGAGGCGCGCCATGTCGCCTTCGGGCGGATGGCGCTGCGCGACTACTACAAGCAGCTCACCGACGCCGAACTGCGCGAGCGCGAGGAGTTCGTCATCGAGGGCTGCTACCTGATGCGCGACCGGCTGCGCGGCCTGGAGGTCCTGGAGAACTTCGGCATCCCCACCGCGGAGGCCGCCGAGTTCACCGAGCGCTCCGAGTTCCTCCACCTCTTCCGGAAGCTGCTCTTCAGCCGGATCGTGCCGTGTGTGAAGGACATCGGGCTGTGGGGCGAGCGGCTGCAGCGCGCCTATGTCGACATGGGGGTCTTCGAGATGGGCGACGCCAACCTCGACCTGCTGATGGCCCAGGACGAGGAGCTCGCCGAGAAGCTGGACGCGGAGCGCTTCGCCGCCGAGGAGGCGGCCCGTACCGCGGAGGTCGCGGCGGCCATCGCGGAGGGCGGGACGGGGGACTGACCTCCCGCGTACCGCGGGCGCGCCCGCGGGCTGCGCAGGAGTGGCGGCACCGCCGGGAGTCGCCGCCCGCCAGGAGTCACCGCCCGCCGGGAGTCACCGCCCGCCCGGAGCCGCTGGCTGCCCGGTCGGCCGTCGGGCGGCCCGCCGGCCCGGTGCCCTCCTCAGCCCGTCAGGAACCCGCCGATCCGCCGGGCCGCCTCCCCGCTCGCCGCGTACGGCACCGAGTGGTGGCTGACGCCCGGCAGGGTCTCGACCCGGGCATCCGGCAGGGCGCGGGCCGCCCCCGCGGCGACCCGGTGCAGGTCGTGCGCCCGGCTGTGCTCCGCCAGCAGCACCAGCACCGGCACCCCGGCCGCGCGCAGCCCGGCGGTGTCCGGCCGCGGCCCGGTGACCGGCTTCGCGCCGCGGAACGCGACCGCGCCCCGACCCATCAGCCGCACCAGTTCGGGCGCCGGCGGGTCGCCGCGGGTCTCCCACGCCAGCAGCCGCCGGGTGCTGCGCTCCCCGGGCCGGACGAACAGCGGCACCGCCCGTGCGAGGTAGGACGTCCGGAAGCCGGCGAAGCACTGGGTCGGGTCGAGCAGCACCAGCCGGTGCACCCGGCCGGGCGTGTGCGCGGCGTAACGCAGTGCGAGCCAGCCGCCGTAGGAGTGCCCGAGCACCGCGGCCGAGGCCGCCCCGTGGTCGTCGAGCACGCCGTCCAGTACACCGTCGAGCCAGGACTCCAGGTCCGCCGGCCGTCGTACCGCCCGCTCCCCGGGGACGCTGAGCCCCGGCGTGCCCATCTGGTCCACCGCGTACACCCGGTGGGTGGCGGCCAGCGCGGGGGCCAGGGCGTACCAGACGGCCGAGGTGGTGCCGCCGCCGTGCAGCAGCACCAGCGGCGGGGCGTCGGCCGGGCCGCAGACGTGGACACGGGTGCGGCCGTACGGCGTGACCGTGCCGCGCCGTTCCACCGGCACCGGCCAGAGCGCCATGGCCTCCTCGTAGGCGGCGTGGAACGCGGCGTCGGTCATACGCTCTCCTCGCTCGACGAGTATCTCGTTGAGCGAGATATTAGTCTGTGTCGGATCGGGGAGCGCAATGGGAAAGGCGGTCGGAGATGACGGAGCGGCCCGCACCGGAGGGGATGGACCTGGTCCACCTCCTGCGCGAGGTGACCTTGCAACTCGACCTCGCGGGCGCGCGGTTCGCCGACCGCAACGGTCTGCACCCCACCGATCTGCGGGCGCTGATCGCCCTGCTGGATGCGGCCCGCGCGGGCACCGCGGCGACCCCCGGCCGGCTGGGCGCCCAGCTCGGCCTGAACTCTGCCGGCACCACGGCACTGGTCGACCGGCTGGAGCGGCTCGGCCTGGTCCGCCGGGTCCGCGACACCCAGGACCGGCGCCGGGTCCTGCTGGAGGTCGACGAGCGCGCGGTCGCCCTGGGGCAGTCCTTCTTCGGCCCGCTGATCGACCGCACCCTCGGACTGCTCGCCGGCTTCGACCCCTCCGAACGCGCCGCGGTCCGGCGGTTCCTGGACGGGGTCCGGGACGCGGCGGTGGACGGGGGCCAGGACACCCCTTAGGGCCGTCGTCCGGCTCGTGCCGGGCCCGCGAGCCCACGACGATCCGGGAGAGGGGCGCCCGGCGCCTACGCGCCGCGGCCCGAGCGGGCCAGCCAGCGGCCCTCGTGCCGGGAGACCTCGATGGGGCGGCCGAAGCAGGCGGTCATCCGGTCTCCGGTCAGCACCTCGGCCACCGGCCCGAGCGCCTGCACCCGGCCCTCGCGCAGCAGCAGGGCGTGCCCGACGGCCGGCGACAGCTCCTCCAGGTGGTGGGTGACCGTCACGGTGGCCAAGTCGGGGCGACCGGCGGCCAGTCGGTGCAGTGCGTCGATCAGGTCCTCGCGGGACGGCAGGTCAAGGGCGTTGAACGGCTCGTCGAGCAGCAGCAGTGCGGGGGCGGCCATCAGTGCGCGGGCGATCAGGATCCGGGCGCGCTGACCGCCGGAGCACACCCGGTACGGGCGGTCCGCCAGTTCCTTGCAGTCCAATTCGGCGAGCAGTTCATGGGCGCGCTCCCGGGTGGCCCGGTCGTACCTGCGCCACAGCGGCTGCACGGTGCCGGTCGCACCGGTCAGCACGACGGTGTGGCCGGTCGCGTCCTGGGGCACCTTCTGGGCGCTGGAGACCAGGCCGATGGCGGCCCGTAGTTCCCGGACGTCCACCGCGCCGAGCCGCCGGCCGAGCACCTCGACGGTGCCGACGGTGGGGAACATCAAGGCCCCGATGAGGCGCAGGACGGTGGTCTTCCCCGCGCCGTTGGCGCCGAGCAACGCCCAGTGCTCCCCGGCGCGCACGGTCCAGTCGACGTCGTCCAGGATGACCTGGTCGGTGGTGGAGCGGCGGACGCCGACGCCTTCCAGGGCGGCGATCACCCGGTCCGGTCGCGGGCGGGACAGCTGCGCTGAAGTCATCGCCGCAGGGTAGCTGTGGCCTGCACCTTTCGGCAGAGCCGTCCGGGGTGTGGACTTCCGTGGCGGCGGAGCGAAGGGTTCAGGCCAGCCCCAACAGGGCCCGTACCCGGGCGTACTTGGCGGTCAGCCGGTCCCGGGTCGGCGCGTCCAGCACGGCCAGCCGGGCCGGGTCGGCGTTGTGGGCGAGGTCGGACTCCTTGACCAGCAGCGCCCCGGGCGTGGCCAGAATGCGGGCGGTGTACTCCGCCAGCGGCTCGCCCGCCCGCTTGGTGACCGCCAGGACCATGGCCTTGGTCGGCTCGCTCAGCGCGGCGCCGGCCAGCCACTCCCGGCTCAGCGCGTCGTCCTCGACCGCGTCGTGCAGCCAGGCCGCCGCGATCTGCTCGTCGCTGCCGCCGCGTTCCCGCACCCCCGCCGCGACCGCGGCCAGGTGCTCGGCGTACGGGCGGCCCGCCTTGTCGGTCTGCCCCGCGTGCGCGCGCCGGGCCAGCGCCTCGACCTCGGTGAGCGACAGGAACGGGGGACCGGCGGGGGCGTTCCCCGGCTCCGCGGGGGCTCCGGGCGGCGGGGTCTGGGACGGATCGGTCATGCCGCCATTGTGCGTGGCCGGGGCGGGCAGCGCCCAACGGGCCGCGGAGGGCGCCTCGTCGTACGGGGCGGACTTCGGGCGGTGGTGCCGGCGGGGCGGCGCCTACCGGGCGGGCCCCTTCCGCAGCGCCGCCGCCATCACCGCGCGCGCGATCGGCGCCGCGCTGCCACCGCCGCTGATGTCCGCGCGGTCGGCCGCCGCGTCCTCGACGACCACCGCCACCGCGACCGCCGGCTCATAGCCGTCCGGCTCCCGCGCCCAGGAGATGAACCAGGCGTACGGCGTGCCCGCGTTGTGCACCCCGTGCTGGGCGGTGCCCGTCTTGCCGCCGACCGTCACGCCCTTGAGGGCGGCCCGCCGTCCGCTGCCGTGCGCGACCACGTCGACCATCATGTCCTGGAGCTGCTGTGCGGTGGCCGGGCCGACCACTTCGCGGATGGGCCGGCGCGGCTCGGTGGAGACCAGGATGCCGCCGGCGTCGGTCACCTTGTCCACGAGGTACGGCGGGGCCAGCTGCCCCCCGTTGGCGACCACCGCCGAGACCATCGCCATCTGGAGCGGGGTGGCGGCGGTGTCGTACTGCCCGATGGCGGACAGGGCGAGCTGCGCGTCGTCCATCTCGGTGTCGAAGGTGCTGGCCGCGACGGGCGACGGGATCCGCAGCCGGTGGTCGTTGAAGCCGAACCGGCGGGCCGTCCCCGCCATCCCGCGCAGCCCGACGCGCACCCCCAGCCGTGCGAAGACGGTGTTGCACGAGGCGCGGAAGGCGTAGCGGAGCGGGGCGTCCGCGCAGCCCCCGGCGGCGTTGCCGAGCCGGGTGGCGGTGCCGGGCAGCAGATAGGGGTCGGGCGAGTCGGTGTCGGCGTCGATGTCGGTGACCCGGCCGCTCTCCAGCGCGGCCGCCGCGGTGACGACCTTGAAGGTGGAGCCGGGCGGATAGGTCTGCCCCAGCGCCCGGTTGAGCATCGGCCGGCGCGCGGCGGCGTTCAGCCGGCGCCAGGCGTCGCCGACCGCGGCGCCGTTGCCGGACAGCGCGCCCGGTTCGTACGAGGGCGTGCTGACCAGCGCCAGGATCCGCCCGGTGCGCGGCTCGACCGCGGCCACCGCGCCCTTCCTGCCGCCGAGTCCGGCGAAGGCGGCGCGCTGCATCCGGGGGTCGATGGTGGTGTGCACCGCCCCGCCCCGCCGGTGGCCGCCGGTCAGCCGGTCCCACCAGGGGAAGGCGGTGAGCCGCTCGTCGTCACCGGAGAGGACGCCGTCCTCGGCCTGCTCCAACAGCGAGGTGCCGTACGTCTGTGAGGAGTAGCCGGTGACCGGGGCGTAGAGCGGGCCGTCGGTGTAGGTGCGCTCGTAGCGCAGCCGTCCGCCGCTGTCCCGCGAGCCGGTGACCGGCCGGCCGTCCACCAGCAGCGCGCCCCGCGGCTGGCCGTAACGGGCGATCTGCGCCCGCCGGTTGGCCGGGTTCGCCCCGTAGTGCTCCGCCTCGAAGACCTGCACCCGGGCGGCGTTGACCAGGAGCGCGACCAGCAGCAGGAAGGAGAACGCGGCGGTGTGCCGGATGCAGCGGATCAACGGCCGGCCCCCGGGGAGGGCGCCCCGTCCGCCGGGGCGGCCGGCGGCGGTGCCTTGCGCGTCCGTCGGGGCGGCCGGGGGGACGGCTCCGGGCCCGGAGCCCGCGCCCGGTCGCTGACCCGCACCAGCAGCGCGATGATGATCCAGTTGGTGACGACGGACGATCCGCCCTGCGCGAGGAACGGCATCGCCATCCCCGTCAGCGGGATCAGGCCCGTCACCCCGCCGGCGATGACGAAGACCTGGAGGGCGGGCAGCACCGCCAGCCCCACCGCCAGCAGGCCCCCGAAGGGGTCCCGCAGCCCGAGCGCGGCGCGGTAGCCACGGGCCACCAGCAGCGCGTACAGCAGGAACAGCGCGGTGAGCCCGGCCAGCCCCAGCTCCTCCCCGAAGGTCGCCAGGATGAAGTCGGACTTCATGGCGAAACCGATCAGTGCGGAGTGGCCCTGGCCGAGGCCGGTGCCGAGCACCCCGCCCGCCGCGAACGCGAAGAGCGACTGGGCGAGCTGGCCGGCGCCCCGGCCCTCGGCGATCCCGGCGAACGGGTGCTGCCAGTCCTCGACCCGGCCGTGCACATGGGGCTCCAGGGTGCCGACGGCGGCGGCCCCGGCGGTGGCCAGCAACAGCCCCACCGCGATCCAGCCGGCACGCCCGGTCGCCACGTACAGCAGCACCACGAAGACCCCGAAGAACACCAGCGAGGTGCCCAGATCGTGCTCCAGGACGAGGACGGCCACGCTGATCAGCCAGATCGCGACGATCGGCCCCAGCACCCGGCCGGCCGGCAGCTGGATCCGCAGCACCCGGCGGCCGACGTGCGCCAGCGCATGGCGCTTGGCGGCCAGGTAGCCCGCGAAGAACACGGTGATCGCCACCTTGGCGAACTCGCCCGGCTGGATGGAGAATCCGGCGATCCGGATCCAGATCTTCGCCCCGTTGACGGCGGGGAACAGGATCGGCGCGGCCATCAGCAGCAGGGCGAACGCGGCGCACCGGTAGGCGTAGCCCGCCAGGACGCGGTGGTCGCCGAGCAGCAGCACCACCGCGATGAAGAGGGCGACACCGACCGTCGACCACATCAGCTGGGTGGGCGCGGCGTGGTCGCCCGGCGTCTCCAGGTCGAGTCGGAAGATCAGCACCAGCCCCAGCCCGTTGAGGAGGACGGCGGTGGGCAGCAGCAGCGGGTCGGCGTGCGGGGCGCGCAGCCGTACCGCGAGGTGCGCGAGCAGGGCGAGCCCGCCGAGCCCCGCGCCGTAGCGGAGCGCCCCGCCGGGGAGCGCGTGCCGGCGCGCCAGGCCCACGACGACATAGCCGCAGACGCTGATCAGCACCGCGCCCACGAGGAGGGCCAGTTCGATGCCGCGGCGCCTGGGCAGCAGCGGCAAGGGTGGGGGAGTGTCCGCGGGGCGCGCGGTGGCAGCCGCCGGTGCCGTTGCCGTCATGCCTGGCAACGTAGCAAGCAGTAGGCCGTATTTCCGTTATGCCGGATACGGCGTTCGGACGGCGTGTGGGGGCCGGGTCGCCTTGCGGACCCTGGGCGGGGCGAACGCCGTCCCGCCCTCAGCACCAGTCGGGTTCCGCCCCGTCGTGTGCGATCCCGTCCGCCGAGGACCAGGCGTAGGAGGAGTCGGTGAGCTTGTACCAGACCGGGTTGCCCTTGAGGCGCTGTCCGTTGAGCCGGCAGACGATCCCCACCACCGTCCCGTAGCGCTTCGAGCCGAGCGGGCGGTAGTCGGTGCTCGGCCCGGTCCGCACCACCAGGCCGTCCCGGGCGACGACCCGACCCTCGGACGAGGTGGTGGGCCGGCCGTCGTCCGTGCCGGCCTGGGTGTCGGCCGCCCGGGCGGGTACGGCGGTGAGGGCGCCGGCCAGGATCCCGGCGAGGGCGTACCGGGCGAGGGTGGCGGGCTTCGGCCCGGGGGGTGTGCACTGGGGGGACATGCGCTTCCTCCTGCGAAGAAGGGGAGGGCGGACCCGTCGGGGTGGGGCGGGGTCCGGGCGAGGGGTCGGGCGGGGCGCCGATGGCCGTCCGGAGGCGGGGCGCTGCCCGCGGACCGTGGGTCGCCGCGGGTCGGCTGCCGTGTGGGCCGCCTGCCTCACACTCCTCCCACGCTAAGGAGACTCCGGAGAGTCCGCAACTCGTCGCTTTCCGTGATGGCGGTTCCGAGGGGTTCCGGGCGCTCCGGCGCGGTCAACCGGGCGCACGGGGTGCCCGGTTGGCACCTCGTGCGCGGGTGGGGTGGGGCGTTTCGGGTTCGCCCAGGTGTCGGGGTGCCTGGGTGCCTGGGTGTCGGGGTATCGGGGTGTCCGGGCGCCCGGATGTCGAGCGGGACGGAAATCCCCGCCGCCCGAGTGGAACTCCGTCCCGGGGGCGGTGGGTGTGCCGGTGCTGGTTGCCTCAGGGGAGAGTCAGGGTTGTCACAGGGGTCTTCCGGGGGCATACCGGGTTGTTCGGTGAACGCGGCCAATGGCACTTTGTAAACTCGTCCAGACCGAATAGAAGAAGGCCGAGCTCGTCATGCTGATGCGGGTGACCGAAGACACCGGTCGCGGCGTGGACCCGTGCCATGGCCACCGCGAGCGAGGGGCTATGGCGTACGTCACATCCGTGCACGCCGAGTGGAGGTCCCGTGTTGTCCCGGCCGATGAGGGCCGCCGAGCGCGGGTCACCGTCCCCCTCGACGAAAGGCAGTATTAGCGTCATGACGACCCTCCGTTCCCGGATCATCGCCTGGGCCGGCCGTTTGTATCTGGCGAGAACGCAGAAGAGAGGCTTTGACCTGTCTCGGATGTCGTTCTTGCCCGAGTCCGTTCTGATGCCCCTGCGGCGTGACGGCCTCGACCCGGTGGGCGATTTGGGAGCCGTCCGGGAGAAGGAGCCCATCAGCAAGCTCCCGGTACCGATAGCCGCCAACGTCTGGCTGGTCACCGGCTATGACGAGGCCAAGGCGGTGCTCGGAAAGGCCAATGCCTTCAGTTCGGATTTCACCAACCTCGTCGGCAAGGCCGGCGCCGGCGCCGAACAGAATCCCGGTGGCCTCGGTTTCGCCGACCCGCCCGTGCACACCCGGCTGCGCCGGCTGCTGACCCCGGAATTCACCATGCGCCGGCTCAGCCGGCTCACGCCCCGCATCCACGAGATCGTCGAGGAGCGCCTCGACGCCATGGAAGAGGCGGGTAAGAACGGCGAACCGGTGGACATGGTCCATGCCTTCGCGCTGCCCATCCCCTCCCTGGTGATTTGCGAACTCCTCGGTGTCCCTTACGAGGAC
This sequence comes from Streptomyces sp. NPDC020742, assembly GCF_040641675.1. Classification (NCBI taxonomy): domain Bacteria; kingdom Bacillati; phylum Actinomycetota; class Actinomycetes; order Kitasatosporales; family Streptomycetaceae; genus Streptomyces; species Streptomyces sp. NPDC020742. The sequence goes on from NZ_JBFAEA010000017.1 coordinate 33,204, forward strand.
CGGGCCGACTTCGAACGCCTCAGCGCGGCCCGCTTCGACCTTTTCAGCGGTGCGAACGCGTCCTTCGGCGCCATATCCGAGTCGCTCTCCTATTTCCGGGACATCGTCAAGAAGCAGCGGGCGAATCCGGGTGACGGACTGCTCGGCATGATCGTCAAGGAGCACGGCGACTCGGTCAGCGACGAGGAACTCGCGGGCCTGGCCGACGGCGTGCTGACCGGCGGCTTCGAGACCACCGCCAGCATGCTGGCGCTCGGCACACTGGTCCTCCTCCAGGACCCCAAGCACTTCGCGGCCCTCAATGACGGCGACGAGGTCGTCGAGCGCTACGTCGAGGAGCTGCTCCGCTATCTGACCGTCGTCCAGGTCGCCTTCCCGCGCTTCGCCCGGGAGGACCTGGAGATCGGCGGCATCAAGATCGCTGCCGGGGACGTCGTGCTGTGCTCGCTGAGCGGCGCGGACCGGGACGGCAAACTGGGCCCGGAGATGGAGCAGTTCGACCCCTCCCGCAGCGTCCCCTCCCACCTGGCCTTCGGCTACGGCATCCACCGCTGCGTGGGCGCCGAGCTGGCCCGGATGGAACTCCGCGCCGCCTACCCCGCCCTGGTCCGCCGCTTCCCCCGGATGCGGCTCGCGGTCACGCCGGACGAGCTGGCCTTCCGCAAGCTGTCGATCGTCTACGGGATCGAGTCGCTGCCGGTCCGGCTCGACGGCTGACACCGGAAGGCCGCCGCCCGACCGGCCCCGAGGCCCCGGCCGGGGCGCCGGGGGCTCAGCGCACGCCCTCGACCGCGGCCCGCGGACGCTCGGGGCCGCGCATCGTGCCCGGCGGGAGCCCCTGCCGGCGCAGCTGGCGGCAGGCCTCCTTCACCACCGCGATCTGCGGGGTGTCGTGGTTGGCGGCGGGCCAGGCGACCGCGAAGGTGCAGGGCGGCACGTCGGGGACCGGTAGGTAGCTGATGTCGGGGCGGGGGTAGAGCTCGGCCGCCACCGAGGGCAGGAAAGCCAGCGCCCCGTCGAACGAGACCGCGGAGAGCAGGGATTCCACCCGGGTGATCCGGTGGGAGGTGTAGCGGACCGGACTTCCGTCGGGGCGCGGGTCCACCGCCCAGAAGTCGCGCCCGCGCCGCGGCATCTCCGGGGTGAGACCGACCATCGGCCGGCCTGCGAGGTCCGCCAGGCGCACCACGGACCGCCGGGCGAGCGGGTCCCCGCTGGAGACGCACACCACGCGGGGCTCGGTGGTCAGCGGCTGGACGTGCAGCCCGTCGGGGACGGGCAGGTAGACGAACGCCGCATCGATCTGCCCGTCCGCCAGGGCGGTCGTCTGCTCCACTAGGTCGAGGACCCGGACGGTCAGGTCCAGGCCGGGGTGCAGGGCGGTGATGGAGGCGAGCACGCCGCGGGTGGAGGCCAGCGCGGCGGCGCAGTCGGACACCCCCAGCCGTAGCCCGCCCCGGCCGAGGGACGCGTGGCGCGCCGCGTTGCGCAGGTCGTCCGTCGCCTCCACCACGCTCTTGACCAGGGGCAGCAGCTCCTGGCCGATGGGCGTCACCTCGACCCGCCGGCTGGTGCGGGTGAACAGCTCGACGCCCAGCCGCTGTTCCAGCGAGCGGATCTGCTGGCTGAGGGCGGGCTGGGTGAGGTAGAGCCGGGCGGCGGCCCGTCCGAAATGCAGCTCCTCGGCGAGGGTCAGCAGCAGCCGCAGTTGATGGACCGTGGGGTCCTCAACATTGATCACGATCGAGGTCCCCCTCAAGCACCGGTGAATGATGCGGAGTGCTGTGCTCCATATTCCCGGGGCGGGCTGATCCGCAGCGCGGGAACGCGATTCACATACCGACCAGTACGCAATAAAACCCCACCGTTCCTGATCAATAAACTTTGCTCTACCCCTCCATGGTGCATGTTAATGGATAGCTTATTGCGCGGGCCACGGTACGGCTGGCAATCTGCAGATACTTTAGCGCTCGCGGGGGAATCTGGCCGCTGGGCGATAGTGGTGGGTCATGGGGGATCAAGTGACCTGCTGGTACGCCGGGTTGGGACCCCGGCGGCTCATGACCAAGGATTTTGCGTCATGTTCAGCCAGAAGTGGCTGGTCGGGGTGGATAACGGGGGGACTTGGTGCCGCAGTCGCGGATCGCCAACCGGGCGGCGCCAGAAAGAGACGGCACGTGGTCGGTCACCGCACACGTGCGCAGGTCGCATGCGAAGGAGATCGTTCCGGAATTCGCGGCGACGAGTTTGCATTCCTCCGGCACATCCAAATCCCGTTCAGGTCGTCCTTGTTCAGGTGGGGACTCTCTGGCTGCACGCGGGTAACTTCACGTGCCATGGAGGAATGGTGAACAACAGCGTAACGGAGGGCCCCTGTTCGGCGGAGGTCTCTCGTAGAGTTCTGGAACTCCTCTACCGCTACCGGCGGGTCGACCACTCGCAGCGGACGGAAGAGACCCCGGAGCACGCGCCGTGCGAGGCCTGCTTCGAGGCGCGCCGGGCCAAGCTGGAACGCTTCATCGAACGGGACCAGCCGATCCACTTCGTCGTCCCGGCCTTCCCGGCGAAATCGCCGAACGAGAAGAAGGTCCTCGGTGCGTTACCGGACCTCGGCGAGTACATGGGACTGGGCTTCCTGCAGTCGCTGTGCGACTACGTCAGCCACTTCTACCGGCCCGGGGCCCGGGTCACGATCTGCTCCGACGGCCATGTCTTCGGCGATGTGGTCGGGGTGAGCGACGCCGCGGTGACCACCTACCGGGAGAGCCTGGCGGACCTGATCGGCTCGGAGAACTGGACGTCGCTGGACCTCTACGGACTCGACGACGCCTTCGGCGGGATGGACTACCCCAAGCTGCGGCAGGTGCTGGAGCACAACTACTGCGCACGCCTGGAGGACCTCAAGGAGAGCGTCCGTACCGACCACAGCGCACGCTCGCTCTTCAACGGAATTCACCGCTTCATGTTCGAGGACGCCCTGGCGCGCAACAAGGGCGAGGCCTCCAAGTCCCAGCTGCGCAAGGACTCGAAGGACACCGCCTACCAGACCATTCGCCGGAGCAATGCCTGGAGCCGGGTGGTCGCCGAGAAATTCCCCGAGGCGATACGGCTGTCGATACACCCGCAGCCGCCGCATTCGGAGAAATTCGGGCTGCAGCTCATGCGGACCCGGGACGGCTGGCTGACCCCGTGGCACGGCGTGGTGCTGGACGACGGAGTGAACCTCTCCATCGTCAAGCGATGGGAGGCCGAGGAGTTGAACGCCTCCCTTGTCTGGCGGCACGGCCGCCCGTCCCACTTCGTCGGACCCCACCTCGCCGCCCATTCCTAGAAAGGCACAACCGACATGACTGGTTCGGCATCCGCGCACAGTGCGATGCGGCACGTCCCGCTGCGCCCGTTCGGCCGTATCGTCGAGGCCCCGGCGGGTTCGGGGATCAGCGAGATACCGGTCGAAAAGCTGGTGCGCTGGACGGAGGAATCCCGGGTCCTGGTTCTCCGCGGCTTCTCCCTCCTGGAAAAGCAGGAATTCGCCGACTACTGCCGGCGCTGGGGCGAGGTCCTCCGGTGGGAAGCCGGTGAGGTGATCGACCTGATCGTCGAGGAGAACCCCAAGAACTACCTGTTCGCCAGCGGCGATGTGCCGTTCCACTGGGACGGGGCGTTCGTCGAGGCCGACCCCCGGTTCTTCTTCTTCCAGTGCCTCGACGCGACCCCCGGGGCCGGCGGTGAGACGGTCTTCTCCGACACCACCGCGGTCTACCGGGACGCCGACCCCGCCCTCCGGGAACGCTGGTCGAAGATCTCCCTGACCTACAAGACCGACAAGCTGGCGCACTACGGCGGGGAGGTCACCGAGCGGCTGGTCGCCCAGCACCCCGCCACCGGGATGCCGGTGCTCCGGTTCGCCGAGCCGCTGGACCCCGCGGTCTACAAGAACCCGGTGTACGCCACAGTCGACGGCATCGACGCCGCCGAGGCCGACGACTTCCTCGCCACCACGGCCGAGCTGGTCCACCGGCCCGAGTACTGCTACGCCCACGCCTGGCAGGCCGGCGACCTCGTGATCGCCGACAACTTCGCGCTCATCCACGGCCGCAACGCATTCACCGGTCCGACCACCCGCCATCTGCAACGCGTCGAGGTCATCTGAGGGCCACCCGGAAAGGTCAGGAGGCAGTCATTCCCCGCACAGGTGGAGCGAGAGCATGAGCATTGGCATTGTGGGCGCCGGAATCTCCGGTCTGCACCTTGCACTCCGGTTACAGCAGTTCGGTGTCGACGCCGCGCTGTACACCGCCCAGGAGCCGGACGGCATTCGCAGCGGACCGCCGTTGAATTTCGTCACCCGGTTCGGCTCCACCAGGGAGCGGGAAAAGGACCTCGGCATCACCGCATGGGCGTCCGCCGCCTACGACAACCCCTGGATGCATATGCGCATCGAGGGGCCGGAAGGGCTGCACTTCCGCGGTGAACTGCCGACCCCGGCCAGTTCGGTGGACTTCCGGATGTACCTCGCGGGGCTGCTGGAGGAGTACCAGCAGCGCAACGGCACCGTGGTGCGCCGCACCATCGCCGACGGGGAACAGCTCGCCGGACTGGCCCGGGAGCACGAGCTCCTGGTGGTCGCCGCCGGCCGGGGCGCGCTCACCGGCACCTTCCCGCGCGACCCGGCCCGCTCGCCCCACACGGCGGCGCGGCGGCACCTCGTCGGCGGGCTGTTCCACGGGGTCCGGCCCCCCGAGCCCGCCGGCATGACCATGCACATGGTTCCGGGGGCGGGCGAGATCCACGCGCCGACGTACCACTCGTTCACCGGGCAGGTCACCGTCGTCCTGGTGGAGGCCGTACCGGGCGGTCCGTTCGCCGCGGTGGCCGGGCGCGACTACCGCGACCGGACCGACCGGTTCGCCAAGGACGCCCTGGAGCTGATCACCACCCACGCGCCCACGCTCCGGGAGCGGATCGACGCGCGGGAGTTCGCCCTGGCCCGCCCCGTCGACCTGCTGCAGGGCGCGGTCGTCCCGGTGGTCCGGCACGGCTGGGCACACCTGGGCGGGGAGCGCTATGCGCTGGCCGTCGGGGACGCCTGGATCGCCAACGACCCGCTGACCGCGCAGGGCGCCAACCTCGGCTCGCAGCTGGCCTTCCAGCTCGCGGACCTCCTGCTGGCGCACACCGGCCCGTACGACGAGGGGTTCTGCCGCACCGCCTCGGAGCGGATGTGGCGGACCGCCCAGCCGGTCGTCGACTGGACGAACCTGTTCATCGGCGAACCCCCGCCCCAGATGGGCGCCCTGCTGGCCGCCGCGGCGGCCGACCAGCGCGTGGCGGACGCCTTCGTCGGCGGCCTCGACCGGCCGGACGCCATGTGGCAGGCGGTCCGCAGCCCGGAGCACACCGATCACTTCATTGCGCAGGCCCGGTCAGTGAGGAGCGCGGTATGAGCGTCGACGTCGGACTTGTCTGGGACGCCGTCGGGCAGGTCGAGGCCGGGCGGGGCCTGCTCGACGTGGCCCGCACGGCCGGGCTGGACACCTTCCTGGTCTTCGACCACCTGATCAACGTCTTCCCCCGGCAGGCCTGGGACGCGGACTTCACCCACCTCACCGCCGATCTACCGACCCCCGACCGGTGCCTGGACTTCGCCACGGTGCTCGGCAACCTCGCCCCGCAGGCCGGGCCGGTCCGGCTCGCGATCGGGGTCACCGACCCGCACCGCCGGCACCCCGCGGTGCTGGCCCAGACCGCACTGACCCTCGCCCAACTCACCGAGCGCGCCCCGGTCCTGGGCATCGGCGCGGGCGCCCGGGAGAACCTCCAGCCGTACGGCGTCCCGCACGACCACCAGGTCGACCGGGTCGAGGAGGCGCTGCAGATCCTGCGGATGTTCTTCGACGGTGAGGGACCGCACGACTTCAAGGGCCGGTTCTTCACCCTCGACCAGGCGCTGATGGGCCTGCGTCCCCCGGAGGGCAGGACCCCCCGGATCTGGCTCGGCGCGAACCGCAGCCGGATGCTGAAGCTGGCCGGCCGGTACGCCGACGGCTGGCTCCCCTCGGAGCTGATGACCCCCGACGAGTACGCCCGGCGCCTGGGCGTGGTGCGCGCCGCCGCCGTGGCGGCCGGCCGCGACCCGGACGCGCTCGTCGCCGCCGGTGGGGTGCCCATCGTGGTGGCGGAGACCGACGACGAGGCCCATGCACTGCTGAAGGCCAAGCCGATCCGCTTCCTCGCCCTGCACGCCGGTGCGGAGAAGTGGCGCAAGCACGGCGTCCGGCACCCGTTCGGGGAGCACTACCGGGGGCTGGTGGAGCTGCTGCCGCACCGGCTGACCCGCGCCGAGGTCGAGGACGCCATGGCGGCGGTCCCCGACGCACTGGTCGCCGAGCAGGCCCTGGTGGGGAGCCGGCAGACGGTGCTCCGGCGGATCGGCGAGCTGGTCGACGCCGGACTGCGGCACCCCATGCTGATCCCGGTCTCGGCGCTGGCCTCGCCCGCCGCCGCGGCCTACACGGTGGAGACCGTGGGGTGGCTGGCCGGCGCGCTGCGGCCGCAGCGCGCCACCGGGAGCGTGACACCGTGACGCACACGAGCAGGGGCACGGGTACGGGCAAGGCGGCGAGCACGGGTACCGGCGCGAGCATCGGCATCCTCGGGTCCGGCATCTCCGGACTCCAACTGGCTCTGCGGTTACAGCAGTTGGGCGTGCCGGTGACCCTCTACTCGGCGCAGGACGTCCAGAGCCTGCGGTCCGGCCGGCCGCGGAACTTCCCCGCCCGGTTCGGCCCCACCCAGCAGCGGGAGGAACAGCTCGGGGTCTTCGACTGGCGCACCCCCGACGCCCAGGTGCGGCACTGGGCCGTCACCCTCGGCACCGGGGACGCGCCCCTGGAGTTCCTCGCCGACCTCACCCCGCCGTCCAGCGTGGTGGACTTCCGCCTCTACCTGCCGCACCTGTTCACCCACTTCCTCGACCGGGGCGGGCACGCGGTGATCGGGGTGCCGTCGGCCGAGGAGGCCGCCAAGGCCCACGACCTGGTCGTGGTGGCCAACGGCGACCGCTCCATGCGGCAGCTGTTCCCCGCGGACCCCACCCGCTCGGCGCACACCACACCGCAGCGCATCCTGTGCAGCGGGCTCTACTACGGCATCGACGAGGACCTGCCGCACTCGCTCGACCTCCACTTCCTGCCCGGCATCGGCGAGATCCTGCGGATCCCGTTCCGCTCGCCCGCCGGCCGGGCCGACGTCCTCGCCTTCGAAGCGGTGCCCGGCGGCCCGCTGGAGGCGGCCGCCCACCTCGACGCGGACGCCGACCCGACCGCGTTCCACCGGGAGGTGCTCGCGCTGGTCGCCGCGTACGCGCCGACGCTGCGCGAGCGCATCAGCACCAGGGCGTTCGGCCTGATCGGCCCCGGCGAGGTGGCGCAGGGCGGGATCACTCCGGTGGTCCGGCGCGGCTGGGCGCGGCTGGACGACGGCACCTGCGCGCTGGCCATCGGCGACGCCTGGATCACCAACGATCCGCTGACCGCGCAGGGCGCCAACCTCGGCTCGCACACGGCGTTCGCCCTGGCCGACCTGATCGCCACCGCGCAGGGCCCGTTCGACGAGGGCTTCTGCCGCTCCGCGTCCGCGCACCTGTGGGAGCACGCCCGCCACGTCGTGGAGTGGAGCAACGCCTTCCTCGGGGAGCTCCCCCCGCACGCCCGGACCCTGTTCGCGCACGCCGCGCAGGACAAGCAGATCGCGGACGCGTTCGTCAGCACGTTCCACGACCCCGTCGCGATGTGGCGGATCCTCTCCGACGAGGACGGCGTGGCGGCCTTCCTCGCCGGCTTCCGGCAGCCGGGCCCGCCGGGCCGGCCCGGCCCGCCGCCCGCGATGTCCCGCCGGGAATGACCGGAGCCCCGCGCCCACAGGAGTGACCGGATCCCCGCGCCCGCAGTACGGAATACCGCCACCCCGGAAAGGAACTCGATGACCCAGCTGGAATTCGCACGGGACGACCAGGGAAATGAGCAGGGCCTCTTCATCCCGGAGGCCGACCAGACCGCGGTATGGCTGCTCGGCGGGCTGGCGCAGGTCCGGGTGCCCGGCGCGGCCACCCGGAACTCCTTCACCGTCGTGGAGCACACCGGAAAGCGCGGCTACACCACGCCGCTGCACGTCCACGACTTCGAGGACGAGGTCTTCATCGTCCTGGACGGCACGCTCCGCATGATCTGCGACGGAAAGGAGCAGATCGCCGAGGCCGGCTCCACGATGATCGTCCCACGGACCGTGCCGCACGGATTCGTGGCGACCTCACAGGACGCCCGTTTCCTCACCATCCATTCGACACCGCAGCCGGACCGCAGGCCGCAGTTCGACCTTTTCCTGGACGCGGAGATTCCGCGCGCGAAAGCCCTCACCCTTCCGACGGAAGAGGCCGCCGCGGAGGCCGCGGTGGACCTCGACCACATCATTGCTCTTGGTACCAAGTACGCATACGGCTACGCCGGGCCGGCGCCCACTCCCTAGGGGCTCCGTCGGCGGATCGACAGAAACACAACCCCGGACAGAAGAGGCACCATGAGGTTAAGTCTTGTTTCCCTGATGCTGTGTGTATTCGGCATCACAACGGGCGAGTTCGTCATCGCAGGAATCCTGCCGGACATCGCAGGCGACCTCCATGTGTCGATCTCGGCCGCCGGCCTGCTGGTCACCGCGTACGCCATCGGAATGATCGTCGGCGGCCCGGTGATGACCGCGCTGACCTCGCGCTATCCGCGTAAGCCGCTCATCATGGTGCTGCTCGCGATCGTCATCGTCGGAAATCTCGCCTCGGCCTTCGCGCCGTTCTACGGCGCGCTGTTCGGGGCCCGGATCATCACCTCGCTGGCGACCTCCACCTTCTTCGCCAACGCGATCGTCATCGCCGCCTCCACCGCACCGCCCGGCAAACAGGCGTCCACGGTCTCCAAGCTCGTCTTCGGAATGAACTTGTCGATGATGCTCGGCGCCCCCATCGGCACCTTCATCGGCAACCACTACGGCTGGCGGGCCACCTTCCTGGCCATCGCCGCGGTCTGCGCCCTCGGCCTGCTGCTCTCGCTGAAACTCGTACCGGCCGTGGAGAACGCCACGCCGGGCACCTCCGCGGTGGCCGAGCTGCGGGTGTTCCGCAACCGCAATGTGCAGCTGGCCATTCTCGTCACCGCAATCGGCAATGCGGGGCTGCTCATGGTGTTCACCTATTTCGCCCCGCTGCTCACCGACATCACCCATATCGCGGCCGGCTCGGTGGCCGTGCTGCTGCTGGTCTACGGCGTCGGCGCGGCGGCCGGCAATTTCGTCGGCGGCTGGCTCTCCGACAAGGCGCTGATGCCCTCCCAGGTCGGTCTGCTCGCCGTGCTCACGGCCGGACTGGTCTTCATGTGGGCGGTCAGTACGCACACCGTGCTCACCGTCATCATGGTGTTCCTGATCGGCGCCATGGGATTCTCCGTCATTCCCGGAATGCAGACCCGGGTGCTGAACACCGCGAGTGAGGCGCCGACCCTCGCCATCGCGGTCAACGCCTCGGCATACCAACTGGCGGCGGCCTTCGCCGGATGGCTCGGCGGACGGGTCATCGACAGCGGATTCGGCCTGCGTTCGGTCTATCTCGCCGCGGCGATCGTCACCGTCCTCGGCATTCTCGTCAGCTGCTACGCGTGGTACCGCGACCGCACGGTGGCCGAGGTGGCGCAGACGGAGACCTCCCCGGCATGACCGCCCGGCCGGGCCCGCCCGCCGCGCTCCGTGCACCGGGGCGGGCCCGACCGGACCGCCGTCCGGGCGCACCACGACGACCTACCCACCGCACCGCACCCAGGGGAACCGCACCCCACCACGGCGAACAGGGGGAACAGCAATGGGCCGCGCATCCGCACTGGTCTCGGGGGAGTGGGCCGAACGCCATCTCGGCTCCGAGCACGTGGTGTTCGTCGAAACCGGCAACGAGGACGCCGACTACCGCAAGGGCCACCTCCCGGGCGCGGTCTGGATGGGCTGGGACGCGTTCCAGGACGGGCTCCGGCTGGGCGTCGTCGACCGGGCGGCGTTCGAACGGCTGCTGAGCGAAACGGGCATCGCCACCGAGGACACCGTCGTCCTCTATTCGGCCAACGCCAACCTCCTGGCCGCGCTGGTCTACTGGTACTTCCGGCTCCATGGCCACCCCTCGGTGCGGCTCCTCGACGGCGGCCGCCGCGCCTGGGAGCGGGACGGCCGCCCCCTGACCGCGCAGACTCCGCCCCGTCCGGCCACCCGCTACCGGGCGGGCCCGCCGGACCACTCGGTCCGTGCCCTGCGCGACGACGTCCTGGCCGCCCTCGGCCACCGGAACATCATCGACGTCCGCACCCCGGAGGAGTTCTCCGGACAGCTCTTCGCGCCCGGCTTCGCCGGCGAGCCGTTCGCCCCCGGCAACAACCCCCATGAGGTCGCACAGCGCTCCGGACACCTACCCGGCGCGCTCCACCTCCCCTGGGAAGCGGCGGTGAACGAGGACGACACCTTCAAGACCGACACCGAACTCGCCGCGCTCTACGACTCCCTGGACTCCGACCGCGGCTCCCTCACCTACTGCTGGGTGGGCGCCCGGTCGGCGCACACCTGGTTCGTGCTCAGCGAACTGCTGGACCGGCCGGACGTCCGCAACTACGACGGCTCCTGGGCCGAGTACGGCTCACTGATCGGCGTCCCGGTCGAACGCGGCACGCCCGCCCCCTGACCGCGCCGCCCCCGGCACACCTCTCGTCACCCACCTGAAAGGAGCGGGGCCGCCCGGCTGCCGGGCGCGCCCGTCACCGCGATGAACCACAGCACTCAGGCCTCATCCGCCGCCCCCACCACCGCACCCGGCCGGCTCCAGGGCAAGGCCGCCCTGGTGACCGGGGCCAGCTCCGGCATCGGCGAGGCCGCCGCCAAGGCCCTGGCCGCCCAGGGCGCCCGGGTCGTCCTGGCCGCCCGCCGCAAGGCCGAACTCGACCGGGTCGCCGACGAGATCACCGCCGCCGGCGGCACCGCGGTCACGGTCCGCACCGATGCGACGGTGGACGACGACCTCCGGGCCGCGGTGCGCACCGCCGAGGAGCACTTCGGCGGACTCGACATCGCCTTCAACAACGCCGGCGCCCTCGGCTCCATGGGCCGGGTCGCCGACCAGCGCCCCGAGGACTGGACCGCCGACCTCAACACCGTCCTGACCAGCGTCTTCCTCTCCATGCGGCACGAGATCGCGGCCATGGAGCGCCGCGGCGGCGGGGTGATCGTCAACAACGCCTCGCAGCTCGGCGTGGTGGGCTTCGGCGGCGGCATCAGCGCCTACGTCGCCGGCAAGCACGGCGTGATCGGCCTGACCAAGGCCGCCGCCCTGGAGTACGCCACACAGAACATCCGGATCAACGCCCTCGCCCTGGCCTCCGTCGACACCCCGATGTACCGCTCCACGGTGGGCGCCGACCCGCAGGCCACCGCGCAGTTCATCGGGCTGCACCCGCTCGGCCGGATCGCCTCCGCCGAGGAGGCCGCCTCGGCCGTGGCCTATCTCGCCGGCGACGAGGCCGGCTTCTTCACCGGCTCCGTCCTGGTCATGGACGGCGGATGGACCGCGCAGTGAAGCCGTCCGCCGTACCGGCCGGGCCCCGGCGCCCATGACGAGGAGACCGGCGTGCTGACCGAACCCCACCCGGCCACCGGAGCCGGCCGCCTCCCCGCGGTCGTCGGTGGTGACCTGACGGTCCCGTTGGTGACCGGGCAGCGGGTGCCCTACGCCAACCTCGACCACGCGGCGTCCACCCCCTGCCTCGCCGAGGTGCGGCAGGCGGTGGACCGGCTGCTGCCCTGGTACAGCAGCGTGCACCGCGGCGCCGGATTCCCCTCCCAGGTGTCCACCCTCACCTACGAGCGGGCCCGGGCCGCGGTCCGCCGCTTCACCGGCGCCCCACCCGACGCCACGGTCCTGTTCACCCGCAACACCACCGACGCGCTCAACCTGCTCGGCCGGGCGCTGCCGCCGGACACCACGGTCTTCCGCTTCAACACCGAGCACCACGCCGCGCTGCTGCCCTGGCGCGGCGCCCGGATGCGCCGGCTGGGCATACCGGCCGCCCCGGACGATGCCGTCCGGCGGCTGGCCAAGGCCCTGGCCGACGCCCCGCGCGGCCCCCGCCTGGTGGTGCTCACCGCGGCCTCCAACGTCACCGGCGAGCTGTGGCCGGTGGCCGAACTCGCCGCCACCGCCGCCGCCCACGGCGCGCGCACCGTCCTGGACGCCGCCCAGTTGGCCGCGCACCGCCCCCTGGACCTGGCCGGCTGGGGCATCGACTGGGCGGCGCTGTCCGGACACAAGATCTACGCGCCGTTCGGCGCCGGCGCCCTGGTGGGCCCCGGCGACTGGCCGGCCGCCGCCGAACCGTACCTGGCCGGCGGCGGCGCCACCGCCCACGTCGCCGAGGAGGCCGGCGAGGAGCTCATCACCTGGGCGGACCTGCCGCAGCGCCATGAGGCCGGCTCCCCGAACGTGGTCGGCGCGCACGCCATGGCCGTCGCCTGTGAGGCGCTGTCCGGCGCCGGCTGGGCGACGATCACCGGCCACGAACAGGCGCTGGCGGCCCGGCTGCGCCGCGGCCTGGCCGCCCTCCCCGGCGTACACCAACTCGGCCTCTGGGACGCCGGTCACCCCAGGGTGGGCGTGGTGTCCTTCACCGTCACCCACTGCAAGGGTGAACCTGCCGACCAGCAGCTGGTCGCCACCGCGCTCGCCGCGGAGCACGGCATCGGCATCCGGCACGGGGCGTTCTGCGCCCACCAGGCCGTCCGCTCCCTGCTCCGCGGCACCGACGGCCCCGACCCGGACCGCGCCCTGCGCGCCAGCATCGGCCTCGGCACCACGGCCGAGCACATCGACCGGCTGCTGGCGGCGCTTTTGGACCTGGTGGAGCACGGGCCACGATGGACCTACCGACGGCCGGCGGACGGCTGGACGCCCGTACCCGACCCCCGTCCACTGCCCGACTTCCTCGCCTGACCCCCGTACCCGCCGCGGCGGTTGGCCGCCGCACCGCCCGGATTCCGCACCCGACAAGGGAGTTCGCCCCAGTGTCACCCTCCGCCCCCAGCCGCCGGTTCGGCGTCATGCTCTACCCCGACCAGCCGGTCCCGGTCCTGGTCGAACGCCTCCGGTGGCTGGAGAGCCTCGGCTTCGACCAGGTCTACCTCCCCGATCACAGCGCCGACCTCCGGGACCGGGGCAACACCTGGTTCGACAGCTGGACGGTGCTCGCCGCGGCCGCCCTGGGCACCACACGCATCCGCCTGGGCACCCTCGTCGCCAACCAGATCCTCCGCCCGCCCGCACAGCTCGCCAAGCAGGCGATCGCCCTGGACCACCTCTCCGGCGGCCGCTTCGAACTCGGCATCGGCGCCGGCATCTTCCCCTTCGACCACTACAGCGTCGGCGAGGCGCCCTGGCCGCCCAAGGAGCGCGCCGAGCGGTTCGCCGACTACGTGGCGATCGTGGACGGCATCCTGCGCACCCGCGAGGGGACCTTCAGCTACACCGGCACCCGCCTCTGGGTGAAGGACGTCGCCACCTTCCCGGCCTCCCTGCAGTCCCCCCGGCTGCCGCTCACCGTCGGCGGCCAGTCGCCGACCCTGCTCCGCGTCGCAGCCGGATACGCCGACACCTGGAACACCCACGGCCCGCCCGGCGCCACAGCCGAGGAGATCCTCGACATCACCGCCGTACAGAACGCCAAGGTCGACCGGCACGCCCTCGCCGCCGGCCGCGACCCGTCCCGGATCCGCCGCTCCTACACCATTTTCGGCCCCTGGGACCCCCGGCACACCCGCCACACCTACGAGGAGATCTTCGAGCGCTTCACCAAGGCCGGCGTCTCCGACTTCGTCCTCGACTGGCCCGGCGCCGCCCACACCGACGACTTCGAACGCACCGCCCGCGACGTCATCCCGCCCCTGCGCCACGCCTGACCCCCACCGCGGCCGCCGACCCGCCCCACCCCCAGGGAAGTTCACCGACGACTCCACCCGCCCGCACCGCCGCCACCGCCCGAGAAGGTCTCCCGCATGGCCACCATCCTGTCCGTCTCCGGAAGCCCCTCCGCCACCTCGCGCACCGCCCGGCTGCTCCGGCACCTCGACGCCCGCCTCACCGCCCAGGGCCACACCACCGTCCCCCTGGACGTCCGCACCCTGCCCGCCGAGGCGCTGTGCGGCGCCGACCCGCACCACCCCGCGATAGCCGGGGCGGCGGCCCTCGTCGACCGGGCGGACGGCGTGGTGATCGCCACCCCCGTCTACAAGGCCGCCTACTCCGGCCTGCTGAAGTCCCTGCTCGACCTGCTCCCGCAGTACGCCCTGGCCGGCAAGACCGTCCTGCCGCTGGCCACCGGCGGCAGTGCCGCGCACGTGCTGGCCATCGACTACGCCCTGCGCCCCGTCCTGTGCGCGATGGGCGCCACCCACATCGTCCCGGGCTGGTTCACCCTCGACACCGACCTCACCCTGAACGACGACGGCACCCTCACCCTCGCCCCCGCCACGGCCGGGCCCCTCCACCGGGCGGTGGACCACTTCTCCTGGGTCCTCACCCCCGCCGCCCGCCGCCACAAGGACCCCGCCCTGAGCGCTTCACGCTGACGACGGAGCCCCCGTACGGTAAGGGGGCACGCCGCATCCGCCCCACAAGGGCCGGGTGTGGAACCGGAATTGACGCAATGGGGGCCCCGTGGGCGACATACGGGTGGACACGGCGAAGGTACGGAACACCGGCGAGGACATGAAGGCGCTGTCCAGGGACACCCAGCGACGGCTGGGCCATGCCCTCGACGACACCCACGAGGTCTTCTACGAGCACATGTACTGGGAGTGCGGGGACACCCTGGAGGCGTGCCGGCAGACCTGGCAGGACCACATGATCCAACTCGCCAGGAAAATGGGCGACCTGGGGCAGCGCCTGCAGGACTCCGCCGACGGCTATGACGCCGCGGACCAGGAGGCCGTCGCACGGCTGCGGGCCGGCATGCAGGACCTGGGAGGCCACTGATCATGGTCTCCTACGCGGAACTCATCAGCGCCCACCCCCAGAAGTGGAAGGACGCTGCCGACGAGTGGGCAGCCCTCGCGAAGTTCGCCCTGAACGCGGCGAACGACGTACGCGAGCAGGGCGCCAAGCCCCTCGCGGACAACTGGTCCGACGAGGTCGGAACCGCGGCGGCCGGGGACTTCGTCAAGCTGGCTGACCAGCTGGAATCGGCCTACGACCTGCTGCTCGGCGTCAAGATGGTGATGGAGGGGATGCACACCAGCCTGGAGCTGGCCATGAGCACCGCCCACCAGCTCACCGACCTCGCCAGGGCGCACGACCTCGGACTGGGCGACGACGGCCTTCCGCTGCAGTGCCCCGCACCGAGCGCGGGCGCCGACGCACAGCAGGCCTACGCCGAGATCGTGGCCCTGCGCGACCAGGCGCTGCGGCAGGCGAACGAGGCCGACCGGCTGACCAAGGCCGAGCTGTCCCGGCTGACCGCCGCGGTCGGCATCAGCGACCCGGAGAAGGCGCTCAAGGAGCAGAACACGGCGTCGCACACCGAAATGGAGATGCTCGCCGCCGACATCCCGAAGCAGGACACCGACCCGGCGGCCGTACGCGCCTGGTGGAACGGCCTGAGCGAGAAACAGCGGTACGACCTGATGCGGGCCGAGCCCGTGAAGGTCGCCGGGCTCGACGGGATCCCCGAGGACGCCAAACGGGAAATGCGCGGCACGGACGGGAAGTTCGACCGCGTGAAAATGGTGCAGTACGCGCTGGAACACTGGGACAAGAAGGACCCGGTCCAGTTCGACAACAACTGCACCAACTTCGTCTCGGAGGCACTCGACCACGCGGGAATGCAGCACAAAATCGACTTCTGGGAAGGCGCCCGCGGCGACGACACCTGGGGAAACACCGGCGGTATCGGCATCGACTCGATCGACACGAGGATGTACTACTCCAAGACCTGGGCCGGAGCCGAGAACCAGCAGAACTTCATGCTCAAGCACGGCGGCGAAGAGGTCACACAGTCCCAGGCCCGGCCCGGCGACATCATCTACTACGAACAGCAGGGGCCCAACGGCGAGATCGAGCACGGAAACACCCACCACGCTGCCGTGGTCACGGCCGTGATGCCGGACGGCGAGATCAAGTACACCCAGCACCAGGACTCGTACCAGAACGTCAGTCTCCAGGGCCGGCTCCCGACGACGGAGAAGTCCGAGGGACAGCAGAGAATCCGCATCGTCCGCCCGCATCCCGATTGGTACTGACCGTGGCGACCGACGTGACAGCACACTCCGCGCACACCGACCCGCGCCCCACAGGGCGGTGGCGAACCGCGATCCTCTCCGTGCCGCTGCTCTGCACGGCCGCCGTCATCAGCTTCTTCGTATCGATCTCGCTCTCCAACGGGCACCACGCATTCCAGTCGGCGCACTGCCGGTACACGCTGCTGCCGTGGACACACTTCGCCGTCGCCTACGGCGGCCTGGCAGCGGCCGTACTGGCGGTGGCGGTCCATGTGCTGATGTTCCGGTCCGCGCGGCGCGCCGGAGCGGACCCCCGGCCCGGTTGGCAGAGCACGCTCGCCACCTTCGCCTTCGTCCTCGCCTGCCTGATGATCCTGTTGACGGCGGGCATGGTGGCCGTGGCGCACATGGACGCGGCCCAGGCGGCCGCACACCTCGGAAAACCCCTCTGCGAGGGCTGACCTCCCCACACCGACCACGGCCGGCGCGCCCCCGCTCCTCCTGTTCCCGCCCCCAACGGCGGCTCCCCGAGCGGCACTTGGCGCGCCGGCCGCAGGCGCGCCGGCGGACGATGCGCTACCGGCTGTGGCGGAAAAGATCACTTCCTGTCAACACATGGTTGATAGTGTCGGGCGGCCTACACGGCTCAGGGGGAGAGTGAAAACGTGTCATCCAAGACATCGGTCGATCCGGGGGACTTACGCGCAGCCGCTCACGCGGAGGACGCGATCTCCGACGACATGACAGGGAAGAACCGCAAGGCGATCAGCGCGACCAAGGACGCGGGGGCGTCACTCAAGGGCTGGTCGTTGTCGCAGGCGCTACTCACAGTAGCCGACACCTGGGAGCCGTCCCTCGACGGCATGCGTCGACGCGCCGCAACGGGCGCATCTAACCTCAGGACCTGCGCCGACGGTCATGAATGGAACGATGCCGCGGCGTCCAAGGACTTCGAGCAGACCGGCACCCAGACGCAGTCAGCACCACAGACCATGTCCGCATCGGCCGGCCCAGGAGGCGTGGGTTCGGAAGGCCACCGCCCCATGCCGGGGGCCGACTCCTTGCGCGACAGCCTTCGCCGGGACTCCACGATCGGTGGCCCCGGAGCGGTCGGGTCCGAAGGGGCATCGCCGGTGCAGCGACCCGCCTTCGTGGACCGTGAGAACGGTACACGGCCCGCCCGCGATTCCGGTGCCCACTGGACGGCCGAAGAAATGCAGAACGCCAAGCCCATGCGGACGCCGACCGTCGATTCCCCCTTCGGGTAACGGCGCGGTCAGCCACACCACCGACGACTGTTCCAACGGGGGAGCTTCAAAAGTTGACCAGCGACTACTTACGCCTTCTCAAGCAGGACTTCTCAGACTGCGATGAAGCAACGACGGCCTGGCATCGGCTGTCCACCCATATGGACGAGCTCAACGACCGGCACCGGTCCCACGTCACCGGACCACTCCATGCGAAATGGTCCGGGGACGACGCCGAGGCGGCGCTGTACTACCTCGAAGACCTGGAAAGCCGCTTCGGCATCGTCCGCACCGAAGCCATGGCCATATCCGAAGCGGTCAAACACGCGGCGTCCGAGATGCTCGCCGCACAGACTCACCTGCGAAGCACCGTCAGGGAACTCGAAGGCAAGGGGCTGCAGGTGGACGGCGGGGGCACGGTCCGTCTTCCCCTGGGCCCGGTGTTTCCGGGCGGGAGCGAGAACGACAAGTCGGATTCGTTCGGCACGATGCTGGGCTATCAGCAAGAGGTCAACAAGTGCCTGGAGCGGGCGCGGGAGGCGAGCGATGCGGCCGCCAAGGCATTAGGGCGCCTGAGCGGTGACATTCTGTCGGGCGATATCTCCGACCGGGCGGGAGAGGCGCGCGAGGACGTCAAACAGGTCTCCAAGGATCTGCACACCGACATCGGCAAGCCCCACCCGCCGAGCGACCCCAAGGCTGCCGCGGAGTGGTGGAAGCTCCTGCCGGAAGGCATGCGGGAGTCCTATGCCGCTCTGCACCCGGAGATCGTCGGCCGGACCGACGGGCTGCCCACCACCGTCCGCGACGACGCCAACCGCCTGTCCCTGGAACAGGAGTTGAGCGCCATGGAGAACTACAAGTACCACGACAAGTACTCCACCGATGAGTACAACCAGCGGCTCAACAACCTGCTCACGCTCCAGCGGGAGATGGACAAACACGACGCTGACGAGGGCCGTAAGAAGCTGTACCTCCTCAACTACGGCTCCGCGGGCGATGGAAAGGCCGTCATCGCCATGGGAAATCCCGACACCGCTGACAACGTCGGAATTCAGGTGCCGGGAACCGCCACGAACATGGATTCCACAGGCGGCCAGCTCGCGCGCATCGAAAAACTACAGCGATCCGCAGAGGCAGCTGACGGGACCGCAAAGACATCGATGGTCTACTGGCTCGGCTACGACGCTCCCGAGATCCCCGTGCAAGAGGCCAATAATCTCGATGTCGTCGGCAGGGGGCGGGCCGAGGACGCCGGGCCGGCCCTGCGGAACTTCACCCATGGCCTACGCGCCTCCCATGAGGGTGGCGAACGGGCCAATCTCACCGTGCTCGGCCACAGTTACGGCACCACTGTCGTCGGAATAGCCGCATCACAAGGCGGCGGCCTGGATGCCGACAACATCTCCGCCGTCGGAAGCCCCGGCTTGGGTGTGGACCACGCCAAGGATCTCAACGTCGACCCGGATCACTTCTACACGGGAGTCGCCGATGACGACAAGATCAGGTATGCCGCAGACACGACACTTGGCCACACGCCGAATGAACCACACTTCGGAGGTACCCGCTTCGAGGTCGACACGCACGGCCACAGCGGCTACTGGGACGACAAGAGTGAATCCTTGAGGAACCAAGGGAAGATCATCGCTGGCCAGTTACCCACCAAGCACCACGACAAACCCATAACCCCCGTCGTGCCCGTCGCCCCCGGCGGGTCCGTCATCGCCCAGTGAGCGGCCATGCCTAAATCGCGATTCCCCCTGCTCTTTTCGTCTCTTCTGGCCGTCCTGGCCATTCTCCTCACCGGAGGCTGTGTGTCCCAGCAAGACAGCGACGACGATCTCAACAAGCCACTGCCACGCAAAAGCCGTGAGGATGCCTTAGCCTGGGCCAAGAAGTACACGGCCGTTATGGCCCACTATGCGGACGTAAAGGTCTCCAGCGACCCGGCACCCCTCGAGTCCTTCGAAGAATGCATTGGCCGCAACGACGAGATCGCCGACGACGGCCGTTTCACGCTCAGCTACGTCGTCTACGTACACCTCCCGCAAGATCAGCACATCACGGCGGTGCGGAAGGTGCGCCAAGCCCTGGAACAGCACGCCGTAAAGATCAGCAGCTATGAGGAACGCAAGGCCCGACCGGAGGTGCTCCTGTACGGGTATCACGAAAAGGAGAATTTCAGCGTCAGTGCGGACTCCTCAAAGCCCCCCAACCTTCTGAGCTTCTCCGTCAGCACGCCGTGCTTCCTGCCTCCGGGTGCCAAACAGCAGCGCTTCTGACACCTGCCGGGACCACCGACATCGCCGGGCGCTCGATGCTCGGGTCAGAGATCGGTCCCTGAGCTGGATCGGTGCCTGAGCTGGTGGGACTCGGCGTTCCGGCCGTGTGGGCTCCGGAGCCGGAGCCGGGTTCTGCGTGGGGTGCGTACAGACCTCCGCTGGCGAGCTCCACACAGCCGGACACGGCACGGGACAACGCTTGAGGGCGGGAGTCAGTGAGACTGACTCCCGCCCTCAAGGATCGGCATCCGCCTTCATCACGGAACATGCCATCGCGGTGCGATGAGTCCGTTGCACTTGGCAGCCGTCAAGCCATGCGAAAGGGTGAGGCATTCGACCTGGACACGGGTCCGCCGGAGTCCGAACTCCGTGCTGCAGCCGCGAAGGGGAGCGCGAAGCCCGACCCGTCATGGTGGGACTTCTGCCGCGAGTACGTGGCGGCCGCTGTCGCACCACAGCAGCGAAGACGCGCGAAGGTATCGCGGACAGCATGGCCACAGTGGCGCTCGCCCTGATGGGCGAGCGCGAAGGCGCCGACGCCGGAGGAAGTGCGGCTGGCGGTGCGCTGGTCGACGCGGCTTCAACACCGCGATGGAGTACGCCATCGAGTCGGGCCACTTGGACGAGAACCCGCTCGTCAATGTGAAGCGCTCCGGCCCCAGGGGCGACGACGTGGTGGACCCTCAGGTCCTGGTCAACGGGGCCCAGGGAACCTCGTTCCTCACGGCCGTCTCGTACGTGGGCTCTGTGCACTGTAACCGCGGCCGTCGGCTGGTTGCCTTCTTCAGCTGCCAGCTCCACCCGGCGATGCGTCCGGGGGAAGCGGTTGGGCTGAGGGAGAAGGACTGCTACCTGCCCGAGAAGGGATGGGGGACCCTCACTCTTCGCGAGACACGCCCAGTGTCCGGTAAGAAGTGGATCGACTCGGGGCAGCGCCACGACAAGCGGGGGCTCAAGTCGCGGGTGGTCAAGGCGGACCGTCCAGTGCCCATACCGCCGATGCTGCTTGCGATGCCCCGGGAGCACATCGAGGAGTTCGGTACGGCCAAGGACGGCAGGCTCTTCGCCAACGAGCGCGGTGGGGTTTGGGGACCTCCAGCTACTGGAGGTCTGGCAGGAAGCTCGTTCCCTCGCTCCCCTCGCGCTCCCGCCGGACAAGGTGGCCTCCCCGCTCGCGCACCGCCCGTACGACCTGCGGCACACCTGCATCACGAACTGGCTGAATGTGGGGGTCCCTGTGGCCGAGGTTGCCCGCCGCGCGGGCAACTCACCGGAGGTCATCCACCGGCGCTACGAGGGATGCATCGACGGCCACGAGGAGCTGAACAATAAGAAGATCGAGAAGGCGATGGAGCGGAGCCAGGCGGAGGTGGGGAGTGACGCCTGAGCGCTGATCGCCACTGGGAAATCCCATGCGCCACTCACTCATGATCATTGATAGGCAACGACAAAGAGCGGGACCCAGTGAGAATGGGTCCCGCTCTTTGCGTTTGGCACTCGTGCTAGCCAGCGGCGTGATCACGCTGATCCAGACGAAGTGCCCCCGGCAGGATTCGAACCTGCGCACACGGCTCCGGAGGCCGTTGCTCTATCCCCTGAGCTACGGGGGCGTTGTCGCTGCTCGTTGCGGCGACGGGTAGAACACTACCAGCTCTGATGGGGTGTTCATGAACAGGTTTCGCCGGAGGGGCGACGAGGGGGCGGGGGAGGGGTGAAAGGGGTGAGGTGGGCGTCAGCGGGAGGCCGGTGGAGTCCCTACCGCATGCCGGGGGCTGGCTGCCGGGGCTCCGGGAAAGGTCCCTCGCATGGGGGCGGAAGTGGGCAAAACCGGGACGGTGCCTCAGGCGGGCCCCTAGTCTCATGGTGTGCCTGGCTTGTCCGGTCGGATCCTTGTTGTCGATGACAATAAGGTGATCCGGCAGTTGATCAGGGTCAACCTCGAGCTGGAGGGCTTCGAGGTCGTGACCGCGGCTGATGGTGCCGAGTGTCTGGACGTCGTGCACCACGTCAGACCGGATGTCGTGACCCTCGATGTGGTGATGCCGCGGCTCAACGGTCTGCACACCGCGGCACGGCTGCGGTCCGATCCGCGGACGTGGGACATCCCGATCGCCATCGTCAGCGCATGCACCCAGGGCGAGGTCGACAACGGCGAGTCGGTGGGGGTGGATGCCTTCCTCGCGAAGCCCTTCGAACCGACCGAGCTGGTGCGCACCGTGGGACGGCTGGTGCGCGAGGGCCGGCAGCGGGGGCGTGCGCCCGAGGGCGGGGCCAAGGAAGAGGACAGCGGCGGGAACGAGGACGGGGAGAGCGACCGGGGCGGCGCGGGGGCCGGAATGGTCGATGCCGGCGGGGAGAGCGGGCCGCCTGCCCGTCCCGGCGGTTGAGCCCCGCCTCCCGGCGGTTGAGCCCCGCCTCCCGGCGGTTGAGCCCCGCCTCCCGGCGGTGAGGTGCCGCCTCGTGGCGGTCAGGCCCCGTCTCCCGGAGGTGAGGGACCGCCCCCTGGAGGTCTCAGGCCCCAGCTCGCCGGAAGGGTCCGTTCCGCGCAGGGGTGTCCACAACGCGAAACCGGTCGCCTGGAGGAAGCCCTTCTCCCATACGCTTGTCCCGTGACCCCCGCCGAGCTCTCCCGTACCGTTCTGCGCTCCGTGCGTGGTGCTGTGGAGGAGCGGGAGCTGTCCGTGGCCGTGCCGGCGCGGATCGTGGTGGAGCCGCCGCCGCGGCCCGGCTGCGGGGACCTGGCCTCCAACGTCGCGTTGCAGCTGGCGGGGCCGGCCGGGCGGCCGGCGCGGGAGGTCGCCGAGATTCTGCGCAAGCGGCTGGCGGGCAGCCCGGGGATCGCCCGGGTGGAGATCGCCGGGCCGGGTTTCTTGAACTTCACGCTGGGGGACGGGGCGCTGACCGCGCTGGTGCGGCAGGTGCTGTCCCAGGGTCCCGCGTACGGCGACCGTAGCGCGGAGAGCCTTTCCACCGTGCGGGCCGCGGAGACGCTTCCCACCGTGCCGGCCGCGCAGGCCCTGCCCACCGAGCCGGACGCACCGGCGTTTCCCACCGTGCGGGCCGCGCAGGCCCTGCCCACCGAGCCGGACAGGCGGCCCTTTCCCACCGGCCCCCGTGAGTCAGCAGCAGGACAGGTCGACGGCGCCCGGCCCGGTTCCGGCGCTCGTGCGGTGGTCGTGGGGGAGGCCGTCGCACGGATCGCGGCGGCGGCCGGTCGGTCGGTGGCGGGGACCTTCGAGGGAGCGCTGCCGCCCCTCGTCCCCGTTGCGTACGACCTCGCCACCCTGACCGCACGGCTGGGCCGGGACGAGGCGCGCTGGGTGCTGCTGCGTCCGGCCGCCCATGATCCGGTGCGGGTGCCCGAGCGGCCCGTGCAGCGTGAGGGCAATCCGCGGTTTCGGGTGCAGTACGCCCACGCGCGCACCCGGGCGCTGCTGCGGAACGCCGATGACCTGGGGTTCGGCCCGGAGCCGGGGGACCTGGGCGGCGCGGCCGCCGCGGGGGACGGTCCCCGGGCCGACGGGGCCGTGGTGCAGGCACTGCACACCCTCCTCGCCACCTTCCCCTCCGCCGTCGAGGCCGCCGCGCGGCTGCGGGCACCGGACCGGGTGGTGCGCCATCTGGAGGCGACGGCGGACGCGTTCTTCCGGTGGCACGACGCCTTCGCCCCGCTGCCCGTCGGGGAGCAGAAACCCTTGGCCGTGCACCGCGCCCGGCTGGCCCTCGCCGAGGCCACCGGAACGGTGCTCGCCAACGGCCTGCGCCTGCTCGGCATCTCCGCTCCCGAACACCTCTGAAAGATCCTGAGGGGAAACCCACACCATGAGTCGTTCCGCGCACCCCGCAGGGCCCCGGCACGCTGACGTACTGCCCGAGGGCCACTACTCCGGGCCGCCCGCCGACCTCAACAGCCTTGACCCGCGCGTCTGGTCGCGTACGGTCCGGCGCAACGCCGACGGTGTGGTCACCGTCGGCGGGCTGGACGTCGCCGCGCTCGCCGAGGAGTTCGGCACCCCGGCCTACTTCCTGGACGAGGACGACTTCCGGGCGCGCTGCCGGGCCTGGAAGGACGCCTTCGGGCCGGACGCCGACGTGTTCTACGCCGGCAAGGCGTTCCTGTCCCGGGCCATCGTGCGGTGGCTGCACGAGGAGGGACTCCACCTCGACGTCTGCTCCGGCGGCGAACTGGCGACCGCGCTGGGCGCCGGGATGCCGGCCGAGCGGATCGCGCTGCACGGCAACAACAAGAGCACCGAGGAGATCACCCGCGCCGTGGAGGCGGGCGTGGGCCGGATCGTCCTGGACTCCTTCCAGGAGATCGTCCGGGTCGCGCACATCGCGGAGAGGCTCGGCAAGCGGCAGCGGGTGCAGATCCGGGTGACGGTCGGTGTCGAGGCGCACACGCACGAGTTCATCGCGACCGCGCACGAGGACCAGAAGTTCGGCATCGCGCTGGCCGACGGGCAGGCGGCGGAGGCGGTGCGCCGCGCGCTGAAGCTGGACGGGCTCGAACTCATCGGGATCCACAGCCACATCGGCTCGCAGATCTTCGACATGGCGGGCTTTGAGGTCTCCGCCCGGCGGGTGGTGCAGCTGCTCACCGAGGTGCGCGACGAGCACGGCATCGAGCTGCCGGAGATCGACCTCGGCGGCGGCCTGGGCATCGCGTACACCTCGGACGACGACCCGCGTGAGCCGCACGAGATCGCCCGGGCGCTGGGCGACATCGTGGCCCGCGAGTGCGCGGCGGCGGGGCTGGGCGTACCGCGGCTGTCGGTCGAGCCGGGCCGGGCCATCGTGGGGCCGACCGCCTTCACGCTCTACGAGGTCGGCACGGTCAAGGAGCTGGAGGGGCTGCGTACCTACGTCTCCGTCGACGGGGGCATGTCGGACAACATCCGTACCGCCCTGTACGACGCCGAGTACAGCGTGGCGCTGGTGTCGCGTACGTCCGGTGCCGAGCCGATGCTCTCGCGGGTGGTGGGCAAGCACTGTGAGAGCGGTGACATCGTGGTGCGGGATGCCTTCCTGCCGGCCGATGTGGCACCGGGGGACCTGCTCGCGGTGCCGGCCACCGGGGCGTACTGCCGGTCCATGGCCAGCAATTACAACCATGCGCTGCGGCCGCCGGTGGTGGCGGTGCGCAACGGCGAGGCCAGGGTGATCGTCCGGCGGGAGACGGAGGAGGATCTCCTGCGACTGGACGTCGGCTAGGCCGGATCGCCGGGGGCCGCCCCGGGATGAAATAAATGTCTCGGCATCTGGACGACGGACGGAATCTGCCGTCCGGTGCGTGAGACTTGGGCATGAGCAAGCTGAAAATCGCTGATCGATGAGAAGCAGAGGTCGAATGATGCGTACGCGTCCGCTGAAGGTGGCGCTCCTGGGCTGTGGTGTGGTCGGCTCAGAGGTGACGCGCATCATGACGACGCACGCGGACGACCTCGCCGCCCGGATCGGCGCCCCCGTGGAGCTCGTCGGGATCGCCGTCCGCCGCCCCGACCGGGTGCGCGACGGGGTCCCGGCCGAGCTGATCACCACCGACGCCACCGCGCTGGTCAAACGCGGCGACATCGATGTGGTGATCGAGGTCATCGGCGGCATCGAGCCGGCCCGTACGCTGATCACCACCGCCTTCGACCACGGCGCCAGCGTGGTGTCGGCCAACAAGGCGCTGGTCGCGGCCGACGGCGCGGCGCTGCACGCGGCGGCCGAGGCCAAGGGCGCCGACCTGTACTACGAGGCGGCCGTCGCGGGCGCCATCCCGCTGGTCCGTCCGCTGCGCGAGTCGCTGGCCGGCGACAAGGTCAACCGCGTCCTCGGCATCGTGAACGGCACCACCAACTTCATCCTCGACAAGATGGATTCGACGGGCGCCGGCTACAGCGAGGCGCTCGACGAGGCGACCGCGCTGGGGTACGCCGAGGCCGACCCGACCGCCGACGTCGAGGGGTTCGACGCCGCGGCCAAGGCCGCGATCCTGGCCGGTATCGCCTTCCACACCCGGGTGACCATCGACGATGTGCACCGCGAGGGCCTCACGGAGGTCACCGCGGCCGACATCGCCTCCGCCAAGCGGATGGGCTGCACGGTCAAGCTGCTGGCCATCTGCGAGCGGGCCGAGGACGGCGCCTCGGTCACCGCCCGGGTGCACCCGGCGATGATTCCGCTGACGCATCCGCTGGCCTCCGTCCACGAGGCGTACAACGCGGTCTTCGTCGAGGCCGACGCGGCCGGCCAGCTGATGTTCTACGGGCCGGGCGCGGGTGGCGCGCCGACCGCCTCCGCGGTGCTCGGCGACCTGGTCGCGGTGTGCCGCAACAAGCTCGCCGGTGCCACCGGACCGGGCGAGTCCGCCTACACGGCGCTGCCGGTCAGCCCGATGGGCGAGGTCGTCACGAGGTACCACATCAGTCTCGACGTGGCCGACAAGCCCGGCGTTCTCGCGCAGGTGGCGACGGTCTTCGCCGAGCACGGCGTATCGATCGATACGGTCCGTCAGCAGGGCAAGGACGGCGAGGCGGACCTCGTCGTCGTCACCCACCGGGCGACCGACGCGGCGCTGTCGTCGACCGTCGGGGCACTGCGCGAGCTGGACACCGTCCGCGGTGTGGCCAGCATCATGCGGGTCGAAGGGGAGTAAAGGAACCCATGTCTGCGAAGTCCACCGCCAGCCGTCAGTGGCGCGGAATCATCGAGGAATACCGTGACCGGCTTCCGGTCAGCGACACCACCGAGGTGGTCACCCTCCGGGAGGGCGGCACTCCCCTCGTGCCGGCCCAGGTGCTCTCCGAGCGCACCGGCTGTGAGGTGCATCTCAAGGTGGAGGGTGCCAACCCCACCGGTTCGTTCAAGGACCGAGGCATGACGATGGCCATCACCCGCGCCAAGGAGGAGGGCGCCAAGGCGGTCATCTGCGCCTCCACCGGCAACACCTCCGCCTCGGCCGCCGCCTATGCGGTCCGCGCCGGGATGGTCTGCGCCGTGCTCGTCCCGCAGGGCAAGATCGCGCTCGGCAAGATGGGCCAGGCGCTGGTGCACGGGGCGAAGATCCTCCAGATCGACGGGAATTTCGACGACTGCCTGACGCTCGCGCGGCGGCTGTCCGACAACTACCCGGTCGCACTTGTGAACTCCGTCAACCCGGTGCGCATCGAGGGCCAGAAGACCGCCGCCTTCGAAATCGTCGACATGCTCGACGACGCGCCCGACATCCATGTGCTGCCGGTCGGCAACGCCGGCAACATCACCGCGTACTGGAAGGGCTACCAGGAGTACGCGGCCGACGGCATCGCCTCCCGCGCCCCGCGGATGTGGGGCTTCCAGGCCTCCGGCAGTGCGCCCCTCGTGCGCGGTGAGGTCGTCAAGGACCCGACGACCATCGCCACCGCGATCCGCATCGGCAACCCCGCCTCGTGGGCCCACGCGGAGCGCGCGCGGGACGAGTCGGGCGGCTTCATCGACGATGTGACCGACCGTCAAATCCTGTCCGCCTACCGGCTGTTGGCCGCACAGGAGGGCGTCTTCGTGGAGCCCGCCTCGGCCGCCTCGGTGGCCGGTCTGCTCAAGGCGGCCGAGGAGGGCAAGGTCGACCCGGGTCAGCGCATCGTCTGCACGGTCACCGGCAACGGCCTCAAGGACCCCGACTGGGCGGTGGCCGGTGCGCCGCAGCCCGTCACGGTCCCGATCGACGCGGACGCCGCCGCCGAGCACCTCGGCCTCGCCTAGCCCGTCCGGCCGTACGCGCCGACCGGCGCGTGCGGCACCGGTGACGGGCCCGGCGAGGCCCGTCACCGCCCGCACAGCAAACTGTGCAAAGGCTGCAAAGTCCGCGGAAGGCGGCACCGAGGCACAGGAAGGCGCGCGACACGCATCGTGCGCCTCCTGTGCGCCCTATGTCGCGACAGAACCTTCCTTCGATAGGCTGGCAGCCAACTCCCCTCCCCACGGCATAACGCAGTGGTGTGCAGGGCAGGTCAGAACAGCCCCCATGAGCCGGCCCGGCACCTCGGTGCCGCGGCGCTCCGGGGCAGTACCGCAGCATCAATCAAGGAGAGTCATCGAGCGATGGCCGGTCCCGCGTTCCGCGCCGCCGCCGTCCGGGTGCGCACCCCCGCCACCAGCGCCAATCTCGGCCCCGGCTTCGATGCCCTGGGACTTTCCCTGGGCCTGTACGACGATGTCGTGGTGCGCGTCGCCGACTCCGGACTGCACATCGACATCGCAGGTGAGGGCGCCGACGGCCTGCCCCGCGACGAGAGCCACCTGCTCGTACGGTCGATGCGCGCGGCCTTCGAGCGGCTCGGCGGTCAGCCGCGCGGGCTGGAAATCGTCTGCGCCAACCGCATCCCGCACGGCCGGGGCCTGGGCTCCTCGTCGGCCGCCATCTGCGCCGGCATCGTCGCCGCCCGCGCCGTGACGATAGGCGGCGAGCAGAAGCTCGACGACTCCGCGCTGCTGGCGCTGGCCACCGAGATCGAGGGCCACCCCGACAACGTCGCCGCCTGCCTGCTCGGCGGCTTCACGCTCGCCTGGATGGACACCGGCGTCGCCCGGGCGATCCGGATGGATCCCGCCGATTCCATCGTTCCGGTGGTCTTCGTGCCCGGAAAGCCGGTGCTCACCGAGACCGCCCGCGGACTGCTGCCGCGCACCGTCCCGCATGTGGACGCCGCGGTCAACGCCGGTCGCGCCGCACTGCTCGTCGAGGCCCTGACCAGGCGCCCCGAGCTGCTGCTCGCCGCGACCGAGGACCGACTTCACCAGGAGTACCGCGCTCCCGCCATGCCGGAGAGCGTGGCCCTGGTGAACCGACTGCGCGCGGACGGCGTCCCCGCAGTCGTGTCCGGTGCGGGCCCGACGGTGCTCGCACTGGTCGAGGACGCGGCGGCCGAGAAGGTCGCGGCGCTGGCGGGCGAGGGGTGGGCGGCCAACCGGCTGACGCTCGACGCCACCGGGGCCTGCGTACTGCCGCTTGCGGGGTAGTGCACGCGTTGATCGACGATTGCCGGTCTTAGAGAGGGGGAATGTTTGTTGGATCCGGTAGTGTTAACCTCAAGTCAGTACTCGACGCCTGAGTGGCGCGGTGCTTCGTGTCCCCCATCGGGACCACTTTCCTCCGGGAGCCTCCCCAACTGCTTGGAGCCAAGGCCTGAGCAGTAGTGAGCACGCTTCGGAGTCGGCGTGACGACATGGCCACTCTGCATCTCTTCACGCCGGAGCCATGAACTGATCTCTCCGCCACTTCCGGCGGGACCACCGCCCCGGCCCGGTCCGCGAGACCCAGGACCCAGCCGGACAGCACAACCGGTCGCCGAGCCAGACAGGCCGACGCCCGCTCCAGGGAAGGACCCTTCGTGAGCGACACCACCGATCTGATGGGCGCGCGCACCGATGGCAGTGCCACCACGCCCGCCACGGACGCTCCCGCCGCGCCTGCAACCACGCGGCGCCGCCGCTCCGGCACCGGCCTCGAGGGCATGGTCCTGGCAGAGCTGCAGCAGGTCGCCTCCGGCCTCGGTATCAAGGGCACCGCGCGGATGCGCAAGAGCCAGCTGATCGAGGTCATCAAGGAGAAGCAGGCCGGGGGAACCTCCCAGGCCAAGACCGACGCGCCCGCCGACGCCGAGACCAAGCCCAAGCGCCGTTCCACCTCCAAGGCCCGCACCGGCGAGGACGCCGCGGAGCCGGCCGCCAAGGCGGAGAAGGCCGAGCGGGGCACCAAGGCCGCTGAGAAGGCCGGCGCCCAGCAGCAGATCGACATCCCCGGCCAGCCGGTCAGCGACGAGCAGCCGGCCGGTGAGCGCCGCCGGCGCCGTGCCACCGCGGCCGCGGGCAGCCCCGACTCCGCGGGCGACCTCAAGACCGACACCAAGGTCGAGGCGAAGACCGAGGTCAAGGCCGAGGCCAAGACCGACACCGGCGTCGCGCCGCAGGAGACCGGCGAGGGCCGGCCCGGCAAGGGCGAGCGCCAGGACCGCGGCGACCGCCAGGACCGCGGCCAGAAGGGCGGCGAGCGCGGTGAGCGCCGCCAGCGCGACCGTGACCGCCGCAAGGGCGACGCCGGCGACGGCGGCCAGGGCGGCCAGGGCGGGCAGCGCCAGCGGGACCGCCGCGACGACGACGACGACTTCGAGGGCGGCCGTCGTGGCCGTCGTGGCCGCTACCGCGACCGCCGGGGCCGTCGCGGGGGCCGCGAGGACTTCGGCAACGAGCCGCAGATCGCCGAGGACGACGTCCTGATCCCGGTCGCCGGCATCCTCGACATCCTCGACAACTACGCGTTCATCCGGACCTCCGGCTACCTGCCCGGTCCCAACGACGTGTACGTCTCCCTCGCCCAGGTCCGCAAGAACGGCCTGCGCAAGGGTGACCACGTCACCGGCGCGGTCCGGCAGCCCAAGGACGGCGAGCGGCGCGAGAAGTTCAACGCCCTGGTCCGGCTCGACACGGTCAACAGCGTGGCGCCCGAACAGGGCCGCGGACGGCCGGAGTTCGGGAAGCTGACGCCCCTTTACCCGCAGGAGCGGCTGCGCCTGGAGGGTGAGGCGGGCGGCCTGACGACCCGGATCATCGACCTGGTCGCACCGATCGGCAAGGGCCAGCGCGGTCTGATCGTGGCCCCGCCGAAGACCGGCAAGACCATGATCATGCAGGCGGTCGCCAATGCGATCACCCGCAACAACCCCGAGTGCCACCTGATGGTCGTCCTCGTCGACGAGCGTCCCGAAGAGGTCACCGACATGCAGCGGTCGGTCAAGGGCGAGGTCATCTCCTCGACCTTCGACCGCCCGGCCGAGGACCACACCACCGTCGCCGAGCTGGCCATCGAGCGTGCCAAGCGCCTGGTGGAGCTGGGTCACGACGTGGTCGTCCTGCTGGACTCGATCACCCGTCTGGGCCGTGCGTACAACCTCGCCGCCCCGGCCTCGGGCCGCATCCTGTCCGGTGGTGTCGACTCCACGGCGCTGTACCCGCCGAAGAAGTTCTTCGGTGCCGCGCGCAACATCGAGGACGGCGGCTCGCTGACCATCCTGGCCACCGCGCTGGTCGAGACCGGCTCGCGGATGGACGAGGTGATCTTCGAGGAGTTCAAGGGCACCGGCAACATGGAGCTCAAGCTCGACCGGAAGCTCGCGGACAAGCGCATCTTCCCGGCGGTGGACGTGGACGCGTCCGGTACCCGTAAGGAAGAGATCCTGATGGGCAGCGACGAGCTGGCCATCGTCTGGAAGCTGCGCCGGGTGCTGCACGCCCTGGACCAGCAGCAGGCCATCGAGCTGCTGCTGGACAAGATGAAGCAGACCAAGTCCAACGGTGAGTTCCTGCTGCAGATCCAGAAGACCACGCCGACCACGGGCAACGGCAACGACTGACGCCCCCGGAACGGTCCGCACGGCCCCCCTCGCCCCTCTGGGTGAGGGGGGCCGTGTGCATGGGTGCCCCGTACGGCGGGCACGGTCCGGTGCGCTGTGAGCCACGCCGCCCGGGGGCCGTCCACCGGCCGTCCCGCTTGAGACCTTCCGCACAGATCCGCACACGACGCAACGTTTTGGCCATGGCTGAAAACGGGACGAAAGGCCTGGTGAGGGAGGCGTAGGTCCCGATCTGCCGTCCTGGCCCCCCGAAGGTTTCTAAGAAACCGCTCATGAACTGCTGTGCAACCCTTCCGGTCGACCTCCCGTCTGACAAGGCGCAATGAGCCGTGACGGCATGCAGCGCGGCGGCGGCGAGGGGTAGCCGGGACCGAGCGAGGACTGAGGAGCAGATGGCGGACAGCAGTGGGACCGTGACGGCCGAAAGCCGAGCGCGCGGCATACGGGCCACGGGCCGCCGGCGCAAGGCGACCAGTCGGCGCCGCCGGGCGCTGACCATCACCGCGTGCGCGCTGACCAGCGCCGTGCTGCTCGGTGGTGCCGGACTCGGATACGTCTACTTCAAGCTCAACGGGAACCTGAAGGGCGTGGACATCAACGCCGCCCTCGGGCACGACCGGCCCAAGAACGTCGACGACGGGTCGATGGACATCCTCGTGATGGGGTCGGACTCCCGCGCCGGCAAGAACGGCGAGTACGGCCGGGACGAGGGCGGAGCGCGCTCGGACACCGCGATGATGGTGCACGTCTACAAGGGCCACAAGAAGGCCAGTGTGGTCAGCATCCCCCGGGACACCCTGATCAGCCGGCCCGACTGCACCAAGGACGGCAAGACGGTCCCCGGTGAGCGGCGGACGATGTTCAACACCGCGTTCGAGGTCGGCGGGCCGGCCTGCGCCGTGAAGACCGTCGAGTCGATCAGCGGCATCCGCATGGACCACTTCATCGAGGTCGACTTCACCGGCTTCAAGAAGCTCATCGACGCGCTGGGCGGGGTGGAGATCACCACCAGCAAGGCGATCGACGACAACAACAGTCACCTGCACCTGCAGCCCGGCAAGCACACCCTCGACGGCGAGCACGCGCTGGGCCTGGTGCGGACCCGGCACGGCGTCCCCGGCGGCGACGGCAGCGACCTCGGCCGCATCCAGCTCCAGCAGACCTTCCTCAAGGCCCTGATGGACCAGGTCAAGAACGTCGGGGTGCTCACCAACCCCACCAAGCTCTACGACATCGCCGACACCGCCACCAAGGCCATCACCACCGACACCGACCTGAACTCGGTCAGCGAACTGACCGGACTGGCCAAGAGCCTGGGCTCCATCGGGTCGGAGAACATCGACATGGTGACGCTGCCGGTGACCTACGACACCGCCAACCCCGACCGCGTGGTGCCGCTGACCCGCCAGTCCCAGCAGGTCTGGGACGCGCTGCGGCAGGACCAGGACATCCCCAAGTCCGCGATCAAGGGCTCGGCCGGTGACAAGGGCGGCACCAAGAACTACGTGAAGTAGCCGCGAAGCCGGGGCAGCACCCGCCCGCCCCGGCCCCGGGACCGGCGGGAATACCCACGCCCGCCCCCCGGTTTTGGGAGATGGGCCCAGTCCTGGCAGACTGGACCGTCGGCCCCGGTTCACGTGACGCAACCCGCGACACGACCCGGTGCACTCCCGAACCTAGGAGAATCCCTTGAAGCGCGACATCCACCCGGAGTACGTCGAGACCCAGGTCAGCTGCACCTGTGGCGCGTCCTTCACCACCCGTAGCACGGTCGGCGGCGGCAGCATCCGCGCCGACGTCTGCTCCGAGTGCCACCCGTTCTACACGGGCAAGCAGAAGATCATGGACACGGGCGGCCGCGTGGCCCGCTTCGAGGCCCGCTTCGGCAAGGGCGCCGCTGCCAAGAAGTAGCGACCCACAAGGCGCCGGTTCCCGGTCGCCCCTGTGCAAGGGGTGACCGGACCGGCGTCTTTGTTTGCGTCGTCCCCCGGTAGTCACAGCCAGCCAGCAGAGGAACCCACGATGTTCGAGGCGGTCGAGGAACTGATCGGCGAGCACGCCGATCTCGAGAAGCGGCTGGCCGACCCCGCGGTCCACGCCGACCAGCGCGAGGCCATGCGGCTCAACAAGCGCTACGCCGAGCTGTCTCCGATCATCGCGACCTACCGCGACTGGAAGCAGGCCGGCGACGACCTGGAGACCGCCCGGGAACTCAGCCAGGACGACCCGGACTTCGCCGACGAGGTCAAGGAGCTCGACGCCCGCCGCGAGGAACTGACCGAGAAGCTGCGGCTGCTGCTCGTCCCGCGCGACCCCAGCGACGACAAGGACGTCATCCTCGAGGTCAAGGCCGGCGAGGGCGGCGAGGAGTCCGCGCTGTTCGCCGGCGACCTGCTGCGGATGTACCTGCGCTACGCCGAGCGGGTCGGCTGGAAGACCGAGATCCTCGACGCCAACGAGTCCGACCTCGGCGGCTACAAGGACGTCCAGGTCGCCGTGAAGACCAAGGGCGGGGGCGGCGCCACCGAGCCCGGGCAGGGCGTCTGGGCCCGGCTGAAGTACGAGGGCGGGGTGCACCGCGTCCAGCGGGTGCCCGCCACCGAATCGCAGGGCCGGATCCACACCTCCGCGGCCGGTGTGCTGGTCACGCCCGAGGCCGAGGAGGTCGAGGTCGAGATCCAGGCCAACGACCTGCGGATCGACGTCTACCGCTCCTCGGGGCCCGGCGGCCAGTCCGTCAACACCACCGACTCCGCGGTGCGCATCACCCACCTGCCCACCGGCATCGTCGTCTCCTGCCAGAACGAGAAGAGCCAGCTCCAGAACAAGGAGCAGGCGCTGCGCATCCTGCGCTCCCGGCTGCTGGCCGCCGCCCAGGAGGAGGCCGAGCGCGAGGCGTCCGACGCCCGGCGCAGCCAGGTCCGCACCGTCGACCGCTCGGAGCGCATCCGCACGTACAACTTCCCCGAGAACCGCATTTCGGACCACCGGGTCGGCTTCAAGGCGTACAACTTGGACCAGGTGCTCGACGGCGAGCTGGACCCGGTCATCCAGGCGTGCGTCGACGCCGACTCGGCGGCCAAGCTCGCCGCCGCCCAGTAGGCCCGCACGGCCCCGCACGACCCGCTCGACCCTGTACGTACCGGCTGGAGGATCAGTGAACCTGCTGCTTGCCGAGGTGGCCCAGGCCACCCAGCGGCTGGCCGACGCCGGCGTGCCCTCACCCCGCTTCGACGCCGAGGAGCTCGCCGCGCATGTGCACGGCGTCAAGCGGAGCGAGCTGCACACGGTCCGCGACGCCGACTTCGACGCCCGCTACTGGGAGGCGATCGCCCGCCGCGAGGCCCGTGAACCGCTCCAGCACATCACCGGCCGGGCGTTCTTCCGCTACCTCGAACTCACCGTGGGGCCAGGGGTGTTCGTGCCCCGCCCGGAGACCGAGTCGGTGGTCGGCTGGGCGATAGACGCGGTACGGGCCATGGACGTCGTCGAGCCGCTGATCGTCGACCTGTGCACCGGTTCGGGCGCCATCGCACTGGCCCTGGCCCAGGAGGTGCCGCGCTCGCGGGTGCACGCCGTGGAGCTGTCCGACGACGCCCTGGAGTACGCCCGCAAGAACGTCGAGGGGTCCCGCGTCGTTCTCCATCACGGCGACGCGCTGACCGCGCTTCCCGAACTGGACGGGCAGGTCGACCTGGTCGTCTCCAACCCGCCGTACATCCCGCTGACCGAGTGGGAGTACGTCGCCCCCGAGGCGCGCGACCACGACCCCGAGTTGGCGCTGTTCTCGGGACAGGACGGCCTGGACACCATCCGCGGCATCGAGCGGACCGCACACCGCCTGCTGCGGCCCGGTGGTGTGGTCGTCATCGAGCACGCCGACACCCAGGGCGGACAGGTGCCGTGGATCTTCACCGAGGAGCGGGGCTGGGCCGATGCGGCCGACCACCCCGACCTCAACAAGCGGCCCCGCTTCGCCACCGCGCGCCGGGCGACGCCATGACGCGTCCCGCCCGCAGGCCCGATGCAGCCGATGCATCCGAAGTATTCGTTCCGCACGAGGAGGTCCCGTAATGGCACGGCGATACGACTGCAGCGACGCGACCGACCGCGCCACCGGTCTGCGCGAGGCCGCCTCGGCCGTCCGCCGCGGTGAGCTGGTCGTGCTGCCGACCGACACCGTCTACGGCGTCGGTGCGGACGCCTTCAGTGCCGAGGCCGTCGCCGACCTGCTGGAGGCCAAGGGCCGCGGCCGCGGGATGCCCTCCCCGGTCCTCGTCGGGTCCCCCAACACCCTGCACGGGCTGGTCACCGACTTCTCCGAGCAGGCCTGGGAGCTGGTCGACGCCTTCTGGCCCGGCGCGCTCACCCTCGTCGCCAAGCACCAGCCGTCGCTGACCTGGGACCTGGGCGAGACCCGGGGCACGGTCGCGGTGCGGATGCCGCTGCACCCCGTCGCGATCGAGCTGCTGACCGAGTTCGGCCCGATGGCCGTCTCCAGCGCCAACCTGACCGGCCACCCCTCCCCGCAGGACTGCGACGCCGCCCAGGAGATGCTGGGCGACTCGGTCTCGGTCTACCTCGACGGCGGCCCCACGCCCGCCGCCGTGCCGTCCTCGATCGTCGACGTCACCGGCAGGACCCCGGTGCTGCTGCGCGAGGGCGCGCTCAGCGCGGAGGAGCTGCGCAAGGTGGTACCCGAGCTCGAGGTGGCCAATTGATGGCGCCCCTGGGGCGCGGCATAGCGGAACCCGGCGACGACACCCCTCTTCCTCCGGTGCCGCACGCGCAGCCCGTCCCGTATCCCCCCACACCGTCCGTCCCGTACTTCCGGATCCTGCACGTCAGCACTGGCAACGTCTGCCGCTCGCCGATCACCGAGCGGCTGCACCGGCATGCCCTCCAGCGGCGGCTCGGCGGGTCCCACAGCGGCGGGCTGGTCGTGGAGAGCGCCGGCACCTGGGGTCATGAGGGCGCCCCGATGGAGGCGCACGCCGCGACGGTGCTCACCGACTACGGCGCCGACCCGGCCGGCTTCCTCGGCCGCGAGCTGCTCGACGAGCACGTCATCCGGGCCGACCTGGTGCTCACCGCCACCCGCGACCACCGCGCCCAGGTCATCTCCATGGGCCACTCCGCGGGCCTGCGCACCTTCACCCTCAAGGAGTTCAACCGGCTGGTGCGGGCCATAGACCCCGCCACCCTGCCCCACCCCGACCCGACCCGCCCCGACGGCGGGCTGGTCGAGCGGGCCCGCGCACTGGTGGGGGCCGCCGCGGCGCTGCGCGGCTGGCTGCTCGCGCCCAACCCGGAGTCCGACGAGGTCTACGACCCCTACGGGGCGCCCATCACGTTCTTCCGCTCCATCGGCGACGAGATCAACCAGGCGCTGGACCCGGTCGTGACGGCCCTGACGGGGGTCCCCGCACGGGCGTAGCGGGCCCCTGGGCGCCGCTGTGGCGCCCTGCGGGCCCCGGGCGGACCGCACACCGCGCTCGATCGCCCCGGCGCGCCTACATTGGGACTACGTCCCGTACGAGGCCCGGAGCCAGCGATGCCCGCCACCACCGCGTCACCCCGCAGCGAGTCACCGGCCGGCCGTGCCCCGGCCGCCGAGTCCGCCGCCGGCACCGCAGCCGGTGAGCCCGAGGCGATCGGGGAGCGGGCCCGGGCGGCCGCCCCGGAGGGCGTCACCGCACCGGCCGGCGCACCGGACTTCGCCGCGCTGCTGCGCCAGGACCCCGAGATCGCCGGCGTACTGCTCGGCGAGAGCGCCCGCCAGTGCGACGGGCTCCAGCTGATCGCCGCGGAGAACTTCACCTCACCGGCCGTGCTGGCCGCCCTGGGCTCCCCGCTGGGCAACAAGTACGCCGAGGGCTACCCGGGTGCCCGGCACCACGGCGGCTGCGAGATCGTCGACCTCGCCGAGCGGATCGCGGTGGAGCGCGCCAAGGCCCTCTTCGGTGCCGAACACGCCAATGTTCAGGCCCATTCCGGCTCTTCGGCCGTGCTGGCCGCCTACGCCGCCCTGCTGCGTCCCGGTGACACCGTGCTGGCCATGTCGCTGCCGCACGGCGGTCACCTCACCCACGGCTCGCCCGCCAACTTCTCCGGCCGCTGGTTCGACTTCGCCGGCTACGGCGTCGACGAGGAGACCGGGCTGCTGGACTACGACGCGATCCGCGACCTGGCCCGCGCCCGTCGCCCCAAGGCGATCGTCTGCGGCTCGATCTCCTACCCCCGGCACATCGACTACGCCGCCTTCCGCGACATCGCCGACGAGACCGGCGCGTACCTGATCGCCGACGTCGCGCACCCGCTCGGCCTGATCGCCGGGGGAGCGGCGCCCAGCCCGGTCCCGTACGCCCATGTGGTGTGCGGCACCACCCACAAGGTGCTGCGCGGGCCGCGCGGCGGGCTGATCCTCTGCGGCGCGAAGCTGGCCGAGCGGATCGACCGCGCGGTGTTCCCCTTCACCCAGGGGGGCGCGCAGATGAACGCGGTCGCCGCCAAGGCCGTCGCCTTCGCGGAGGCCGCCACGCCCGCCTTCGCCGCATACGCCCGCCAGGTCACCGCCAACGCCGCCGCGCTCGCCACGGCGCTGGCCGGACAGGGGCTGACGATCACCACCGGCGGTACCGACACCCACCTGATCACCGCCGACACCGCGCCCCTCGGGCTGGACGCGCGCACCGCGCGGGGCCGGCTGGCGGCGGCCGGGATCGTCCTGGACACCTGCGCGCTGCCCTGCGCCGGTGCGGGCCCGGACCGCCGGACCGGGATCCGGTTGGGCACCGCGGCGGTGACCACGCAGGGGATGGGCGAGGTGGAGATGCGCCGGATCGCGGAGGTGATCGCGGCGGCGCTGCGGCAGGAGGGCACGGCCCGCTCCCGGACGATCGCGCTGGTCCACGGCTTCCCGCCATATCCGGCTTGTCCCGACCTCGGGTGAGGCCGGGAACCGTCTGCCGGCGGGGGGCGTCCTTCTCCGTGTTCACCTGTATTCACGGCCAGGGGGTCGACACGCATAGGGTGTGGGGCTGTGATGGCCAGCTATACCTCTGGGGCAGCCCGTGCGTGAATACCTGCTGACGCTGTGCGTCACGGCCGCGGTCACCTATCTCCTGACCGGGCCGGTGCGGAAGTTCGCGATCGCGGCCGGCGCGATGCCGGAGATCCGCGCGCGTGATGTGCACCGCGAGCCGACTCCACGGCTCGGCGGGATCGCCATGTTCGGCGGGCTGTGCGCCGGTCTGCTGGTCGCCTCGCACCTGACCAACCTCAAGAGCGTCTTCGCCAGCTCCAACGAGCCACGGGCGCTGTTGTCGGGTGCCGCGCTGATCTGGATCCTCGGCGTGCTGGACGACAAGTGGGGCGTGGACGCGCTGGTCAAGCTGGGCGGCCAGATGATCGCCGCCGGCGTGATGGTCCTCCAGGGCCTGACGATCCTGTGGATCCCGATCCCCGGCGTCGGCACGGTCTCGCTGACCCCGATGCAGGGCACCCTGCTCACCGTCGCGCTAGTGGTGATCACCATCAACGCGGTGAACTTCGTCGACGGCCTGGACGGGCTGGCCTCCGGCATGGTGTGCATCGCCGCCGCGGCGTTCTTCATGTACGCCTACCGGATGTGGTTCGGCTACGGCATCGAGGCCGCCGCGCCCGCAACGCTGTTCTCGGTCGTCCTGATGGGCATGTGCCTGGGCTTCC
Organism: Streptomyces sp. NPDC020742; assembly: GCF_040641675.1. Classification (NCBI taxonomy): domain Bacteria; kingdom Bacillati; phylum Actinomycetota; class Actinomycetes; order Kitasatosporales; family Streptomycetaceae; genus Streptomyces; species Streptomyces sp. NPDC020742. The sequence continues at coordinate 72,156 of NZ_JBFAEA010000017.1, forward strand.
TGCCGCACAACATGCACCCCGCGCGGATCTTCATGGGCGACTCCGGCTCGATGCTGATCGGCCTGGTGATGGCGGCCGGCGCGGTCTCGGTGACCGGCCAGGTCGACCCGGACCTGCTCAATGTGAAGGCGGGCGGTCTGCGTGAGGCGACCCACGCGATGGTGCCGGTCTACATCCCGCTGCTGCTGCCGCTGACGATCATCGCGGTGCCGGTCGCCGACCTGATCCTGGCGATCGTCCGCCGCACCTGGCAGGGCCAGTCGCCGTTCGCCGCCGACCGCGGCCACCTCCACCACCGGCTGCTGGAGATCGGGCACTCGCACAGCCGGGCGGTGCTGATCATGTACTTCTGGTCGGCGCTGATCGCCTTCGGCGCGGTCGCCTACTCCGCGAACAACGCCAGCATGTGGATCGTGCTGGGCATCGTGCTGCTGAGCGCGGTGGGGCTGGTGCTGCTCCTGCTGCCGCGCTTCACGCCGCGGGCACCGCGCTGGGCGGAGCGGATGGTTCCGCCGCGCTACCGGAGGGTCGCCCGTACGGTCCTGGCGGGGGTGCCGGCGGGCGGCGGTGAGGGTGCCGAGGCGGCGGCCGAGGAGGAGCACGAACCGGTCCCGGCGGGCATCAACGGGGCCACCGCGATCGGCGACCGGTCACGCTTCGTGGACCGCCGACGGGCGGACAGTCACCACTGATCCCGAGGTTCAGTCCCTCGAACGGGGCGTGGAAATCGGGCTTGTTGACCCCATACCAGACAAAAGGCCTCGGGTCAGTGCACCAACGCGCAGGTTCACGCTCAGGTGTGACAGGGTCCACACGAACCAGGTAAAGACCTCATCAAATAGTTTGTGATACCGTTCACGAAACCCGGCGACAGAGCCGAAGGACCGTAGTGCGACTGTCCTTGGGCCGCAGGTAACGCCTCAGGCCGGGTCTACGCTCGTCCCTGACGACAACGCCCCCACCTTTTGCCGGAGCGCCGCCATGCAGTCACATGACGCCCGACTACTCCTTCACGCCGTTGTGCCCACGCTCGCCCTCGGCGCCATCGCCGTTGCCGTGAGCGCAGTGGTCGCCGGCGCGACGGGAGCGATCGGCGCCGTCATCGGCACTGCCCTGGTGGTGCTCGTGATGGGGGCCGGCCTGCTCGTCCTGCAGAAGACCGCGAGGAACCTCCCGCAGCTGTTCCAGATGATGGGGCTGCTGCTCTACACGACGCAGATCCTGTTCGTGCTGTTCTTCCTGCTCGCCTTCAAGGACACAACGCTGTTCGACACCAAGGCATTTGCGTTCACGCTGCTCGGTGCCACCCTCGTGTGGATCGCGGCGCAGACCCGCGGCCATATGAAGGCAAAGATTCTGTACGTGGACCCCGACTCCGCCGAGTCGCAGAAGGCGGAGACGGCGGGGTCGCCGACGTGACACGTAGGGCCGAGATAAATGCCCTCATGCGGGCCTGCTATCGTCCGGTGCCAACTGCGGCACAGTTGGCGCAGGCGGCTGAGCTCCCGAGTTCCGCGGGACGGGACGGGATGATCTCGCGGCCGATGCCTGCGATCCGGTCCGGCCCAGCGCCGGCCAGCCGCCCCCTAATCCGTAAGACCAGTCCAGTGCCGCTCCGTGGCTCAACGCCGCGCCGACACAACGAGGTTGCCGTACCCATGCGCCACGCTGAAGGAGCTCGCGGTGAGTGCTGACACGATGCTCGCCTTCGAGGCCGACTGCCACATCTTTTCCGGGTGCGGCTTCGACGCTCCCGGGCTCCATAACTTCGTCTTCAAGCCGCTGTTCACGATCGGCGGCTACGAGTTCAACAAGCCGATGCTGCTGGCGCTGCTCAGCACGGTCGTGGTGGTCGGCTTTTTCTGGGCCGCATTCGGCAAGGCGAAGGTGGTTCCCGGAAAGCTGCAGATGGTCGGCGAGGCGGGTTACGACTTCGTACGCCGCGGACTCGTCTATGACGCGCTCGGGAAGAAGGAGGGCGACAAGTACGTCCCCTTCATGGTCTCGCTGTTCTTCTTCGTGTGGATCATGAACATCTGGTCGATCATTCCGGTCGCCGCCTTCCCGGTCACGTCGGTCATCGCCTTCCCCGTCGGTCTCGCGGCGATCGTCTACATCCTGTGGGTCTACCTGACCTTCAAGAAGCACGGCTTCGTCGGCGGCCTGAAGAACATCACCGGCTATGACAAGTCGCTCGGCTGGGTGCTGCCGCTGATCGTGGTCATCGAGTTCCTCTCGAACATGATCATCCGCCCGTTCACCCACGCGGTCCGGCTCTTCGCGAACATGTTCGCCGGCCACCTGCTGATCCTGATGTTCACCATCGCCAGCTGGTACCTGCTGAACGGCGTCGGTTACGTCTACGCAGGCGCCTCGTTCCTGATGACCCTCGCGATGACGGCCTTCGAGCTCTTCATCCAGGCGGTCCAGGCGTACGTCTTCGTCCTCCTGGCCTGCAACTACGTCCAGGGCGCGCTCGCCGAGCACCACTGAGCGCCCGTCTCCCCGCACCCAACAGCTGTCCGGTGGCCAACCCCCACCGGTCCGTGAAATGAGAAGGAAGTAACGGCATGTCCGCTGCTCTCGAGACCGTCAACCTCGCCTCCGCGAACGCCTTCACCGGCAGCGCCAGCGCGATTGGCTACGGCCTTGCTGCCATCGGCCCTGGCGTCGGCGTCGGCATCATCTTCGGTAACGGCACCCAGGCCCTGGCCCGCCAGCCCGAGGCCGCCGGTCTGATCCGCACCAACCAGATCATGGGTTTCGCCTTCTGTGAGGCGCTCGCCCTCATCGGCATCGTCATGGGCTTCGTTTTCAAGTAAACGAAACCCTCGACACCCCCTCAGACGGAAGGCACTGATGTGAACGCCCTGGTCCCCATGGCGGCGGAGGTTCCCGAGAACCCCCTGATCCCGCCGATTCCAGAGCTGGTCATCGGCCTGATCGCTTTCTTCATCGTCTTCGGCATCCTCGCCAAGAAGCTCCTCCCGAACATCAACAAGGTTCTGGACGAGCGCCGGAAGCAGATCGAAGGCCGGATGGAAAAGGCCGAAGCGCTTCAGGTCGAGGCCCAGCAGGTGCTCGCGGACTACCGGGCACAGCTGGCCGACGCCCGCCACGAGGCCGCGCGTCTGCGTCAGGAGGCGCAGGAGCAGGGCGCGACGCTCATCGCTGAGATGCGCGCCGAGGGCCAGCGGCAGCGTGAGGAGATCATCGCTGCCGGTCACGCCCAGATCGAGGCGGACCGTAAGCAGGCTGCGCAGTCGCTGCGTCAGGACGTGGGCACGCTCGCCACCGACCTGGCCGGCAAGCTCGTCGGCGAGTCCCTGGAGGACCACGCCCGGCAGAGCCGGACCATCGACCGCTTCCTCGACGAGCTCGAGTCCAAGGCGGCGTCGGACGCGACGAAGGCTGAGGCCGGCCGATGAACGGAGCGAGCCGCGAGGCACTCGCCTCCGCACGCGAGCGCCTCGACGCGCTGACGGACGACACGGCCGTCGACGCGGCGAAGCTCGCCGAGGAGCTGGCTGCCGTCACCGCTCTGCTCGACCGCGAGGTGTCGCTGCGTCGGGTCCTGACCGACCCGGCGCAGGCCGGCGAGGCGCGGGCCGAACTGGCGCAGCGGCTGTTCGGCAGCCGGATCGGCGGCCCCGCCGCCGATCTGCTCACCGGCATGGTCCGCTCCCGCTGGTCGCGCTCGCGTGACCTGGCGGACGCGATCGAGGAGCTGTCCTACAGCGCCGACCTCGCCGCGGCCCAGCGCACCGGTGCGCTCGACGACGTCGAGGACGAGCTGTTCCGGTTCGGCCGGATCGTCAGCTCCAACGGCGAGCTGCGCCGGGCGCTGACCGACCGGAACGCGGCCGTTCCGGCCAAGACGGAGCTGCTGCACTCGCTGCTGGGCGGCCGGGCCAACCCGGTCACCGAGCGGATCGTGATCCGTCTTGTCGCACAGCCGCGGAGCCGTAGCCTGGAAGCGGGGCTCGACGCCCTCTCCAAGCTGGCGGCGCACCGCCGGGACCGCGTGGTCGCGGTGGTCACCTCCGCGGTGCCCCTCAGCGAAGGGCAGCGGGAGCGGCTGAGCGCCTCCCTGGCCGCGCTGTACGGCCGGCAGATCCACCTGAACGTCGACGTGGACCCCGAGGTCCTCGGCGGTGTGCAGGTCCGGATCGGCGACGAGGTCATCAACGGGACCATCGCGGCGCGCCTCGAAGAGGCGTCCCGGCGGATGGCCGGCTGACCCAGCCACCAACTCAAGAGCTGCACAACCGGCGGACAGACACCGGACCAGCCGGCCGGACCGAGAGGTCCGGCTGCGGTCCGGAAGAACCCCGGGGACCAGCACCAGCATGACGGCGGCCCGAGTTGGGCCGTAAGCGGAAACCCCCTGGGGGACAGCCCCCCAGACACCCGCAAGTAACTTCGGGCCCAACAAGGAGAGCAGGGAACCCAGATGGCGGAGCTCACGATCCGGCCGGAGGAGATCCGGGACGCGCTGGAGAACTTCGTCCAGGCGTACAAGCCGGACGCGGCCTCGCGCGAGGAGGTCGGCACGGTAAGCGAGGCCGGAGACGGCATCGCGAAGGTCGAGGGCCTTCCCTCGGCGATGGCGAACGAGCTGCTGAAGTTCGAGGACGGCACGCTCGGTCTTGCGCTGAACCTGGAAGAGCGCGAGATCGGTGCGGTGGTCCTCGGTGAGTTCAGCGGCATCGAGGAGGGCCAGCCGGTGCAGCGCACCGGTGAGGTGCTCTCGGTCGCCGTGGGCGAGGGCTACCTCGGCCGCGTCGTCGACCCGCTGGGCAACCCGATCGACGGCCTCGGCGAGATCGAGTCCGAGGGCCGCCGCGCCCTGGAGCTGCAGGCCCCGGGCGTCATGGTCCGTAAGTCGGTCCACGAGCCCATGGAGACCGGCTACAAGGCCGTCGACTCCATGGTGCCGATCGGCCGTGGCCAGCGTCAGCTGATCATCGGTGACCGCCAGACCGGCAAGACCGCCCTGGCCGTCGACACGATCATCAACCAGCGCGACAACTGGCGCTCGGGCGACCCGAAGAAGCAGGTCCGCTGCATCTACGTCGCCATCGGCCAGAAGGGCTCCACCATCGCGTCCGTGCGCGGTGCGCTGGAGGAGGCCGGCGCCCTGGAGTACACCACCATCGTCGCCGCCCCGGCGTCCGACCCGGCGGGCTTCAAGTACCTGGCGCCCTACACCGGCTCGGCCATCGGCCAGCACTGGATGTACCAGGGCAAGCACGTCCTGATCATCTTCGACGACCTCTCGAAGCAGGCCGACGCCTACCGCGCCGTGTCCCTGCTGCTGCGCCGTCCGCCGGGCCGTGAGGCCTACCCGGGCGACGTCTTCTACCTGCACTCGCGTCTGCTGGAGCGCTGCGCCAAGCTCTCCGACGAGATGGGCGCCGGCTCGATGACCGGTCTGCCGATCGTCGAGACCAAGGCGAACGACGTGTCGGCGTTCATCCCGACCAACGTCATCTCCATCACCGACGGCCAGTGCTTCCTGGAGTCGGACCTCTTCAACGCCAACCAGCGTCCCGCGCTGAACGTCGGTATCTCCGTCTCCCGTGTCGGTGGTTCCGCCCAGCACAAGGCGATGCGCCAGGTTTCCGGCCGCCTCCGTGTGGACCTCGCCCAGTACCGCGAGCTGGAGGCGTTCGCCGCCTTCGGTTCCGACCTGGACGCGGCCTCCAAGGCGCAGCTGGAGCGCGGCAAGCGGATGACCGAGCTGCTCAAGCAGCCGCAGTACAGCCCGTACGCCACCGAGGACCAGGTCGTCTCCATCTGGGCCGGCACCAACGGCAAGATGGACGACGTCCCGGTCGAGGACATCCGCCGCTTCGAGCGGGAGCTCCTCGACCACCTCCACCGGGAGAAGAAGGACCTGCTGACCAGCATCCGCGAGGGCGCCAAGATGTCCGACGACACCATCGGTGCGATCGCCGAGGCCGTCGACGGCTTCAAGCGGCAGTTCGAGACCTCGGACGGCAAGCTGCTCGGCGAGGACGCCCCGGCCGGCACCAGCAAGTGACGACGGAAGGGACCTGATCCATGGGAGCCAAGCTCCGGGTCTACAAGCGTCGCATCCGCTCCGTCACCGCGACCAAGAAGATCACCAAGGCGATGGAGATGATCGCCGCCTCGCGCGTCGTCAAGGCGCAGCGCCAGGTGGCGGCGTCGACGCCGTACGCGAGTGAACTGACCCGCGCGGTGACAGCGGTTGCCACGGGCTCGAACACCCAGCACCCGCTGACGACCGAGGCGGAGAAGCCCTCGCGGGCCGCCCTGCTGCTCATCACGAGCGACCGCGGTCTGGCCGGCGGCTACTCCTCCAACGTCATCAAGGCCGCGGAGCAGCTCACCGAGCGGCTCAAGGCCGAGGGCAAGGAGGTCGACGCCTACATCGTCGGCCGCAAGGGTGTGTCGTACTACAGCTTCCGCGAGCGCAAGGTCGTGGAGTCGTGGACCGGCTTCACCGACAACCCGACGTACGGGGACGCCAAGGCGATCGCCGCACCGCTCATCGACGCCGTCCAGCAGGACACCGCCGAGGGCGGGGTGGACGAACTCCACATCGTCACCACCGAGTTCATCTCGATGATGACGCAGACGGCGATCGACGACCGGCTGCTGCCGCTCAGCCTCGACAAGGCGGTGGCGGAGTCCGAGGAGACGGCCAAGGGCGAGATCCTTCCGCTGTTCGACTTCGAGCCGTCGGCCGAGGACGTCCTGGACGCCCTGCTTCCGCGGTATGTCGAGTCGCGGATCTACAACGCGCTCCTGCAGGCCGCCGCCTCCAAGCACGCCGCCACGCGTCGTGCGATGAAGTCGGCGACCGACAACGCAGAAGAGCTCATCAAGTCGCTCTCGCGGCTTGCCAATGAGGCCCGACAGGCCGAAATCACCCAGGAAATCAGCGAGATCGTCGGTGGCGCCAGTGCTCTGGCCGACGCGACCGCGGGGAGTGACTGACCACTATGACCACCACTGTTGAAACGGCCACGGCAACGGGCCGCGTCGCCCGGGTCATCGGCCCGGTCGTCGACGTGGAGTTCCCCGTCGACGCGATGCCGGAGATCTACAACGCGCTGACCGTCGAGGTCTCTGACCCGGCCGACGCCGGCAAGAAGAAGACCCTGACCCTTGAGGTCGCCCAGCACCTGGGTGAGGGCCTGGTCCGCGCGATTTCGATGCAGCCCACCGACGGTCTGGTCCGCCAGGCCCCGGTGACCGACACCGGCACGGGCATCACCGTCCCCGTCGGCGACATCACCAAGGGCAAGGTGTTCAACACCCTCGGTGAGATCCTGAACAAGCCGGAGGCGGCGTCCGAGGTCACCGAGCGCTGGGCGATCCACCGCAAGGCCCCGACCTTCGACCAGCTCGAGTCCAAGACCGAGATGTTCGAGACCGGCATCAAGGTCATCGACCTGCTGACCCCGTACGTCAAGGGCGGCAAGATCGGTCTGTTCGGTGGTGCCGGTGTCGGCAAGACCGTTCTGATCCAGGAAATGATCTACCGCGTGGCCAACAACCACGACGGTGTGTCGGTGTTCGCCGGTGTCGGCGAGCGCACCCGTGAGGGCAACGACCTGATCGAGGAGATGACGGACTCCGGCGTCATCGACAAGACCGCGCTGGTCTTCGGTCAGATGGACGAGCCGCCGGGCACCCGTCTGCGGGTCGCCCTGGCCGGTCTGACCATGGCGGAGTACTTCCGCGATGTGCAGAAGCAGGACGTGCTCTTCTTCATCGACAACATCTTCCGGTACACCCAGGCGGGTTCCGAGGTGTCGACCCTGCTCGGCCGTATGCCCTCCGCGGTGGGTTACCAGCCGAACCTGGCCGACGAGATGGGTCTCCTCCAGGAGCGCATCACCTCGACCCGTGGTCACTCGATCACCTCCATGCAGGCGATCTACGTGCCCGCGGACGACCTGACCGACCCGGCGCCGGCCACCACCTTCGCCCACCTGGACGCGACCACCGTTCTGTCGCGTCCGATCTCGGAGAAGGGCATCTACCCGGCGGTGGACCCGCTGGACTCGACGTCCCGGATCCTGGACCCCCGCTACATCTCGCAGGACCACTACGACTGCGCCTCGCGCGTCAAGACGATCCTGCAGAAGTACAAGGACCTCCAGGACATCATCTCGATTCTGGGTATGGACGAGCTCGGCGAGGAGGACCGGCTCACGGTCTACCGCGCCCGGCGTATCGAGCGGTTCCTGTCGCAGAACACCCACGTGGCCAAGCAGTTCACCGGTGTGGACGGCTCGGACGTGCCGCTGGACGAGTCGATCGCGGCCTTCAACGCGATCGCCGACGGCGAGTTCGACCACTACCCGGAGCAGGCCTTCTTCATGTGCGGTGGTCTTGAGGACCTCAAGAACAACGCCAAGGAGCTGGGCGTCTCCTGACCCCGGCGCCGGCACCGGGGGCGGCCCTGGCCGCCCCCGGCCCGTACGACCACTAGTATTTGACCCAACATCTGCCACACCAGGCAGGTGGAGACCCGAGGAGCCATCGTGGCTGAGCTGCACGTCGAGTTGGTCGCCGCGGACCGTCAGGTCTGGTCCGGCGAGGCCAGCCTGGTCGTCGCGCGCACCTCGTCGGGCGACATCGGCGTCATGCCCGGACACCAGCCGCTGCTCGGCGTGCTGCAGTCGGGCCCGGTGACGATTCGTACGACCGGCGAGAGCGGGGACGGCACCGTCGTCGCCGCCGTGCACGGCGGCTTCATTTCGTTCGCCGACAACAAGCTGTCTCTGCTCGCGGAGATCGCCGAGCTGTCGGACGAGATCGATGTCCAGCGCGCGGAGCGGGCCCTGGAGCGAGCGAAGTCGGACGCTGACGCGGCCGCCGAGCGTCGCGCCGATGTCCGGCTGCGTGCGGTGACGGGCGTTCACTGAGCCCCGTCGCCGACGAGATCGATCCTCAGCCGCGGGCTGCCCGGTTCTCCGGAGCGGTCCGCGGCTGAGGCAATGCAGGTGCGTGTCCCGCCCCCACGCCCGAACGGCGCGGGGGGACCCCATCGAGGCGAGGAGGTCGGTCGACATGGTCCTCGCTCTGTCCGTGAGCGGCGCGGTCGTGGTGCTGGTGCTGCTGGGGCTGTTCGTCTTCGGCCTGAGGCGGCGGCTGATCCAGCGGTCCGGCGGCACCTTCGACTGCAGCCTGCGCTGGAACGTGGCGGAGAACGAGCCCAGCGGCAAGGGCTGGATCTACGGTGTGGCGCGCTATGACGGAGACCGGGTCGAGTGGTTCCGGGTGTTCTCCTACGCCCCCCGGCCCCGCCGTCTGCTGGAGCGTTCCGCCATCGAGGTCCTGGAACGCCGCACCCCGCAGGGCGAGGAGGAGCTGGCGCTGCTCTCCGACTCCCTCGTGCTGGCCTGCCGGCACCGCGGCACCCGCCTGGAGCTGGCGATGAGTGAGGACGCCCTCACCGGCTTCCTGGCCTGGCTGGAGGCAGCACCGCCCGGCCAACGAGTCAATGTGGCGTAAGTAGAGGGTTCTCGTTGGTTGGGGGTGCCCCCGGGCGAAGTCTGGGGGAGAGTCAATGTGGCGTAAGTAGAGGGTTCTCGTTGGTTGG